>NZ_JAINZY010000049.1:0-1490 GCF_019890715.1 Nocardia coffeae | reverse complement strand
ATTTTGTGGAAGGCCCCCAGCTGATGCTGGGGGCCTTTCCTTATTTCCGGGGAAGATCGGACGGAGTCACGCCCACTGGAATCGCCAGGCCGAGCGTTTGACGAGGCCGGTCGCATAGCTGTTCAGCGCGACCTCCTCCTGCCAGATACTCGGGCAGAATCCCGCGTGCTCCAAGGTGATTCGTCGGGCCTCGGTGATGGTCGACGGCGGTGCGGCCACCGACAGTTCCAGAGTGGTGCCGCCGAGCCGGACCACTCGGACGCCGAACCTGTCCTCCCAGGTACGCAATACCGCGGAGATCTTCTCGACGTCCCAGGTGTAATCCATCGCGCCGGTCCAACCGATCAGTGCCGGAGTATCCGCGCCGCGGACGCTGGGAACCAGTGCGAGCCGGGCTGTATCGGCTCCCTCGGAGGCCAGGCGGGCGGCGGCGTATCCGGGATGTACGGCCAACCGTTGTGCCGGAGCGAATCCGGGCCATCCGTTGCCCGAAAAGTCGAAGTACTCGCGGATGAGCTGGTCGCCCGGGACGCGCTCGATGACGTCGGCGGTCGGGGCGGTGCCCAGCAGGTCGATATCGAGGGATTCATCGAGTAGCAGTGGATACAGGCCGGTCTGGGGATGGTCGTCGAACATCGGCTCCCACCACCGCTGGATGTCGGGACCGGCTTGCTCGGACACCCACATGACCGGTCGGCCGCGGCCTCCCTCGGCGGAGACGACGTGTCCGGCGGGAAAGCCCGCGGGCAAGGTGTTGAACGAATTCTTGACGCACATGACGGATGAACCCCCTGGAGTCCGTTGGCAACTCGATCGGATCTGTCCGGTGAAGCTATGCCGGGGCACCGACAGCCGGCGCCTTCGGAACGCATCTCCAAGGTGAGAGATATGTGCAGGTCAGATGGGGTGATTCTGTCGGTGGGTCTCGGTAACCTGCCTGCATCGTTCGAAGATCAAGGGGAGGTTGCGACGATGGCGCACTGCACGACGGACTCGAAAATCGGTTTCGCCGAGGACTTCTCGGCGATCGCCTCGATCTCACCGTGTGAGGGGTGCTCCGCGGTTTCTCGACCGGAGGAGGGGAGCGATGCGAGGCGTGCACTGTGCGATCGTCGCCACCCGGTCTCGGTTCGAGGTGATTCTGGTGTCTTCGCGGCCCCGGTGTCGGCCGCGCGGCCGACACTGAGGGACCGGACCGTCCACCGGCCCGTCACGGGCCCGTGCGAGCTGCCCGCGGGCGCTCGTGTCCGGGAATTGCGCTGTCCTGATCCGGATCAGCAGAAACGACCGAATATCGTGCGTACCAACCTGTCTCGACCTAACCCGGCCATTGTTCGCAATCTGGGCATCCTCGCCCATGTCGATGCCGGGAAGACCACCGTCACCGAACGCATGCTGTACCTCGCCGGGGAGATCCATCGGCGTGGCGAGGTGCACGAGGGCAACACCGTCACCGATTACGATCCGCAGGAACGGGATCGGGGTATCAC
>NZ_JAINZY010000048.1:0-1624 GCF_019890715.1 Nocardia coffeae | reverse complement strand
CCTTCCGCGGACCCGATGCGATGCTGGCCGAACTCAGCCATTACCCAGATACGGTGGTCATCTGGCGGCCGGCGGACACTCAGGTCTGGGCCACCACCGCCGACGGGAGATCCGAGCAGATCGCCGGATTCGCAGACAATCCTGCGCCTGGCCTCGACACCGGCGGAAAGCCACTGGATCGCCCACTACGTCAATCACTTGAATCAATCTTCTACAGCCAGCCCGCAGACCACGATCCCTTGCACTGACGTACTGCCATTCGCGAACGACATCGTTCACCAGCCCAGCAACCCGCACCGTGCGGTTCGCGGCATGTCGTTGCGTTACCTGTGCATCGTGCCAATGTCGGTTCAGGGCTAACCTTCAACACGATGGACACACCGCGTCGCCCGCTGCTTTTTCTTGATGTTGACGGTCCGCTCGTACCTTTCGGCGCCATGCCTGCAGACCACCAGCCATCGACCGTGGACGAACGGCCGCGCTGCACGAACCCGCTCACGACCCGAGTCGACCGTGAGCTGGGGCCGCTGCTCTTGGACCTGTCCTGTGAGCTGGTGTGGGCGACAACCTGGGTTCACGAAGCGAACCAGGTTGTCGGTCCATTGCTGGGTTTACCGGCGTTGGCGGTCGTGGAATGGCCGGACCGGACGGACCATCAGATCGACGAATGGTTCGGGTTGCATTGGAAGACACGGACTCTGGTCGAATGGGCCGCGTGTCGGCCATTCATCTGGGTCGATGACGAGATCAGCGACAACGACCGCGAATGGGTATCCGACCATCATGGCGACGGGGCGCTGCTGCACCGCGTGGATCCGCGAATCGGATTACTGCACAGCGACTTCGCCCACTTCGTCGAGTGGCTCGCGGCGGCTGAGCTCGCGGGCGGGACTTGAACCTCAGTTGAGGCTTTCACGTTCGGCAAGGAATTGATCGAGCAGAGTGAACAGCACTTCCAGAATGCGGATCTCTTGCTCGGGGCTGAGATCTGTGACGAAGTGCCACAGCCGCGCAAGCTACACCGAGACCATCACCGACACAGGACAATTGCGGTAGATGACATGACCCTTACCGGCCCCTGCGCTCGCCTTTCACCCCGACTTGCGGCTGGTGACACGATCCTTACCGGCACGTCCCCCGTGAGTTCACTGGGACTGAGGGACTTCAACGGGAACTCACGGCATTTCCGTGTGTGGCACCAGGATTCGCGATGGGTTCCGCGGAAGTCTACCGATTGCCGATTCTGCTCAGTGGGCTGGCGGATGTTCGAGTTCGCCGGTGAGCAGGTGCTCGGCGACGGCGGCGTAGCGGGCGGCGGTGTTGTGGGAGATGCCGAAGACGAGCGTCAGGTGCAACGGTCGGCGCCGGCGGTGAGGGCTTCGTGCAGGATGCGGTCGGCGCGGATGCGGTCGACGCTGGATCCGACGCGACTCATGTAGTGGCTGAAGAACATTGGGCTTATCGGCGCTGTTCCGTGAACGGTTCTCCAGGTGACCAGCAGGTGGGGTTGGTGGTGTGTGGCCAGGTTCGGCGGCGATGGTCGAGCCAGCGGGTTATCGCTCGGTGGCCGAGGTCGCCGAGCCGCTGACGACGTCCGTCGAGTGTGATGCGGTGGTTGGCGAGA
>NZ_JAINZY010000046.1:0-1758 GCF_019890715.1 Nocardia coffeae | reverse complement strand
GCGGAGACGGATTTCTTGGCGTCGCCGAACAGCATCGAGGTGTGGTCCGCGTAGAACAATGGGTTGTCGATCCCGGCGAACCCGGAATTCATCGACCGTTTCAACACGATCACACTGTGTGCCTGATCCACATTCAACACCGGCATCCCATAGATCGGGCTGGCCGAATCCTCCCGCGCGGCCGGGTTGGTGACATCGTTCGCACCGATCACCAACGCCACATCCGTCCGGGAGAACTCACCATTGATGTCATCCATCTCCTTCAACGCGTCATAAGACACCTCCGCCTCGGCCAGCAACACGTTCATATGACCGGGCATACGACCCGCGACCGGGTGGATCGCGTACTTCACCTCCACCCCCTTGGCCTCGAGCAGCGACGCCATCTCCTTGACCGCATGCTGGGCCTGGGCCACGGCCATACCGTAACCGGGCACCACGATCACCTGATTCGCATACGCCATCTGGATCGCCGCGTCCGCGGCACTGGTCGCCTTGGCCTGGCGCTGCTCCCCACCACCGGCGGCCGGCGCGGTACCCCCGCCACCGAACCCACCGGCCACGATCGCGGGAATCGACCGGTTCATCGCCTTGGCCATCAAATTCGTCAAAATACTGCCCGACGCGCCGACGATCATGCCCGCCACGATCATCGCGGTGTTGTTCAACGCCAACCCCGCCGCCGCGGCGGACAACCCGGTCAACGCGTTCAACAGCGAGATCACCACCGGCATATCCGCGCCACCGATCGGCAACACCACCATCAACCCCAGCACACCCGCCAACACCAGCACCGCGATCATCCACACCTGCGACACCCCGTGCCCGGTCGCCCCGACCCCGATCACCACCGCACACACCACCGCACCCACGAACAACACCAAGTTCAGCGGCTGCTGCAGCCTCCCGACACCGATCGGACGCCCCGGCAAGATCTCCTGCAACTTCCCGAACGCGATCAACGACCCCCAGAACGACACCGACCCGATGATCGCCGCGAACAACGATCCGACCACGATGTGCACGGTGGGCTGCTCGTCGAAATGCGAGAACCCGTGCGAGTTGATGAACTCGGACCACGCGATCAACGCGACCGTGCCACCACCCACACCATTGAACGCGGCCACCAACTGCGGCATCGCGGTCATCTTCGTGAACCGCGCCGGCGGCACCCCCAACACCACACCCACCACGATCCCCGCCACGATCAGGATCCAGTTACTGGTGTGCCGCACCGAAATCAACGTCGCCACGACCGCGATGACCATGCCCGCCGCCGCGATCAAATTCCCCCGGACCGCGGTCTTCGGGCCGGTCAAACCCATCAAACCGTAAATGAACAAAGCGAACGCGACAATATACAGGCCGTTCACCAGATAACTGACATTGTCGAAAGTATGCATCAACGACCCGCCTTCTCACCGGACTCGGCCCCGGGCTTCTTACCCTTGAACATGCCCAGCATCCGGTCCGTGACCACGAAACCACCGATCACGTTCAACGTCCCGAACACCACCGCCACGAACAAGATGATCTGCGTCAAGATCGAGGGGTCTTTCACATTCCCCAACGTCACCAACGCACCCAGCACCACGATCCCGTGAATCGCGTTCGTCCCCGACATCAACGGCGTGTGCAGGGTATTGGGAACCTTCGAAATCACCGCGAAACCCACGAAACCCGACAACACCAGAATCGCGATATTCGCCAACAACTCCGTATACATCAACCCTGCTCCTTCCCCGCCGAACCAGCCGA
>NZ_JAINZY010000045.1:0-1886 GCF_019890715.1 Nocardia coffeae | reverse complement strand
TCCAGGATCTGACTGCGGCTGTCGTGTCATCCACGAGGAGCCCGAGGTCGGTCAGAACGTCGGTGAGACGCGGGCGCGACACCCGCCGATGGGGCGTGAGCGGACCTCGCTGAGCGGGACACACTCACCGGCATGTGATTTGGCTGGGCGCGGCGACGGTGGTGGAACGAGTCGCACACGCCCGCCACCAGGCCCAGACCGAGACCTGCGACCGGCTCGCGCATGGGTTCACCCCTGAGCGGTGTACGGAGTTGGACGCGCTGCTGGTCACCGATCCCTCGCTGGGGTATCGCGGTTGCGGTGGCTGTCGACCGGCCCAGTAGAGGCCTCGGCGCAGGCGGTGAAGGCTGAGGTCGAGAGGCTGGGGTTCCTGCGCGGGATAGGCAGTGTGAGTACGGCCTGAACCCGTACGCCGTGGTGGAGTCGCAGGCTGAGCAAGATCGGTCAAGCGGGTTTCGGGGCCGCGTTGGCAGACTCGTCGTGTGGCCAAGACCGGACGAGATCGACTACGCGAACTGCTCGACGCGGTGCTGGACGAGAACAACACCACGCTCGGTGCGATGGCGGCTGATGCCTTCGTTTCGCCGTTCCATTTCACCCGGCAATTCTCGCGCGGTACCGGCGAGCCGCCGGTGGCGCTGAAGCGGCGGGTGCTGCTGGAGCGGGCGGTGTGGGAGCTGTCGACGGGTAAGTCGGTGACCGACGTTGCGTTCGCGGCCGGGTACGACTCGGTGGAGGGTTTCAGCCGCGCGTTCAGCGCCGTCTTCGGGCATCCGCCGAGCCTGACTCCCGCGGACGAGCGCCGACGGTGGTTGCCCACGAGCAATGGCATCCACTTTCACCCGCCCATGTCGCTGTGGGTGACGAGTGCGCCGAAAGAACAGGCCGCGCTGGATCCCACGACCCTGCTGATCCATCACGATATCGACGACACCGGCGAACTTCTCGGTGTGGCAGCGCAACTCGACGAATCGCAGTACCGGCGGGTGCGAATGCCGGGCCTGGTGGTGGAGTCGTTCCGGGGGCCCGAGGAATCCATCGCCACCGTGCTCGCCCATCTCATCGAGTCGAAGGAGGTGTGGCTGGCCGCGATCGACGGCGAGGACATCCCGACGGCCGCCGACGACGCTCTCCCGGATTTGGTGAAACGCCATGAGCGCGTGGCGGTTCGGTGGCTGGATACCATCCGCGAACTCACCCGGCGTGGCGGGTGGGACGACACCCTGATCGATGCACTGTGCGAGCCGCCGCAGAGCTTTGTCATCGGCAGCGTGATCGCCCATATCCTCAGCTACTCCACCCACCGCAGGTATCTCGTACGACATTGGCTGCGAGCCGAGTTATCCATCGCCGGAACCGAAATCGGAGACGGTGATCCCATCGAATGGCTACACCAGAGAGGATGACGTGACCTTCAAGACCGTCTACCACACCGCTACTAGCCTGGACGGCTTCCTGGCGACCCCCGACCACAACCTGGATTGGCTGCTTTCTCGGCAGGTCGACTGGGACGGCCCGCTGGGACTGAACCGGTTCGCGGCTGGTGCGGGCGTGATCGCCATGGGCTCGAGCACCTATCAATGGATCAATGAGAATTCCACCGAGCCCTGGCCTTACAACATGCCGACCTGGGTGTTCACCCATCGCGAGTTCCCGGCCTTCGACGACGACCGCGACGTCCGATTGACCTCGAAGCCGGTGGAGGTCGTACACAAGGAGATGGCCGCGGCCGCCGACGGCAAAGACCTCTGGCTAATGGGCGGCGGCGAGCTGGTCGGCCAATTCGCCGATCAGGGCCTGCTAGACGAAATCATCGTCTCCATCGCCCCCGTCACGCTGGGCGCGGGCGCCCCCCTGCTCCCCCGCCGTCTCGAACTGAAGACCAC
>NZ_JAINZY010000044.1:0-2559 GCF_019890715.1 Nocardia coffeae | reverse complement strand
CCTTTGTGGGACAGTTCCGCCCATGGGCCGCTTCGGATATGCGCGAGTATCGACCCGGGGACAGAAAGACGACTCCCAGCTCGACGCACTCAATGCCGCCGGGTGCGAACGGATCTGGGTCGACAAGGCATCCGGCAGACTCGCTCGCCGCCCGGAATGGGACAAATGCTTCGAACACCTCCGCCGCGGCGACGAAACTGGTGATCACCCGCCTGTCGCGGCCGTTCCGCTCAGTCCGCCACATGACCGAACTCGCCGCCCAACTCGACGAACACGGCATCGACCTCATCGTGCTCAAACAGGGCATCGACACCACCACCCCGGCCGGCCGGTTCCTGTTCCACGTCATCGCCGCCATGGACGAAATGACCGCCGACCTGATCAGCGAAGGCACCCTCGAAGGCCTCGAATCCGCCCGCGCCCGCGGCCGCACCGGCGGCCGGCCTCCCGCCCTGACCGAACTCCAGGTGAGCAAGGCACGCGAGATGTACGAAGAACGTGACGGGCGAGCAAGCGGAAGTACACGCTCACCCAGATCGCCGAGACCTTCAACGTCTCCCCCAAGACCATCTACCGCCACCTCGCCCCGGGCAACCCCACCAGCTGATCAGCGATTATGGCATTCAGCTGTTTTCCAGCGGGCCTGTCAGCCGGCGGCCTAACACGATCCTCACCGGCACCCCGACTCCGCTGGCGCCGGGGTCGTGCACCACGGCGGTGATGATCGTCGAATCGGTCAGGTTGTGCTTGTGCACCGCCTTGTCGAAGCCGAATCCCTGATCGGCGACCGCGTTGTAATGCCCGCGCCGCAACAGCACCAGCCAACCGTGGTTGTCGTTGACCCATGCCACGATCTGCGCCTGCTGATTGATCGGCGGCTGCGCCGCCACCTGCGTTGCCGCAGTGATCAGCGCGCCGGTGACAGCGGCAATGAGCAACACTCGCTGATACGACATATCGGTTCCCCCCGGACGTGCTTCGGCTGCCCGAGCTGTAACACACAAGAATATCTGGAATTCGTTCGCCCACAACAGATTTCGTCGGTACGCCGATGCGGATACTTTCAGCGAAGGTCGAAGCGTGGTGCTGGGGTGTACCCCCGCACGACGCCTGATGACGGCACCTGGCGAGGCCCTGATGTCATTGTTGCGCCGCCCAGCGGGGTGAGTGAATACGGAAACCGGTCCGTTTGTTACCCGCAGCCCACCCTAATCGGCAGCGGAATGTGGACAGCCGCAATGGATTACGGCTAGCTTCGGCTCGGGCGCTGGAGTTTCCTCCGGCTGTGAGTTCAACGGTCGTAGGGAGTCACAAGTGAACAGCGACGCTCGCCGTCATAGTGGCCTTGCTGGAACGCGCAGGCCACCAGCTCGTCGAGTCGCACTCGCGACCTGGTTGTTCGCCGCCGGCGTGGGTCTGGTTTCGGTCCTGGCCCCGCAAGCTACCGCCGCCCCAGTCCTGATCACTTGTGGCGCAGACGAATACGAAAACGTCGACCACGTCTGCGTCCTGCGCCCGGAGCAAGCTCCCACCGCCCCAGACGGGGCAACCGCCCAGTGCAAGGACGGTACCTACAGCTTCAGCCGACATCGCGCGGGCACCTGTTCGCACCACGGCGGTGTCGCCCGCTGGTTGTAGCCCTCGTTGCACGGAACACCGGGGAATTCAACATGGCAGGTGGTGACGGGTTGCCCCGCAGAGCGACACCCCCCGATCAGCTGCCTGACCAGCCAGATCCTTCAGTGAGAGAATGAAAGGCAATCCAGATGAGGAAACTTGCTCTCGTCGTCTGCGCGGCAGGTGTTACCGCGGTCGCGCTGCTTTCGGGCACCGCGTCTGCGGACTCGTACTCCGGCACTGACCGTGCTTTCCTGATCGAGGCGGGTCTGATCGGGGCATCCGCGGGTTGGCAGGCCGATGGGATCCAGCTAGCCCATCAGATATGCATGGGCTTCGCCGGCGGTGGCCTCACCGCCGCAGAGGTCCGGCGGATTGGGACTTCACGCTTCGGCACCTGGGTCGGCGATCGGATCGCCGGTGCCGCAGTGGACAACTACTGCCCGTTCAATCGTCCGGCCGACCTGGGGCCGACGCCAGGTCCGCCAGCGTCGACCGGTTCCGCTGGATAGAGGACTTTTCCTTCGATCGCAGGAAAAGCGATCTCGACCAATAGATCTCGACCAAACAAGAGGAACAGCGATGTCTCGTCATGTACCGCAACGGACTGCGCTCCGGCTGATCGCGGGAGCCATCGGCGCGACAGCGCTGTTGATCGGTTCGGCTGCTGCAGCAGCCGAACCACTCCTTCCATCTGGCAGCGGCTCCAGTGCACCACCGCCTGCGGCACCACCGGCGCCGCCGGGCCCCTTGGTCACATTGCTCAGTTACTGCGAGAACACCGGTGATGTCGCCCATGTAGCCAACGGCCGGACCGTGTACTGCGTACTGGTCGACCGCACCGACGCCCACGTGTGGTCCTACAGCCGACACAGCATGGTCAGCGACCCGAACAAGCGGCCCTACACCTGCGACCACGACCGCTGCCGCATGCCCGACGGC
>NZ_JAINZY010000043.1:0-3382 GCF_019890715.1 Nocardia coffeae | reverse complement strand
GTGTGTTGTTTGAGAACTGCACAGTGGACGCGAGCATCTTTGTTAGTAAGTGTGTAAGAGCGTACGGTGGATGCCTTGGCACCAGGAGCCGATGAAGGACGTAGGAGGCTGCGATAAGCCTCGGGGAGCTGTCAACCGAGCTGAGATCCGAGGATTTCCGAATGGGGAAACCCAGCACGAGTGATGTCGTGTTACCCGCATCTGAATATATAGGGTGTGTGGAGGGAACGTGGGGAAGTGAAACATCTCAGTACCCACAGGAAGAGAAAACAATTGTGATTCCGTGAGTAGTGGCGAGCGAAAGCGGATGAGGCTAAACCGGTTATGTGTGATAGGCGGCAGTCGTTGCATGGCCGGGGTTGTGGGGCTCGATTTCCTAGTTCTGCCGATCTGGGCGAGAGTCAGAAAAGTTCGTGTTAGCTGAATTGGTCTGGGATGGCCAACCGTAGACGGTGAGAGTCCGGTAAGCGAAAATGCGTTCTCTCTTGTATCGAGTACCCGAGTAGCAGCGGGCCCGTGAAATCTGCTGTGAATCTGCCGGGACCACCCGGTAAGCCTGAATACTCCCTGGTGACCGATAGCGGACTAGTACCGTGAGGGAAAGGTGAAAAGTACCCCGGGAGGGGAGTGAAATAGTACCTGAAACCGTGCGCTTACAATCCGTCAGAGCTGACTTGTTTGGTGATGGCGTGCCTTTTGAAGAATGAGCCTGCGAGTCATCGGTGTGTGGCGAGGTTAACCCGTGTGGGGGAGCCGTAGCGAAAGCGAGTCCGAATAGGGCGTTTTGAGTCGCACACTATGGACCCGAAGCGGAGTGATCTACCCATGGCCAGGGTGAAGCGACGGTAAGACGTCGTGGAGGCCCGAACCCACTTAGGTTGAAAACTGAGGGGATGAGTTGTGGGTAGGGGTGAAAGGCCAATCAAACTCCGTGATAGCTGGTTCTCCCCGAAATGCATTTAGGTGCAGCGTCACGTGTTTCACACTGGAGGTAGAGCTACTGGATGGCCTAGGGGGCCTACAAGCTTACCGAAGTCAGCCAAACTCCGAATGCCGGTGTGTGAGAGCGTGGCAGTGAGACTGCGGGGGATAAGCTTCGTAGTCGAGAGGGAAACAGCCCAGATCGCCGGCTAAGGCCCCTAAGCGTGTACTAAGTGGAAAAGGATGTGGGGTCGCTTAGACAACCAGGAGGTTGGCTTAGAAGCAGCCACCCTTGAAAGAGTGCGTAATAGCTCACTGGTCAAGTGATCCTGCGCCGATAATGTAGCGGGGCTCAAGTACACCGCCGAAGCCGCGGCACTCAGTCATTAGATCGCCTTCGGGCCAGTCGACTGGGTGGGTAGGGGAGCGTCGTGTAGCCAGGGAAGCAGCGGGGTGACCTAGTTGTGGAGGCTGCGCGAGTGAGAATGCAGGCATGAGTAGCGAAAGACGAGTGAGAAACTCGTCCGCCGAATGACCAAGGGTTCCTGGGCCAGGTTAATCCGCCCAGGGTGAGTCGGGACCTAAGGCGAGGCCGACAGGCGTAGTCGATGGACAACGGGTTGATATTCCCGTACCCGTGTATCCGCGCCCAATGGCGAATCAGTTGTGCTAACCGTCCAAAAGCGGATCTATCACCTTCGGGTGAGGAGATGTGGCTGCACGGGACCCTGATTGTAGTAGTCAAGCGATGGGGTGACGCAGGAAGGTAGCTGGGCCACGTGGTGGATTACGTGGTGTAAGCCTGTAGGGCGAGACATAGGCAAATCCGTGTCTCATGTGCCTGAGAGGTGATGCGTAGCCGTTTGAGGTGAATTCAGTGATCCTATGCTGCCGAGAAAAGCCTCTAGTGAGTTGGTACACGGCCCGTACCCCAAACCGACACAGGTGGTCAGGTAGAGAATACTGAGGCGATCGAGGGAACTGTGGTGAAGGAACTCGGCAAAATACCTCCGTAACTTCGGGAGAAGGAGGGCCATGTCTGGTGAACCGTCTTGCACGGGGAGCTGGGGGTGGTCGCAGAGACCAGAGAGAAGCGACTGTTTACTAAAAACACAGGTCCGTGCGAAGTCGTAAGACGATGTATACGGACTGACGCCTGCCCGGTGCCGGAAGGTTAAGAGGACCGGTTAGCTCGTAAGGGCGAAGCTGAGAATTTAAGCCCCGGTAAACGGCGGTGGTAACTATAACCATCCTAAGGTAGCGAAATTCCTTGTCGGGTAAGTTCCGACCTGCACGAATGGCGTAACGACTTCTCTGCTGTCTCCACCACAGACTCGGCGAAATTGCATTACGAGTAAAGATGCTCGTTACGCGCGGCAGGACGAAAAGACCCCGGGACCTTCACTATAGCTTGGTATTGGTGTTCGGTACGGTTTGTGTAGGATAGGTGGGAGACTGTGAAAGCGGCACGCTAGTGTCGTGGGAGTCGTCGTTGAAATACCACTCTGGTCGTATTGGACTTCTAACCTCGGGCCATGATCTGGTTCAGGGACAGTGCCTGGTGGGTAGTTTAACTGGGGCGGTTGCCTCCTAAAATGTAACGGAGGCGCCCAAAGGTTCCCTCAGCCTGGTTGGTAATCAGGTGTTGAGTGTAAGTGCACAAGGGAGCTTGACTGTGAGACTGACAGGTCGAGCAGGGACGAAAGTCGGGACTAGTGATCCGGCACCTACGTGTGGAAGTGGTGTCGCTCAACGGATAAAAGGTACCCCGGGGATAACAGGCTGATCTTCCCCAAGAGTCCATATCGACGGGATGGTTTGGCACCTCGATGTCGGCTCGTCGCATCCTGGGGCTGGAGTAGGTCCCAAGGGTTGGGCTGTTCGCCCATTAAAGCGGCACGCGAGCTGGGTTTAGAACGTCGTGAGACAGTTCGGTCTCTATCCGCCGCGCGCGTTAGAAACTTGAGGAAGGCTGTCCCTAGTACGAGAGGACCGGGACGGACGAACCTCTGGTGTGCCAGTTGTTCCGCCAGGAGCATGGCTGGTTGGCTACGTTCGGAAGGGATAACCGCTGAAAGCATCTAAGCGGGAAGCCTGTTCCAAGATGAGGTTTCTCTCCCTCTTGAAGGGTTAAGGCCCCCAACAGATCATTGGGTTGATAGGCCAGAACTGGAAGCACGGTAACGTGTGGAGGTGACTGGTACTAATAGGCCGAGGGCTTACTGACGAAGAGGCTACGCGTCCACTGTGCGGTATCTGAAACAACACACAGATACAGGCAGACAGGATCAGGAAACGTGTGTTTTCTGGTTACTGGCTCTCTGTGGATAGTTTCATAGTGTTACGGCGGCTATAGCGGTGGGGAAACGCCCGGTCCCATTCCGAACCCGGAAGCTAAGGCCACCTGCGCCGATGGTACTGCACTCGACAGGGTGTGGGAGAGTAGGACACCGCCGGAACA
>NZ_JAINZY010000042.1:0-3826 GCF_019890715.1 Nocardia coffeae | reverse complement strand
TGGCTTCCCGGTGTTCGTTATCGGCTTGGTGCGGCCAGGCTACTTTAAGGTTGGTGCCACGAGATTGCTTGCAGCATCTCGGGTTGCGAACATCGTGACGTCGACCCGGGCCGTGCGGGACGATCATCTTCGTGACGATTCTGGTTGAGGGCCGGAACACGCCAGGGCCGTGTAACCGTTCAGTGGGAAGACTGGCACCACCTACGGTATGGCCGTTTCGCTCAGCCCGACCAGCGGCATTATCGGGTACTTGACTTCACTAGGTTTTGATCACCAAGGGACGGTGCCTTCGGCGTCGAAGTATCCGCCGGTAGGGCCGTCGTGGTCGATTTGGGCCATGCGCACGATGATTTCGGCGCCCTGCTCGACGGTCTGTGTGCCGGTTCCTGCATTGAGGTCGGTGCTGGTGAATCCGGGCTCCACGGCGTTGATTCGGATGGTGGGGAATGCCTGTGCGTAGCGCAGGGTGATGGCGTTGACGGCGGTCTTGGATGCTGGGTAGGCGACGCCGGGGTAGGCGTATGCCGCTGTGCCTTCGGTGGAGGCCCGGGTCAGGGATGCCAGCCCACTGCTGACGTTGACCACCACCGCGGCGGCCGAGCGCTGCAGCTGTGGCAGAAACGCGTGCAGTGCGCGGACCATGCCGAAAACGTTGGTCTCGAACGTCTTCCGCATCAATTCCGCGGTCACCTCGCCAGCGCCGACTATGGCGTTGGGAGCGCTGCAATCCGGTGCGATGCCGGCATTGTTGACCAGCACGTCGAGCCCACCGTCTGCCTCGATGGTCTCGGCCGCGGCGAGTACGGACGCATCGTCAGTGACGTCGAGCTGAACGGCCCGTGCGCTCAACTGTTCGGCGGCGCGTCGACCGCGGTCAGCATCCCGGCTGCCGATGTAGACGGTATGGCCTGCCGCAACGAGTCGGCGGGCTGTCTCGTAGCCGAGCCCCTTGTTGGCCCCGGTGATCAACGTTGTTGTCATACCGCGACGTTAGAATTTAGAGCGTGCTCGAAGTCAAAGCGCAATCGAGATCCCAATCCGCCCCTTCGAATCCGCAGGCGGGGGTGGGCATTGCCGAGGCCGCCCGTCGCACCGGGGTCAGCGTGCACACGCTGCGCTATTACGAACGCGCCGGTGTGGTCGTCACCACCATCGACAGGACTTCCAGCGGTCGTCGCCGATACCGGCAACTCGATCTGGATTGGATCACCGTGTGCACGAAGCTTCGGGCTACCGGCATGCCTATCAAGACCATCCGGCGCTATGCCCAGCTCGTTGACGCCGGCCACGGTAACGAGCAACAACGACTGGACTTGCTCGAAGCCCACCGCGCCGATGTGATCGCGAAACTTACTGAGCTCCAAGAAAACCTCGAGCTCATCGACCACAAACTCGCTGTCTATCGAGGTCGGCTCGACGCGGGCGACGCCGATAGACTCTGGGCGATCCCACCAGACGCCCGTTGAGCCGCCTCGTCCAGCACAATGCTCCTTGGAAAGGATCGGTACAACGCACGTTCATCGGTATAAGCGCGCGTTGGGAAGCTCTGCCGGGCAGGTGATTTGGGTGATCGACCAACGCCCGCTCCGCGGCATGAGTGCTCACTTGATTTCGGGTTGGTGACGATGCCTGGGCTTTACTCGGCGGCGGCCAGGGATTCCAGGGCCATCGCTGTCTCCAGTGAGATCAAGCGCGAGTTCTGCAGCGATGCGACTTCCCAGCGGTCGTGTTGCCACACGGCGACAAGCAGTTGCATGAAGCGGCGGCTTGCGGGTGGCTGCTGCTCGCCTGGCATCGCCATGACCATGCGGTGGTGCACCACACCCCAGCCCGGCCCGACGATCCGGGCGAACAGCACTTCGCCCTGCACCAGCCGGGAACCCTTCATCACCGTGTCGAAAATCGGCTGATGGGCCGCGATCATCTGCTCGCGGCCCTTGTGAACGGTCCCCTCGAAGTCCACGAGTTCGGCATCGTCCGCGAAATCGGCCAGGAACGCGGCAGCATCACCGCGGTTCCAGCCCTCGAGCATCCGTGCCGGGATGGCACGCATCGCCTCGACCGACTGTTCCATGAGATCACACCTTTCTGCGCTGTCAGCCACCATCCTTACCGGGCCGGGCGGCAAGCGCCTTGATCGTCCGCGCACGGTTGCTGGACGTGAGTGCCGCCGCGTTGTACCCATAGGTGGCCTTGAACAGTCGGCTGAAGTGCGCCGGATCGGCGAACCCCCAGCCAGCCGCGACGGCCGCGACGGTGCGACCGGTCCCGGCCAGCTCTGCGCGGCACCGCTCGAGGCGCCGCCGGCGGATCAGGGCCGCCACCGTCAGCGGCTGGTCCTCGAACAGCTTGTGCAGGCGGCGTACCGACATGTGGTGCGCCGCAGCTATTTTCGGCGGGGCGAGGTCCCTGTCGGACAGTCTCGCCTCGATGAAGCCGACAATTCGGGAACGCAGCGCCTCGTCGGAGGCCGGACGCTCATCATCCAGCTGAGCCGACAACGCCACCGCGATCAGCTCGATCACCGCGGCCGCCGCCCTGTCCGCCTCGTCCGCGCGGAACCCGGTCAGCGACCGCGCCATTTCCCGCGTGAGCGAGGACACCAGCGCGCCGGGGCCACAATCGCCGCGAATACGCATCCCAGCCAGCCGGGCGGCGTCGTCCGGCCGAAGCCGCAGCGAGCGCCGCGGCACCAGCATGGTGACGGTCTCGGTCGCGGTAGTGGCGAACCGGACCGGCCGCACGGGGTCGATCAGGACGAGATCGCCCCGGCTGAGCACAGCGGTGTTGCGCCCCTGCTCAGTACGCACACGCCCCCGCGTAACCAGCTCGATCTGCCACAGCTCGCTGTCGGCGTCGCGGATGGACCGTGCGTCCCGGAAACACTCGCCCTCCGGGCTGAACAGCTTGGCGAGCCGCAAGGGCCCCAGGTCGCGAGTCACGATGCCACCGCGGAAGTCTCCGCCGGCGTGCCGCCGGCCGATCAAGGGCGGCAGGCCACTCGCCGCGAACGTCTCCAGAAAAGCATCAGCGCTGTTCACAGCGCGAACGCTACCGACCAACGACCGGGCTGCGCATTACGAACTTCCTGTATTCGGCATGAGCGCGCGTTGGAAAGCCCTGCCGGGCAGGTGATCTGGGTGATCGACCAACGCCCGCTCGGCGGCATTTGCGAATGTCGGGGATCCCGTACGTTTATGGGTTCGTGCCGATTCTCCGCCCGCCACAACACGATCCGCGCCCGCGTCGCCACCGTCGCATGATGGTCTGAACCTGGAGTGCGCGGGGGTAGGCTCGCAGGGATGCGGATCGGCGAGCTGTCCAAGCGTACGGGCGTGAGTCCGCGCTCACTGCGGTACTACGAAGAGCAGGGCTTGCTGACCAGCTCACGCTCCGACGCGGGACAGCGTCACTATTCCGATGCCGCGGTCGAGCGCGTGTCGCTCATCCGACAGCTGTTCGACGCGGGTATGTCCAGCCGGGTGATCGCGACTGTGCTGCCGTGCGTGGACGTCCCCAATGACCTGGGCGTCGCCGAGGAGACGTTCACGGCGATGACGCGCGAGCGCGACCGGATCGACGCCGACATCGCGCATTTGATCGAGACCCGAGATGCGCTCGACGTGCTGATCAGGGCCAACAACCGGCACCGGTCGGAGCTGTCCGCCGCCCCGGAACCGGTGGCGCAGTCGGCCTGATGCTGTGACCTGCCTCTCAGCCGGTTGCCCCTTACATCGGTGTGAGGGATGAGGATGGCTACAGAGCCCGGAACCACCGGGGTCGGTCACACAGGAGGCGGCGAAAGATGAGGCAGGCGTGGGGTTTC
>NZ_JAINZY010000041.1:0-4271 GCF_019890715.1 Nocardia coffeae | reverse complement strand
GGGTGTTTCACTCGTAGGTTCGGGCCGCTGGCGAGCACACGCTTGTCGGCACAAGATGTGGACCTCGGCCAGCCGTGGAGGATGCCGACGGGCCGGTTGGCGACATGCTGCAGCGGGGCATTGTGGTTGAGCCCCCGGCTCGCTGCTGGTCGTAGTAGGCGCGGGCGCCCAGTGACGCCTTCAGGGCGCAGAACGCCTGCGTGAGCAGCGCGTCGACGAGGCGGTCCTGGTGCACGAACCGGGCGAGGACGAGCTTCGACTTCCCCGACGCACGGGTGATCGGGGACGTCGCAGCGTAGTTCTTCCGCGATTCCGCGGTCGCGTAGCGGGTGTGGCCGTCTCCGAACTCGGCGAGCACCCGGGCCCCGAGAATATGCCCAGTCCCGGCTGGGATCCGGAGTATCGAGGTCCTCGAACGCCTCGATCGCGGTCGGGAAGTACTCCCACAGAGCGTGTTTGAGCCGCTGAGTATGACGGGTGCGTTCCCAGATCATCGTCTTGTTCGTGCGTGCGTCGACCTTCACGGCTTGCGCGTCGGCGCTGTCACCGGCCACGACTCGCAGTTGATGAGCGTCGGTGAGGACCATGTCGGTCGGCGAGTGCGCATCAGCGGCATCGGACCTCGCGCGCCGGACACGCTGCGGCGTTCCCGAAACCTCGCGGCTTGCAGCGGGTTCACCGCGTAGCCGGCCGCGATCAACGCCGCGCCCGAGGGGCCGCGACCGGTTTCCATACCGATCCCGACCTCGGTGTCCTCGGGATCGTCGCCGAGGTGCTCGCCGATTATCGCGTGCAACCGGGTGATCCCGGTGGTTCCTTCGGGCTGGCGGGCTTTGGCGAGCCGTTTCCCAGCCTTGTCGATCAGTTCGACATCGTGATGGTCCGATGTCCAGTCGTCTCCGACCAGCAGCACCACAGCTCCCCGTTCGTCGTTGTCGGACAACAGTTCCGGCAGCGCGGAAGAATGTCGGCGACCTAATGAATCAGTGCTCACACCGGCCGACGGCGGGCACGACATCCCATCAGCGATCTCCTCCTCCCGGCGAACCGGCGGGGGCACCATCTCAGATCAGGACTCGAAGTCCAGGCTCCGCATGTGCTCACCCGCCGGTCACTACCGCCAGCGAGTCTGCCTGATCCGTCGATCACCTGGACCTGCTACAACTCATTAGGTTCCGTGCAGTTTCACTGCGAACAAACGGCGTGGAGCCGGGTGGTTCGTGCACGGTTGGCCCGCCGCGGTGCTCGTGCCGTGAACAAGCCCATGTCACTGCTCATTCGGGGTACCGCAGCCGCCGTGTCCGCCCTGAAGACGTCGAAATTACAGGGCCGACATGAGATTTCCGTTGCTCAGTTGCCACAGTTCTTGACGACGTACAACCGAGGAGTCGGAAGTGTCAGCCCGAAGAAGTGGGCCAGTGCGACACTGATAGCTTCTTCGTCCGAGCGATCGGCCAATCGAGCAGGATCTTGCGGATCGATCTTCAGCGTGAGATCGGGCTCGGAAAGTGCGCGGTTCGTCTCCGGCGGGGTAGGTGATGGATCGTCGTTTCGGGATAGCGCTTGGCGCAGAGCGTCGTTGACAACGTGGCGTTTCGATCTACGTTGTCTTCCGACGGCTTCTTCGAGCAGAACAACCACGTCATGATCGAGAGCCACAGTCATTCTCATGCGTCCATGATCCCTGTTCGATGCTCGAACCATGGAGAACGGACGATAGAGAGAACAATTTCACACAGCGCAAACATCGTCCTTGCGATGGGGCGGTTTCGGCTGTGTGCTGCATTCGGTGCTCTCGGAACTGTTCCCGATTCCGCAGTCTTGGATACGGCATGAATAATCTTGTCGTAGTGAGTGTTTCGCCGAGCCGTACCGACATTTCGGCTGGTACCGACCCGCGATCGGGCATGATCAGCTAATGCTGGCCGGAGCCCGAGAAGAGAGCGCGGCACGACCGGACCCGAAAGCGCTTCTGTGCATGCGTGTCGGCGCTCAGGGCGCTGATCAGGTCTCTCACGCCATCGTAGTCATGCAGAACAACTGCCGGTGTCCCGCAACCGTTGAGCCCCAACGCAATCACGGAAGCGACCCGGGTGGGCAGAACTCGAGTAGCGTATCGATCGAACCCGGCGACTCGGTGCCGAATGGTCTATCGCCGCGTCCGCGAATGATGTGTGGCCGGATGTCGCGCTGGCGAGGCTTCGGCTGTTCCCAGCGGCTTGTTCACGGCTTCGGCGAACTGGTCGAGTTGGCGGCGCACCTGCGGCAACGGGCTGGATTGTGTGGTATTCCCAGCCCATTCGTAGAGGGCTTTCCACATTGCCCGCCAGACACCATAGGCGATGGCCTCGGCCAGGATACGGTCCTTGGTGCGCTGAACGAGGCAGTCGGCGGCCGTGGCGCGCCATCCCAGGCTATAGCTCTCATTGCGTTCGCTGAGTTCATCGATGGTGCTGATCATCGCAATCTGAAGCCGCATGATTTCAGGACAGTGAGGAATCAGCTGGAAGCCGATGATGACCGCATCGATCACCTTGTCGAGGGGGTCGCTCTCGGCCGAGGCGGCGATATTCTGCTGAAAGCCCTCGATGTATCGGTCCATGTTCGACCAGATCAGATCGGTCTTCGCCGGGTAGTACAGGAAGAGTGACTTGCGGGAGATCCCGCATGCGCTGGCAATCTCGGCCATGCTTGTCTTGGCATAGCCTTGGTTGTGCAGCAAATGCACCGCCGTCTCGACGATCGCGGTCGGGTTGATGCTCTGAGGACGCCCGCGCTTGGCTCGGGCAGGTTTCCGAGTCACTGAACCCGTCCTTCCGTCGATACCCTCTTCGTCGTCGCTGTGAGAGGCCGACGGCGCCTCATTCGTCCCGGATTGGCTCGACATCTTCACCGCGTCCAATCTTTTCTTCCGCTTCCGCAGGCCGCCCGCCACCGCCGAATCAGAGCAACCGCCGTTCAGGCATCACCACAGTCTGTCCTGAGCCCCGAGCAGGCAGCTGATTCTCGCTGCGGTACGGGGCTGCCACTGCTCAGGGTTCAGCGCTGGGTCATGTCGATCACGAACCGGTAGCGAACGTCGTTGCGGGACAGTCGCTCCAGCGCTTCGTTGATCTGGTCAGGTGAGATGATTTCGACGTCAGCGGTGATGTCGTGCTGGGCGCAGAACTCGAGCATTTCGTGGATATCACGGGTGCCGCCGGTTGCGGAGCTGGCGATGCTGCGACGCTTACCGGCAAGGGTGCCAGGGTGAAGGTCGAAGCGATCGGGGATTCCCAGTGAACAGAGGGTGCCGTCAAGTGACAGGGTATCGACGATCGGGCCCATCGGATACGTGGTGGAGACAGTGTCGAGGATGAAGTCGAGCCGCCCGGCCTGCGCGGCGACTTGTTCTCGGTCGGTGGTTACGACCACCTCGTCTGCGCCCAGAGCGAGGATTGTGTCGCGTTTTCGGGGGGAGGTGGTGAAAGCGACTACATGGGCGCCGAGGGCGTGGGCGAACTTGACACCGAGGTGGCCGAGCCCACCGATGCCGACTACCCCAATCGTGCTGGCCGGTCCGATACGCCAGTGTCGCAGCGGCGACCAGGTGGTGATCCCGGCGCACAGCAGCGGCGCTGCGCCGGCGAGATCCAGACTCTCGGGCACACGGAAGACGAAGCGCTGGTGGGCAACGAGTGAGTCGGCGTAGCCGCCGCGGGTACGGCTACCGTCGACTCTGTCGATCCCGTCGTAGGTCATGGTCGGGCCGGCCTCGCAGTAGACCTCCATCTGCCGTCGGCAGGGCTCGCACTCCCCGCAAGAGTCGATGATGGTGCTGACCGCAACGATATCGCCGGGGCGCACGTTGGTGACCTGGTCGCCGACGGCAGTCACCCGGCCGACCATCTCGTGGCCGGGCACGAGGGGGAACTCCTGCCCCCACGCGCCGATCGTGTGCAGGTCGCTATGGCAGACCCCGCAGAACAAAACGTCGAAGACTACATCTTCCGGACGCGGTTCACGTTGCTCGAACTCCCAGGTGGTAATCGGTCCGTTGCGCTCCAGGGCTGCATAACCGCGGACGGTCCTGACCTGACCGCTGAGTGTTTGGGACATGGCGCTGCTCATGCTCGTATATATTACACTCGGTAGAGAAATAGTCTCGCCGGGGCGGCCGGCAGCGTTGGCCTTCTCTCGGAAACCTCGAATAAACAGTGTATTAGTTGTACTGTAACTCTAAGCGATTAGGTCTCTCCGCGGTCCAGTGCAGCTGGTGGGGTGGTTGCGGG
>NZ_JAINZY010000040.1:0-4861 GCF_019890715.1 Nocardia coffeae | reverse complement strand
GACGCCCCCACCCGGACCACTTGATCCTTCACGCCAGACACCCCGCATACGCAACCCGGGGCGGTAGTCGTATAGCTGGGGCACACCCGTACCGGACAGCGGGGCGCTGTGAACAGCGGAACGGATTCCCGAGTGCTGCAGGGCTTTTGTGCCCCACATCATAGGTCACTGTATGACTATCGGCTGCCCGATCCGGATAAACGAAACCCACTCCTCCAGATGAGCGATGAGTGGAGCCGGGCCGACACCCATCAGGAAGATGACCGGTCTCCTTGAGATGGGTCATCTTTCTTAGCCCGAGATCCCAGTGGACCGTCAGGACCGAGGTTCCACTCGTGAGCGTGTACCAGCGGTACAGCACCACATGCTGTGAGGTTTTCACTCGCGGCGAGAAATCGCTCCCCTTCATCCTCGACCTCAAATTCGAGCCCAGCAGCCTCACGCAGCGAGTCGCAGGCAACCAGTGTGTCCGAGAACAATCGAGGAAGCTGATAGAGGGCGAAATCGGATCGGTTACTCCGGAACTCGGGTTTGATGGTGGTGAGTATCCCCCCGGGCTCACCCCATCCATTCCTCATGGCTTCGCCCATCGAAAAATGCAGCGACCTACTCGTAGCGCTATGAAGATACTGAAAGAGCGGTCCCCTGCCGGTTCGCTCCGCGACCCACTCCGAAGTCGGGAACGCACTGTTCCCCCAACCGAGAGCTTTGCCACGTTTCTTCAACTCACCCTTCAGCTCCTTCTCCTGTTCCGCTGCCGCATCCAGGAGGGCGACTGGGTACCAGAGCTGCTGCATCACTTGATCACCCGCATAGCCACGTTGGGCAACCAATGAGCGTACCCCGTCGAAGCTGCCCATATCGGACAGAAGCTCGTGCGCTTCGGCCCTCGGAAGGTCTTTGATCCAGTCGATCCACAGCAACTCGTCGAGGGCGGGCCGGACAAACCCGACGGCCAGATGACCGAAACCGGCCTTCACCAACACCACCGAGGCTTCGAGAGCTTCGAGTTGACGCCGAACAATGTAATTCACCGCGAGCGAACGGAGATCCGACTCCACGGAGTCCCAGGTCAAGTCGCCGATGACAAGGCTCTGGCGAAGGGAAGCGAGCCACTCCTCGACTAGAGCGAGCCGTGCATCGGAGTCGGTCTTGTCACCCATTCGATCAGCTTTACATGTATGCCCCAGGAAAGCAGCCGGTTTTCGACCGAACCCGCCATGATCTCAGTTCGCAGCAACTCTGGAAGACGTTCTCCCCCAGCGGATCATCTGTTGCCCATGACTGGCAAGTTCACCCGGGGGCTGCCGCATGGATAGGTGCCAACCTGATCGTGCAGCAGTCCCGGCTTTTGGGCGACCTTCTCCGACTACCGGACGGAAGCTCGGTGGGTGATGGTCCGGAAACTGCCGCTCCTCGCCACAACACCAAGCACAATTCCTACCGCTAAAGCTGAACCAACGGATACTGCACTCAGCCGACCACCTTCGACACTCGGGCTACTTTGGTTCGCCGGCGCTTGCGGCTTCGGGCGAGCACCTGCGGGCGAACCCGCAACGGTTGGTGGGCCACCCGCGACAGCCTTCGCGTACTCTCCGTCGACGATTCGCTTGAACGCGTCGCCACGACGATTGAATCTCCCCATATTCGGGCCCCACAAGGAGCTCTTTCGCGCCCAATAGTCTCTGCCAACCTCGCCTCGAAACATATAGTGCAGGAGATCGTTTCGCAGCGAATGCTCCGTGATGTCAACGGCACGCGAATCCTGATCACTTCTCGGCGGCCGAATTTTGACCCCTCTTCGGTCGGGTTGGGTTGGTGGTTTCATTCTTCAGTTGTGCCGGCGGCGGGGACGCGGCCGAGGTCGCGGTTCTTGAGCCGGTAGCTGTCGCCTTTGAGGGCGATGACCTCGGCGTGGTGGACGAGGCGGTCGATCATCGCGGCGGCGACAACGTCGTCGCCGAAGACCTCTCCCCAGCGGCCGAAGACCTTGTTGCTGGTCACGATCAGGCTGGCGCGTTCGTAGCGGGACGAGACGAGCTGGAAGAACAGGTTGGCGGCCTCGTGCTCGAACGGGATGTAGCCGACCTCGTCCACCACCAAAAGCGGGTAGCGGCCGAGCTTGATCAGCTCGGCCTGCAACCGGCCCGCGTGGTGCGCGTCTGCGAGGCGGGAAACCCATTCCGACGCGGTGGCGAACGCGACTCGATGCCCGGCCTGACACGCTCGGATCGCCAACCCGATGGCCAGGTGAGTTTTGCCGGTCCCGGGCGGGCCCAGGAACACCACGTTCTCCCTCGCGGTGACGAAATCCAGTGTTCCCAGGTGGGCGATCACGTCGCGTTTGAGCCCGCGTGCATGCCCGAAGTCGAACTCTTCCAATGACTTGCGGTAGGGGAAGCGCGCGGAGCGGATGCGGCCTTCACCGCCGTGGGATTCTCGGGCGGAGACTTCGCGTTGCAGACAGGCGATAAGGAATTCCTCGTGAGTCCAGTTCTCGGCGCGAGCACGTTCGGGCAGCCGCTGAGCGGCCTCGCGCAGCGACGGCGCTTTCATCGCGCGGGTCAGGAAATTCAGCTCGGCGGTGAAATCCCGTGTGGTGGTTGATGTTTTGGTGGTGGTTCGGGTTCGGCCGGGCATCACGCCACCCCGCCTTCGGTGTCGAGGTTGATGCCCAGAGCGGTGTCGTAGTCGGTCAGGCACCGCTGCTCGACCTCCGGCTCCCGGGCCGGCCGCAACACGCCGATGCGGCTGCGCCGCAACGCTTTGGCTGCCTCGACATGCTCTGGATCGGAGATGGTTTGATGCCCCGCCCAGATCCGTTCATGATCGGCGACGATCCGTCCGCCGGAGAAAACCCGGACTCGGTCGAGATCAGCAAGAATCTCGATGCGGCGCCCGATCACTGCCGGATGCACTGAGTAGTCGTTGGAATCCAAGCGGATGTAGTGATCACGCGCCAGGCGCGCCGAGCGCCGCCACCCGGTCTGCGGCGGCACTGGCGGCAGTGTCAGCATCGCCTGGCGATCGGCAGTGATCCGATCGGTCGGCGCGCAGCCCAGCGCGCGCCGGGGCCTAGCATTCACCAACTCCAGCCAATCATCGAGTTGGGAGTTGAAATCGGCTGGGCCGCTGAAAGTTCGGCCCGGAAGAAAGGAGCGTTCCAGATAGTCGTGAGCCCGCTCGATCATGCCTTTCGCTTCCGGATCAGCAGGCCTGCAAACGATCACCTTCGTCCCCAACGTTCCCCGGAACCCTTGGCATTCGGCGGTCAACTCGCTGCGGCCACCGCGCCAGCGGCCGATCGCTCCCTCACCATCCCAGACCAAAACCCTTGGCACCGAACCCAACCGGTGAATATGAGCCCACCATCCGGCGAACAGGTCCTCCGCATGGCGGGTCGGGATCAGCATCGCGGTCAGCCAGCGGGAATACCCCAGCACCATCGTCAGGACCGGCAGCTGTTTCGGGCCACGGACCTGCCCGAACCCCACTGGCAACTCGATCGGCGGGAACCAGAAATCGCACTGGGCGATCTCACCAGCCACATACGCAGTCCGCGAGGCCGGGTCCGGCGGCAGATACGCCGGGCGCAGCTCCGCGACCCGGCCCGAGAGCACCCGCACCGAGCGAGTCCAGCCGATCCGCTCGGCGATCACCGTCGAAGGCATCGTGGGATACACCTTCAGCAACTCACGGATCTGCGGCTCGACCGAATCCACAATCGAACCCCTGGCCGGCCGCTCATACTTCGGCGGCCGATCCGAGGCCAAAGCGGCCCGCACGGTATTGCGAGAAACACCCATCAGCCGGGCGATCGCCTTGATCGGCACACCCTCTGACCGGTGCAAACGACGAATCTCAGCCCAATCCTCCACGGCAAGCATCCCTTCGTCCTCCTGGCTCGATTAGAGCCAGGATCCCGACCAAAGGGGTCAAATTTCCGATGCCACGCGGGGGTCATTATTCACGTGCTGCCGACACGTGATCGCTCCGACTTCATAACCCATCTGACCGAACCGCAACCACGATGCACAGTACAAATGCTGGCGAGCCTCGGTCGCAGGAGATTCAACCAGTTTGCCTATACACGGCATGTAAGTTTCTGGGTCCTCCAACGCCATCTGGGTCAGGTCCAACTGGTATCGGCGCACCATCTCGAGCCGGTTTGCCCTGCTCTGTTGCGCTTGGACCAGCAGCGATGCCGCAACTCCACACAACGCCAACGCCGACACGATCGCCGAGGTTGCCCCGTACGCCTGGCTGGCGGTCTGCAGCCGCTGCCAGTCAAGAGCGTGCACCGGAACAAGCAGAAGTAACAGTGGCGACAGGAGGACAACCACAACCGCACTGGACACTGTCAGGAACAACATAACAGTCCGGGACATATTGCGCCTCAACCAGTCAACAAGACCTGAACGTGAACCCATCTCTCCCCCAAAGCAAGCCAGTCGCCGTAGTCCGCCTATTCAGCATATCCCGGAGAATGGCAAACAACTCAGCTTCCGCGGCGGATGGGCAGTCCCGACCCGACGACCGAAGAACCCGACGAACGTGCACACCAACGCGGCCCCTCACCCAGCACATCGGCGACACCACTAACGACGTCGCCCTGCTGCCCTCCCCCTACCCGCTGGCCACGTTCAGCAACCCCAAACAGCATCCGAGACAAGAGAATCAGCCACGTCGAGAAGACCTGACCCCACAACAGGCCCGTTGGGCCCGACCAGGATCAGACACTGTGACCCACACCATAGGTCACTGCATAACTATCGGCTGCCTGATTTATACAAACGAAACCCACCCTTTCGACAGGCCGATGAGCAGAGCCAGGCCAGCATGCCAGCTGCGAGTCCTGTGC
>NZ_JAINZY010000004.1:0-640147 GCF_019890715.1 Nocardia coffeae | reverse complement strand
AGATCATGACCGAACGCCGCGGCAGCGACCTCGACGCATGGATCGAGCAGGTCCGTGCAGCCGATCTACCCGAACTCAGCCCCTTCCTGCGGGGCCTGGACCAAGACCACGATGCCGCCGTCGCCGGACTCACGTTGCCCTTCACCAACGGTCCCTGCGAAGGCGTCAACACGAAAACGAAATTCCTGAAACGCCAAATGTACGGACGTGCCGGATTCCAGCTCCTCCGACACCGAATTCTACTGGGGTAGAATAGGATTCGTTACCACCGAAAGTGCGACAGAGCCGAAAGTGCGACAGAGCCGAAAGTGCGACAGAGCCAAATTCCGACACTCCCGGGCGGCGGGGACTGTCTGAGATCTGGCTCTGTCGCTTCTTACAGTCCCTTCCGACGCGGCTACCGCCCCAGCGGCGGTAGCCGCGTCGGACACAAACCCTTGCCAACACAGGTGTTGCGTAGCACCTTTGGCGGTGGTGTCGATTGAAGGTGTGTTATTTGGCTGGGGTGAAGGGTTGGTTGATGGTGGTGAAGTATTGGACGGCGGCCAGGATGGCGACGGGTGCTGTGACCAGGAGTTGGCCGGCGAGGGTGCCGAGTGCGCCGACGGCGATGATGCCGCCGAGGCAGCCGATTACGGCTGCTGGTACGAATGGTCCGAAGAGTCCGATGATGGAGGCTGCGGCAACTGTTGCTCCTGCGATGCCGCCGAGGACGCATCCGACCGCGCCGCCGGCGATGCCGCCGACCATGGTGCCGACGGTGGCGCCAGTTGAGATTGTTGTGACCAGGCGGTTCCAGGCTGCCTGCTCGCGGTCGTAGGGTGTTTTGAAGGGTGCCTGGTTTTCGAACGGGAGCGAGACGGGTTTGTACACGGCGTGTGCGGTGTCGAAACGCGGAGTGAGCGTGGCAGTATGTCCTGCGATACTGGCGTCAATGGGGAAGACGAAATCGTCCACGCGGAAAGACAGGGCGGATCCTGCCAGCACGGTGCCGTTGGCGGCTTCGATCTTGAACACGCCGTTGTCGGCCTTCATCGATCCCGCGTCTGTGGTGATCACGGTTGACTTGTCGTTTGCCCTGGCGGTGTAGTGCACTACCCCTGTATCGGTCGGGACCGGTGCGGCTCCCGCGACTGCGGCGGTTGCCCCCAGGCTGGCGATCAACATCACCGGCAACACGGTAAATCTCCTCATCATTTCTTCCTTTTCTTATTGCAGCACGCGCAGAGAAGCGCGTGATTGGAACAGGAAACAACCACCCACACCAGACGTATACATATGGATGGTTATGAGCTAATTGTTCTGAACGCAACTGCGACGAGTCGAAACCGTCGACCATCCGCGGTCTGAGTTCGTTCGACATCATCACCGACGCTGTTGTCGATTGTTATCGCCATTGCTGCAGTCCTGCCTCTCGTTGTCGTGCGAGGTCTCGTCGTTCCCGGTCGCATCAACTCTTTGAGTCTTCGACCCTGATGCGATGGCGTCGCACCTATTTGGGTTGACCTGTTTCGGGATCGCACGACGTGCCACACCTCACCGGTCGAGGAGCACTGTTTCGAGCGCGGCAACCTCTAGATATGTACGTTATTGCGTATATATGTACGTGATATGGGATGAGGGTAAGGAGATTCTGCAAACGTGTCAAGGGTCACTTCAGGAGAGGGGTAACTCTCGATACGTCATCCGTTGGTGTTCGGGGTTCAGGGCTGACCGCTTCGAGCTGGTCGTTTGCGCTCACCTCGCCGATGGTTGCCAGTTCGAGAGGGTGCTTTGGGTCCGGTCTTGCGGGTTCGCAATCCATCCGGGGTTCGCAGTGGTGAGGCCCGACTGATCCTGGGGCGCCTAGTGTGCTGAGTCGTTGTTCAGCGCCGTAAGTCTGCGGCAGTAGTGGGCGAGGCTGTCGAGGATTTGGTCGGCGGTTTTGGTCCATGCGAACGGTTTCGGATCGTCATTCCATGCGTGGATCCAGGCAAGGACGTCGGTTTCGAGCTCGGCGACGCTGCGGTGGGCTGAGCGGCGGAGTTTGCGGTTGGTGAGTTCGGCGAACCAGCGTTCGACGAGGTTCAACCAGGAACTGCTGGTGGGGGGTGAAATGCAGGTGGAATCGCGGGTGGGCCGCCAGCCATTTGTTGATGACGGGTGTGGGTGCCGTAGTTGTCACAGATGAGATGGAGGTCCAGCTCGGCGGGAGTGTTCGTGTCGATGGTTTTGAGGAACCGCAGAAACCCCTGGTGGCGGTGTCGGCGGTGATGCTGGCCGATGACCTTGCCGGTGGCCACGTCGAGAGCGGCGAACAAGCTGGTGGCGCCGTGGCGGACGTAGTCGTGGGTGCGGCACTTGGGCATGCCCGGCATCATCGGCAGCCCCGGCTGCGACCGGTCCAACGCCTGCATCTATTGGGTCGGAGACGAGGCGCCGTGCAGCATTTCGACTGCCGGTCTCTCCGCCCGCCGAACCCGGCGTGCGAGTTGTCCCCGCACCGGGCTCTCCACGCGCCTCGATGGGTTCAGGTGACGAGGACGAGCTCGCAGTCCAAGCGGTCCACACCGCACGTGTAGCGCATCAGGCAGTCCCAGATCGCCTGGCGGTGGACAACTCCTGCACCTTGGCGGCCAGCGCGTCGAGATCGTGGGTCATGGACTGGAACTCCGTTCCTATCTGGTCGGTATCTCGGCGATGAGTACGGGTCTTCCGGCACGACGCAGGACACGGGCGAACCCCGACGACCCCGGCGGTCATGTCTTCCTGCGCGAGCTTTGCGTGCGGTCCACCGACCGCCACGCGTCCCGCCGACCAGAACAATCATTCTATATTCCGTATGTTAATACGTCATATCGCCCGCCATGGCGAGTCAAGACGGGCGGGGCGACCATTGGCCCTACACAGCTGAGCGCGCAGATGGGACTTGCATACAGTCCTGCGGAGAGAAACCAAGCTGTCATCGGCTGTGACGTCCCACACTGAAGGCGAACAGATTCTGCTTCCGTGACCGAATACACCCGCGACAAGAATGACGACTCGCCGCGGGTGCATTCCTCGTACAGTGCAGCACCTTCGAGTTCGGTGACCGTCCCGTGCGTCGCTGAACCAGCGTTCACACAGCATCGCCGCCGACCCACGTTCGTCACCCGGGCAGCGGTCCCGTCAACCGGCTGAAGATTTGGTCCACATCAGTCTGGTCGGCCAGGGTCTCAAGCATCCCGAGCGCCGCGGTCGCCTGCGCGGAGTCGACCGCGGTCCGTTCGGCAGACTTCAGGAAGAGTGCAGTGATTTCCGCATTGGAGAGCGGATTATCCGGGTGTCCTCGCGCGACGGACAGCTCCGACTCGATGACTTCCCCGTCCGCCAGCGCAACGCGCACCTCGGTCCCCTCCAGTCCGTCGACGATCACCGGCTTCACCCGGCCGGCGAGCGCACGAAGCTGCTCGTCGAGGACCGCGCCAGCGCTGTAATGGTCGATCGTGAGGTCTCCGTCGCGCAGCGCACAGGCAACTGCCCACGGGAGGCTGAATTGAGCTTCCGTGGGGGTCCGCGGCGCCTGCTTCGCCTCCACCGGCTCGACCATGATGGCCAAGCTATAGGGGCCCCGCACCTCCACGGCCTCGATCGCCCGACCGGCGATCCGCTCGCGCAGCCCGCACACCACCTCCACCGCCGCGTGCGCGACGACCCCGCACGGGTACGCCTTGTACCCCACCTTCCGCCCGAGGTAGTCCGCGCCGAGGCCCTTCGTGATGACCTGCAGGTCGACCTCACTTTGCGGGTAGTGGACGGCGTACAGTCCGGCCTTCCCCGATATCGACCCGCGTGGCCCGTGCACCCCGGCTGCCGCCATCCGCGCGGCGGTCACGCCGTTGCGAACCGAGAAGCCTGCTTGGATCGAAACTCCGCGGCCCTCGTACTGCGCCTGGTAGTTGCCTCCCGCTTGGTTGTGTGCGATGCCCAGTGCATTGAGGAACGCGGAGGCGTCGAGGCCGAGGATCTTGCCCGCGGCCACCGCGGCCCCGTAGTTTCCCAGCGCGAAAGTGGCGTTAGCGGTCGTTCGCCCAGCGAGAAAGCCCATGCCGAGTGGGCTGAAGAGACGTCCCGCAGCATCGATCGCCAAAGCGACCGCGGTGATCAGCTCACGCCCCGACACGTTCCCGCGAACTTGCGCCATCGCGACGGCGGCGGGAACGACACAGCAACCCACTGCGAACCCAATGAGGCCGTCGGCCCAGAACTTGTCCTCATGCTCGCCCGCCTTGCCTGCCCGGCCGTTGATCAGGCCGGCTAGTTCGGCTGGCGCACGAAGCTCGCTCCCGAGCACGGTGGCCTCGGGCGGCCCACCGTGGCGGCGCGCCAGCGACCGAAGAGCCTCCTGCTGCGGACCTGCCGCACTCTCCAAGGCTGTTGCCGTCCACCACAGGATCCCGCGCGCGGCCTCCGCGGCCGTGGCCTTCGGAATGTCCGCTGGACCAGTCGTGGCCAGGTGATCTGCCAGCCGCTCTTCCACTGTCCTGTCGTCGCCTGCCGACGCTGTCATGTCCTTCACTCCAGTTCTTCTCCGGTCCGGCCCGGTTCGGCACGGACGTCGCACGGCCGGGCTTCGTCGCTCGCGCTGAGCAACATGTCGACGAGTTGTCCCGGCGCGGTGATCATCGCGTCATGGCTGGTCTCCAGCGTTCGCACTTCGAGCCCCATCGTGCGCGCCCGGGCGCGGTGCCGGCTCGCAGCGTGATGAACCGGCACGACGCACTCGACATACATCGTCTTCAACAATGCTTCAGGCTTGCCCTCAAACGGAAACCGGTCGTCGTAGATCGAAAAGGCCTGCGGGCTGAGACGTTCCTTCATCCACTCGACCTGGTCCGGATCGGTTATACCGAACGACTCAGGCCGAGGAGGATCGAGGATGCGGACGCCATTACGCAGCCTGGTGCGCGTGAGCCGATCGGCGCGCTGCGCGTCGGGGATCTTGTCCCACGGCGACTCCCCGTAGTCCAGGATGCCGCCGTCCACGTAGACGAGAGATTGGATTCTCTCCGTCGCGGTAATTGCCACGCCACGGGCCACGATTCCGCCGAGGCTGTGTCCCACGAGGACGACGTCGCGTAGTCCCTGCTCCTCGATCAGCCGCACGACGTCACCGATCAGCAGATTGAACGGCGAATCCTCATTTTCCAGCTCGGCCGAGCGTTCGCCGAATCCCGGCAGCGTCGGACACCAGACCTGGTGCCCGTTCGCCTCAAGAGCGACGCGCACCTTCTCCCAGCACCATCCGCCATGATGGGAGCCGTGGATCAGGACGAAAGTCGACACGAAGCAACTCCTTCATTGTTACGTCTGCGGTCGGCAGAACATCCTTGACGCTCTTAGACTTCGTCGAGATTCACGTTTCGCGTCTCCCGCAGCGAAAAGGTGCATAAGGCGGCAATCGCGCATATGACCGCCAAGAGAATGCCGAATGCGGATGACCCAGCCAAATCGATGACGATTGGAGCCATCAACGGGACGATTCCCCCGCCGATCACACTGGTGAGGTTGTAGGAGATACCGGTGGCGGTCTGCCGGTACCGGGTGCGAAATTGTTCCGGCAGAAAGGCGCCCACCGCACCGTAGTTGAGCCCGGCGATGAGGTAGGTCACCGCCAGAGCGAGGACGTACGCCCAGAAGGAGCGCGTGTTGACGATCGGAAACAGGACGAGCACCCAAGCGAACCCGGCGATGTGCGCAGTGCCGAGCATCCGGCGCCGGCCGGTGCGGTCCGAGAGCAACGCGCTGGCCGCGGTCGCCAGGGCGTAGACCAGGCCCGCGATGAGCGTTACGGCGAGCACGCTGGTGCGGGAGAACCCAAGCACAGTCGTCCCGTAGTTGGCGAGGTACGAACTCGCGAGGTAGGTCAGCGCAAAGGTCGTCAAGGCCACCCCGGCACCCCTGATGATCTGCCATGGCTGTTGCTTGAACGCCTCCAGGAACGGCACTTTCGAGACACCTCGGCTCGCCTCCCGCTTGAACACCGGCGTCTCGTCCAGCTTGAGGCGGATGTAGAGACCGATGCCGACGAGCAGCGAACTGGCGACGAACGGGACCCGCCAGCCCCAGCTGTTGAACGAGCTTTCGCTCATCATCAGGCCGATGACGAGGAAGACCGCGCTCGAGAAGGCCGTCGGGAGCGCGTGCCCGATTTGCGGGAACATCGCGTACAAGCCACGCTTTTCGCGTGGTGCGTGTTCGGCAACGAACAGGGTCGAGCCTGCCCATTCACCGCCGGCCGAAATGCCCTGCACGACCCGGAGGACGATTACGCAAATCGGTGCCGTCGCACCGATCTGCGTGGCCGGGGGCACGAACCCGATGAGCGTGGTGCACACGCCCATGCTGAGCAGTGTGACGACCAACGTCGCCTTGCGCCCGTACTTGTCTCCGAAATGTCCGAAAAGAACGCTTCCGAACGGACGAGCAACGAAGGCGACCCCGAGGGTTGCCAACGAAGCCACCGTGCCAGCCGTCTCCCCGAGCGACGGGAAGAACACGTGAGGGAACACCAGCGCCGCAGCCAGCCCATAAAGGACGAAGTCGTTGCCTTCGACCAGCGTGCCGATCAGACTGGCCGCCGCGATGCGGCGGTTGAACCTCTCAGGGGCCGGGCGGCGGTCTCCGGGCACCAGGGTTCCTCGGGCGCCGTCCTCAGCATTGATGGACATGTCGAACCTCCTGAACGAACCGAGTGGCCGACCGGCGACCCGGGCTTTGCGGTCAGCCGACCCGTCGACCCCGTTCACGCGTGAGGCCTTTCCGCACCCGAAGTCCGCTCACCGAGCCTCCGTTCCACATCGTTGCGCGAAAAGTGCTGGCAACGCAGATGGCCGACGCCGGGCACTGTTCAATATTTCGGATACAAATTCGGAACTGGAAACAGAATAAGAAGGGCAACACGCCGTGTCAAGATCTCGGCGCCGCCCGGAGCGAGCGGGAAGCCCCCGATAGCGGGCTTTCAGTCAGCACTCAAGCACTCCCTGTCCACGCCGACGCCCGTGCCCGTTCACGAGCGCAGGGTGTGACGATCTTGTGCCAGTGGTCAGCCATTGGCCGCCACGTATGGCTGCTGAGTAGCCATTGGTTCGGGATTGGAGAGGCTCATTGCCCCAGGTGACCTGCACCACCTAGCTTTCGGGCATCGCCGCTCTACCTGTGGCCCGCCGCGGCGGGGCAACGCCCACCATTTGCTTTCACCTCAAGGAGGAGGACGACGTGGACGCCGCCGAGAACTTCGGCCCGGTCCGGCCCTCGACCGACTTCCCGCGGCTCGATGGCCCTACTTGGTGTTGTGTCTTCTCGTGGCATTCTCCCCGAACATCGGTGTGCTGATCGCGAGCCGCGGCTTGTGTGGCGTGTTCATGGGGCGGAGCTGATCTTGATCGACACCTACCTCAGCGAGTTGATGCCCAAGCTCAGGCGGGGTCGGATGATCGCGATCGCCTACACGATCGGATTCTTCGCACCCGGTGGTCGCGCTGCTCGGCGGGCTCCTGGTCGCCGACTCCCACTTCCTGTGGGAGGGCTGGCGGTGGTTGCCGCTGTTCGGCTGGGTCCGCGCAGCCTTCCGGAATCCGCACGTTGGCCGGCCGAGCACGGCCGTGGTGCCGAAGCCGACCGTGTCGTCAGCCGGATCGAACGGGAGTTCGAGGCCGAGCGCGACCCGCTGCCCGAACCCGAGCCGGCGGCGCCGGTCGCCATGGTGTACCGCATCTCCGACGAGCGCAAGCGGATACGGGCCCGGCTATACACACGTATCCACTGATCGGGGTGCCGGCTCCGTAGCAGCCGCGCCATCCGGTATGTAGTCCGCCGCTTGAGAGTGCGGTCGACAGACAGCCGAGCGGCGGCAAACCCGCAGTCGCCAATACCTGAATTTATTTGCGCAGGGCACAACGATGTGCTGCGTGCCGCCGGGAGTGTTGTTGGCAACGTCGTGCAGCGATCCTTGGCCCCCGCCGACGTCCCGGCGTCCACTATGGACGACCTGGCGGACCTCGCCCGCGATCTGTGGCCCGCGGTATGGCGCGACGCGATCCTCGACTGCATCGATCGGCGCGCCGTCATCGGAACCCCGATCGCGGAGCATGTACCTAATCGGATCGTCGACGGCCGCCTTGCCCTCGTCGGCGACGCCGCCCACGTGGCGACACCGATGACTGGATCCGGTTTCAGCGCCGCCCTGTACGACGCCGAGGCCCTTGCCGACGCATTCCCGTCCCGTGGCCCCGGCGGCTCGATAGCCGAAGGTCTGCTGGAGTACGAAACAGCACGGCTCGACAACGTGCAGAGGATGGTCGAATCCGGTCGACAGTTCAGCCGTTCTTTCGCCCGTCGGGCAGCCTGAACGCAGCTGCGCGAGCGGGGTGTTCGGATGATCCACAAGCGACGGCTAGGGCACCGGCTCGGGTTTTCGCCCCTGGGCTCGGCTGCATGGGGATGAACGTCCACTGCGGCACCCGACGGTCGAGGCGGACATGGTTGCCCTGATGCAGGCCACCGCCGCCCGCGGTTTCACCTTCTTCAACACCGCCGAGATCTACGGCCCGTTCGACAATGAAGAACTCGTCGGCAAGGCTCTCGCCCCGCAAACCGTAGAAGGCTCCCTGCGGCCCCTGCGCACCGACCGTATCGATCTGCTCTGCCAGCACGCGTGGACCCCGAGGTGTCGACCGAAGAGATGGCCGGCGCCATGGACGGCCTCGTCGCCGACGGAAAAGGTTGGCCACTTCAGGCAGCCTGAAGCCTACGCGTCCACCACCCGCCGCGCCCACATCGGCTAATCCCGCACTACCGGGCGATACGACTTGGTCACACCCCATAATCCCAGCCAAACCCCTTCGGCGGCAATCGATTCTGCAACAGCCTCTACGACGTCGAGATACGCCGTGTGATCTGCTCGACCAACGCGATCGAGTCGCTCAACGCCTGCTACCGGCGCGCAGTGGGGACTGTCTCAGATCTGGTCGGGTGGCCCGGGGTATCTCAACCCCGGGCTCCCACAGATCCGTACGTGACAGTCTCCCGTCATACGGCTCTTGTCGTCCTGGTCATCCGGCAGCCGGTTTCACCCAGGCCCAGTGCGCGAAGTACCTCGGCCGGTCGACAGCCGCGTCAGCCAGCACTCGAATGGCTTTCTTCCAGGTGCTGTGCTTGTTGTACTTGCTCATGATCCAGCGCAGCAGATAGGTGTTGATGCGCCGGAGCACGGGATACAGCGCCGAAGGATAGAAAGCCCCGTAGTAGGCCATCCAGCCTCGTATCTTAGGGTTGATCAGCTTCGCGATCTCCCGTCCGTCCGAGCTGACCCAGCGGTGCAGCCGCCAGGATCGAACTTCGGCACCGATTTTCCTCAGGGCATCCTTGCTGATCGCAGGCAGGAACGCGGTAAACCGCATCCCGTCCTTGCGTTGCGACTGCCGTGGCCGGAACGTAAAGCCCAGGAACGTGAACGACGTGTTCTCATACGAGCCGCGCCGGTTGCTGTCTTTGCAGTACACGATCCTGGTCTTGTCCGGGTGCAGGTGCAGCCCTACTCCCGCCATCCTGTTCTCCAGTGCGGCAAGCACATTCGTTGCCTGCTGCAGGCTTCTGCAGTGAATGACCGCGTCATCGGCATAACGCTCGAACCTGACCGACGGGAACTCCCTCTCCAGCCACAGGTCGAACGCATAGTGCATGAACAGGTTGGCGAGCACAGGCGAAATCGCCGATCCTTATGAGCAGTGCTGGGTTATGCGCAGTGCGGCTGGATGTGGGCTGGTGACAGTGGATTTCGGGGTCGAACGCTGCGCATAACGCGGATCCTCTGATCTGGAGGTCTCGGCATGGGGCCGGGCCCGGGTGATCGGAGGTCGATTGTCATGACGAGGTTGTCTGTGCTGGTATCGGGCCTGGAAGCGGAGTTACGGCGTCTGGGATATAAGGACTCGACTCTCGTGTGGTACCAGGGTTGTTGGCGGCGGATGCAGAGACACTTCGACGCCCGCGGTGTCGAGGAGTTCTCCCTGGACGCGGCGATGGCGTGGGTCGATGATGCGTGCGGCTTCTTCGCCAAGGAACAGGCTGGCACTTTGAAACAAACGGACGTCTATCTGTTCAGGGTCGCCCAAATGCTGCAGGACTACGCCGTTCATGGCGCGGTCCTGCGCCGCTACAGTCGGTCGGTCAGCAAGCTCGACACCGGCGGTGCCGCGACGATCGCCGTGTTCCAGGCGCACCTGCGCTCGACCGGTCGTTCGGTCTCGACGGTGCGGACATATGGAACGCTGGCCGCGGAGTTCCTCGCGTTCACCGACACTCGCGCAGGGCTGGGCTGCTGCGACGCCGCCGTGATCGGCGCGTTCGTCGCTACCCTGACCGGTTACCAGGTCAAGACCGTCGAGCAGAAACTGTGCGCGGTGCGGTCGTTCCTGCGGTTCGCCGCCGCGGCGGGTCTGGTCGACGGCGCCTGCCTGGACGCGGTGCCGGCGGCGCGTTCGACCAGAGGGGCGCGGATCCCGTCGGTCTGGGATCCCGGTGAGGTGGCCGCGATCGTGGCAGCGATCGACCGCGACAACCCGTGTGGGAAACGCGATTACGCGATCATTCTGCTGATCACCCGACTCGGTCTGCGCGGAATCGACGTCAAGCGGCTGGAGTTCGCCGACTTCGACTGGCCGGGCAACCGGCTGCTGGTGACCCAAGCCAAGACCGGTCACGAGGTTCGGCTACCGCTACTGAAGGATGTCGGCTGGGCGGTCATCGATTACCTGCGTCACGGCCGCCGGATTGTGACTGCCCGCAGGTGTTCGTGCGGCACACCGCGCCGATCGGCGCGTTCTCCGACCAGGATCATCTGCATCAGATCCTGGTCAAACACGCTCGGGCAGCGCACGTTCCGGTGAGTGAGAAACGCCGTCACGGCATGCACTCGCTGCGGCACACCCTGGCGACCCGGCTGATGGAGAACGGCACTCCGGTCGAGCAGATCGCTGACATCCTGGGTCATCAATCGGCCGAATCGGCCGGGGTCTACCTGAAATCCTCGCTGAGTCTGCTGGCGCAGTGCGCGCTGGACCCCGACGCACCGGCGGACGGGGCGTCGCGATGAACACCGCCGCTATGCCGATGACCGACGCGATCACCGCGCTGATCACCGAGAAACGCGCCACCGGTTACAAATACGACGCCGAACAGCGGGTGCTGAACCGGTTCGCGGCGTTCACCGCGGACCGGTTTCCCGGACAGCAGGCACCCACCCAAGCCTCGGTCGAGGCGTGGATCGACGCCGCCCGCAGGCGCGGCGTCGCCCCAGCGACCCTGCACGGTTTGGTCACGCCAGTGCGGGAACTGGCCCGCTGGCTGGGCCGCCGGGGCGCGGCGGCCTACGTCCTGCCCGCCGGGGCGTTGCCCCGCCCTGCCCGCTACGTCCCGCACATCTACACCGATTCTGAACTGGCGGCTCTGTTCGGTCGAACCGACCTCTGCCACTACGACTGTCAGGTCCCTTTTCGGCACCTGGTCATGCCGGTACTGTTCCGCACGATCTACGCCTGCGGGCTACGCGCTTCCGAAGCGCGGCTGCTGCGTTTCGGCGATGTCGACCTCGACGCCGGGGTGCTGAGGATCCGCGATGGCAAAGGCGGCAAGGACCGTCAGGTCCCGGTCAGCGCCGGGCTGCGCGACAGGCTGGCCGGCTACCACGCCCGCGTCGCCGGGCGCACCGGCGGCGACTGGTTCTTCCCCGGCACATCAGGAAATCCGTTGACGATCGGCAACATCGACAAGAACTTCCGCCGGTTCCTCTGGCAGGCCCGCATCCCGCACGGCGGCCGAGGCCACGGCCCCCGGGTCCATGATCTGCGACACACGATGGCGGTCAACAATCTTCGGTCGTGGTTCGCTCGCGGGATGGACGTCGGCGCGTTGCTGCCGGTCCTGCAGGCTTACATGGGTCACTCCAGCATCGCCGACACCGACTATTACCTGCGGTTAACCGCCGAGTCCTACCCGCACATCACCGCCGCGGTCCAGCGAGCCTACGGCGACATCATCGCACCGGTCACGGCAGGAGCGGGTCATGGCAACTGATTTCGCGGTGCTGCTGCACCGCTTCCTCACCGCGCATCTGGCCGGGCTGCGGGGCTGTTCACCCCACACCATCGCCTCCTACCGCGACACCTTCAAACTGCTGATCGCCTGGTTCCGCGACAACAGATCCGTCCCGCCCGAGAAACTCACCCTCGACTACTTCGATGCCGCCGCGGTCACCGGGTTCCTCGACTGGCTCGAAACCGAACGGCACAACAGCATCTCGACCCGCAACCAGCGCCTCGCCGCGGTCAGCTCGTTCTTCCGGTGGCTGCAATCGGAAGACCCGGCCCGAATGGCCTGCTGCCAGACCATTCTCGCCGTCCCCGCCAAACGCGACGCCCAGCCGCGGGTGAATCACCTGACCGTCGATCAAACCCGCTGCCTGCTCGCCGCACCCGACCGGGCCACCCGGCGAGGCCGTCGCGACGCGACCCTGCTGGCCACGCTCTACGACACCGCCGCCAGGGTTTCCGAATTCGCCGACCTCACCGCAGCCGACATCCGCCTGGCACCTCCGCCGCTGGTGGTGCTGACCGGCAAAGGCCGCAAGACCCGCCACGTCCCGCTCGGCGACAACACCGTGGCACTGCTGAACGCCTACCTGACCGAACACGGCCTCGACCGGCCCGGACACGATGACCACCCGCTGTTCACCAATCAGCATCACCACAAGCTCAGCCGCGGCGGCGTCGCCTGGATCCTCACCAAATATCAAGCCCGCACCGCAGATCCGGCGCTCACTGGCGCGGATCTCAGCCCGCATATCCTGCGCCACAGCAAGGCGATGCACCTCTACGAGGCAGGCGTGGCGTTACCGTTCATCCGTGACATCCTCGGGCACGTCGATCTGACGACCACCGAGATCTACGCCCGCGCCTCCACCGAGGCCAAACGCAAAGCCCTCGAAGCCGCTTACACCGATATCGTCACCGACGAACTGCCCGAATGGAACCGCGACACCGGACTACTCGACTGGCTCTCCAGTCTGTGAGCCCAACATCCACCGCGAAGGGTTATGCGCAGCGTGCGACCCCGAAATCCACTGTCACCAGCCCACATCCAGCCGCACTGCGCATAACCCAGCACTGCTCATAAGGCGGGTTATGCGCAGCTGCGCATAACCCGCCCTGCGGGGTTCCGCGATCCCGCTCTTGCAAGGTCCCTTCGGGCAGCTGCAGTGCAGCGGCCAGCCACCGCTTCACATACAGCACCACCCAGCGGGTCTCATGGTCGGTGTGCTTGTCCACCGCCTTGACGATCAGGTCCCACGGCACGCTGTCGAAGAACTTCCGGATGTCCATATCGATCACCCAGTCGAACTCCCAGCAGCGTTTGCGGCATGCCGCCACCGCGTCCAGCGCGCCTCGCTTGGGCCGATACCCGTAGGAGTCGGGATGGAACAGCGGTTCCACCACCTTCTCCAACCGGGCCGCGGCCACGGTCTGCGCGATCCTGTCCGCGACAGTGGGCACCCCGAGCACGCGAGTCCCTCCGCCATGCGGCTTCGGTATCTCCACCGCCATCACCGGCGGCGGGAAGTAGGTCCCCCGACGACATCCGGTTCCAGACCTTGTACAGGTTGTTCCTGAGATCCTTCTCGAACGCCTCGATGGACTGCCCATCCGCCCCAGGCGCGCCCTGATTCCCCTTCACCTTCAGCCAGGCGTCCCAGACCTCATACTTCGAGATCTCGAACGGCTTGCCAGATGCTTTCAGCTCGCCCACGCAACTCCTCCCGGCACGCGCCGGTTGATCGAACGGACAACAGCCACGGACAACCCGGCCCCTTCGCTCCGCCTCCATTACAGAGACCTCACCGCTACTACGAGCCGGTCCGCCGGCGTGTCGGGCAACGGTACTCACGTCCCTACGGGGCACTCCCGGCTCGGGCGCTCCCTCTCACCACTGCTGAAGCGGCAGTATCCAGACACGCCTTCTCACGTTCCGCACGACAGCCGCAGGCCGGGCTCACGCCACCTCTACGCCGGACACCGCCTGGCCAGTCAGCGGACACCCGCCAGGCTCATCCCGAGACACAGAGCAACGCCCCGGTTTCGATGTCATCTGAGTGAGTTACGACGCTTCAGCAGTGGTCGTCTTCCCGTCCCCCGCCTGACGCCTCCAGGACGCCTTTTCCTCATCGCTCACCACGACAGTCTTCAGCTAACGCAGCATGAGGCGGCTTGAAGCCTCCCTCCGCAGGGCGACTCCGAGGGGCCATCAATCCCTCATCTCTCGTGCAGCACCGCATCAAGAAACCTCCCCACCTACACAGGCGGCCCCTCTCTACGTTCGTGACACACGCTCTGTCGCACTTCCGACACTCCCGCGGTCGACGATCGCCGCGCCCGGCAATTAGTCAAAGACGAATGCGGCCTTGCTTGAGGTCTGTCGGTCGAACTCGGCGTAGGCCTCCTCGGCCTGGTCGAGGCGCCATTGGTGCGAGAAGAGCTCGTCGACTGGGAGGCCATGCTGTGCGATGAACCGGGCGCACTCGGCCTGGTGGACGATCGACATGGACCATGAGGTCATGACGGTGATCTGCGTGCGGAGGTACGACTGCGGGGCGAAGCTCACCGTACCGCCGAGGCCGATCATGCAGGCCTTACCCCACTTGGCCAGCGAGTCCAACGCGGTCGTGGCTGCGCTCGACGAGCCGGACGTCTCGAGGACGAATGGCGTGCCGACGCCGTCAGTGAGGTCTCGTACCGCCGCAGCGACGTCCACTTCGGCCGGGTTGAGGGTCTCGGTAGCGCCGAACTTCCGAGCCGCTTCCAGCCGCTCGGGCGAGAGGTCGATCGCGATCACCCGGGCGCCGCGCGCTCGGGCGAGCATGGTTGCGGACAGACCCACCGGCCCCTGACCAAACACCGCCACAGTCGCGCCGCCGATGTCGTCCTGGAGCCGGGCGAGGCCACCCCACGCGGTGCCGGTGCCGCAGCCGATGGCGGCACCCGCCTCGAAACTGAGTGCGTCGGCGAGCGGGACCAAGGTGCTGACCTGGGCGAGCATGAACGGCGCGTGCGCACCGTTCGTGTCCGTCCCGTAGACCTTGGCGAACACGCGGTCACACATCTGCGGCCATCCCGACCGGCAGCGGTCGCACGCGCCGCAGCCGCCATAGTGGTGCATCATCACCCGGTCGCCGACGGCCGCGACCTCCGGCGCCACGCCCGGCCCCACCGCCGCGACGACGCCTGCCGGCTCGTGACCTGTGACGCACAGCTGCCCGACCTCGTCCTCGCGAACGGCCGGTCCCCGGTAGCGATGGAGGTCGCTGCCACACAACCCCGACGCCTTGATCGCCAGGACCACCTCACCCGCCCCAGGTTCCGGCTGGTCGAACTCGCGCAGCTCGACGCGCCGCTCCCCGAGGAATACCAGACCCTGCATTGTGCAGCCTCCTTCGCACAGACCAATCAGAAAACGGACAACGGATCCATCCCGGGCGTGGAGGACTCAGTTCTGTTCCTCCGAATCTGCGGCGGGCGGCGAGACGATCGACGTTCCCGCGATCCGGTCGACATACAGGGCGGCAGTGTCGACCCGCGCTTCCCCGCCGTTCTCGTTGATGCACAGTTGCAGGTAGTCGCGGGTCAGGTTGCCGAAGAACATCGGCAACCCGCTCTCGGATCCGAGTTGGCAGGCCAGCCGGACGTCCTTGTGCGCGAGGGCGAGGGTGAAGCCCAGATCGAGGTTGCCGTTCATCACGTGCGGCAGGCTCGTGTCGAGGTAGGCGTTGCGCGCACCACCTGCGGCGAGGACCCGGACCGCTACCTGGGGCTCCAGGCCGTTGCGGGCCGCGAGCGCCACCCCCTCGAGCGTCAGCAGGCGCTGGGCTCCGGAGATAAGGTTATTGACGAGCTTGATCGTGTGGCCCGCCCCGATGTCGCCGACATGGAACACGTTGGGGCTGATCGACTCGAACAGCGCCTTCAACGCGTCGAACCGCTCCCGAGGGGCGCCGACCATGATCGCGATCGTCCCCGCCGCGGCTCTCATCGGGCCGCCGCTGACCGGCGCGTCGATCAGGTGGATGTCCCGTGCGGCAAGCGCCGCGGCGATCTCACGAGTCGCACTGGGGTCCCCCGATGTCTGGTCGACGATCACCGTGCCCGGGTTCGCGAGGTCCGCGAGCGCCTGCTCCCCGAAGAGCACCTCGCGGACATGGTCCGAGGTGGGCAGACAGAGCATGATCGTCTCGCTGCGCGCGGCCAGCTCTGCGATGTCGACAGGGGTCGCGCCAAGCGCGGCGAGCCGCGCGCCAGCGGCCTCGCTCCGATCGTGCACCAGCAGTGGGTGGGTGAGCAGCAGCCGCTCTGCGAGCGCGCCGCCCATTGTTCCCAATCCGATGTAGCCGATGGTCATGCCGTTCCTTCCGTAGGTGTCGACGCGTGGTGGTCCCCCGTGCCACACCGATCACTGGTCTGCGGCCGCCGCGTCGAGCTGCGAGCCGCGGGTCTCCCTGAGGCTGAAGGTGCAAACGGCGCCCACCCCGCAGAGTCCGGCGAGCAGCAGGCCGAACGCCATGGGCCCGAACCGCGCGCTCAGCGCGGTCGCAAGCAGCGGCGTGATCGAACCGCCGACAAGGTTGCCCAGGTTGTAGGAGATCGCCGACGCGGTGAAGCGGTACCGAGTGCGGAACAGCTCCGCGAAGAACGCTCCTTGCGGCCCGAAGACCGCACCGGAACAAGCCATGGTGACGATGAGCGCGAGGATGTAGATCCCGGGCGTGCCCACGTCGAGGACCGGGACGAGAAACACTGCCCAGATCGCGCCAGCGATGCTGGCGGCGGCGATGGTGCGACGGCGCCCCCACCGGTCGGAGAGCAGCGCGGTCGTGACGACGGCGACGGACAGCACCACACCTCCGATCGCCCCTGCGGCGAGGACCACGGAGCGAGACAGGTGCAGGGTGCCGGTGGCGTACGTGGTCAGGTAGGTACCGGAAACGTAGAAGAAGCAGGTCGTCCCGAGCCCGACGCCCGCCGCGACCAGGATCTCGCGGGGTTGGCTGCGGAACGCCTCGACGATCGGGATACGGGCGGGACCTCCACGGGCCGCTTCGGCCCGGAAGACCGGCGTCTCCTCGATCTTGAGCCGGAAGTAGAGGCCGGTGACGACCAGGAGGGCACTCGCCAGGAACGGGATGCGCCAGCCGTAGCTCGCGAAGGCCTCGTCGCTAATGCTGAATCCGGTCGCCAGGAAGACGGTGTTGCCGATCGCGGTCGCCGAGGTGGCGCCGACCTGCGGGAACACCGTCCAGAAGCCGCGTTTGCCCGCCGGAGCGTGCTCGGTGACGAACAGCGTCGCGCCGGCCCACTCGCCTCCGGCCGCGAGCCCCTGGAACATTCGCAGGATTACCAGCAGGATCGGCGCGGCCAGACCGATCTGCGCGGCTGTGGGGAGCAACCCGATAACCACGGTCGAACCCCCCATGACCATCAAAGAGGTGATGAGGGTCGTCTTGCGGCCGAGCCGGTCTCCGAAGTGACCGAACAGCGCACCGCCGACCGGGCGGGCGGCGAAAGCGACCCCGAACGTCGCGAACGACGCCAGCGTCCCCGCTGCTGCCCCGAGGTCGGGGAAGAACAACCGGGGGAAGACGAGCGCCGACGCGACACCGTAGATGATGAAGTCGTAGAACTCGATCATCGTGCCGATCATGCTGGTGATGGCGATACGACGCTTCTCGGTGCGGCGATACGGTGGCTCTGCCGAGCGCACTGTGCCGTTGTGGACGGCCCCGATGTGGGCGACGGGAGGTCTTTCGTCGAGCATGTCGTGTCTCCAAAGATCCGCGCCGCCGTCGGCGCGAAAATCGCAAGTTGGTCAGGTCGGCCGTCGTACGCCGGCCTGTCACGCGAGCTATCGGGCGTGCGGGCAGTGATGCGGCGGCCCGGAGGCGCCGAGCCCCCGCTCGAGCAGGAAGTTCTCAATAAGGGTCGCAAATTCGACGTTGTCGAGATCGGCCATGGGGAAGTGGGTGTTGCCAGGCAGGCCGCAGTCCCGGAGCTCAAGCAGGGTCGCGTCACCGCCGCGGGCGTTCACGGTCGCCACGAACTGCTTCGCCCGCTCACGGACGACGCGCCACAGCTCGACCCCGAACGCCTCGTCGGGCTCGTCGGCAATGAAATCGCCGAACATCACGAGGATCGGGATCCGTGTCAGAGCGGCGAAGTCCGCTGCCGGGATCACCTGCGGAGCCATGAACTCACGCAGCAGGTCGGAGTCGGTGGAGACGTCCTCAGGTACCCCGTCATGGGGGAATGCGTACTCGCCTGGCTCGATAGCGACCACCGCGCGCACGAGTTTCGGCTGCCTCACAGCGGTCACCCAACCGTATTGGCCGCTGTGCGAGTGGGTCATCAGGACCGAGGGTCCGATGCTGGCTACCAGCTCGGCCACCGCACCGCCGAGGAACTCACGGTGGCCGGCGTCCGGGAACGGCTCGACACCCGTGCCCGGCGTTTGCTGGCGCATGAGCTGCTCAATTGACGCCTGGTCCCGCGCCATGCGGAGCCCGTCGAAGAACGATGCGGCGCCCGGGGGCTTCCATCGCCCTAGACGGAAGGTGGCCCAGGCCTCGCTCTCTGCCTCCATCGTCGGGATGAGCGGCTCGGCGTCGTCCGCAGGCATGGCTCGCCCGGCGCGGCCGCGGCGCGGCTGGTCGATGATGTAAACGGGCCAGTTCCGACGCAGGAAAAGTTGCCAGAAGCCCTCCCGTCCGTCCGGTGTAGACTCCCAGCACTTGCCGGACTGGCCGAGGCCGTGCCACATCACGAGGGGAAGGTCCCGCGCCGGCTCAGGCACGAAGTATTGCGCGTAGCCGTGGTCGCCATGGAAGGTCTCCCCGTCGACCGCCCGCGCCACTCGGCCCGCGAAGAAGAAGCTTCCCATCTGGTTGAGGATTATTGGTTGCTGTCCGACGTCGCCGGCGGTCGTTGCCAGCAGAGCGTCCACGTTGACGATCTCACTCATCCCATTCTCCAGGTGATCGTATCGCTGTATCACCCCGAACCGTCGGTGTCCGGAGGCGCAGCACAGTACGGCCAACGGCTGCGCCGAGGCCGCGGCGCAGTACGTCCGGCTTCGCGCCGGAGGACGGGCCGCAGAAGTCAGATGCCGACCTTCGCGTCCTCGGGCTGGGGAATCTCCGGCAGACCTGCGCGCCGCCGGTTGAGGTTGATCGTCCGGTAGACGCCCGCCTCCATGCTGAATCGGCTGTGGAAGCCGAAGTCCGTGGTGGCCCGATTCGAGTCGTACTGGCGGGAGAACGCGAAGCCGGAGCCGGGCGGGAGGACGAGGTCCTCCATCTCCAGCTCGATCCTGGCGTCGGGCAGCAGCCGCCGGACGTACTCAACCGCCTTGGGGATGGGCTGCCGGTCACCGCTGAGGATGTAGTTATTGGCCGCCTTGTCACCACGGAAGCCCAAGGCCTTCACGAAGCCGTCCGCGATGTCCTCGACGTAGACGAAGTCGAGGCTGCGGGAGCCGAACGGAACCGTGACGGCGGTGTCCCCGACCGCCGGAGCGTAGAGCAGATTGCCCAGCCAGGAGCTGCCACCACCGCGACCGGCCTTGATGTATTCCCCGTAGCCGTAGACGCGGGTGGGCCGCAGCCCAGTGATGTCGATGCCGTGCTTGTCGCTGTAGGCGAAAGCGAGCTTCTCCGACATGACCTTCGACGCACCGTAGAGCCAGACCGGGTCGTACATGCAATCGTCCGTAAGGACGCCCGACTCGGGGACTGATCGCGGCCCGAACACATCGACGCTGCTAGCCCATACCACCTTGTCCATCTGCATCCGGGCAGCGACCTCGAAGACGTTCGTCGTGCCGATAACGTTGACGTGCGTAGAGATCAGCGGGTTCGCTTGGGCGCCTGCGGAGAGCATGGTGGCGAAGTGCAGGACGGACCGCGCCTCGTGCCTCTCGGCCGCGTCAGACATCCCACGCAAGTCGCTGACATCTCCGACGACGACCTCCACCTGGTCGCGGTACCGCCCGTCGGTCAGCCCGCCGCCGGTCAAGTGGTCTATGTAGTCGATCTCCGGCAGCTCGCCGTGCGGGTCTCCCTGGCCGCCGAGGTAGCCAAAGAGGACGACCTTCTCCCCCGCGAAGAGAAGATCCCTTACCGCGTACCCGCCGATGTACCCAACCCCGGTGACCAGTACGGCCATAGCTCGATGACTCCTCGTGTCGACGTCGCCGTGTCCACCTAACCCGACCGGAATAAGCCTTCAAGGTGTTCACCATATTGAATATAGGTACGATATCCCGACTCTTGGTGAACGTCAATGAAGGCATTGGAAACCTGCTCCCGGTCAGAAGCGCATCCGGAACGGGTCGACGGCAGTGGGTTCGTTCTCGACGAACACAGCCTTGACCTGAGTGAAGTCGAGAACGGCCTCGATCCCGCCCTCGCGGCCGATGCCGCTGTCCTTAACCCCACCACCGGGCATGTTCGGAGCCATCGCCCGGTAAGTGTTGACAAAGACCGTGCCCGCCTCGAGCGCACGTATCACCCGGTGCGCCCGTGCGAGGTCCGCCGTCCAGACTCCGGCTGCGAGTCCATAGCGCGTCGAGTTGGCGATCGCCACAGCTTCCTCCTCAGCATCGAACGAGATGACCGCGAGCACCGGCCCGAACACCTCCTCCTGAGCGAGCCGGGAGTCGGCGGCCACGTCCGCGAAGATTGTCGGGCGGAACCAGAAACCGTCGCCGACTCGCTCGCCGCCGGTCACGAGCCGGGCCCCGTCCTCGTGCCCGACCGCCACGTAATGCTCGACCTTCGCCAGCTGCGGGGCGTTCGCAATCGGCCCCATCTCAGTACTCTCCTGCGCGGGGTCGCCCACCACGATCGCCGCAGCCCGGGCACGCAGGCGCTCAAGTACCTCGTCGTGCACGGCGCGATGCACTAGGACCCGGGACCCAGCCACACAGCTCTGGCCCGCCGCCGAAAAGATCCCGCCCAGTGCACCGACGACAGCGGCGTCGAGGTCCGCGTCGTCGAACACGATGTTGGCGGACTTGCCCCCGAGCTCGAGGGTGACACCCTTGAACCGGGCGCTCGCCGCGGCAGCTACCCGCGAGCCGGTGCCGGGGCTCCCCGTGAAGCTCACGTGCGCGACATCGGGGTGCTCGACGAGCGCGGAGCCCGCCACCGAACCACCGGTGACCACGTTGAGCACTCCGCTGGGCAGGCCAGCCTCGGCCCAGAGCCGGGCCAACGCCAGGGTTGACGAGGACGCGAACTCGCTCGGTTTGAGGACCACCGTGTTGCCGGCCGCGAGCGCGGGGGCGATCTTCAGAGCCGCCATCAGAAGGGGCGAGTTCCAGGCCGTGATGCAGGCGATAACGCCGAGAGGCTCCCGCAAGGTGAAATTGAAGGCCGAGGGGCTGTCCGAATCGAGCGTGGCACCATGGATCTTGTCGGCCAGTCCGGCGTAAAACCGGTACCAGCGGGCGGTACTCCCGATCTGATTGATCGTCTCGCGCAGGATCTTGCCGTTGTCCCGGACATCAAGCCGGGCCAGGGCCTCTGCGTTCTCGGCGACGAGGTCCGCCAGACGGTGCAACGCCGCGGCGCGCTCCGAGGGTGAGGCGCGCCAGCGCCCGCGCGCGGCGGCCGTGGCAGCGGCGACCGCCCGGCCGACCGCAGCCACGTCGGCGTCGACCAGGCTCGACCACGGCTTACCGGAGGTCGGGTCAAGGACCGTCAGGCGCGCGGACCCCCGAGGAGTCACCTCCTCGTTCGCTATCCAGATGCCGAACTCACGGACGTTCTCTGTGACCTGAGTTGTCGTATGGATGGTCGTCACGTCGCTCCCATTGTCGTCCTGTTTGGGTTTGTCTGCGCGGTCACACCGGCTTCGCACGTCGCTCCGCGACTGCGTAGGTGGTGTGACCACGATGATGAGGATGAGGCCATAAAGGATCTGGCTAACCGCGTAGGGCACGGCCAACAGCTGAGTCACATTGCTCAGCATGAGCAGGAAGATCCCCCAGCAGCGGTTCCGGAGAACGTGCCACGGCCACCCTGAGCGTGGCGCCACCCAGGAGGCAAGATGCGAAGACAGGCAGGGCGAAGGTCAAGGCAGCGTTGTTGCTGCCGACGGCCCTCACCGACTTGAATACAAGACCTTGCGATCCGATATACGTACAAAAATACATATATTCAGACATAGATCCGAGAGGCGCTTGAAGACCGAACCCGACTACTTGTCCCAGACTGTGAACAGCACGTCGGTTCGATCGCGCCGCGACGGGGTCCACTTCGGATCCAGCGGGAGGTAGAGCTCGTCGGTCTCTCGGCGGACCCAGTCGAAGGCCACGAAACGCCGCGCGATGCGCCAACCCACCCTGGGCCGGTCCTCGAAGACATCCACGAAGCGGGACGCGACCGTCCGCCGCGCCACCCCGTCAGCCCCGTTCCTACTGAGGAACGGATCGTTCGCCGCGGAGGAAACCTCCTTGAGGCTGAGGCAGTAGCTCTCGACGCGCGCCGACCGGCGGTCGGCCGAGAGCGTGATCGAAATGTTCGTGAGCATGTGCATTGACGATGTCACGGTCTCGTGGTTTCCAGTCAGCCAGGCCACCAGGTCGTCGGGCGCCCCGACGAAGTTGCCATGCGAGTCGACGGCATCGTCGTGGTAGCAGGCACGCACCTGCTCCCACTCCCGGCGGTCGACGCCCTGGCAGTATGCATGGAGCACCTTCGTGATTCGGCGCTCGACCAAGAGGTCCTCGAGCTCCGAGTTGACCTCGGGCTGGATTGTGGTCATAGTTCCTCTCTCTCCGTCTCTGCTCACCAGCGGCCCGACCGGGCTCGCGGGTCTGCTGTTGCCGCCTCGTCGACAACGAGTTCTTCGGGGTCCTCGACCGGGCCTCCCATGATCACGACGCCGCAGTACAGGGCGGCCCCGGCAGGGGGTCACGTATTCGTCCCGGACGTCTCGCAGCACGCTCGCCGGGTCCTGAGCGAGGGGATCTTCGCCCCAGCCGCCGCCTGCGTTCGTCTGGTAGCGGAAGACCGCCGCGCGATCTACGCCCAGCTCCGCGACGCCGACGACGACCAGTCCGTAGACCTTGTCATGGTCGGCGGCCAGCTTGGCCTTCCGAATCCGCCCGTTCAGGAAGGAGGCGACGTCGGTGAACGTGCCTCCCACGTCTACGACGAACAACCAGACCTCCATCGTTGGTGGATCCGTCGAGAAAACAGCTTCCATAGAATACCGTATTTTGTCCAGTAGAACGGAATGTCGAACGCCTGAGAGCGGGGCGTCCCGGGACACGCAACTACACGAAGGCAGGCGGCAACATGGGCAGGCTCGAGAACAAGATCGTGCTGGTAACCGGGGCAGGAGGAGGGATCGGGCGGGCAATCTGCGCCCACATACTGTCCGAGGGCGGCTCCGTGGCCGCAGCCGACATCGACCTGGACGCCGCCCGGGCGGGTGTCGGCGAGGAGCACATCGCCGCGGGCCGCGCGACGGCGATCGAGTGCGACGCTGGCGACCCAGCCTCGGTGCGTGCGACGATCGACGGCACCATAGCCGCCCTGGGTGGACTGACCAGCATCTTCACCGTTGCCGGCGGGTCTACGGACCGCGACGGCCCGGTGATCTCGGCCCCCGAGGAGGAGTTCTGGCGGGTCGTCCGCCTTGATCTCTTCGGAACCTTCCTGGCGTGCAAGTACGGCATCCCGAAACTGATCCAAAATGGCGGTGGCGCCGTGGTGACGATGACGTCGATGGCCGCACTGATGGCCGTCCCCAACCGAGATTGCTACACCGCAGCCAAGGGGGGAGTCGCCGCAATGACGCGTTCCATCGCCGCTGGTCACGCGCAGTCGGGGGTCCGGGTCAATGCGATCGCTCCGGGCATCACGGCGACCCCGCGGGTGCTCGCGCAGCAGCGCTCCAGTCCGCAGATGTCCGCATTGACGGAACGACACCTCCTTGGCGCGGTCGAGCCCGCCGACGTGGCCGCTCTCGGCGCCTTCCTCATCTCGGACGAGGCGACCAGGATAACTGGCCAGGTACTTTCGGTGGACAGCGGCGTGACCATCCACTGAGCGGACCGCCAAATCTTCGGCGACCCTGACACCCCCGATGGCCAATCGTTGGTCTTTCTCAAATCGGAGCGAATGTACGCAATAATGAACGGCCACACTTTGCGAAGACGGGATCCCCGATGATGTCGACCACAGAGGGCCCCGGCTGGGTCGTAAGAGGATGCTGGTAGCCACGATCGTCATCGTGGGTTTGGTACCACGTTGATGGGAGTCCCCTCGGCGGCGACGATCGGCGTAGCCGCCCCTACCTTGCTCGTGGTTCTGCGCTTCGTGCAGAGCCCTCGCAGTCAGGGGCGAGTGGGTGTGCTCGGTGCTGTTCGCCACCGAGCACGCTCCGACGAAGCGCCGCAGCCTCTACGCCTCCCCCAGATCTGGCCCTCCACCATGCTTTCGGCGCTCAGCTTCCTGCTGATCAGCGCCAGTCAGCCCAGAGACATTCCCTGCGGGGAGCTGGCGCAGCCGTTTCTCGGGAGCGCGGTGCTCGTTGCGTTCGACCTCTGTGTCCGGTCGAAGGTCGACGAGACGCCGATCTTCGAGCGCCAGCAGGAAACAGGTGCCATCGTCCGAATCCCGCTCATGGTCGCGTTCCACGCCCAGCCCTGGGGAAACCTCAGTGGTGCCGGCGTGCCGCCGGTCGCCATCGCCTACACGGTCAGCGCATTCATCGCGAACTATGTCGTGGACTATGTGGGGCTTTCGCGCAACCAGATCATCGGTGCCACGGCGCTCGGCGGGTTTGGATACCTGGTCTCAGGCACTGGCTGCCTGGTCTCCGACCGTGTCGAACGCATGCGGGTTCTAGGCTACGCGCGGCTGCTCGCGGCGGTGTCGGCAATCTGCCTGTTTCCGATCCTGAACTTGGGTACGGTCTTCGCCTACTTCCTTGTGCTCCGCCTGACCTTTGCCATCACTGGGCGGGCCTACGGCGCCATCGGTGCCTTCCTGCCGGAGCAGTTCAAGACGCGCTACCGCATGACCGCGACCGGGGTGCCCTAACAACCTCGGCAGGGTCGGTGGTGGTGGTGGTGTGGTCCCGCTCGTCACGCCGATCATCGTCGGCTCGGCGGGTTCGACGATCTTCGGCATCGTCCTGGCCAGCGCATGCGTCGTCTCCTTCGCCTGCACGCTCTCCCTGAAGGACTCGTCGTCGCGCAGCCTGGACTTCTGAACGAGGAACCAGCCCGAATGCTCATCGTCGACAAGAGGAACGCACCCGAGGTGGCGGGCACCTCACGCGCCACAATCACGTCACCGGCGAGATGTGGCGCGACCACCTGCACCATAAGGTGACGGCCTCGGTGTCAGTAAGAACAACTTCACCCCTGCGCGCGGACCGGCTGGCACGTGCACGAGGGAGGGCAGGTCCTGATCTGCGAGCATGCTGAGGGGTTCGTGGTCACCGCCGACGAAACTGTCCGGATGGGCTTCGGTGATAATGTGTGGACACCGCCGGACATCCGGCACTGGCACGGCGGAGCCCATGAGCGCGGCATGCTCTCCACACTGCGGTCTCTTTCGGGGACATCTACTAGGCTGAGCCGGTGACCAACGAGCAGTATGAGGCGACCCGCAGCGAGTAGAAGCCCTTCCCGTGCGATAACCACCGGCGCTGCCCGCCCCCTGCAGTTGGGCGGGCAGAGCCCGTCGGTGCCTTATCGCCAAACAGTGTCGAGGAAGGACGCGATCGCGGTCCAGCTCGCCTCCCGGTTGCGGTGCATGTTCATACAGTGGCCCATGCGGGGAAGACTCTCGACAACACAGTCCGTGCTCGCGGGCCAGCACTCCCGCTCCACTGCGGCGAATCGGCCAGGCATGATCGGGTCGAACTCGCCGAGTTGTACGTACACCGGGCACGTCACCGAACGCGAGCCATTGACCTGCGCGTCCCCGCGCGCGGCACGGCAGTCGAGCCACAGGCGCCGTGGTAGGGAGACGCGCAATGTCGCGTTGTCGTAGTCGATAATCCGGGGATCGGTCTGCCCGGCGTGGAAGAAGAAGCGAGCGCGCTCCGCTATCGGCAAGCAGGCGTACGGACTCTGTAGGGCGTCGGCGACGACGCTCGAGTTTGGGGACACCGCCTGCCCGAGGTTGAACCCGGTCGCCAAGACGACTAGCGCGTCTGCTGAGTGCCACCGGCTCTGCGCGACGGTGCTCACGACGCCGCCCAGCGAGTGTCCGACCAGGGCCACCGGCACGTCGCGACCGTGATCCGCGGTGAGATCCGCGCGGACCGCGGTAACGACCTCGTGCAGATCGCGGGCTACGGCGTCCAACGAGACCGCGTCCCCGTCCGGCCGCCCGCTGTCCCCGGTGCCCGGCAGGTCGACAGCAAGGCACGCGTAACCGCGGGCGGCCATGTGATGGACGTAGGAATAGTCGTCCGGCCCGGGAAAGGACACGTCCCAGTAGCGGTGGTCGTACGTGGCGCCGTGCACCAAGACCTGGAGCCCGCGCGGCTCCCCCACGACCGGTGTCCAGTGTGTGGCCATCCCGGCCGCCGGCCGGGCATCAGGCACGCGCATCGGTGAGCTCCTCGTTGTGGTCTTTCAAGGAGAGCGTCCCTGCGGCGCCTAGGGCGCACAGCACGGCCATCACGACACCCCACGCCGTAGTCCCCGCGTTCGCGACGACGAGCGGCGCTAGAAGCGGCGCCAAGCCGCCCGCGACAACGCCGGTGATCTGGTACGAAAGTCCGAGCGCGCTCGCCCGATAGCGGGTGTCGAACTGCTCGGCGAGGTAGGCGCCCGCGGGTCCGTAAGCCAAACCTGCGAACATCATCGTCACACAGAGCGCCCCGAAGTAGGTGCCCAGGCTTGTCAGGTTGAGGATCGGGAACAACGCGAGCGCCCACACTGCGGCGCCCGCCTGCGTGAACCCGATCAGTTTCCGCCTGCTCACCCTGTCGGAAACGTAGGCGCTGAGGACGGTCGCTGCGGTAAAAACCAGGCCAGCGACGGCGTTGGCCGCGAACACCTGGTTACGGCTCATGCCCAGCTGCCCGAACCCGTAGTTCGCGATGAAGGCCCCGCTGACGTAGACGAACATCAGGGTGGTGACGGCGACGCCCGCGCCCCGGATGATCCGGCTGGGCTGCGCCTTAAGGGCGTCTCGCAGGGGCGAGTGCGAGGCGCCCCGGGTCTCGACCTCGTGTGAGAAGACCGGGGTCTCCTCCGCCTTCAGCCGGACCACCAGCCCGACGATCACGAGCAGCGCGCTGGCCAGGAACGGGATCCGCCAGCCCCAGCTGATGAACGTCGCCGGGTCGATCGTCAGCCCGACGACGAGGAAGGTAACAGCGGACAGGGAGACCGGTAAGGCATGCCCGAGCTGGGGGAACATCACGTAGAGGCCGCGCCGGCGGGCGGGCGCGTGCTCGGTCGCGAAGAGCACCGCCGCCGCGAACTCGCCGCCGAGGGCGAGGCCTTGGAGGGCGCGCAGCAAAATGATCAGGATGGGTGCCGCGACGCCGATCGCGGCCGCCGAGGGCACCACGCCCATCAACGTAGTACCGGCACCCATCCCGAGGATGGTCGCGACCAGCATCCGTTTGCGCCCCAGCCGGTCGCCGAAGTGGCCGAGAACCACGGCGCCGAGGGGCCTGATCACGAACGCGACGGCCACGGTCGCCAGCGAGGCGACCGTCCCGGCCGCGCCGGTGAGCCCCGGGAAGAACACCTTGGGGAATACCAGGGCAGCGGCAACGGTGTAGAGGCCGAAGTCGTAGCCCTCGATGAGAGTCCCGACCATGCTGGCCATCGCCACCCGGCGCAGCCGTGGGTCCTTCGCGGCCCCTGCCCCGGACGGGGCCTGCTCGACTCGACCCGCCTTGACGGTGCCGTTCTTTTCGTAGACAGACATCGTCGTCTCCCTTTACCTTCGCGGCACCCCGATGGGCACCGATCGTTATCTGCTCGATTTGCTACCGCGCGTGCGCTACGCCTGTCCGAATTTCCGCACCGCGCGGTCGACTCGCTCCTGGTCGACAGCGACGGTGACCCCGGCGCGCTCTAGCTGGACCTTCAGGAAGGCCCGTGAGTCCTGCTTGCCGTAGCCCTTGACCAGGGCCTCGTTCATCTCGGCCAGGGTGAGCGCGCCGATGTGCAGCGGGACGCCGAGTTCCTTGGCTAGGTCGTTCGCCAGCACCACGTCCTTGCGCGCGCCATCCAGCACGAACGCCGGCGGCTCGTACTTGCCGGGGAGGAACTGGGCCACCAGCATGTCCAGCGGCGAACGGCGGCCGACCAGCCCGGGCTTGAGCGCCTCCCAGAGATCCAGCGGGTCCATGCCCGCCTTGCACGCCATCGAGAACGCCTCGGCCAGCGACTGCATGATCATGTAGCCGAGCAGGTTGTTCGTCAGCTTGGTGACCGAGCCCATGCCGATGTCCCCGACATGACGGGGGGACTTCCCGATGATGCGCAAAAGATCCTCGTGCCGGTCGTAGACCTCGCGGTCACCACCGACCCACAGAGACAGCTCGCCCGACGTCGCGCCCGCCGGCCCGCCACTGACCGGGGCGTCGAGCATCGCGCATCCGCGGGCACGGAATGCCTCGTCGATGCGCTGGGCCAGGGAGGCCGAGCTCGTGGACAGGTCGAACAGCACCAGACCGGGTCGGGCGTGCTCCAGGATCCCGCCCGAGCCCAGGATCACCGCCTCCACCTGGGCGGGGCCGGGCAGGGACGTGAACACGACGTCCGCGGTGCCAGCGAGGTCCGCGACGCTCGAGGCCACTTTCGCGCCCAGCCCCAGCAGCCCCGCCGAGGCATCCGGGTTGCTGTCGAAGACCACAAGGTCGACATCTGCCCGCGCCAGGTTGATCGCCATGGGCCGGCCCATCCGACCCAGCCCGATGAATCCGACGTTCATTTTCTCCTCCTAGGAAACATGGTGCCGCTCCGGCACCTCAGGCCCGCGAGAAACGGTCCACGAGCGCACGTTTGTCGACCTTGCCTACCGACGTCAGTGGCAGCGCGTCCACGAAATACACGGTCTTGGGCGCGTACACCGGCCCCTTGCGGTCACGGACAGTGGACCTCACCACGGCCGCGAGCGCCTCCTGGTCCATATCGGGCGCGCTGACGACCACAGCGGTCACCCGCTCGCCCCACTTCTCGTCCGGCAGACCCACCACACACACCTCGCGCACGCCGGGAAGCTGGTCGAGGACGTCCTCGACTTCCCTGGGGTACACGTTGAAGCCCCCAGAGATGATCATGTCCTTCATCCGGTCTGTGACGTAGAGGTAGCCGTAAGCGTCCCGGTGCCCCAAGTCCCCGGTGTGCAGCCAGCCCCCGCGCTTCGCCACTGCCGTCTCCTCGGGTTTGTTGAGGTACTCGAGGAATACGTGAGGGCCGCGGACCAGGATCTCGCCGCGCTCGCCGAGCGGGACTTCGTTGCCATCCTCGTCGGCGATCCGAACCTCCGCGATGGCGACGGGGCGCCCCGCTGAAGAGAGCAGCCCGGGCCGCGTCAGTGCGCAGATGTGGTCCTGCTTATCCATTCCCGAGATCTGCGAGTAGCACTCGGTCTGGCCGTAGCACTGGACCAGGATCGGGCCGAACGCTTCGACGGCCCTGCCCAGTGTGGACGGCGAGATCGACGAGCCGCCGTACACCAGCGTCTCCAGGCTGCCGAGATCCCGCCTACCGAGTTCGGGATGGGCCAGCACCACGGTGATCATCGTCGGCACGAGGTGTGTACTGGTGATAGCGTGCTCCTCCACCAGATCGAGGAACCGCGTGGCGTCGAAGTCGCCCAACAGATAGTTGGTGCCGCCGCGCAGCCAAATCGGCAGAAGGCCCGCGACACCACCGTGGGTGAGCGGAGTGCAGTGCAGGTATCGCTCGCGCTCCCGCGTGCCCCACTCCAACTGGACGCCGGTCATCGAGCTCAGCAGGGTCCGGTGCGAGTGCACCACGCCCTTGGGCAGCCCGGTCGTGCCCCCGGTGTACTGGATGAAGACCTCGGCCTCCGGGTCGACGTCGCGCGGCGCGGTGGCATGCGGGTCCTGCCCGTCGATGTCCAGCGGGGTCACGCCCGAAAGCTCGGCGCCGAGGGTGCGGACGTACTCGACTGAGGCGGTCTCGAGGATCTTCTCCGCCGCTGCGGCGGTGCGCCCGTGGTAGAGCAGCACACGTGCCGCCGCGTCCCGGACCATGTACGCGTGATCGCTCGGTGAGAGCTTCACATTCAGCGGCACGATCGTAAGTCCCGCCCACAGCGCGCCCTGCATCGCGAAGACCAAGTCGGAGGTGTTTTGCATGAGAATCGCCACCCGGTCACCGGGGCCGAGGCCCAGCGCACGCAGCGCCTGGCCCACTGCTCGGATCCGGGTGACGACCTCGATGAAGGTCAGCCGCTCGGCGCCTTCGACCAGGGCGAGATCGCCGGGGAACCGCTCGACCAACGCATCGATCACGCTTCCGAACGTACGTCCATACACATTCCACGCTCCTTCGGGCAGAACCGGTACTGGAAATATGAGAAGGTTCAGGTCACGGGCACGAAGCGGCGGCCACCCGCTGCGGTAACCAGCCGCCCCAGGCCAAGGCCTGGGAAGTGCCCCGCCGCGACGAGAGCGGCGCTGTCCAGCGCCTCGTCTGCAAGCCGGTCGCGGACTTCACGGGCACCTACCGGGTCCAGGTCGTAGAGCCCGTGCCATTGGGGGTCGGTGAGCTCGCCGATTGCGTGGACCACGTCCCCGAGCAGCAGCGCCCGCTCACCGCCGCCCGCCACCACGAAGATCGTCGAGCCTGGCGTGTGGCCGGGGGCGGGGCGGGCCACGATCCCTGGCACCAGCTCTGTCTCGGTGTCAAACGGCTCGATCCTCTCCTGCAGCGGCGACAGCTTGCGGACCGCACCGGGAACTGCCAACGGGCCGGACACGAAGTACTCCCAGTCCGCCGCGTGCACGCGATGAGTAGCCCTGGTGAAGATGACCTCGCCCTGTTGGGTGGACCACCCGACGTGGTCCCAGTGCAGGTGGGTGAATAGCACGTCGGTGACATCCGTGGGCTCTACACCAGCCGCCCGCAACCCGCCGAGCAGCCCACCGGCCTGCACGCTCGGTTTGTCCACCTGGCCCATCCCGGCGTCGACGAGCACAATTCGATCGCCGGTGCGGACGAGATAGCCGCCCAGACCCAGCTCGATTCGGCCGTCGGCATCGACCGGATGGCCCGGGCAGCACCAATCCGCGCCGACGTCATGCGCGACAACCTCGGACAGCGGCTCGTGTGCGACGCCGTCCACGATCGGCAGCAGGTCGATTTCGCCGATCCGGATTGAAACCGGTCGGCCCATAACGGTCACCGGCCCTGGTATTTCGGCGGTCGCTTGTCGAGGAAGGCTTGCATGCCCTCCTTCTGGTCCGCCGAGTCGAACAGGATTTGAAAGGTTTTGCGCTCCAGCAGCAGTGCAGTCTCCAGCGGGACGTCCGCACCAGCCTGCACGACCTCCTTGACCGCCGCGACGGCCAGCGGTGGCATCGCCGCGATCTCCACCGCGATCTCGCCAGCCCGAGCCAGCGCCTCGCCCTCCGGGGTGATCTCGGAGACCAGGCCCATTGCGAACGCCTCGGGCGTGCGGATCATCGCGCCGGTCAGCAGCAGGCGCATGGCCTGGTAACGGCCCACTGTTCGCAGCAGCCGCTGCGTCCCGCCAGCGCCGGGGATCACGCCGAGCTTGATCTCGGGCTGCCCGAACCGGGCTCGCTCCCCCGCCACGATCAGGTCACAGCACATCGCGAGCTCACAGCCGCCGCCGAGTGCGTAGCCCTCGACCGCGGCGACGAGCGGAGTCGCGCAGCGGCGCAGCGACGTGAACATCCGGTCGGTGACTCGGAGCGTGTGCTCCACCGGGGTGAGCGTCTGCATCTCGGCGACGTCTGTGCCGGCGACGAAAGCGCCACCGGCGCCGGTCACCACAATCGTCCGCACCTCGGGATCGGCGTCGAGCTCCTCGACGGCGTCCGCCACAAGGGTCTTGACCTCGATGTTCAGCGCATTGCGCCGCTCCGGGCGGTTGATCATAAGCTGCGCCACGCCGGGCTGCGGCCGCTCGACGATGACGACGTCGTCGGCCCGCATCACACCGCTCCCTGCGAGAAACCGGGCCGGACGCGAGCCCGGATCAGGTCGGCCGCTCTCTCAGCGACCATGATCGTCGGCAGGTTGAGATTAGTTCGGGTGATCCGCGGCATCACGGACGCGTCCGCGATGTACAGCCCCTCCAATCCGATAACCGCGCAGCTCGGGTCGACGACGGCCTCGGGATCGTCCTCGGCGCCCATCCGGGCGGTGCAGGAGTGGTGCCATGCGAGGTTGACGCGCTTGCTGAGGAACTCGTCGAGCAGCTTGTCGTCCGCCAGCACCTGCGCCACTGTCGGGCCCTCGCGAACGACCTTATCGAGCAGGAAGTTCCGCGCCGCCGAAGAGGAGTCCATGATCGCCGCGCCTACCCGGGTGAACCAGTCGTTGAACAAGGTCGGCTTGCCCAGCTTCTCGACCCGCCACGACAGGTGAGTCGGGAACGGCATGCTGACCAGCTTCGGGTAGAGGTCCTCAAGCATGACCGCCGCGGAGAACCGGAAGCCCTCCCGCAGCCGGACGAGGTCCCGCTCGTCGGCCAGGCAGTTGTTGTCGATGACCGGGTTCACCGCCGGGTCGGCGCTCGCGAGGGACACGGTGCCGGTGGAGTACGGCATGGCAACGTACGGCGAGAGTGTAACGATGCGCTGGCCGATCGCGTGCCACATCGAGCGAGCCCCGGTGGAGAGGACCATGTCTTCGGCAGCGCAGCCCTCGACCCCGGAGGAGTAGCGCAGATAGGAGAAAACACGCCGCTGCGGACGGACCCGACGGCCCTTCGGCTCGGTGTACGCCGACACCGAGGTCATCGGATGGTTCTGCAGGTTCCGGCCGACACCGGGGCGGTCGGCGACCACCTCCACACCCAGCTGAGCCAGCACGGCGCCGTCACCGATCCCGGAGCGCAGCAGCAGTGCCGGCGAGTTGATTGCCCCCGCCGTGACGATCACGTGCCGGGCCGGCACGAAGACCTGTGCGCCCTCCGAGGTCGCCTCGACGCCGACTGCGCGCTTGCCTTCGGTGCGGATCCGGGTGACCTCGACCTCGGTCAGGACACGAAGGTTGGGCCGCGCCCGAACCGCCGGGGTGAGATAGGCCCGAACCACTGAGCTGCGGAGCTCGCCATCGTTGTTTAGAGGGACGGCACCGTGGCCCGCGGCGAACTCGCCGTTCATGTCGTCGATGTACTGGTGGCCGCGCGCGACGAGCGCGTCGCTCACCGCCAGCGACACCGAGTCCCACTCTTCGCGCGGGGTGCGCCTGATGTAGGTCGGGCCGTCCTGGCCGTGCAGCGGGCCGCAGAAGTCCAGGTCGTGCTCAAGCTTGATGAAGTAGGGCAGGACGTCGTCCCAGCCCCAGCCGCGGGCGCCGGCCTTCGCCCAAGCGTCGAAGTCGTCCGGCGCACCGCGGAAGGCCACCTGGCCGTTGACCGACGAGCCGCCACCCAGCAGCCGCGGCTGCTTGTAGGAGACCCGTGGGGGCTTGCCGCCGGGGAACCTCGACGGGCTCGCCGTGGTCCCGGTCAGCCCGGGCCAGTAGTACTTCGGGCGGAGCACCGCCTTGCCGCCGTAGAGCTCGGTGAGCTCGTTGGGGCCGCTCTGGTCGTACTCCGCGCCCGCCTCGAGCAGCACAACCCGGACGGACGGGTCCTCGGTCAACCGGGCGGCCATCACACATCCGGCGGAGCCGCCGCCGACGACTACGACATCGGCAGGATCGTGGAAGGGAGCGATTTTAGGAATTGGATTCTCGGCCATGGGACCTCATCACTACGTCGTCAACTACGTCACCGTGCGGCCGGGGCCCGCCCTCTCGGGCCGGGCCCCCAACCCGCGTTGTCACTACGGAAGCGGGAGCGCCGGCTCAGCCGACGGAACCGTTCTCCCGAGCCTTCGCGACCTCGTCCGCCAGCGGCGCCAGCATCGAAGTCAGTGCCTGTTGGTTGGTCAGCCCAACCAGTTCGAGCGCCTCGAGGATCTCGTCCTCCGAAGCATCGTGGGCGAGCGCGCCACGAACATGGAACCGGAAGCCGAACTCCCGCAGCGACGCCGCGTTCAGGCACGCCAGGATGATCTCCTTGTACTTGCGGGGGACGCTATTGCGACGGTCCAGCACGTACGTGGTCGTGTCGTGCATCAACTCCAGCATGTCTGGGTCGCGTGCAGCGAGGAGCTTCGGCCAGGCACGCACGCCCCGCTCCCGTTCCACCCGCTCCAGCACCTCTTTCGACCGCTGCGAATCGACCTCGGCCACGTTCCTCACACCCTCACGTTTTTCGTTATTTCGAATTATTGTTCAGAATACAGTACATATACGAGGTGCCGCTGGTCGGTCACAGCACGACGAGTCCGTCCACCGCCACCACGCCGGCTCCCTCCGGACCGACCAGCAGCGGGTTGATCTCGGCCTCGGAGATGCACCTCAATGCCGGGTCGAGCGCGGCAAGCTGGGAAATCGCTACGACCGAGGCCGCCAGCGCCGCAGTGTCCCCAGGCGGCAGTCCTCGGTAGCCGCGCAACACAGCCAGACCGGTGACCTCCTCGATCATCGCCCGCGCATCCTCCGGGCCCACCGGAGCCAGCCGCACGGCGATGTCCCTGTAGAGCTCGGCGAGCACTCCGCCGACGCCAAGCATCACGACCGGCCCAACCTCGGGATCGCGGCGGAATCCGAGGATCACCTCGGCCAGACCCTTCTCCATACGCTGCACCAGGATTCCGTCGATATCCGCGTCGGGGTGGCTCGCGGCCACGTTCGCGCGGATCGTCCGCACCGCAGCGGCAAGCTCGGCCGCGTCCTGGATCCCCAGCACGACACCGCCTGCATCCGTCTTGTGCGGGACGTCCGCCGAGAGCACCTTGGCCACCACCGGGAACCCGACGCACGAGTCGAGCTCCATGCCCACCTCGAGGTCCGTGAGCACGGCGGATGCCGCGGTCGGGATGCCCAGCGCGCCGAAGACCCCGGCCGACTCGACCTCATTGGGGCGCAGTTCGCCTAACGCCTTCAGCCGTGCCGCGACCGCGGCGAGACGTTCGGCGTCAGCAGCGGGCGGGACGGCGGGTGCGGTCCACCGGCTCCAGGCCCGCACGGCGTCCGCGCAGGACTCGGGAGTCCGGAAGCCCGCAACGCCTGCCTCAGCAAGGCGAGCCAGGCCCTCGACGGCGTGCGGAGCCAGGAACGTCGCCACCAGCTTGTCCCGCTGCGCGGCCCGTATGATTGGCTCAACCGAGATCTCCGGCTGGAACTGTGCGGAGCTGCCGGCGATCGCGAGCACGAGGTCGCAGTGGTCGGACGCCACGAGCTCGTCGATGACCGCCCCGTAAACCTCCGCCCTGGTGCCAGCGTGGGTCAGGTCGGTGAGTGGGCCGCGCGGGATGGTGACCCCCTTCGTGGCAAGCGCGTCGACGACCGCGTCGCTCGGCGGCACCACGTTCACTCCCATCGACCCGAGCCGGTCGACCACGGTAGCGGCGCCGCCACCGGTGGTCGACATCACCGCGACCCGGTGTCGTTCCGACGGTCGCTGCCCAGCCAACAGGGCAGGCAGCTCGAAAAGAGTCTCGATCGTGTCGACCCGCAGAATCCCGTTGGCGGCGAAGAAGGCATCCGCCACCTCGTCTGCGCCCGCCATCGCCCCGGTGTGTGAAGCAGCCAGGCTCCGGCCGACGTCCGAGCGGCCCAGTTTGTAGACGATCACCGGCTTGCCGGCTTCCACCGCCCGCCGCGCCGCCCGGCCCAGCCGTTTCGAATCCCGCAGCGTCTCAAGGAAGAGCAATACCGCGCCGGTGTCCGGGTCGTCGACGAACCAGTCGGTCAGCTCTGCCACCGTCAGGTCGCTCTCGTTACCGATGGAGACGACCTTGGAGAACCCAACGCCCCGGCCAAGGCCCCGCGACACCAGCCCTCCCGTCATGCTGCCGGACTGCGAGATCACGGACAATGGCCCCGGCGTGATGGTGAGCTGCTCGATCGCGGCGTTCACCGACAGCGCGCAAGACGGCTTCGTACTGACGATGCCGCTGCAATTCGGGCCGAGCAGCCGGACGCCGCCCTCTCGGGCCCGCTCAACCAGCTCGTCCTGCCGGCGCTGCCCTTCCGGACCGGCCTCGGCGAAGCCGTCCGCGTAGATGGTGGCGACCGGGACCTTGTGCTCGATGCACTGTTCCAGGGCCTCGCTCACTGCGGCCGCGGGCACCATCAGGAAGGCGTGGTCCACGGCGTCGGGCACCTCGTCGAGGCTCGGATACGCCCGATCCCCGAAGATCTCCGCCTGCTTGGGGTTGATCGGCACGATCTTGCCGGTGTACCCATGCCGGCGCAGCGTCCTCTGAGGACGCGAGGTGTGCTTGCCCGCGTTGCTCGACGCCCCCACAAGCGCCACCACTCGCGGCGCGAAGACTGCGTCGAAAACCATGCGGTCCTGCTCATTCACTGTCGACCCTTTCAGAGGTCGCGGGGCCGGTCGGCGCCCGCCACGGCGTACATTCGTGTCAGTCCTGCGGGCGTGGCGGCCGCTGCGGAAACCGCCGTTCGAAAACCGACTCGGCGATCCGGTTGAGCAGCATCTCGATCGTGCCGCCGGCGATCATCCAGCCGCGGGTGCGGCGCAGGCAGTACTCGACGAGCATCTCGTCGCTGTAACCCATCCCGCCAAGAACCTGCAGCGACTCGTTCGCTACGTCGAAGCCGGTTCGGTTGCACAACACCTTGGCGATGGCGGTCTGCTCCGTAGACGGGAATCCGTTCTCCGCGTTGGTCACCGCCCGATACAGCACCAGCTGGGCCGCGTCGAGCTTGATCTTCATTTCCGCGAACTTCCACTGCAGACCCTGGAACTCGCACAGCGGCCGGCCGAACTGACGGCGGGTCAGCGCGTGCTCCCGGGCGAGTTCGTAGGAGTAGCGGCCCAGGGCCAACGCACGGGCGCTGTTGCCGATGCGTTCAACGTTGAACCCGCTCATTTGCTTCTTGAACCCGCCTGGGCCGAGCAGCACATTCTCTTGCGGCACGTACACGTCGTCGAAGAACAGCGGGTTCCAGTCCTCGCCGCTAAGGAACGACGCGGGCTTGCCGAAGGCCAAGCCTTTCGCGCCACGCTCGACCAGCACGGACCCGATGCCGTTCGTACCGGGACCGAAGCGGACGTAGACCAGGAACACCGAGGCGTGCAGGCCGTGCGTCGTGAAGATCTTACTGCCATTGACCCGAAAGCCGTCGCCGTCCGGCGTCGCCGTCGTGGACAGCTCGGTCACCGCGGAACCCGCGTCCGGCTCGGTCATGGCCACGCAAATCAGGCCCGTTCCGTCCAGCAACGGCGCCAGGTAACGTTCTTTCTGGTCAGCAGTAGCGAAGTTGGCCAGCACTCGTAATGCGCCGAAGTTCCCCGCTTGGATCACGTCGGCGCTGCGCGGGCACGCAGCCGCGATCTCCTCGATCGCTATCACAGCATCCATCAGCGACCCGCCGCCACCGCCGTCCTCCTCATCGACCGTGATGCCCAATAGGCCGTTCGCGGCCATCTTCTTCGCGACGTCCCAGGGGTAGTCGCTGCTGTGCGCCCGCTCTCGTGAACCGGGCGCCAGCTCACGCTGGGCGAAATCCCGGACAGTGTCGCGGAAGAACTGCTGGTCCTGTGTGAGGTCGAACTCCACGTCGTCTCCTTTATCCGTGTACGGCGGTCAGGGCTGCCGCTCGAGCGAGGCGACATCGGCGGACACGAGAAAGTCCGCTCGGGAAGCGAAGCGCCGGATCGGCCTGGTGCCGTCCCAGGTTCGTGCCAGGGCCTCCATGGCGGCCACATACTGCCGCCTCGCCTCGGTCACGGGGATCACCTCGATCAGAACCCCGAGCAGCGGCGGGCCCGCGAAGTAGCTGACGTTCTTCTCACCGTCAGCGGTCCGAACAACGGTGACCTCCTCGAAGCCGCGGCGCTCGAGTTCAGCGCAGGCGTGCTCGTAGTCGTCCGGCCAGAACGCGAGATGCTGGACGCCCTCGCGGCCTTCCTCAAGGAACTCCCGGTAAGCCGACGGCGCATCGTTGTTCTGGGCGATCAGCTCGAACTGGGTCTCGCCGATGTAGGAGAACGCGACGGACATGTCCACTGGGCTCACCTCGCCGCGGTGCACGAACTCGCGGTCGCCAAGCGACTGCTCGATCACGATCCAAGGGCCGACGTCCATGACCTCGGTCCAGAAGGTCAGGGCCTGCTCGAGGTCGTTGACGATCATGCCGACTTGCATGCGCTCGCCGAGGAACGACGGGTAGTAACGGGCGTCGGGCAACTGGAACACGAAGACCTTCTTTTCTGCGACGGAGATGGACCGGGATGCTGGTGGGTGTCCGGTTACCGCGGAGGCATGCGGATGGCCCCGTCGAGACGGATGGTCTCGCCGTTGACATAGGAGTTCTCCAGCAGTGCCACGGCGAGGTGGGCGTAGTCCTCGGCGTGGCCCAGCCGCTTGGGGTGCGGCACGGCCGACGCGAGCGTTGTCCTGATGTCCTCGCGCAACCGGGCGAGCATCGGGGTGTCGAACGTGCCCGGGGCAATCGTGTTCACCCGGATGCCGATGCTCGCCAGGTCGCGGGCAGCGACCAGGGTGATCCCGTGTACAGCCGCCTTCGAGGCGGTGTACGAGGTCTGCCCGATCTGCCCGTCGAACGCCGCGACCGACGCGGTCAGCACCACCGCGCCGCGCCCGTCCTCAACCGGCTCGTTGGCGGCCATCCGCGCCGCGCTGAGCCGTAGCACGTTGTAGGTACCGAAGAGGTTGACCCGGACGACGTCCTCGAAGGACGCGAAGTCCCCCGGGTTGCCTTCCTTGTCGATGATCCGTAGCCGGTCGCCGCCACGGCCGGCGCAATGGACGACGCCGCGGAGTGGACCGTTCGCCTCGGCAGCGTCGAGTGCGGCACCGAACTGCTCGTCGTCGAGGATGTCCGCCGAGACGAAGGTCGCGGCTTCCCCGAGTTCCTTCACCACATCCGGCCCCGGTGACGACGGCAGGTCGACCAGGACCACACGGGCGCCCTGCCCGACCAGCCTCGTCGCCGTCGCGAGGCCGAGCCCGGACGCCCCTCCCGTGATGAGAGTCGATGTCCCGTCGAATTGCACTTGTCGTCTCCCTGCCTCGTTCTCGTAATCGGTCTCTCGCCGCCTACGCAACGAGCTCGACCAGCGTCGCGTTCGCGGTACCGCCGGCCTCGCAGATCGCCTGCAGGCCGTAGCGGATCCCGTTGTCGTGCATGTGATGGATCAGCCGGGTCATCAAAATCGCTCCCGACGCTCCGAGCGGATGGCCCACGGCCACCGCGCCGCCCAGCGGGTTCAACTTCGCCGGATCCGCACCGGTCTCGGACAGCCAGGCCAAGGGCACGGTTGCGAACGCCTCATTGACCTCGTAGACACCGATGTCCTCCAGCGGGACGCCACTGCGCTTCAGCAGTTTTGCTGTGGCCGGGATGGGCGCCGACAGGACCATCGTCGGGTCGTCGCCCGCGACCACGCCGGTGTGCAGCCGCGCGACCGGGGTCAGGCCCCGCTCGGCCGCCCGCTCCGGCGTGGTGACTACGAGCGCGGCCGCGCCATCGGAGATTTGCGACGAGTTGCCCGCCGTGACCACACCGCCCTCGGCGAAGGCCGACTTCAGACCCGCCAGCTTCTCCAGCGAGGAGTCCCGACGGATGCCCTCATCCACACGGAAGTCCGGCACCGACGGCAACGGCGCGAGCTGAGCTGCGAAGGCCCCAGCGTCCGTGGCCGCTGCTGCTTTGCCGTGCGAGGCAAGCGAGAACTCATCCAACTGCTGCCGCGAGAACGACCAGCGGACCGCCATCGCCTCGGCGCCCGCGCCCTGCTCGAAGGTGCTGCCCGGATAGCGCCCGGACATCAGCGGACCGTAGGGCTGGCCGACCGCACGGGTCGCCCCGAGCGGCACCCTGCTCATCGTCTCGACACCACCAGCGACCACCAGGTCGTAGCGCCCCGACATCACACCCATCGCGGCGAACTCGATCGCCTGATGGCTGGACCCGCAGGCGCGGTTGATCGTCACACCGGGGACGGATTCCGGCCAGCCGGCCGCCAGCAGGGCGAACCGGCCGACGTTGCCGGACTGGTCGCCCAACTGGGTCACACAGCCCCAGACGACGTCATCGACGTCATCGGCGCTCAACCCGGTGCGCTCCAGCACTGTGTTCAGCACATGGGCGGACAGGTCGACCGCATGGACCTCCGCGAAGGCCCCGTTGCGGCGGCCGATCGGCGTCCGCACGGCCTCGCAGATCACGGCTTCGCGCACAGCTCACTCCCTTGGTTCACGGACCGACCTCACACGGCCGGGTCGGCAGTCACAGCCCGCCCATGCAGATGTACTTCACCTCGAGGTAGTCCTCGAGGCCGTAGCGCGAGCCCTCGCGCCCGACGCCGGATTCCTTGATGCCGCCGAACGGGACGGCCTCGTTGGCCATCAGCCCGACGTTGATCCCAACCATGCCGGTCTCGATGGCTTCAGCCATCCTCCAGATCCGCCCGATGTCGCGGCTGAACACGTATGCGGCCAGCCCGTACTCGGTGTCGTTGGCTGCGCCGATTAGCTCGGCCTCGTCCCGGAAGCGAAACAGCGGGGCCAGCGGGCCGAACGTCTCGTCGCGGGACACCAGCGCGTCCGCAGTCACGTCCACGAGCACCGTCGGCTCGAAGAACGATCCGCCGAGCATGTGCCGCTTGCCACCGGCCGCCACGCGAGCGCCCTTGCCGACGGCGTCCGCTATGTGCTCCTCCACCTTCTCGACGGCGTCCGTGCTGATCAGCGGACCCATGACAGTGTCAGGGTCGGCACCGTCCCCCACCTTGATCTCCATGACCTTCGCCGCCAGCCGGGCAGCGAAGTCGTCGTAAACGGCTTCGTGCACATAGAACCGGTTGGCACCAACACATGCCTGTCCAGTGTTGCGGAATTTCGAGGCGATCGCCCCCTCGACGGCCGCATCGAGGTCCGCATCGTCGAACACGATGAACGGGGCGTTGCCGCCCAGCTCGAGCGCGAGCTTTTTGACCGTGCTGGAGCTCTGCTCCATGAGGATCTTGCCGACCCCGGTCGATCCGGTGAACGACAGCTTGCGCACTGTTGGGTTCGTAGTCAGCTCGCGACCCATGTTTTGTGGGTGCCCGGTGATGACATTGAGCACGCCGTCAGGAATCCCCGCGCGAGCCGCCAGTTCCGAGAGCGCCAGCGCGGAATACGGCGTCTCGGTGGCGGGCCGGACGACCATCGTGCAACCTGCGGCCAGCGCGGCGGCGGCTTTCCGCGTGATGATCGTGTTCGGGAAGTTCCACGGGGTAATCGCGGCACACACGCCCACCGGTTGCTTGATCACCACGACCCGGCGGTCTTGCGCTGGGGCCGGGATGGTCTCTCCGTATGCCCGGCGCGCCTCCTCGGCGAACCACTCGATGAACTGCGCGCCGCTGACGACCTCCGAAAGGGCCTCCCGGTAGGGCTTACCCTGCTCGGCGGTCAGCAGGTGTGCTAGGTCCTTCTGGTTCTCGATAACGAGGTCGAACCATCGACGAAGAAGCCGGCTGCGCTCCTTGGCCAGCAGGCCACGCCACGCGGGCAGAGCCGCGTCGGCTGCCTCGATCGCCCGGCGGGTCTCGACCGCCCCGAAGTAGGGCACCGTCCCAATCTCCGCGCCCGTCGCCGGGTTGCGGACAGGCACGGTCCCACCCGAGTCCGCGCCGATCCACTTTCCCCCGACATAGCACAGGTCGCGGTGCAGCGTCGGATCCTTCAACGCTAGTTCGCTCGCCATCGATCAGTTCCCCTCAGTCGTGGGCCGGCGTCGTGTCCGCATCAAGCGGACCGGCTTTCCAGGTGGCGTGGTAATCGGCGGGGTACGGGTACCAGATCGCGCGGTACTGCGGGGTTTCCAGTTCGGTGTCTACGCTGATCACGGTGGGCTTGCGGCTGTCGAGCGCCGCCTCCAGGGCCGGCTTGAAGTCGGCGGCCTTGCTGACCCTCACCGCCTCGGCACCCATCGCCACCGACATCCCGACGTAGTCGGGGCCCCAAAGCTCCTCCTCGCCCTCGATCCGGTAGTCGCACATGGACTCCCGGCCGTAGAGCTTCAACATGGTCTCGCGCTCGATCTGCAGCGAACGGTTGTCCATGACGATCCACACGATCGGCAGCTTCAGTTCCACCGCTGTGGGCACGACCGTGGCGCGCATGAGATATGCCCCGTCGCCGAGCAGCGCGATCGCGGGGCCGCGGTCCGAAGCCAGGCTCGCGCCCAGCACGGACGCCGCACTCCAGCCCATCCGATGCATGAACCCGCTGTGCACCACGTGCCGCGAGGACGCGGGCAGAAACGACGGGCCGAAGCTGAGCATGTTGCCGGTGTCGAAATGGATTGACGCGTCCGGGCACTTCTCGGCGACGACCGCAGCGGTGTCCGTGGTAACCCGCGCGTAGTGTAGCGGCGCGATATCCGAGGTGCGCATCTCTTCGGTGTCCGCCAGCCACGTCGTGCGCACGCCGTCGAGCTCGTCGGTCCAGGCTTTCCGCTCGGTGACGCCGACTTCGGTCGCGGCCTTGGTAAGCGCGTCCAGGCCGAGCCTGGCGTCGGAGTTCAGCGCGACCGCCGTCGGGTAGGCGCGGCCCAGCTCCGTCGGGTCGATGTCGATGTGGATCAGCTTGGTGGCATTCGGAATGTCGAACAGCGTCCAGGCGCCGGTGTCGATGTCGGTGAAGTGCGTCCCGACGCCGAGCACCACGTCCGCGCGCCGCGCACCGTGGTTGCCCTGGCCGGTGCCCGCGCGGCCGATGCACCCCAGGGACAGCCGGTGGTCCTCGGGGAATGCGGCCTTGCCGCTCGGGGTGACCGCGACCGGGATGCCAGTGGCCTCGGCGAATCTGAGCAGCGCGTCGTACGCGCCGGAGTTGGCGATACCGCTGCCGACCACCACGTACGGGCGCTCAGCATTCTTCAGCAGCTCGACCGCCTCGGCAACTCCCTGCGGATCGGGAGCTGGCCGCCGCGACACCATGTACGGCGTCGGGTCCGGCAGGTCGTCCGGGATCAGCGTGTTCTGGATGTCGAACGGCAGCGCCATCACGACCGGGCCCGGTCGACCGGTGTGCGCGGTCTGGTACGCGCGCAGGAAGGTCTCGATCACAGTATCGGGCCGGATGGCGGTGAACGCCTTCTTGGTGATCGGCTTGAGAATCGCCACCCAGTCCTCGGGACCGTGCCGGTAGAACTCCTCGATGCCCCCGCGATCGAACCAGTGGGTTGCGCCGACGCCCGCCAGCACCAGCATGCCGATCGACTCGTAGAAGGCCGTGGCGATGGGCGGCACCGCGTTCATGTTGCCGGGGCCCACGCTGGTGCTGACGATGGGCAGCGGGGCACCGCGCTTGCGTCGCCAGTATCCGTCCGCGAGTTCGACGGCGTGGTCCTCGCTTCGGACCGCCACACTCTGGATCTCGGTTTCGTGGACCAGGGCGTCGAGCAGCGCCCAGTTGCCGTGGCCATTCAGGCCGAAAGCGACCTCGGTGCCCATCTGCTCAAGCAGTCGGGCGATCGCCTGTGCGACCGTGATCTTTCCCATGTCAGGTGTCCTCGGGGGTCGGCGGCGGCGCTCACGGCGCCATCCGGTTAACAGGGGGAACTAGTCGGTGAAGATGCCCATGCAGGTGGGTACGTCGGTGACGGAGTCCAGCGAGTCGATGCGCTGGAGCACGTCGAACAGCTCGCGCGCCTCGATCTCGCCGTGGGTCTTCGTGGTGCATTCGCGGAACTTGCCCCACAGCTGCTCGGTGGTCAGCGGCTCGCTGGCGTGACCTGGGATCGAGGCGATGGGACCGCTCTCGAGGACCTCTCCGTTCTTGAGCTTCACCACCACGTTCTCTGTGGGCGAGAAGACCGGGTCGCGCTCGTCTACCTCGTCGACCGGGACCAGAGTCACCTTGGGATAGAAGGCCTGCATCTCTCGCCGTTGGACGACCTCGTCGGCCAGCTCCGGTACGCCCATCTTGCCGAGCAGCACCGCCGCCGCGATGCCGTACTGGCCGCTGAACTCCGCCTCCCAGCGGGTCTGCGGACGCTCGTAGACCAGGCAGGTGATCTGCCCCTTGCCCATGTGTACATCGACCGACTCGATTTCGTCCGCCGTCACGGGGTGTTCGGCGAGCAACCGGACTGTGGCGTTGAACGAGCGGTGCAGGAAGTAGCAGGTGGGGTGCAGCTTGATAAGCAGCTTGTGGTTGGGCAGGTACCACTCCTTGCCCAGCTTCGACGGTGAGTCGAGGTCCGGGGTGCGCGCGGTCGAGAACGCCATCAGGAAGCCCTGCTTGTTCTCGATCGCGTCCGGCCCCGCGGACATCCCGGCAGCGGCCAGGCGCGCGGCCACCAGCCCGTTGCGGGCCGCCATCCCGGCGTGGAAACCCTTCATCATCGAGCCGAAGTTCGAGAACAATCCGCCCGCATGGCTCGCGGCGATCGCAAGAGCTGTGGCGGCGCGTTCGGCCGGGAGGTGATGCAGCACCGCGCCCGCGGCGGCCGCAGCCATCGCCCCGAACACCGACGTTGGGTGCCAGCCCTTATTGTGGTAATCCCGGTCGCGGCGCCAGAGTTCGCACCAGACTTCGTAGCCCGCTACGAAGGCGGTGACCATCTCCTGGCCTGTCGAGCCAAGCACCTCGGCCTCGGCGAGGATCGCCGGAACGAGCACCGCGCTGGGGTGTCCCGACATCGACTGATCGTCGTAGTCCAGAGAGTGCGCGATCGCCCCCGCCAGAAGGGCTGCCTCCGGCGCTCCGATGAGCGACTCGGACAGGCACGAGCGGGCCTCGCGCACACCCGCAGCCGGCTCGGCGAGGGTCCGGCGAACGATGTCCGCAACCGGCTGGTCGATCCCCACCATGATCACGGCGACTGTGTCGGTGAACGCGTTCCGCACCATCGGCAGGACCTCGGGCGGGAGCTTGTCGTAGCTGATCTCCGCAAGGAACTGGCCTGCTTTCGCCGTCAGCGACTCCATGGACTACGTCCTCTCCACGTGGAACGGAGCCCGGTCCGTGGTCACAGACAGTGACCACGTCGCTCAGGCTGTTCAGAATGCCGTATGACTGTTCGTCATTAGCTACGGCCACTATACGAATCTCGCACCGCTCCGTCAAGCTCGGCGGGCCGTGCGATGCCCGAATCGGGCCCCCGGACGCCGACGGGCCCGCGTGGCGCCGAAGCGCCACGCGGGCCCGTCGCGCGAAACGCATTGCTCAGTACGTTTACGCAGCCCCAGTGACGCCTGACGGGGCCTCGCGGGGGCTCGCCCCGTCAGCGCGTCTCGGTCGACAGCGGGGCGTCCGCAGCCCCGCCGGCGCGCGGCACACCGGCGGACACTTCCTCGATCCGCTTCGCGGACTTTCCGCCCCGCCATACAGCAGTCAGGACAGTGCAGATCACCAGCGCGACGAGCGGCATCAGGAGGCCGGGTGTGACAGTGGCTCCGGACGACGCCCTGCCGACGAGGTAGGGGCCGATGAACCCGCCCAGCGCCGACAGGGTGTTGATGCCCGCGATCCCGACCACGGACTCCTTACGGGTGAGCGAAACCGTGCTCATCGCCCAGAACATGGGAATGAACGGGAACATCGCGAGCGCCGCGACGGTGAGCGCCACGAGCGCGGGCACGGGCTGGGCGCGCAACAGGATGACCCCTGCCAGGCCGAGAGTGCTCACAAGCGCGAGCCCGGTCGTCAACAGGCGCAACTCCGTCGGCCGCTTGCCGAACCTGGAGAACACCAGCAGGCCGCCGATCGCGAAGAGGTACGGCACGACGGCAACGAGGCCAATGTTCGTCGCGCTGTACGTAGGATTGATCTGTTTGAGGACGAGCGGCACGAAGAGGTTGAACCCGTAGAAGCCGAGCGCGAAGACGAAGTTGATGAGGCCGAGGTGCAGAACCCTGGGGGACTTGAGCGCCGCCAGCTGCGCCCACAGCCCGTGCCTGGTCTCCGACACGGTTTCGGCGTCGATCGACCGCAGCAGCCACGTGACCTCACGCTCGGTCAACCATCGCGCTTTCACGGGCCGATCCGGCAGCAGCCGCAGGATCAATAAGCCGACGAGCACCGCTGGAACCCCCGTCAACACGAAGACCCACTGCCAGCCTTGAAGGCCGAACCAACGCACGTGGTCGAGGATGACACCCGAAGTGAGACCCCCAATCACGAAGGCAACGGGCTGGGCGATGACCAGCCAGCTCAGGGCGACGGCGCGGTCGCGGCCACGGAACCAGCGCGTCAGGTAGAGCACCATGCCGGGAAAGAACCCCGCCTCGGCGAGCCCGAGCAGGAAGCGCGCGATGTAGAGCTGCGTCTCGTTCTGCACGAAACCGGTCAGCACCGTGACGATGCCCCAGCTCAGCATGATGCGCGTCATCCAGACCCGGGCACCGAACCGCTCCATCAGGATGTTGCTCGGGATCTCACAGACGCAGTACGCGATGAAGAAGACGGCCGCGGCCAGCCCGTACGCCGCCGCCGTGACGCCAAGGTCGGTCGCCAGCCCGAACTGGGCGTATCCGAGGTTGACCCGATCCAGATAGGACATCACCGAGCCGAGGAAGATCAGCGGGATCACGTGTCGGGACACCCTCGATACGAGCGCCTTTTGCTCGTCGGCGGCCAGCGCCGTGGCCCGGTCGTTGGAAGTTGTCACAGATACTCCCCATGTCGTCATTGACGAGGCGGTCGTGGACAGCGGAGCTACACACCGGTCCAGGATTCATATTTAAGTACAGCCATACCAGATATCGGCCGAGACTATGAATACCTGGCCCGCAGTGTCAATGTCAATGTTGCGGCGACCATCGATTACCGATATTGGACGACGGCTAGCAGGTACGTATATGGGGACAAAATCGACATCCTTGCGTATGAGACTGAAGCTCCGACACACTGCATCGACTTTGACGACGACGCTGGGAGGACAACGACATGGCCGGCAGGTACCTCAACGTTCGCGCACGCCGAACGGTGGCGGGGCTGAACGAGTCGGGGCGCTCGACGATCGTTGACGACGCCTTCACCGAGACCCGCGTGGCGACCGAGGCCTTCACAATCAACCAGATCTGGCAGGTCACGCACATGCCTGCGAACGTGCTCGCCGAAGAGACCCTCGGTGACAAAGCGGTCATCCCACCGCCCCGTACGGCTTCACCTACGTGATCACCACATTCCCGCCGGACAGCGACTAGAACGTCGCCGACAAGTAGGAGTCACTGGAGGCGTCCGTCGCGGAGGATGCCTACGTCGGTGGGGACATCCCCGGACTGCACGCCACGGACTCTCTCGACCTCATCACCGTGGTCTCGGGCGAGATCTGCGCGGCCCTCAAGTCCGCGCAGGCCCTGCCGAAAGCGGGCGACTCCTTCATCCAGCGCGGCACCAAGCACACCTGCAGCAACCGTTCCGACCAGCCTGGCGTGATCGCGGCACTGCAAGTCGGCGCCACGCACTGACCCCGACACGCCCGGCCGGGCGGTGACATCACCTGCCCGCCGGATTTCCTGTGCGGCAGTTCAGTCCGCCGCGAGCTTCTCCGCGTAGTCCGCAGGCAGCCCCAGGGACTTGATCTCCATATAGGCCTCGAGGCCCTCGCGTCCGGCTTCTCGGCCGATCCCGCTGCTCTTGAAGCCGCCCATCGGCGCTGTGAAGCCCGCCGAGCTGCCATTGATCTCTACGGTGCCGGTGCGGATCCGGCGCGCGAGCGCCAGGCCGTGCTCGACGTCCGCCGTGTAGACGGCGCCGCTAAGGCCGTAAACAGAGTCGTTGGCGATGGCGACGGCCTCGTCCTCGTCGTCGTAGGTCAGCACCGAGAGCACCGGCCCGAAGACCTCCTCCTGCGCGATTCGCATATCCGGGGTCACGTCGGCGAAGACCGTGGGTTCGACGAACCAGCCCCGGTCGATCCCTGCCGGACGGCCGCCACCGACGACGACCCTGGCTCCCTGCTCGCGCCCTGATGCCACGTAGGATTCGACCCGCTCGCGGTGTCGGGCGCCCGCCATCGGCCCGATCTGGGTGAACTCGTCGAACGGGTCCCCGACCGGCATCGATGCCAGGAGCGCGGTCAGCCGTTCGAGCAGTTCAGCCTCCCGTCGCCGGGACACCACCAGTCGGGTCTTGAGGCTGCACACCTGGCCGCTGTTGCGCAGCGATCCCAGCCGCAGGCTCTCGACAGCCGAGTCGAGGTCGACGTCGTCAAGGAAGACCGCAGCCGACTTTCCGCCGAGCTCCAGGGTCACCCGCCGGAGGTCGTTGCCGCATCTCGCGGCGATACGCCGCCCGGCCGCCGTGGAACCGGTGAACGTCACCTTGTCCACGCCGGGGTGTCCGACGAGGTACTCGCTGGCTTCGCGGTCAGCGGGGACCACGTTTACGACGCCGTCAGGCACACCGGCCTGCTGAAGCAGCTCGGCCATCAGATACGCGTCGAGCGGAGTCTCCGGCGCCGGTTTGAGCACCAGAGTGCACCCGGCGAGCAGGGCGGGGACGACCTTCTGCATGGCGACGCTCTGCGGCACGTTCCACGGAATCACGGCGGCGACGACGCCGACGGGCTCGTGCGTGACCAGCGCATCGCCCGCCGTGCCGCGGCGCAGCTCGTCGAACGGATATTCCAGAGCGACTTGAAGGTAGGCTTCCAGGATCATCCGCGGCGTTGTCGCCTGAATGGTGCGGGACAACGCGATCGGGCAGCCCATCTCCTCGGTGATGAGCTCAGCGATGACGTCCCGGTTCTTCTCGTAGAGGTCCCGGAACCGCTCGAGCACGGCCACCCGTTTGTCGACCGGCGTCCGCGGCCAGCGGCCGTGGTCGAAGGCCTGCCGGGCGGCCGTTACGGCGCGGTCAACATCCGCCACCGTCCCCGACGGGACGGTGGCGATCTTCTCTTCGCTGACCGGGGAAACGACGGCGATGGTGTCGGTCCCTGAGGACTCAACCCACTCCCCGCCGACGAACAGCCGGTCCAACTTCCCTCTCCAGCCCACGATGCTCCTCTCCCGAGGCCTCGCCCCGGATCGTCGGTCAACCAAACGGACGCCATGTGCCTGCGTTGGTACCTTCGTCGCCCCGACCTGCCGGTCACGGCCCGCAGTGCGCGTGCAAGCGACGTAGCCGGACACACCCAAACGCAGCAATTCTCATATCGTACGCGATATCGTGCAATCATACGTACATAGAGACGTACGATCTCGTCGAGCACGGGATGCGTGACACCGCAAGGCCACCTCGCCCACCGAGGAGAAAACCGATGACCTCAACCGCCACCGATCGCCATCAGGCCACCACCGACGAGCACCGCACCGTCACGCGAGTGATGTCCATCATCGAGATGGTGGTGCGGACCGAGGCGAACAGTGTCCGTCTAGCAGACCTGGCCGCGTCGATCGGCGCGCCCAAGTCATCGATCCACAGCCTGGCCAAGGGCCTGGTCGCGACCGGCTACCTGCGCGAAGACAAGGCCCGCTACTTCATCGGGCCCGCGATCTCGGGCCTACTGGCGACTGGCTCGACCGAGCGCTCCTCCGCCTACCAGCACACCCTGACACGGCTGACCGAGACCTGGGGCGAGACCACCATCCTCGCAACCCTGGTCGGGGACACCCTCGTCTACGTCGACGTGGTGGAACCGCAGGCGGTGATCCGGGCGTCACCCGCTCGACACAAGCGCCAACTGCTGTGGCCCCGAAGCAGTGGCAAGATCTTCCTCGCGCATATGGAGCCGCGGCGGATCGACAACTACCTCCGACGGCACCTCGCCGAGCCGGAATTGGAGGAGGCGGCCCGCGACGAACTGCGCGTGGTTCGCGAGACCGGGATCGCGATCAACTCCAACGGCTACGGCGGTCTTGAGATAGGCATCGCCAGCCCCGTGGTTTTCGCCGGTTCACCGGTCACCCTCGCAGTCGCGGTAGCCGGGCCCGACGCCCGGATGAGGAGCAAGATGGACGATCTGCCCAGGAGCCTGCTGGCCGCCGCGCGGGCACTGTCCGGCCGCACCCGCTAGCAGGCTCCTCGCCGCTCAGCCCGTCCCAAATCGGTCCACCCCCAACCGCAGTGGGCCGAGCAACGCCCCTGGCGCCCGCGACACCGAATACAGGCAGTGCTGACACTTGACCACGTCGAACCACCCGCCCCGCTGCTCACCGGATAGGCTGCCAAAGCGGCGGCACTGCAGCGGGGGCACGCTCCCTCAACTGGTGCACGCTCCCAGCAGAGCCCGCGATCATCAACCGAAAGCTCGTTCACGTCGCGCCTTTCCTCTCCACAGTCGGACTCAGCCCAGGCGGTAGACCCGCCTGGCCGTGCCGGAGTACAGCTCGGCTTTCTCCTCGGCCGAGCATGTGGCGGTGATGAGCTTGAGCGCGTTCCACAGCGGGACCCAGCCCGCGCTGCGGCTGTCCGCCGGATAGTTGCTCTCCACCATGCAGCGCCCGGTTCCAAAGATCTCAATCGTCCGCTCGACATACGGTCGCCACGCCTCGGCGAGCATAGGCGAGCTGATCGCCCCCTCTCCCTTCTCGAAACCGAATCCCCAGAATGGCAAGCCGAGGCCGCCGACCTTGCAGGAGACATTGGGCCTCCGGGCGAGCTCACGCAGGTTGGCCGCCCACCGCTCCTCAACCTCCGCGCGCTCGGCCGCGCCCGCCCCATACACCAGAGCCATACCGCAATGATTGAGCACGATGGTCGTCGCCGGGAAAGCATCCGCCAACTCGGCGATGTCGGGTAGCTGATGATGGAAAGCCGCCGCATCGAACGACAACCTGCGAGGCGCCAGCTCGCCAAAACCCTCCCGAAAGCCGGGCCGCTGGAGGATACCCGCCTCTGGCGCCTTAGTGTAGAACCGCGCGAGTTCGGGCCAGGGCGGGTCGTTGGTGAGGACGCGAACCCCGCGGAGCCGGTCCGGCGCGGCCGCGACCGCCCGGTCCAGCAACTCGGCGACCCGAGCACCGGCCGATAGGTCCGCGTACGCCACGATTCCCGCGGCGACGCGGCACGCCCCGTACCCGCCGCTGGCGCTCATCGCCGCCACACCGTTCACGAACTCGACCTCGCCAAGCGGCTTCAGGATCTCGGGCCCCTCGGCGCGCTCCATCGCCCGCGTCTCAACGTATACCGACGCCACGACGTGGTGGCCCGCACCCACGTCATCGAGGTAGTCCTCGATCATGTAGCGACCACTCGGCCGCTCGAAGAGGTGGTGGTGCGTGTCCACGATCTGGAGGTCGGGCTCCAGGATTTCCTCGGCACGCCCCTCGTGCTGTCTGTTCACGAAAATTCCTTGCTGTGCCTGGGCGCCTACCGTACGTCCGCGGTCTGGCTCTCGAGCTCCTCGAACACCCTCCGGGCAACCTTGAAGCCGCTCATCCCAGCCGGCATGCCCGCATAGACGGCGACCTGCAGCAGGCACTCACGGACCTCTGCCTTGGTCACCCCATTAGCGACCGCACCTCGGATGTGGCCGGAGAGCTCGTCGAGCCGGCCGAGAGCGGCGAGCATGCCGATGTTGAGCATGCTGCGGCTGCGCCGGTCCAGGTCCGGGCGGGTCCAGATCTCGCCCCAGCAGAACTCGGTGACCAGCCGTTGCATCGACATGGTGAAGTCGTCGGCATCGGCAAGCGCCTTGTCCACGTAGGACCGGCCCGCCACCTCCCGACGCACCTCAAGCCCCTTCTCCCACAACTCCTCGTTCAACGTCGCCTCCTCCTCAAATCAATGGCAGCGCCGTGCGCAGACCAACACATCGCGTTCGACATAATGAACGTGCGTACGTTATTCTACAGAGTGGCGGCACGTCAAGATGTCGTTGGGCCCGTCGGCCGAAATCCGCCCGCCGGACGAAACCTGGAGGCAACGTTGCCGGACACCTCTCCACCCAGCGAATCCCCGCGGCGCTACTTGATCACCGGCGCCGCCAGCGGGATCGGCCAATCCGTCGCGGAACTCGCCGCGGACTCCGGAGCATCCCTCACTCTGATAGACGTCGACCAAGCGTCCCTCGGCACCGTTGCCGCTTCGGTCCGTGACCGTGCCACAGTCGTCAAGACCGTCGTGGCCGACCTCGCCGATCCCAGGGTGCCCGAGACCGTCGTGGCCACCGCCGTCACGGCGATGGGCGGTATCGATGCGCTCATCAGCAACGCAGGCATGGCCCCGCGCTCGAGCCTTCTGGACCTGACCGTCGGGGCGTTCGATCTCTCGGTCGCAGTGAACACGCGCGCCACCTGGCTACTTGGCAAGGCAGCACACCCTTGGCTGTCGCGATCTGAGGGAGCCGTCGTGGCGACAGCCTCGATCACCGGCCATCAGCCGACCACACCAATCGGCGCCTACGCCACAGCCAAGGCCGGGCTGTTGATGCTCGTCAAGCAGATGGCACTGGAGTGGGGACCGGACGGCATCCGTTGCTGCACCGTCTCACCGGGGCCCACGATCACCGGGATGACCGCGGGCCTGTTCAACGACGACAACGATCCGACCCAACGCGCCATGCGCAAGTTCCGGGAGTCCCATCTCCCGCTCCGCAAGCTGGGCCGAGCGGAGGAGGTCGCCAGGGCCGTTCTTTTCCTCGCCAGTCCTGCCGCCAGCCAGATCACGGGTGTCGATCTACTGGTCGATGGCGGCCTCTCGCTCGCACTGATGTCGGCCGCGGGAGGCTGGCGCCCCAGCAAAGAGGATCCAACCGACTGAGTGCGGTAGAGGTATCCCTATTCTGCTGATATCAGGACTACGAGCCCGGGGCCCGGGAGCTCGTCCAGCGGGGTGGGCACTATGTCCGTGTCGGGCCTGGTAGCTTTCTCCTTAGACAGCAAAACGCGAACAGCCGATCAGATCGTCGAACGCCGAACGTTCGTGGCGAAAGACGCGATCTACCAAGACAAGGGGATTTCGGCATGAGCCACGCCGTGAGCGATGACCGACCGACGCCTGCGCTCGCGCCCGAGCACCGCACGGTCAGTCGGGTCATGTCGATCCTCGAGCATGTGGTTGGGAGTGAGCCACATGGTCTGCGTCTGGGTGACCTGGCGACGGTCATGGATGCACCGAAATCGTCGATCCACGGGCTCGTCAGGGGGTTGATCGCCACGGGCTACGTAGTAGAGCGGGACGCGCATTACCTCCAGGGGCCAGCGATCTTCAGTCTTCTCGCGAGCGGTAAGCCACTCCAGGTGCCCATCGCTTTCCACCATGCCCTGGAGAAGCTTGCCGCGGAGTGGAACGAAACGGCGTTGCTCGCAACCCTGGTCGGCGATTCGGTGATTCACATCGACATCGTCGAGTCGACACACACCATTCGAGCGCATCCACCCCTCCATGAGCGACGACCGCTGTGGCCCGTCAGCTACGGCAAGTGCTTCCTCGCGTTCATGGCACCACGACGGCGAGACGCCTACCTGCGCCGGTACATCGAATCCGATGAGCGTGGCGCTGTACTTCGCGAACTGGACGACATCCGAGCCAACATGATCGCCTTCAACCGCAACAGCGAGCTCTGTGGTGTCGCCAGTCCCATCATCGTGAGTGGGTCGGAGGTCACCATGGCCGTGGGCCTGACTGGACTCGCCCCCCGGATGGCCGACCGGCTCAAAGAGATCGAAGACAGCGTGCGGGAGGCCGCCCGCGCGCTGTCCGCGGTCCGCGCCTAAGCGGCGTTGCCCAAGCCCCGGGCAGGTGAGGCTGGAGCCCGAAGTTTGATGTGCATCACTGCCACGTAGGGCAGGCCAGCACGCTGCAGCGGACAGTGACCGCGCAGTGTCGCCGAGTGCGGACAATGGTCGTCTCGTTTAGCCGTCATAGGCGAATCGCGGCCACCTGAAGCGCCGTGACTAACCTCAGGACACGCGATGCGACCCCTGCGCTGCGGTCCTCTCGACTTGGACGGTGACCTGTGCGTGTTGCTGGAGGACGGTTTTCCGCCGTCGGCCAAGCGGGACAGCACGGTGCCCGCGGCCACCCGCGAGACGGCGCGCGCGGTCATGATCGCCTCGACCAGCGGCAGCAAACGGGCTGAGCTGCGTTGCGGGCTCCGGCGGCCTGGCCCGCGAAGGAGCGACTGAACTGCTGTCCGGACTGCACCGAGGCCCGGACGCGGCCCAGCCGCGCCCGCTCGTAACGCTCCAAGGCCGGTGCCATACGCGGTCCACGAACGCCTGCTGCGACGGCTTCGGCGACCACCTCGGCGTCATGCAGGGACATGCTGAAACCGGAGCCGGTCATCGGCGTGGGCACGTGAGCCGCATCCCCGACGAGGGCGAGGCGTCCGTTGACCAGCCGATCAGGAACGTATTCGGCGATCGGGATGCCGAGGACGGCGCGCCGCTCAACGCTGTCGCTGATGACATCGCGCCAAAGCGACGGCCACAGGCCACTGGCTTCGACCTCGAGTTCGCGCAGTGTCGTCTCGGGGACGTCGGCGGCGCGCAGAGAATGCTGGACGACTTCGCCGACCACGCAACCCTTCTCGCGCAGCAAATCGTTGCGGCTGGTGTCGTACCAGGCCCAGCCGAGCTGTCGAGAGCCGGGAGAGAAGGAGCCCTTCGGACTGGATAACGGGTAGCCGATGAGGCAGTCGCGGCCTCGGTAAAAGATGTCACTGTCACGTGGCCAGCGGTGACGCGTCCCGATCGCGGGCTCGTCCACCAACCCGAGCCAGATCGTGTATCCGGCGAAGGTCGCGTCAGGATGGTGAGGCGCAACGCTGCGCCGCACCACGCTGCGGTGACCATCGGCGCCGATCACCACGTCAGCCCTGAACATGTCGCCGTCCACAGTGGTCGCCCAGGCCGCTTCAACATCCTGGCCTACGTACCGGACGGTCGCGGCGTGTCGCAGCCTGATGTACGGATCAGCTTCGACGGCTGTGCGCAAACGCGCGTGAACGGCGGACCAAGTTTGACAAGTCTCGTGCGTCGTTTCATCCCTGACCGTACGCGCGCGGCCGGTGATGTGCTCCAACATCCGTTCGGTAACCCCGCCGAGCGCGGCCCCGGTATGGGGGAAGGCGCTTGCGCGTTCCAGTATCGTCACGTCGATCCCGGCGCGTGACAATGCGAGGCCAGTCATCAGGCCCGAGAGTGAGGCGCCGACGACGACCGCAGTGCCCTTGCGCTCGCGCCGGATACTGCCAACACTCACGGAACGCTGCTTCGTGCTCATCGTGGGGGTCCCTTCAAGAGTTCAAGATTGCGCTCGGACGCTGCCGACGCCCGGCAGATCGGGGCACTTGATGAGAACCCGGCGATGACCTGTGTGGGAGTCCGTGCTGTGAGGGGCACTGGCAAGGACCCCCACCTGCGACGGAGAGTCCCTACGCTGGACGTATGGACAACCGGGACGAAGTCAGCGCATTCCTCCGATCCCGACGGGACAAGGTCGCGCCTGAGCAGGCGGGTTTGCCCGTCTATGGGCAGCGGCGAGTGCCCGGGCTGCGTCGGGGCGAGGTGGCGATGCTCGCGGGGGTGAGTGTCGAGTACTACACCCGCCTGGAGCGCGGCAACCTAGCCGGTGCCTCGGACGGTGTCCTCGACGCTCTCGCCCAGGCCCTGCGCTTGGATGACACCGAGCGCATGCACCTGTACGACCTGGCCCGGGCCGCCGGGCCAGGTCCCAGGATGCGGGCCAGGCGTAGGGAGGCCCGGCCAATGGTGCGGCCGAGTGTGACGCGAATCGTTGAGGGCATACCCGAGCTGCCCGCGTTTGTTGCGAACAAGCAGTTCGACATACTGGCCGCCAATGCCATGGGCCGAGCGCTGTATTCGGAGATGTACGCAGACCGGACCTGCGCGGCGAACACCGCCCGGTTTGTGTTCTTCAATCCGGAGGCTCGCCGCTTCTACGCCGACTGGGAGCGCATCGCTCACGCCGCCGTCGGTGGGTTGCGTATCGAGGCTGGCAGGAATCCCTACGACCGGGAATTGTCGAACCTGATCGGTGAACTGTCGACCCGCAGCGACGCCTTCCGCGTGTTGTGGGGCTCCCACGACGTGTACATCTTCCGTGAGGGCACCAAGCACTTTCGCCATCCAGTAGTCGGCGACCTAGAGCTCAATCACGAGCGGATGGATCTATCCGACGAGAGCGGATTGAACGTCGTCGTCTACAGCGCACCGACCGGCTCCGCGGCCGAGGACGGCCTGAAACTACTTGCCAGCTGGTCCGCCACCGCTGGCCAGACGCGGGAGGCCGACAGCGAATTCCAGGGTTGATCGCCGGTCAGCGGCCTTGGAGGGCCCTCTTCCCTGGCCTTAGGGTCCCTGACGGTACCCCTCACCGCAGGGACTCCCGGGTCAGGGTCGATTCGCGTTGCATTGTGAGTGCCCCGATGTACGGGGCCTGGCCCAGTGGAGTCCATCCAGCTCCCCACCCGGCCGTCCGAGGGAAGGAGCACCGCCATGATCGGCACTCAGGGGCCAACAGGCTCCTACAAAGCGGTCGAGAAGCTGCTGGCCGACGGCCGGGTGCGGGCGATCGGCGTGTGCAACCACAACCCAGGCCACCTGCGGACCTTTGTTGACCGCACGGACGTCGTCCCCTCGGTCAACCAGATCGAGCTGCACCCGTACTTCACCCAATTCCCGGTGTGGGACGCGAACGCGGCCCTCGGCGTGGTCACCCAGTCCTGGTCGCCGCTGGGCGGGGTGAACATGTATCGGGAGAGCGGCCGCAAGGCCACCAAGAGTCCCCTCTCCCACGTCACGATCACCGAGATCGCTGCCTGGCATCGGAAAACGCCAGCGAAGGTAATCCTGCCCGGGCACCTCCAGCACGGTCTGGCCCCGATCCCGAAATCCGTCCGAGCACACCGCATCGCGGAGAACTTCGACGTCTTCGACTCCAGCTCTCGGCAGACGAGACCGCCGCGATCGACGCTGGCGACACCGGCGTTCGCGGCGGCCCCGCCCCCGACGCGGTGCGGCTCGGCGACTACTGCTGACGCTACGCACCCGCCCACACCACCTGAAGGTCGTCGTCTCCACATGTCTGATCCCCCGGACAAGTTCACCAACATGTCGTTCGTCGTAGGCTTGCTGGCGCTCGGCACATTCCTGATGGGCACCATCGAGTTCGTCATCGCCAGCATCCTGCCCGAGATGGCCTCCGTTCTCGGCGTCAGCGTTTCCCAAGCCGGTCTGCTGATCACCGCGTTCGCGATCGGCATGATCGTCGGCTCACCGGCGATGGCAATCGCCACCTTGGGCCTGCCTCGACGTCCCACCCCGGTCCTGGCCTTGGTCGTCTTCGCCGTCGGGCACGTGATCGCCGCGCTCAGCTCCTCCGTCACTGTCGCCTTCACCCCGCGCGCGCTCACCGCGCTGGCGACCGGCGCCGTGTGGTCGGTGTCCTCCGTCGTAGCCGCCGCTGCCCCGCCCTCCGCCCGGTCATGCGCTCTCGGCGCGATGCTGAACGGAGCGAGCCTGGCCACGGTGGTCGGTGTGCCGGTCGGCTCCCGGGCCGGTCAGGCGATCGGGTGATGCAGTGCGTTCTGGGCCCTGGCCGTCCTTGCCACGCTCGCCGCTGTGGCCATCAGCCGCTTCGTGTCGGCCGAGGCACACTGCCGAACGGTATCGGTACGCTCCGAGATTGCCGCACTCGGTCAGGCCGGCTGTGGCTGTCGATGGCTGTCACCGGCGGGTCCCATGGCGACCTTCACCTAGATCTCACCACTGCTGACCGACCGGGCAGGCATCGCCGCGGGCGCCGCGCCACCCGCACGGACACCCCGAAGTCCTCCGCCCTCGACACGGACGGTGAAACGGCGTCCGCAGCCGCTGACCCGTACGCAGCCATATGACCACCACCGGACGCGCTACCCCTACCCCGCCTTGCGGGTGATCAACCGGCGCGCCAGACGGCGCGCTCCCCCTCACCAGGAGACACGCATGAGTAAGATCTACTTCGTCACCGGGTCGTGGCCACCGGCCCCAGCCCTGAGAAGGTCGAGGCGACCTTGGGCGGCCCCCAGGACAACCTGCTCGTCACTCGGCTCGACATCACCAATCCGCAGGACGCCACGAGCGCCGTCCAGGCCGCCGTCAACCGGTTCGGACGGATCGACGTCCTGGTCAGCAACGCCGCCAACTGCTACATCGGCTACTTCGAGGAGGTCTCCGACGCACAGCTGCGCCAGCAGCTGGAGACCAACCTCTTCGGGCCGATGAACGTCACCCGCGCCGCACTCGCCGTTGCTGTGCGCCCAACGCACCGGACACATCATCACCATTTCATCGATCGCTGGATTGATCGGCCAGGAGTTCGCTTCCGCCTACGCCATCAGCAAGAAGTTCGCCCTCGAAGGATGGATGGAGTCCCTGCACTTCGACGTGCAGCCCTACGGCATCCACACCGCCATCGTGGAACCCGGCTTCTTCCGCACTGAGCTGCTGGTCGACGCCTCAACCAGGTGGCCGGAGTTGACCATCGACTACTACGCCGAACGCACCGGCGCGCAGAAAAAATGGTGGCAAGCCCAGAACGGGCAGCAAGTCGGCGACCCCGCCAAGCTCGCTCGCGCCCTGCTCGAGCTCGCCCACGGCGAGCAACCACCCCAGCGCTGGGTAGGCGGCGCCGACGCCATCGATGCCGCCACGGGGAAGGTCGCCCAGCTCAAGCAGCAAGTCGAAGCACCGCGCGAACTCGGCCTAACCCTCGCCCTGGATGACGTCGAGGCTGCCACAGCCGGACCCAGCCCTCGCACGCCCCTGACCGAGTGACTTCCCAAGGGAGGCCAAGGCCAGCGCTCAGACCTCCGTGACGTCCCTATACAGACCAGACGCTCCACCCGCGAAAGGTAGGACAGATTCATGCGAACCACCACACTCGGCTTGAGGGGCCCCGCAGTCGGCGTACTTGGCCTGGGCTGCATGGGCATGACCCACGGCTACGACCTGGCCAGCCCACGAGACGAAGCCGTCATGGTTTCGGTGATCCACCAAGCCCTCGATCTGGGCATAACCCTGCTGGACACAGCCGACGTCTACGGCCCGCTCACCAACGAGGAACTGCTGGGCCGGGCCTTGGTCGGCGGTCACCGCGACCGGGCGGTCCTGGCCACCAAGGTCGGAGCTCTGCGCCGGGATGCCGACGACAACCCCGTGCCCGGCCTCAACGGCCGCCCCGAGCACATCCGCAAGTCGATCGATGAAAGCCTCGCCCGGCTTCGCACCGACCGCGTCGACCTCTACCAGCTCCACCGGGTCGACCCCGAGGTACCAATCGAAGAGAGCGTTGGGGCCCTCGCTGAAACCGTCGCCGCAGGCAAAGCGAGCCACATCGGCCTGTCCGAGGTCACCCTCGACCAGCTCCAGCGCGCCCAGGCCGTGCACCCGATCACCACCGTGCAGTCCGAGATGTCGCTGTGGACCCGACAGTGGATGGACGACGTCCTGCCCTACTGCCGCGAACAGGGCATCGCGTTCCTGCCGTACTCGCCGCTCGGGAAGGGCTTCCTCACTGGCCGTTTCACCTCCTTCGACGAGCTGCCCGCTGACGACTTCCGACGCACCCTGCCCCGGTTCCAGCAGGACGCGTTGCGCGTGAACCTGGCGATCGTCGGCAAGGTCCGCAAGATCGCCGACCGCATCGGCGCCACCCCGGCCCAGGTCGCACTCTCCTGGCTGCTGGAGCAGGGCGCGTACATCATTCCCATTCCCGGCACCAAGACGCCCAAGTACCTCAAGGACAACGCAGACGCCGCAGACGTGCAGCTGAGCGACGCAGATATGGCCGAGCTCGACGCACTGCCTACCCCCGAAGGCGGCCGCTACTGAACGGCTGCACAGCCGTGCACGACTACCGGTCCTGCATTCCAGCACTCCTTCGATGCTGACCGAGCCCCCGCCCCGGTCTAGCTACTCCAGCGGGGACGGGGGGCTGGAAGTATCCCGGAGGCGACGAGGTGCGGTGGCGACCGGGCGAGCAACTCACGGTCGCCCGGTCCTGAATAACGTCAATACGGTCGAACAGGCGAGATGCTCGGCCGCGACCTGGAAGACGCCGCACTCCGACGAGGGACTGTGGATCTAACGGTGGTTCCGGCCTGATTCGCTGAACGAAGTTCAGCGGGAAGGTGCCACTGTGACCACACTTGATCCGGTGACGAGGAAGAAGAAGCCGGTCGCGGTTTCGGCCGAGGAGTTGGCTGGTGCGGATGGCCAAGGAACAGGGATTGTCCCTGACCGGGCCCGACGGATTGCTCAAACAGTTCACCAAGACCGTCCTGGAAACCGCGTTGAACGAGGAGATGACCAATCACCTCGGGTTCGACAAGCACCAGGCGCCCGAAGATCGCACAAGTACGAACGTGCGCAACGGAACCCGCCCCAAGACGGTGCTGACCGAGTCGAGCGGTCACGTGCAGATCGAGGTGCCCCGTGATCGCGAGGGCACTTTCGAACCTCAGATCGTCAAGAAACGTCAGCGGCGGTTGACCGGTGTCGATGAGATCGTTTTGTCGTTGTATGCGAAAGGCTTGACCACCGGAGAGATCTCGGCGCACTTCGGCGAGATCTACGGCGCCTCGGTGTCGAAGGAGACTGTCTCCCGGATCACCGACATTGATGATGGGATGCGTTCCCGTCCGGGCCCTCGCTCAATCACTGACTGACGCCCTGCTGGGTTGTCCTGACCTTGGTCAGCCGGCTCGGGCGGGAACGTCCCTGAGCGCTCCGGCCGGGTAGAGATGACCTAATAGGGGCCTGGTTGCGCCTCACCAATGTCTTGTCTGCCTGTCTGTCCGGTGTGCTGTCACGACACCGAGGAGAGGCTGAACCAGCGAGGATGCCCGAGACGAACGAGATCATCGGCGGTGCCGACACACATGCCGACACCATCCATGTCGCGGTCATCTCCACCGACGGTAGGCCCGTGGCCGACCACGAGTTCGCGACCACTATGGCCGGATATCGAGCAGCCATCAAATTCCTGAACAGCCAGGGCGTTCCCCGTGTCGTCGGCGTCGAAGAAACCAGCAGCTATGGTGCTGGATTCACCAGAGCCCTTGTTGCGGAGGGAATTTCGGTCGCCGAAGTCTACCGCCCCGACAAGGCGACACGACGTCGGACGTGCTGGATGCCTATTCGGCCGCTCGGTCCGCACTGTCCGGTCATGGGGTATCCGAGCCGAAAGACGAGCGGATCGGTGTCGTGCGGGCCCTGCTCAGCGCCCGTCGTTCAGCAGTCAAGGCGCGCACCGCCTCGATCAATCAGATGAAGACCCTGCTGGTGACCGCGCCGGAGGTAGTGCGCGACCGATTCCGCAAGGTGGCCACCAAACAGCTGATCGTCGCGCTGACGCAAGGCTCGCGCCTGTGCTGCGGTTGTGTGGAAACGGCTGGCGGGTCTGCGACAACGCCGTCACAACCACTGTGGCCGAAAGTGACTGGGCAACATGGGTTTACAACAGCCTTGCCGAAGCGTTCAAGTCCACCCGGAGAATGGAGTTCGCCCGCTGCGCCCGCGTCGTAGCGAGGTTGAAGATCGTCACTTGGGTCATCGTGCTCGCACCCCGCCCGCCGGCACTCGCTGTGGCGTTAAATGCCCTGATCGGCTACGAGACTCATGGACGCCGTCTGCGCGGCGGCCGAGCCAGCCCTGTCACCTCCCTTCGAGGGAACTGGCAAAGGGATATTGTTGAGTAGATGCATCAACACGTGCGCCCAAGTCAGTTTGCGCTGGTTATGCCGTCGGGACCAGTGCGTATGGAAAGAGCCGACGGAGTAAGTAGACCGTTCGGATGGGTGAAGGTGATCCGCTAGATACTCAGCCGTACCCGCCCTCCCTGGCCGCGGATCTGGGTAGCGCCGGATTCCACGGCGCGGAGGAGATCGGACGCGGCGGTTTCGGCGTCGTCTATCGATGTATCCAGAAGGACCTGGATCGTACGGTGGCAGTGAAGGTACTTACCGTCGAACTCGACGAGGAAAGCCGGGCCCGGTTCTTCAGGGAGCAGCGCGCAATGGGCCGCCTGACCGGTCATCCGAATATCGTCAACGTTCTGCAGGTCGGCGTCACCGATAGCGGACTCCCCTACATAGTCATGCCCTACCATCCGCAGGATTCCCTCGACGCGCGGATCCGCCTTCATGGTCCGCTGCCGTTGAGCGAAGCTCTGCGTCTAGGGGTGAAGCTGGCTGGTGCGGTGGAGACTATGCATCGACTCGGCGTCCTTCATCGAGATATCAAACCTGCAAACATCCTGCTCACCGAGTACGGTGAGCCCGCTTTGTCCGACTTCGGCATCGCGCACATCGCCGGTGCCTTCGAGACCGCCACCGGTGCCATCACCGGGTCACCGGCCTACACCGCGCCGGAGGTGCTGGGCGGCGATCCACCGAGTCCGGCGGCCGACGTCTATGGCCTGGGTGCCACCTTGTTCAGTGCTCTGACAGGCGCCGCCGCATTCGAACGCCGTAGCGGGGAGCATGTCGTTGCCCAGTTTCTACGGATCGCCACGCAAGCGGCGCCCGACCTGAATGAAAAGGGGGTTCCCGACGAGGTGTCCGCGGCGATTGCACGCGCGATGTCCCACACGGTCGATGAGCGCCCGGCCACTGTCGCGGATTTCGGGGAGGAGCTACGACAACTCCAGCAAAAATACGGCTTGCCGGTCGATGAGATGGCCCTACGTGTGAAACCTGATATTGGCGTCGATTACCGAGGAGCCGCGTCGCGTGGGCGGCCACAATTCTCTGCGCACTCCGCTGTCGGCGCGACGGGAGATCTTCCCCTGGAACTGACTACTTTCGTCGGCCGCCGCCACGAACTGACCGAGACGAAGAATCTGCTCGCCCGGTCCCGGCTTGTGACCTTGACCGGGATCGGTGGTGTCGGCAAGACGCGGTTGGCGATGCGGATCGCGGCGAGGGTGCGTCGGGAGTACGCCGACGGTGTATGCCTCGTCGAGTTGGGTGAATTGCGCGACGAGGCATCATTGGCGGACGCCGTGGCCGGTGCCGTGGGATTGCGAGACCAGTCGGCGCGGCCATTCCAGGAAGTCCTGGTGGAGTACCTGGCACCGAAGGAACTCCTGCTGGTATTCGACAACTGCGAGCATATGATCGAGGCGGTCGCCGAACTCGCTGGCCTCCTGCTGCATACTTGCTCGGGGGTGCGGGTTCTGGCCACCAGCCGCGAACCCCTCGGCATCGGCGGTGAGGCGGCGCTTCGGGTCCCCCCTCTGACAGTCCCGGAACTACAGGGAGCGCTCGCGCCGCGGGAGCTGTCGAAATCTGATTCGGTGACGTTGTTCGCCGAACGCGCTGCTACCGCGGTTCCGGGATTCTCGGTCACCGACGACAATGCGGTGACGGTGGCAGGAATATGTCATCGTCTCGATGGATTGCCGCTGGCGATCGAATTGGCGGCGGCCCGGTTGCGGGCGATGTCACCCGAGCAGATCCTGCAACGGCTGACCGACCGGTACACCCTGCTTACCCGCGGTAGTCGAGGCGCACCGACGCGGCAACAGACCCTGCAGTTGTGTATCGACTGGAGCTTCGACCTGTGCGACGCCCGCGAACAACAAGTGTGGGGGTGGCTAGCAGTATTCGCAGGGAGCTTCGATCTTGATGGCGCAGAGCAGGTGTGCGGTGCCGACATTACACCGGAGGACTTGCTGGATACGCTGATGTCCCTGGTAGAAAAGTCAATTCTGATCCGTGAAGAACACGAATCGGTGGTGCGCTTCCGGCTACTCGAGACCCTCCGCGAATATGGCTACGAGAAACTCGACCTGACCGGTGAGGCGAGCGCGTTGCGTCGCCGCCACCGGAATTGGTACCAAGCCTTGGTGCTTACATCGGAAGTCGAGTGGATCAGCACACAACAGATCGATTGGATTACCCGCCTGAAACTGGAACAGCCGAACGTCCGGGAAGCCCTGGAATTCTGCATCGACGACGATCTAGCCGCCGGTCTTCGTATGGCGGCCGCGCTCTACTGGTTCTGGGGCTCCCAGGGTCTGTACAACGAGGCAAGTCGCTGGCTCAACAAACTGATCGTTCGCCAGACTGGCGTACCCACCGTCGAATGGGTGGCAGCGCTCTACTGTGCCACAGTGATGGCCGGCGTGCAGGGCCACCACGAGGACGGCGCGACTCTCGTGAAGAAAGGGCGCACGGCCATCAAGCGGACGGACGACCGAATGATGCACGCCCTCGTCGATGCCGCAGACGGCATGCTGGCCCTCTACAGAGGCGATCCCACACGGTCACACCCTCACCTCGAGGCGGCCCTGGCCGAGTTCCGCGAACAGGGGAAAAACGCACTCGAAATCAGCGTCGGGTACGCACTGGGCTTGGCCTATGGCCTGTGCGGTTTGACGCAGCAAGCCACCGAATGCTTTCAGCATGTTCTCGCGATTACCGAGAGGCGCGGCGAGCAGATGTATCGGTCCTACTCGCTGTGGGCATTAGCAATCGTTATATGGCGACAAGGTAATGCTGACCATGCGGTGCGACTGCTTGATCAATCGCTGGAGCTGGCCCGGCAAGCGCACAATCCACGTGTCGCCTCATCGTGTCTTGCAGCGCTGGCCTGGATCACTTGTGAACTACGCGACGAGTCGAGGGCTGCGGTGCTGATGGGGGCTGCGGAAGGGTTGGCGCAGTCGATGGGGACTTCTGCCGTTATTCATGCGAGTTTGCTTGTCTATCAACAGGAATGCGAGGAAGAAATACTACAGAAACTCGGCGATAAGCCATTCGAGGCGGCCCGCCGGAGGGGACGAAATCTCGGTTTCGATGGCGCGATCCGCTGCGCTCTTCGTGAGGAGCCCATGAGTGCATCGGTGTCCGCCGCAGCTGCGTCGACGCGATTGACCCGAAGGGAACGCGAAGTCGCCGATCTGATCAGCGAGGGCATGACGAATCAAGCCATCGCAGACCGCCTGGTGATCTCGGTCCGGACCGCCCAAGGCCACGTTGAGCACATATTGACGAAATTGGGATTCACCTCCCGGACACAAGTCGCAGCCTGGGTTGTGGCACAGACCCATGGTTAGTCTCCTCTAATCCCACTATGGAGGTGTCGCTGGTCACGATGCAGGCGCATAGCGGGTCGAGGGCCGTATGCATGCGAGCAGCGACGAACGCGCGACCGCTCGATGACATCGGTGTTTCCCGCTCAGATAGTGGCCGCGTTATCCGGGCAAGTGTTTCAAACAGGTCCCCGTGCACTCGAGGGTCGATGATCTGGCCGTTGGCCAGTCCAGTCATGCTCGCGTAGCCCACTACCCCTTTCCGATCGACGACTGCGGCGGTCCCCACTGAAATCGTCGTACTCTGCCCGTTGTTCGCAACGAGACCGAATTCGGATCCCTCGGGAAGCCGGACCAGTGAGAGGGTGACGTCGGTTTCGATGAACTCGACGCCGTGGTCACCCCAATTCGAGACGACATTGACCACGTCAGACACCATCGCCGCCTGTTGGAACGGGGTCGGAAGCTCACCGTTCACCACCGGGGTCGGGAAGTGCCAGGTCTGCTTGCGCTCCGCGTTCTGGTGCGGCAGAGGAGATCCCGTCCACCCCACTTTTCCGCTGTAGTAGATGCGTGGGGCAACAGGCGAGTGCCGTGCGCGCTGCCGCAGCCTTCAACCGCGAAGTATGGGCTGGAAATCATTAGGGTCCCTCTGCACCGTATTCGCGGGTTTCGCGAATCAGACCGCCACCGATGAGGCGGTGAATGTCGTGGTGTTCTGCTAGAAGCATCAGTGAGTGCACGTCACGGCTACCACTCGCTGCTGGACCAGCACATCGCCGACCGGAGACCGATTCCCGGCCACAGCGGAAGCACCAATCTTTTCGCGATGGCGCTGACGCTCGGCTGCTCACGCAAGGAGATCGAGCGGCATCGAGCCAAGATCGGCGGGGCCACAGCCATCGTCGACCTTGAGCACCGCTCCTGGTTCGACATGCCAGCCACCGCACAACTCGATGGGCGTCCCTGGATCCGCGCAGCCGTGGGCTCGCGCCGACTGCCTGACAAGCTCAGCGAGCTGACCACGATGCCGCAGGCGCAGCCCATGTCGTGATCACTTTCTAAGCTTAGTCGTGGAAGTCGGACTGTGCTAGCCGGGGGCAGTGCGGCGTGTAGCGCGGTGGTGTTGATGTTCAGGGTCGAGCTGTCGTTCCTGGCGAAGTCGGGGTGTCGCGAAAGTTCGAGCGGAGCGGCGCGGACCAGCCGTCCTTCAAAGAGCTTTCGTCGGCCGCTGTGGCCGTTGACTCACATCTAGCGTTCATTATAGGGTGCGCCCATACAGAATGATGAACACGGAATGCGTCACGCCGTCCTTGGGGTGGCCGCCGCGTCCACTTAACTTCCGCACCGGAGCGAAGGAGAACGACCAATGGGACTCATGGACGGGCGGGTCGTGCTGATCACGGGCGCGGCGCGCGGCCAGGGCCGTTCGCACGCGATCCGGTTTGCCGAGGAGGGTGCAGACGTCGTAGCGATCGACGTCTGCGCACCGATCCCCCATGCGCTGTACCCGATGGGCACCGCCGACGAGCTCGCCGAGACCGCCCACGAGGTGGAGAAGCTGGACCGGCGCTGCCTCACCTATCAGACGGATGCGCGGGACAGCGGGCGCCTGCGCCAGGTCGTGGCGGAGGCGGTCGGTGAGCTGGGCCGCCTGGACACGGTGCTGATCAACCACGGCATCGCCCGGCCCCACACCACGGACGATGAGGACACTGACGAGGTGTTCGACACGCTGGTCGAGGTGAACCTTTCGGCAGTGTGGCGCACGGCCACCGCCACTATTCCGTACCTGAAGGAGAACGGTGGCGGCTCGATCCAGGTCACCGGATCGGCGGCGTCGCTGGTCGGCATCTACAACAATGCCGGGTACACGGCGGCGAAGCATGGTCTCGTCGGACTCGTGCGCTGCCTGGCCGCCGACCTGTCGCCATTCTGGATCCGTTGCAACCTGGTGTGCCCCACCAACGTGCCCACGCCGCTGATGATGAACGAGTCCAACCTGGAGCGGTTCGTCCCGGACAATCCGAACGCTACGTTCAAGGACATGGAGTTCCCATTGGCGTCCGTAAACCAGCTGCCGCTCGCCTGGGTCGAGCCGCGGGTAATCTCGGACGCGATGCTGTTTCTGGCCGCCGACACCGGGAAGTACATCACCGGCATCTCACTCCCGGTCGATGCAGGTATGACCAGCCAGCCCCCCGGGATCACCCATTTCCTGGGCAAGCGCCTCGCCGAGCTCGCCCAGGCGGCGGGGACGACGGTCGGCCCAGCCGCGCCCTGATTCGTGACATGACCTCTGCCTGGGGCGGTCAGGCTCGAAGGAGGGGATCCACACCGAGGCCCTCCCGTGGCCACCTCTCACGACCGCGGATTTGCGCGACCGGCCGCTGACAGGGAAGGCGCCGTCGACGGAGTGCACTCGTCGATGGTCGAACTGGATGTGGCTGCCGGACGAGACGGCGATTGACCGGGATCTGTTCTCCCGTAGGCACGCGGTTATGCGCCCGGTCGTGCTGCCGCGGTCGTTGAGGTCGTGGGGCTGCTCGACCGTCATCAAGCGAGCCCTCGCACCAGCGCCATCGCGCGGCCGCCTGATGTGATCGGCAGGCGGTGTCGGCCGAGGTAGATCACAACGGCGTTGACTCCGAGTGAGCGTGACCGTGTTCGGAATCGACGTCGCGGGAGACATGCTCACGACGAAACCGCACTTTTGCGCTACTCGTCCGCAGATGCTCGTCGGCAGTGTCGGGTCGCTACGGCAGCCTGCGTCTTCTTGCGGCTTGGACAAAACGACTTCCTGGTGATCGCCGTGTGGTCGCGTTCGCGAACTGCGCTGCCCAGTTCGACAACTCGGTGCAGGTCGGCGATGCTGGCCGACTGGATCGTGGTGGTCATGATCGGTATCGGCGGGCGTCCTCGAGCGCTGGAGTGCCGCTCCGGTGTTGTGGAGGCCGCCGCCGGGATCGCTTAAATCCGAGTCGCAACCGGACATCACGCTCGGATTGACCTGCGGTTGACCGCGTCCCACGCCAACGTTATGTTCGCAATAAGGTATGTACGTTCATAAAAGAAGACGGCCTGATCGGGGTGGGCGAGGGCCGGAGAGGCCTCCACGCCCCGGACAGCGCTCGTGGACGGGAGGACGATGGAGCCGGACAACTCGCGCGGTCTCGCGGCGCGGCTCCGCGCGGTCTCTTGGTGGCGTTGGGGACTGCTGGTTGCTGCGACCATCGTGGCCACCGTGGCCCTCGGGTGGGTGGGCGTCCAGTCTCCGGCGCTGTTCGCCGGGCTGGCCGTTGGAGTGGTGCTCGCCCTCGTCGGAATCGGGCCCCGCGGCGTGCCGCGGCGAGCCTCGACCGGGGCTCAGGCGGTGATCGGGGTGACGATCGGGGTCATGGCCCGGCCGGAGACGCTCCTGACCGTGTCCGAGGGCTGGCTTCCAGTCTTGCTCGTCAGTCTAGGCACGCTGCTCATCAGCACAGCTGCCGGACTCCTGCTCGGGATCCGGCGCGGGGTGACACCGCTGACCGGAATGCTGGCCCTCACTGCGGGTGGGGCGACCGGGCTCGTCGCGATGTCCGGTGACCTGGGCGGCGACGAGCGGATCGTCGCGGTGATCCAGTACCTGCGGGTCGGGCTGGTCACCGCCACGCTGCCGCTCGCCGCAGGGCTCGCCAGTGGTGCGGTGGATGGGGTAGGCACCATCGGGCCGGGCGGCTTCGCGCCCTGGTATCTCGGGCTCGCGCTGGTGGTTGTCTGCTCGATGGTCGGCGCGCCGATGGCAGAGTGGCTGCGGATCCCTGCCGGTACACTGCTCGGTCCCATGGTCGTGGCGCTAGCTCTATCGCTGAGCGGATGGACGTTCGGCGCTGTCCCGCCGGACTTGCTGGTAAACGCGACCTACGCCGTGATCGGCTGGCAGGCCGGGCTCGTCTTTACCCGGGAGGCATTGAGGACGGTCCTTCGACTGCTCCCTCTCGCATCCGTGCTGATCCTGGGGATCGTCGCGATGTGTGCGGGCCTGGGCTGGACTCTGTCCGCCGCAACCGGCACCAGTGTGCTCGACGGCTACCTCGCCACCACCCCCGGAGGGCTCAACGCCGTGCTCGCCACGGCCACCTCCTCCGGTGGGAACGTCGCATTCGTTGTGGCGGTCCAGGTGATTCGGGTAATCCTCATGCTCGTCGTCGCGCCGTTGTTGGCGCGCCTGGTGGGCTCCCGGCTAGGGTCCGGGCCTCCGGCGTGCGCTTGACCGTGCACGGAGATACCATATAACGTATAGGCGTTCGATATTATGAATGAAAGCTCTGCTCAGGGAGAGGTGCGATGATCCGGCACGAAAGGCTGCAGGGCGGACTGGTGTCGCAAATCGTCGTGGACCGGCAGGAGCGGCGCAACGCATTGGATCCGGAGCACTGGTCGGCGTTGACTTCCGCGATCGCGGAGGCGCGCGAGCAAGGCGCGCGGGCTGTGGTCCTCACCGGTGCGGGCTCGACCTTCTGCGCGGGGGGTGACCTCAACTCGGACCCAGCGGAGACCGGCGCGAGGTTGGAGGATGCCTTCGAGGCGATCCGCCGATCACCGGTGCCAGTGCTCGCTCATCTCAACGGCCCGGCGATCGGCGCGGGTGCCCAGCTGGCCGTCACCTGCGACCTCAGGGTAATGAGCCCGGCGGCCGACTTGCGGGTCCCTGCCGCCGCGATCAGCCTCCCGGTCAGCCCCGGCACGATCCGCCGGATCGTCGCTCTCGCTGGCGTTGGCGCGGCGCGTGCCATGCTGATCGGGGGGGACGTGCTGAACGCCGACCGTGCTTTTGCGCTCGGCCTCGCCGACCGAGTCGGCGAGCTCGCGGTCGCAGTCGAGTGGGCCGGGCGGATTGCGGGGTACGCGCCGCTGTTGGTCGCCTACTTCAAGGAGCAGCTGCAGGTCGAGGATCTCCCGGGGGATGCCTGCGAGTTCGAAGCGACCATCGGCTGGGTGAGACAGACGGAGGACTACGCCGACAGCGTGGCGGCGCGCAGGGAGCGACGCCGGCCCGTTTTCGTCGGACGCTAGGCCGTGCTGGCAAAATGAACGACTCGGAAGGACTGGCGATGCCCCCGGAAACGTTGCGCAAGCCCACCACCGACGAGCTGATCGCCCGGCTCGGGGATCTGCAGGGGTACCTGGCCGACACCGGTCTCGGTGCGGTGCTGCGCACCATGGTCGACGATCGGCTGCGGGCGATCGAGGGGCTGCTGCGCATCGGTGTCGGGACGTCGGCGGCGGATGGTGCGGACCTCACAGCGACTTCCCGCTCGGATTTCCTTCCAGACCATGTCGTTGACGGACTCGACGCCGAGTCGGTACGGGGCCGGGTCACATTCGCCGACTTCTACCACGGCAGCCTGGGCGTGGTGCACGGTGGCGCGACCGCGCTGCTGTTCGACCACGTACTCGGGCTGGTATCGCTTGGCGGTGGGCGGGACGAGACCCGCACGGCTTACCTGCACGTGGACTACCGCGCGATGGCGCCGCTCGGCGAGGAGCTCACATTCTCCGGCGGGATAGACCGGGTCGACGGACGCAAAGTGTTCCTGGCGGGGGAACTCTGCCGGGGTGACGTCGTCGTCGCGCAGGCACAGGCCCTCTTCGTCACCCTGCACCCTGACGTGGGGGCGACCACGCGCGGCAGCGACTGAGGACGAACCGACACCTAGTGCAGTGGGAGGATCCGTGTTCGACCCGATTCTCGAAGGACGTGCCCGGCATCGCTTGTCGATGACCGTGCTGATGACACCCGACATGGCCAACTTCTCCGGGCACGTGCACGGAGGACTCGTCCTCAAGCTCCTCGACCAAGTGGCGTTCACCTGCGCGAGCCGGTACGCCCAGTCCTATGTGGTCACCCTGTCGGTCGACCGGGTGGTGTTCCGAGAGGCGATCCACATCGGTGAGCTGGTGACGTTCCAGGCGTCCGTCAACTACACCGGCCGGACGTCGCTCGAGGTCGGGATCCGGGTGACCACCGAGGACATCCGACTGCACCAGGTGCGACACACAAACAGCTGCTACTTCACCATGGTCGCGGTCGATGACGAGGGCCAGCCGACGCCCGTCCGCGCGCACGTCCCAACGACGGACGAGGAGCGGCGCCGCTGGCGGGACGCGGAGAGGCGGCGTGAGCTGCGGCGCGCGGCAGAGGTCGACTGAGGCGACGACGAGCGACCGGCCCGCGTTCGGGGATTCTGAATCACTGCTCCTGTGCGGAGGCAGAAGCCTCGACGTGGACCGGCGGCAACTGCTCAAGGAGCAGACACTGCCACGGGGCTGGATCGCGGGGCAGAAGAGGGACGGCTTACGGTTATCCTCTTGGTAAACCCAAGCTTGGGCAGACTCCAGTCCCGCCAGGATACGGATCTCTCAGCGGTTGCCTTACCCGACGTCGCCACCGCGGCCTCCGAACTCCTCCATGCCTCATATCGGACGGTGAGCTCGTCGTCCTTGCGAAGGGGGCCGGAGTTCTTGTCAGCGGCGGGTGAAATCTTGTTGCTGGTCGGCCGAGTCGATGGCGGCGGGGTCGGTCATGATCGAGCTGACGGCTCGTCGGACGGACGGAGGTTTGCGCGGCGGTTGGTGAATGCGCGCGGTCGTGCGGAATTGGTGCATGTAACGGCGGACGAGGGTTGGGCGGCCGCGGTAGGCGCGTGCGGTGATTTCATCGAAGAGCACGGCGACTTGGGCGCATCCGGCGTTCCAGCGTTCATGCAGGTAAGGTTTGAATTCGTTGAGCAGGCTGGGCCCGTGGCTGGCTCCGTTGCGGGGTCAATAACTCATTCACTATGCCGCCGCGCGCAGCGGCGCACCGTGCCGACACGAGGCCGAGGCGGCAAATTTCCTTGATGGCAAGGCCTTCGGCGAGCAATGCGTGCACCGCGGCGTGACGTTGCCGGCGGCAATGGAGGGTCTGCGGGACCCGCCGGGCCGTCACCGTCCTGCGCCTCGTGGGCACCGCCGTCGATGTCGGTCCCCACGGCGAGCGCGGGGGGCAAGCAGGTTTGGTGGCGGGCCACCGCCCGTTCAACTGCCTCAGCCAGGTTGTTGGGTCGGGCCCGGGGCGCGGTGCCCGGATTGCTCTCGCTGCCGCGACGATGCCGAGCAGCAACCCTGTCGCGCCTGAATAGAGCGTGACGTCGCCGCGGGAAATCCCCCGCACGGCAAGATATCAGCGAGTGGGGCGGGGACCCGGACAACCGGGACGTCCGATCGGGCTGTCCATGAGGAGGCGGCGAGGGAAGATTGCTCGGCGTAACAGCGAGAGGGAACGGCGGCCAGCTTGCGCTGTAACAGGGCGTCTCGCTTTGCACGGGACAGGCCAGCGAGCTCCTAAGGGTCGATGATAACGACCATTCAGCCGCACCTCCTCCGACCATCCCAGCCAATGGGAACATATGTTCGACAGCAGCTAGTGGTACCCGTCAACGGCAACATCCCACGCACCGCCGCAGCCCCAGCAGGCTTGCGAGCCTTGCCGGGGATCCACCATCGACGATGGCGATCTTCCAACTCAGCCGGTTCTCGCCGAGCATTGGGGAGTCGGCGAGCACACTCCCATCCGACAGCGGAAGAAGGGTTTCGCGCTCGACGGCGCCGGGCGACTCAGAACAGTTCGGGCGTGGATCTGCCCGGCCGCCCCGAAGCCAGCCGAGGGCGGCGACCTGATCTGTCCGGATTGGCAACGCCACTATCGAACTTGGATGCGGTCGTGACGGAGTCTCTTGCGGCACAGTCGTTTTCATGTCTGCGCAATTCGGGGCCGCTACGCCCCAGCCGCCCCAGCGCGGTATGCTGCGGATTCCCCGGGACGGGCAAATCGACTGCGGCGCGGTCGGCGCCCGTATACGCTGAAAACCGTTGCGGCGCTGAGTAAATTAAAACGCGAGTATCGGTTGGGGTGTCCAGGACGATGCGACAGGAATGTGTTTGATCGGCCGGGAAGGTATCCTCGCTCTGAAGCGGGGAGCTTAACAAGACAGGGAGGGCCGATATGGAGAGCTCCGGCGCACACAAGCCTGCAAGCCGCGCGCGGTTCGCGCGCAGGGCAATGAGCGTGGCGGGGGTACTGCCTATCCCTGAGTCGTTGGTCGGGGCAATCCTGGCGTTTCGTGGCGAGTACGTAGGTCGCGCTTGGCTCGAGCGCTTGCCCGCGCGTATCGGCCGATATTTGCGACGGTGGCATTTGACCGCACGGACGATCGCCGACGGCGCGGCCACCCCGTGCTGCGTGTATTGCGTCAGCGAGGGCCAGGTACCGGTTGTGCTGAAGATCCCGGCCGATCCCGCGGCCGGTCGCGTCGAGGCTGACCTGCCGCGGTGGTGGACACACACCGGCGCCACACCGATTGTGCTGCATACCGATCCGGACTTCGGGGTGTTCGTCACGACCCAGCCAGGCACCATGCTCGCGGGCACGCCCGCCGCCGCCGACGCCACCGCTTTCTCTCAGCTGCTGACCCAGCTCCATCAACCTTCACCGGATCCGCTACCGCCGTTGGTCGACTTGGCCCACGTCATGGAGATGCGAGTCGGCTGGGCGCGGGAGCTGGCCACCGACCCCCGCTACACCGCGCCCGACCGGCAGCCCGCCGCCATCGCGGCTCTCGACGACACCTGTTCGGTGCTCGAAGTGCTGCTGCGCTCCACACCGGCTCGGCATGTGGTGCATGCGGATCTGCATCCAGGCAACATCCTCGAAGGCGGCGGAACCTGGTGTGCCATCAACCCTTTCGGTGCTATCGGAGACCTCCATTCCGATGCTGCCCTGTGGGCGGTCTGTCAGATCGGCCCCAGCCGTGTCCCGTCGGTTGCGGCACTGATGGACCAGCTCGACATGCACCCTCTTCTGAGCCTGAACAGGCTCCGGGCGTGGGCGTGGGTGACCTCGATCCTCGAACACCGGCCCCACCAGCAGCCACAGCTCGCTGCCAGGATGCGCACCTTCACTGCGGACTACACCCCGCTGCGCCCATCGACGCAGTACAGCCATGAAACTGAAACATGTTTCTGCGCAACGGATATCGCGCTGGACGAGCGTCGACGGATCAGGAACGACCACAAGCCGTCGACGCGACACTTCACCACGTGCCCGGTTCCACGCTGAGCGGCCGGATTAGAGAATGGTGTCGGTGCAATTGCTTGTGGTTGCGTGACAGGCGCACTCGTTGTTTCCGCGCCGCCTTGTTCATCCGGTAGGGTCCGGCCAGCAGGGGAAGTTCTCACGACGGCACGACGTCGACGGCATCTATCCCGCTGCGGCCGTGCTGTCCAAGGCCGACTGGGTGAACTCGCACAAGGACGTGGTGCAGAAGGTTGTCAACGCCCTCGTCGACACGATGCACTACATCCACACCCACAGCGCCGCCGATATCACGGCCCACAAGCCGCCGAAATTCGTCTCCAACACCCTGACCACCACAGGCCGACTACATGAAGACGCTCGACCAGGACAAGGACCAGTTCGTGCCCGACGGCATGATGCCCGACGGCGCCGCGCAGTCGGCTCTGTCCGTCGACCAGCTGGCCGGTCGTCCAGGCGAACAAGACCGTGGCTCCGGCAACTTGAAGCCGAGGCCCCGGCGATGAGGGGCAGCTCCGGGCACAACAGCCACCGTCCTGCCCGGAGCTGTCGACGTCCGCGACAATCAGACCTACTCATCGACCGATTCCACGATCACATTGGCTGCCGCAACGAGATACCGAACATCGACCTCCGGCAGTCCGAATGCGTCATCGTCCGTTCTGACGCCCGCAGATCGCGGTCGCGCTCGGGTTCCTCGCCTTCCTGACCGCCCTTGTCCTGCAACTGCCGGCTCGCCGCTACATCGCATGGACGTACTGGCTCGCGGAGGTCATGGTCGGTGTCTTCGGCACCATGGCCGCCGACGTGATGCACGTCCTCCTCGGTGTACCTACACCGTTTCCACCATCGTCTACGCCGCAGCCATGTCGACGGTGTTCCTCGCCTGGTACCGGATGATCTAACACACGCTGTCCATCCCACAGAGTCGATACCCCCAGCCTGAACTGTTCCGCGGTGCTGCGGTCATAGTCACCTTCGCCATGGGTACTGCTCTGGACGACTTCAGCGCCTACACACTGCATTCGGGTTACGCCGCCTCGGCGGTGGTCTTCGCCGCCGTGATCCTGGCCTCCGCTGCATCAGCTTCGACCAGGTCGGTGACGACCTGGTCGAAGCGCCCAGGGCTATTGCATATCAGCCCTCGCGTGCTGGCGATCGAACCGTTACCTCTCGCCGTTCTGACGAGAACCGCCATCGCGATCGTGATCGTGACTACCGGTGGCTCGGTGGTGGCCGAAGTGGGGCGGGGGGTCGAGGTCGTCATCGGGATCGGAAGAGGCGGGCGGGTGGTCGGTTGCGACAGGCAAATGGGCCGCGACGCCGACACAGGGAGCCGCTGCGGCAACCGCGCCCGAACCGCCTATTGCAGTGGCAGCGAATGCGACACTGACCGTAGTAGCCACAATTCGTTTCATACTGTGCATCAATCATTCCTTTGAGAGTCGAGAGTCATTGCGCGGCAACAAAACTCGTACGTTATCGATGTGATCCTGAGATTTCGCTGTGCCGCGCCGAGAACGATCTCAGTCACAACGACCGCATCGACTGCGGTGTCAGCGACCAGCGCGCGGTGCGGCAGGAGGGCGGGATCGATCGCCGGCCCGCTGCGTCATCTCGCCGGCCAGGTGGCCAGTGCCGGGTCGGCGCTGATGCGCCGGGAGTGATGTCGAAAGATGTTCGCCTCCAGCAGAGCGATCGATGAGGCCACCCCGACGTCGCTGTCACCGACCTCAGCCAAGCGGCCGTCGTCAGCACGCAGCTTCAGCAGCATGTCTGTCATAGCCGCGTGCGCGGCGAACAGGCACGGTGTGGAGTAGATCGCCACATCGACGCCGAGTTGCTCGAGTTCGCTCAACGACAGCCGCGGTGAGAGACCACCGGCGATCTGGTTGAACAGCAAGGGTTTGGACCCGATCACCCCGCGCACCTTCGCGATCCATTCGACACTGCGCACACCGTCGACCAGCAGTACGTCGGCGTCCGTGGCCGCCAACGCCTCGGCACGAAACAGGATCTCGTCCTCGTCGGTAGCGTCGGTGCGCGCGACGACGACCAGATCGGTGCGTGTTTCCAGCACCAGGTTCAGCTTCTCCAGGTACTGCTCGAGTGGCAGGATCTGCTTGCCGGCCACATGACCACAGCGTCGTGGACGCTGCTGGTCCTCGAGGATCACTCCCGACGCGCCGAGCGCCTCCAGTTGCCCGACGACATGGCACGCCACCTCCGGATCGACGTAACCGTCATCGATGTCGACCAGCACATGCTGGTCCGGAAACGCCCCACGCAATCGCTGCACGAACCCGACCATGTCGGGCCAGGCGATGAAGCCGATGTCCGGTAGCCCGTAATGGGACGCGGCGAACCCGAATCCGGAGACGAATAATCCGCCGAAATGCTGCGCCGCGATCGAGGCCGAATACATGTCGAAGATCCCGATCAACGGGGTGACTCCGCCCCGGGCGATCTCCTCACGCAACGCAGTGCCGTACCTCATGTCCTTCCGCCTTCCCGTACACGCGGACACACAACCCGGCAGGCCGGTGCCCATTCTGGTGGCTGACAGTCAAATGGATCACTACAACTTCGGGTCCGTTGCGCACTAAATGCGAACCAAGGACCCGACATGGCCGCCCGCACAACCGGGCAACAGACGCCAGCAACAAGGCTGCTCTTCGACCGCTGAGAGGACACTGAGAGCGCACAACCAGCCGACACAACAGCGGCTGGGGCTGCCCAGGCACTCCGGTGGTGCTCCGCCAAAGGACGTGAACCAGAACGGCTTTCCGCCGAGCATCACCGGTAATCAGGAGTAGCACCCATCGACGTGGTCGAATTCCTCAGCACCACTGGGACTGTCTGAGAGATCCGTACACGCCCTTCGACTCCGCAATGCCCGGCAGGGGTGCCGGTGAGCTGTTGCCGAGACTCCGCGACTGTCTGTAATCCCTTCTGGGATGAGGGCTTACACCCCATCTGCGCCCGTGCACTTTGCTGTCCTCGTCGCGTGCCGGTCGCGCGCATTGCCCGTCCACGTTCTACGCTTGCTGCTCCAGGAATGTGATGAAGACAAGGGGCAGATTCGTATGGCGAAGAAGGTCACCGTCGAATTGATCGACGATTATGACGGTAAGTCCGCGGCGCAGGAGACTGTCGTGTTCGGTATCGATGGTGTCGAGTACGAGATCGATCTGTCGGTGAAGAACGCGGGCAAGCTGCGCAACGCGTTCGAGCGGTGGGCTGAGCCCGCCCGCAAGGTCGGCCGGATCCCCAAGTCCAAGAGCACGGTCAGCAATCGCACTGTGGCGGATAAGGAACAGACCAAAGCGGTTCGGGAGTGGGCCCGCAAGAACGGCTATGACGTTTCCAGTCGCGGGCGGATCCAGGCCAGCATCCTGGAGGCATACAACAAGGCGAGTTAGCCTGGCGCCCGCACCGGCGTCGTGTCAGCGGGTGAGAGGCTGCCCGATTCGCCGGGCAGCCCTCGGAGCGAGCACCGACACGGTCACACGTGCTGCTACTGATCGACTCCGTCGACGGGGTTCTCACCGCCGAAATCGAACTGTCGGGCACGTGACCGGATCCGGTGCTGATGCGTACCGCGACTACAGGTCCGGAAAGCGACTATTCGGTATCAGCAGATTAACACTCACGTATCCGGTTGATCTTGGTCCGTGGAATGCTTGAGCGCATGTCAGCGCTATCCGCGGTCGACCAGGAACAGCCCATGGTGATGGTCGAACTCGAAAACCTTCGCGAGCACAGCATTTCACTCGCGTTCAACCCGCTTGGTGGGCAGAGCCCCGTCGCGATCGGGACCCTGACACGCATCGTGAAAACGTTACGGCCAGGCACATGGATCAGCGCGGAACATCGCATCGACGCGATCACCGATGTCCTGGCCGGAGCCATCGCGCAGTTGCCGGACGAAACGCTTCCTGGCGCCGCCGAGAACTCCCCGATCACCTGGCGCAGTGCGGCGCGGATCCTGTTCCAGGCACCACCACTGCCGTTCGAGGTGTTCGTCGCGGTCAAGAAGACCGACGCCGGCGTATCTGCTCCGTTCTCTGCCAAGGCTGCCCGCTATATCCAACACGCGGCGGGATTGCCCAGCGGCCAGGAGACGATCACAGACCTCACCCGGTTGCTGAACCACGAACTCGCACAGATTCTCTTACGAGAAGAGAAGGCGATGACTACTTCGGTCGGCGAGCCGGGACGCCCCAGGGGTCTCTGATTTGCACCACAGCCCGGACTGCCCGTAAACGGGCTGCCTGCTGTCGCGGATGTCGGGATCATCGCCCTGTGAGCCGTCCCCCGTGAATAAGGCTCGCTCGTTCGGACTGGCTGACTCGGCAATCGAGTCCGGCCGGAGCCCTGGACGGGAACCGGCCTCTACGCCCGAAACTCCTGCGCGATCCCGGCCACGACGGTGCGAGAGGTGTTCTCGGATAAGGCTATTCGGCTCAGTTCATCGGTAGCGGCCTGATAGCGGCAGATTCCGCCCTCCCGTTGCAAGCGCAGGACCCCCGGGACACCGTCGAGGAATACCTCCGGGGGCTCGGGCGGTTCACCAGCCAGCAGTTCCCCGAACTCCAGCAGAACGAAACTGGCGAGGTGAAAACCGATGTGACTGTTCACTTCTCGGCCAATGATGTGGATCGAGACCGTCTGTCGCTCGCTGATCTCCACCAGATGCGACAGCTGAGCGTGCATCACCTCCGGTCCACCTATGACGTGCCGCAGCGCCGATTCGAGGAGGTATATGCGAGCCTGAAAGTTATTGGTGTGGAGTCTTTCCCAGTGCTGCTCGGCCAACTCGACCCGCCGGGCGATATCGGCAGGCGAATCCCGCGGGTACAGGACCCTCTCCAGCGCGCAACGGTAGTCGGCGGTGTGCACCAACCGCGGCACCAGGGTGCTGCCGAATGCCGTTCCCGCTATCGCGTGCTGTTCTAGCACAAGCCGATCCAACTCGTCTGCGGACAGCAGATCGGCGAATGGACTCCACCAGCTCGCCGATCGCCGGGCTTCGCGCACCTGCTGCACCAGCCCGAGCAAGACCTCGCGGCCGTCCCCGGTGACCCCGTACAGGTCGCACAGGGCGTTGATGTGCAGGTTGGACACTCGCGTGTACTGGCCGTCCTCTATACGGCCGATGGACTGCGGAGACAGGAACACCGCTGTTCCTACCGCGCTTTGACTCATACCAGCCGCGATCCTAAGCGACCGCAGGCGACGGCCCAGCGACCGCCGAACAGGATCCAACATCCTCAACCCTCTCATGGTTCATGGTTTTCCACATCTGCGTGCACTCTTGCAACCGAGGTGCCCCGGCGGGCACAGCCGTAACCGATCACCTGTCACACGCTCCCGGCGCTGCGATTTCGAGCGCGCAGACCCGGCACAAGGCGGCGGACCTCACGAAGCGACATCCCGAATGCCCTGACCATCGACGCCGGGACCGTGCCGTCATCGGGAAGCCCAGCCAGAAACAACGCGTCACGCAGGCGGCGAGCGGAGGCGAACTCGGCTGTCGCGGTGATCATTTCCGCGCTCGCCTCCTCTTTCCCCGGCCGTAGCGCGTGCTTGGCCATCTGTAGCGCGATATCGGCGGCCACGACACGGTCCACAACGAGAGCGACCCGCTCCTCAGGCACCTGACACTCGGGCACCGGGCTCGATGCCGAATCGCAGGTAATCCCCTGTTGCCCACGTTGTTTGGCTCGGCACGAGCGCTCATCGCAATGGTGGTGCAGGTCCAGCAGTATCCGGCCCACGGGCTCGGGGACCGGACCGGGGTCGATACGGCAGTACTCGTACGGCACCTCAACCACCGCAGCGGCCGCCACCAGCGCATTGACCCGGTCGGCGGAAGAGTTGTACGCGCCCTCGACGCACTGCCGCGGCGGGCACGGCTCGATCCCGAACTCGTCGAACGCCTCGCACACCCGCGCATGCATCCTGCACTGCAGCGGGTCGCACCCACGCGTCAGATCAGCCCACGCAACCGCGATCGCCACCGAGACTATCGGGCCCGGATCCTCATCACAATCGTGCCAGGCAAATCCCCCAACACCACCACCGAACACCGCAAACCCCTTCCCGCGCACACCACTCCTCCCATCCCCGTCAGCGACCGCGCCCGGTTCCTCCCGCAACCGGGCCATGGCCGCACGCAGAACCGGGCATTCGTCGAGCGGGTGCTCGGCATGGAACTCGGCCAACTCCTGCGCGCGGACAAATGTCAACGAGTCGTGAAACTCCACCCCACACAGGTCCTCAGCGAGGCGACTGTCAGCGGTGACGAACATGTGCGGATACGCTCGATCAGCCACGATGATCACCACCCCGACAACTCGGATGTTCTCGATCGACACAGGACACGTTCGGTCCTCCGTTCCTTCAGATTCGGCCGCCAGCTTTATCGCTGCGGCACAAGAGATTTCGACGCAGATTCAGACCCTGGCCGGTGAGCCAGTACACCGGCTCACGACGCGTCCCCGCAGTGTGCGATGCGCTCGAAGCCACGTACCCGCCCTCGAGCAGCCAGCGCAGCGCGGAGATGGTCGGCCCAAGGGGGAAGCTGCCCGCCAGACTGCGGGCCGAGATCGGCTTCCCGATCAACCCCAACACCCGAGCAGTCCGGGGCAGGCTGCGCGAGAACTCCGCGTGATCACCGGCAGGACTAGACACCCGGTCCATCCCGCCGATCCACTAGATCGTCCCGCGTGAATTCTGTTGACCTGGAGACACTTCCGCCCCGAACTTGCCGCGGATAGCACTCCCGGTCGAGCGTGGCCTCTCATGGGCCGCACACGCGCCGCCCATGGTCGCGATCGGCCACGGCGCACTGTCTCTCCTGGTCAATCCCACCGCCGCCCCTCCCCACGGTTACTCACCGAGACGTGTGGAGCCGGTGACAGCCACACCCAGAATTCAGCCCGTACCTTGTCCCACAACGGACCCAGCGCCGGAAAACGCTCCCGCGCGGCCACCAGATCAGTGCCCGGCGCGAACATCACATCCTGCTCCGTACCACCAGAGATGTTGTGCACCTTCATGATTTCGATTTTCCTGTCATCCAAATGAGCGGGCCGCCACGTCGCCTCGACGCCGTCGACCTCGGTGTGATGCTCCTCGTCCATGACTGTCGCCTCCACCGCGCTACACGGTCTCGGCTACACACGGCACCGACCGCGCATCCTCAGTGCCCGAACAACTCTCGTGCACCCGCGCCCACGTCTCGGGCGGCACGACAGTCTCGAGATCGAACATCTCGCACACCCGCGCGGGCGACTGATCCACCGCACCCAGGTCGTAGACCACGACCACATCCGCACCCAGCCCAGCCGCGATCCCCAGGGCGTACCCGACCGGGTCAGCGTGATCCTGCGGCGGCCTGACCATGTAGACAAGCTCGTACCCCAACCTGACCGCACGCCGACGCACCTCGTCCGCATGCCACGGCGCATCCAACCTCGACACCTCAGGACGCACCACACCGACCGCCTTGGACCGATCTCCCCTTCCCGCTGTATCTCGTTGCACTACTTGTTCGTTCATCGTTTCGATGCCTTCGGTCGGATGAATGCCCGGCCCGCACCGGTGAGGGACCAGCGCCGGTCGAAGCTTCGGATTGTGATCAAGCCGCACGGCCATACAGGGCTTGCAGAGTGCATCCCACCTCCCAGTGCACGAGCCGGACCGAATAGCCCATATCGAGATCGGATGGCGCTGCGCTCACGCCAAGCATTGTTACGCGAAAACCGCAGGTAGGGACATGCAAGAGGGGCGCCCCGCGGAAAGTCTTACGAATTGCCACGATCGGTTCGTGGTTGCCAACTACGCTTGGTCGGAATCCGACCACGCTGGACGGCGGAATCCGACCGGCAACCAACGCAAGGGGTTTCGATGGCCATTGCCGCTGCGGCCGAAAACGATGAACCGGAGGAGTTGGGTTCGAGTCTGCCGCGCCGCGAGCTGGGGCGGCTGCTACGCGAGGCACGCGACGCCGCCGGGCTGACACTCCAGCAGGCGGCAGACCTCATGGAGTGGGGCAAGACCACGCTCCAGAACCACGAGACAGCCAAAACCGCCAAAATTCGAGAGCGCGAGATACGTGAGCTATGTGAGCTGTACGGCGTCGACGATCCCGACCGGATCGAAGGCATGCTCCAACTCGCACGGGAGACCGCTGGGCAATCGTGGTGGCGCAGCTTTGATGATGTGATGAAAGCGAAGTTCGATACCTACATAGGACTGGAGGCGGGCGCAAGCGTTCTGGACATCTTCCAACCACTCGTTCTCCCAGGTCTTCTCCAAACTCCGGAGTACACAAAAGCTTTGGATCGTCTCGCGTTCCCGAAGGACAGCAAAGACGCACTCGACAGGCGTGCGGCTCTACGCATGCACCGCCAACATCTCATCACTCGTACCCGGAAGCCCGCGCGCATCAGCGTCATCCTCACCCAGGCCGTGCTTCAGGGCATGGTCGGTGGTCCCGGTGTCATGGGGCCTGCACTGCGGCACGTCGCCGACCTGAGTACGCGGGATAATGTGGAGATGCGAGTTTTGCCGTCGCGCTCTGGCTTGCCCACGGGCTACGCGGTGTCGCAGTTCATCATCATGGGATTTCCCAAGGTGCGCGGCCGTAGGCAGACCGAACCTGCCATGGTGTATGCCGAGAGCTTCGCCGGGGACGTCTACCTTCAGGGGCGCGAGGATGTTGCCCGGTTTCGGAGTGTGTTCCGTAGCCTGCAAAGTGCGGCGCTGGATGTTCGCCGGAGCCGAGACATGATCAGAGAGATAGCAAGGGAGTATGACAGTGAGCGCTGACCTCACGGGGGCGCAGTGGTTCAAGTCGAGCCGTAGCAACGGGGGCGGTGAATGCGTCGAGGTGGCGTGGCTCGACAACGGACAGGTGGGAGTCCGGGATTCCAAGAACCCCACCGGCCCGGCCCTGGTGTTCATGCCGGGTGAATGGGATGCATTCACCGCTGGTCTGCACGATGGCGAGTTCAAACGTCCGGTGTCGTAGCTTCTTCAGGCTGCGCACTACACCACAGTCAAGCGGTCTCACTCCGAACTGGTGTCGGAGGCGGGACCGCTTTCTTCTCATTGCTGGTATTCCAGGCTCAGTGCGCGACAGGCCCGGCGTCGGTGAACTCTATTCACTGCTGGTGAAGGGTCCATGTCGGACCTTCGGGAGTGTCGGTGACGTTGATGTTGGCGGCAGCCAGGCGATCGCGCGCCATGTCGGCGGCGGGCCAGTCTTTGGCGGCGCGCGCTGAGGCTCGTTGTTCGAGTTGTGCGGCCACCAGGACGTTGAGCGCTTGATGAGTGGCTGTGGTGTCTGCGGGCTGGGCCCAGTGTGGGTTCAGCGGATCCAGGCCGAGGATGTCGAGCATTCCGCGCACCTGGGTGGCGATGTCGGCGGCTGCGCCTGTGTCGTTTCCGGCGAGTGCCTTGTTGCCTTCGGTTACTAGCTTGTGGATCTCGGCGAGCGCTTTGGGCACGGCGAGATCGTCGTTCAAGGCGGAGGCGAACGCATCGGTCCACTTGCCAAGCGGCACGTCACCCGCGGCATCGTTGACCTTGCGGACGAAGCTTTCCAGCCGCCGGTAGGCAGCGGCGGCATCGTCGAGTGCCTGCTCGGAGTACTCCAGCATCGACCGATAGTGTGCACTACCCAGGTAGTAGCGAAGTTCCACGGCCCGAACCTGTTTGAGCACATTCGGCACAGAAAGCACGTTGCCCAGCGACTTGGACATCTTCTCCCCACCCAGACTCACCCATCCGTTGTGCAGCCAGTACCGGGCGAAGCCGTCACCGGCGGCGCGAGATTGGGCGAGTTCGTTCTCGTGGTGCGGGAACACCAGATCGATACCGCCGCAGTGGATATCGAACTCGGCACCGAGATAACTGGTAGCCATCGCCGAGCATTCCACATGCCATCCCGGACGGCCGGGTCCCCACGGCGAGGGCCACTCGGGCTCTCCGGGCTTGCGCGCCTTCCAGAGGGTGAAATCCAGCGGGTCACGTTTGCCTACACCGAGGCTTTCCCCCTGCTGTTGGTCTTCGGGGTTGAGGCGTGCCAGCGCCCCGTAGTCGGGGAAACTGTGCACGTCGAAGTACACGTCGCCTTGTCCGGCGTAGGCGTGGCCGGTATCGATGAGCCGCTGAGTCAATTGGATGATCTGAGTGATGTGCCCGGTTGCTCGGGGCTGCGCTGACGGTGGCAGTACGCCGAGTGTGTCGTAGGCGTGGTCGAAGGCGCGTTCATAGGTGGCTGCCCATTCCCACCAGGGGCGGCCGGCCTCGGCGGCCTTGTCCAGGATCTTGTCGTTGATATCGGTGACATTGCGTACGAAGGTCACCTCATGGTTGTTGGCTCGTAGCCAGCGGCGCAGCACGTCGAACGCGACACCGCTGCGCACGTGTCCGATATGCGGCTCGCTTTGCACGGTAGCGCCACACAGGTAGATCGTCGCCTGTCCGGGGATCAGGGGAGTGAATTCCCGCAGGCTTCGCGTGGCGGTGTCGAACAGGTGCAGCGTCACGGGCGACGATGCTACCGCTCGCCGCTCGGGTTCGGGGCTTGCCATCCTGGGGTCCGCCGCCATCACGAAGCGAGTTGTTGTCGTGGCGTGGCACTTTGGCGGTCGTGCTCACGGTTGGCCCACCATTGCCGTCCCTCCGGCGGAAGAGTGTGGATGGGGTCGTAGTAGGCGTGCAACCGGCTCAATGCGTCGTGGTCGGCGGCCTCTGCCGCAGTGCGGTAGTTCTTGGACCAGTAGGAGATTCCGCGTATCCGGTCGTACTCGGCCGGTTGGTGCACCCATCGCTTGCCGACCATGGGCACATCGCAGACGACCCGTGGGGTGGCGAAACCCGGGAGGTACCCCATGATGTCCAGTTGCAGGGTTTGGGCCTCGGCTACCGAGACCCGCCAGTGCTCACTGAAGGGGACCATGTCGCACAGGTAGACGTAGTACGGCATCACCGCGGCCTCGTCGAGTAAGGCGAAGCACAGGTCGAGCTGCGCGCTCGGGCTGTCGTTCACCGACCGCAACAGGACTGCCTGGTTGCGGATGTGCCGGAGCCCGGCCTCCAGCAGGCGCCCGGCGGCAGCGCAGACACTCGGGGTCACTTGCTGAGCCACGTTGGCGTGGGTGTGCAGGGACAACTGGATTCCGCGACTATGGGCCGTGCCCGCTAGTCGTGCGATACCGGCGACCACGTGATCAGCGGCCCAGTGTTGAGGCAAGCCGATCAGCGCCTTGCTCGCCAGGCGTATGTCGCGAATGGAATCGATGTCCAGCAAGGCGTCGACGAAGGCTTCGAGCCGTTGCCATGGCATGTTGGCCAGGTCTCCACCGGAGACCACGACATCCCGCACGGTCGGTGTCGCCCGTAGGTAGGCGAGCATCGCATCCAGGCGTGCCTGCGGGCGAAGGGTGAATCCGTTCTTGCCGATCTGCGGAGTGGAGTTGCCTACCAGGTCCATTCGGGTGCAGTGCCCGCAGTACTGCGGGCAGGTGGAGACCACCTCCGCCAGGACTTTGGTGGGATAACGGTGAGTCAAGCCCTCGGTGGCCCACATGTCACGCTCGTGCAGTGAGTCTCTCTGGGCATAGGGATGGGAGGGGAACTCGGTGCAACGGTCGGAAAAGACCGGAAGCATGTAGCGGCGGACCGGGTCGCGATAGAAGGCGTCCGTGAGGCTTGCCGGTCCGCGGACCGGGGCCTCGGCGGACATCGTATTGATCATGTGGGGTGGGATCAGCATGGACATGGTCGCGCGTTCGCGTTGGTCGCGCTCGAGATCTGCGAAGAAGGCATCGCTCAGCAGCGTGTCGGTGACATCGCGGAGTTGCCGGATGTTCTTGACGCAATGGGCTCGCTGCCACTGCGGCGAATTCCATTCCCGCTCAGTCGTTGTCCGCCAGCCTGGGAACCGCCGATGGTCGGGTTCGTGCGTGCTCTGCCGCCGGTAGGAGTAGGGCTGTTGCAGATCGGGAGACATGTGTCGTCCTCGGATTGGTTTGGCAGGTGATTGGCTCGCTGGCCGAGGAGGGTCAGCTATCCGATGCTCGGTTTGGTATCGGTGATCTGGCTGAGCAGTTGCGTGGCTTCGCCTGCTCGTTCATTGATCGTGCTGGTCAGGGACTCGACCTGGTCGGCGAGGAATCCATCGGCTCCGATCAGTGCGGCTTCGGCGGTTCCCAATCCGCTGAACAGGCGTGCTGCGAAGCGATGGTTGGATGTATGCCGATGACCGGATGCGTCGAGGATCTTGTCGATCGAGACGGCGTGGTCGCGGGGATGCCAGATATAACGCTCGAGCCGGAACCGCAGCTCGACAGGCCCGAGTTCCCACCATGCAGAACGGATTCCGAGCTCGTTGTCGGTGATGTCCGAGAAGTCCCGCGTGTTGCGCAGATGCAGACGCTCATACAGCGCCAACAGCTCGTGCAGGCTTTCGTGGCTGCCCGGCGGCTCACCGTGCTGAGCAACAGTGTCCGCGGCCGGGACAACCTGCGGCGCAAGCCCTTTGCGACCTCGATCCAGCGCATGCAGGATCTGCGGACGATAGGCCCACCATTCAGCCATGACCATGTGCGCCAGATTTTCTCGGATGGATCGCTCGGAACGCAGCGGCGTCCTATCCAGCAGTGCGTCGGGGACACCGACGAACAGCGACTGGAATTCGCGGTAGGCGAAACGGTGCTGGCCCAGCAGGCGGTGTGTGTCGTTGAATTGCGGCCCGTGCTGCGCGCGTTCGCGTTCGGCAGTGACGGCGAAATCGCAAAGTTCTTGGTATGCCTGTAGGACGACTTCACGAAGGCAGTCCGAATACCACTGCCAGTCACCGGCTCCGGGCTTGCCGATCCAGTCCTGCATCAGAACGCTGTCGGGCAATACGGCGACCGTCTGGGCGAAACGTTCGACTGCGGCAGCGAGCGGAGAGGTGGTCACCTGGTGATGACGATCCCAAGTGGACTCGATGACACCGCTACTCCGGGCGACCTTACGCCAGCGAGCAGCCTCCTCAACCGTGACGCGATCACCGGGGTGGCGAGCGAGCGCTTCATCGAAGAGACCAATCGCTTTGCCGTACTTCTTGCTGCGTAGCGCTGCCTTGCCGCGGGCGACGAGGAACTGGGCTTTGAACACGTCCGGTGTCAGATGCCCTGGCGTGTCATGGAAGACCGTCTGATAGCCGACAGACAGACGAGTACGGCGCGGTGCCCCATTCCATTCGTGGTACCGCGTCTGGTCGGGTGCGAGCAATTGGATTGTCGGCGACCAGATGTATATGTGGTTATTGATGATATCGGTACTCGCCCGGTCCGGAGCCGTGGTGCCGACCCGGACCGGGAACGTGTGTTCCATGACGTCACGAACGATATCGGGATCCGAGTAGATCCGTCGATCATGATTGACACAACCGGAGCAGTCAGGCGAGTGCAGATCCAGCAGAACGGGTTTATCCTCGACCTCCGATCGTTTCAGTAGCGCGTGAAAGTCGTGTTGGTTTGCCCACTGAATCTTCAACTTTCTCATCTCCATCAACAGGGTCTTGCGGATCTTTACTGGCGGAGTCAGTGAAACGGAGGTAGATCATCGACCTCGATAGGTCGAGCTACCCGATCGTGATCGAGGCGACCGGTCCAGAGCCTGCGCTGTCGAGGGTCGTGCGGTGGTCTCAGGTCCCAGGCCGTGTCGATCATGTCGTCGTCTTATGCAGGGCCGGGAGGATGGGAGGTGGTGGCATTCGGGCAGGCATCGTGTACGGGTCGAAGGTGACGATCAGCCCTTCCAGTGCCCGCTGGAACGCCCCAGAACGCCACTTCAGCTCACCATCCAGCCGCATGTCCGGAAGAGCATCGATGAGCTGCTCGACCGCGCCCTGCGCGATCAGATACGCGGGCGACGTCGCGGGGCAGCCGTGCGGGCCCGCTCCCCAGGCCAGGTGCGAACGGTTCCCGAAACGATCGCCCGCGATGTGCGGATCGTTGTTGGCTGCGGTGATGCCGATCAGGACCGGCTCGTGCGGCGGCAGCCACACCTCGTCGAACAGCACAGGTGTCGTCGGATAGCGGACACAGAAGACCCGCATCGACGGGTCGTAGAACAGCTCCTCGTCCAGGCCATCGCGCAGAAGCATGCTTCCGCCCAGCAGACCACCACCGAACCGGTCATCGGAAATGATGTGACAGGCCGTATTGGTGATGAGATTCACCAACGGCTGAATACCCGCGCCGTAGCAGGACATACACGCGCCGACGAGCTCTGGATCGTCCAGGTCGTTGGGGTGACGGATTATGTGCGAGACGATGTCGTTGCCGAGGTGATGGCGTTTCGCTGCGGCGAACTGTTCGAACGCGGCTTTGGCCCGGTTCGCGCCTGCCACAGATTCCTCGCCGATCGCGTTGAACCGCAACATCATTCCTGCGGCGATCTCCCCGGCGAAATCGTCAGGACAGCCCATCAGGCGGTTCAGGACATCGAATACGAGGGGAAACGCGTAGTCATAGAGGAGATCAGCGCTGCCCTTCTCGCTGAACGACTCGATCAGCGATAGGGCGACGTCTTCGACCTCGTCATGAAGACGATTGGGATCGATGCTGTCGATCGCAGCCTTGATCGGTTGACGAACCCTCGTATGCTCCGGGCCGTCACAAAACCGAGTCGACGGATAGTACCCGAGCATGGCCAGGATCGGCTCGGACGGCGACAGCTTCGCCTGCCACTCGCGAGGATCCGCGGGGAAGTGCGCGGGATCGTGCAGAATTCGCAGCGCCGCTCGATACCGGACAGCCATCGTGGCGTAGATGCCCGGGGCGAGTTCTACCGGTACCAGCGAACTCCCGGTTCTGTACATTTCCTCGTAGTAACGGTACGGATCGGCTGCGAATTCTTCGGTGTACAGCTTTATCGCGGAGACATCACCGAAGGTGAATGCCGTCATGAATTCTCCAAAACCGACAAGAAAAGAACATGATCAGAGGACTCTTAAAACGCTTCTGCTTCGATGATCGACAAAGCACCCAGCGAAGGAGGAGTGATACCAACAATCCGCAAACCTGCCGCGTCGAGAAGGCGTTCGAACTCCTGCCGAGTGCGTTCACGGCCGGTCACGATGGACATCATGACGATATCCAGAACCTTGGACTGATCGGGCTCGTTGCCGGGCGGGACGATCATATCGTGGATGATGACTCGTCCACCGCGAGCCATTCCACGCCGACAATTCCGTAGAATCGTCAGGCACTGCTCGTCGGACCAGTTATGCAGGACGTACTGGATCACATACACATCGCCCCCGGCAGGAACGGAGTCGAAGAAGCTGCCGCCGACCACCTGCCAGCGGCTCGCGTCCTCGATTGCTCCCATGCGGTGATTCCTGATGACATGGGGCAGATCGCACAGAACCCCCTGGAGCCGCCGGTGCCGTTGCAGAATCAGCACCAGCAGCTCCCCCTGACCTCCGCCCACATCCACCACGGTGCCTGTCTCGGGCAGCCGGCAGTCTCGGACGAAGTTCTCGCTCTCGATCATCGAGTACTGCCCCATTCCGGAATGAAATTCCGTCCCCTCCGGGGTGTGAGAACCGAAGTATTCGAACAACGACTGACCGAACACATGAGCCACTGCGGGCTCGCCTGTCAGCACCGAGTGCAGTAGCTCGCCACCCGCGCGATAGATGGCCGGTGTCGTAGCCGCCATAATTCCCTCGCGCACCGACCGCCTCGAATCGGACCGCAGCGATGCCCCCCGCTCCATCAGCACGAAAACCCCGGCCGCCGTCTCGCAGAAAATCCCCCGGGTGGACAGCAACCGCAACACGCGATACAGAGCCTGTTCGTCGGCGCTCACACACTTGGCCAGATGCCCGACGTGCACGGGCCCATCCGCCAGCAGATCAGCCACCCCCAACTGAGCCACCACACGCAGACAGCACGCATAGATGTAACTGTTCGCCTCGGCGGTAAGAAACCTCGCCGACTGCCGATCCTTCAACATCTCCTCAGCCAGCGATTCCCGCAGGCCCGGCGTAGGCGTCGAATTATGTAGCGCCCCTTGCGAACGCCGCCCCGAGAAGATACTCATGTCAATTGTTCCTCTCCGGGAGATCTTTCGTGCAGCGGGAGAATCGCAGGGAAACACGCTGCACGTGCGGAAGGAACAGGAAAATACCGTAAGGGTGATCACTTTCAGCAAGCAGCATAGGATCACGGTATGAAAGAGCGCTGGTCGAGTTCCAGCTCTATGCACGTGTTCGAATTATTTGCCGCTCCGGAACGTGCGCGCCAGGCTATCGAGAAAGTTGCGGGCATCCTCTCCCCAGAGGGCGCGGGAAGAGAATAACTCGAACAATTCCCGGTAGTGGTCGACATCTTTTGGGTCGCGCAATACCAACTGACCCGTGAAAAGCTCAATGGTCACCAAATGCGCATCGTAAGCGACGAAGGAATGATATGCCCCGTCGGGAATATCCGCCGCTAGCGGAAGTATTCCAATGCTTATATTGGGCAGTCGTGACAGTGACACCAGTCGGTCGATTTGGACGGCCATGACCGAGTCTGAGCATAGCCGCCATCGCACGGCGGACTCGGTGAGTATGAACTCAAAATGCTTGCCCTGATCGTGCAGCACAGCTTGGCGACGCAGTTTCAGTGCGATCGCCGGATCGGTGTCGGCCGTCGCCGGTTCTACCGGAGTATTCATCGCCGCATGCATGTATTCCGGAGTTTGCAGGAGGCCAGTAATGAGCGCAGGCAGAAAGTATCGAATCCGCGTGGCGGCGCGCTCCAGAGAGGCCAGTTCGCGCTGTCGATGATGCAGCCCCCGACGCACCGATGCCCGCACATCCTGATATTCCGTATTAGCGACCCGAGCCAACGTGAGTAACTCTTCTCGCGTCGAGTGGTCGACCCCCAGGCCAGCAAGCATCTGCTCTACATCCGTCACGGATGGCAGTAGACGACCGGTCTCGATCCGAGACACCTTGCTCTGACTCATTCCGCAGCGTCGGGCCAGCCGTTCTCCAGACAGGCCCGACGCGTTACGCAGGTCACGAAGGGCGGAGGCCAAGCTTTTACGGTCCCGCCCGGCTTGCGTAGGATCAAGTTTCAAATTCGCTGTTTCGAACAGTAGTTGGTGAACGGTTCAGCGTGGCGTAACGCAGTCTCCTTCCACCTCACATATGGCGCGGGATCTATACCCTCCAGAAATTCCCGGCCAAGTTGGGTACCATCGGCGGCATAATACATTCGTACCACCTTCGCGTCATCGAACAGCCAGAAATCCTGAGCAGGCAGACCCGGATTCGACTGGCCGGTAAGATCGAGAATACGTACATCCTCACCGGCGGTGACAGTGTGTCGATATACCGCAAATTCATATCGCAGATAGTCCGTCAGCGGCCTAGTGATAACGTGAACGCGGGCGATATTGCGACCCGTTTCACGGAACTTGCGGACCCTCGCCAGCCATGGATCATCATCGGGTATATCGAGCTGCGCCGTGGTCAGAAAATTATCGTACTCGTCCTTCTCGCTACCCACGTTGTAGGCAGGTAAAGTCTCCAGCCGGAAAGCGTCCCGAGTGAAAGAATCGAAGAACTGTCGCCACGCGTCACCATCCAAGCGCACGAACAGCCTCCCGCAAGACACTCTCCGGAATCTCAACGACGGCCTCACCCGACGGCGTCTCTCTGTCCACTATGTAACCCTGAACAGCAATTCCGCCTGCACCAGTGGTGAACACCGTCGGACAGTCATCCCGACCGCAATTCCCACCGCCGATAATCGTCCACTCCGCCATCACAGCCTCCTAATCTATGCAAACACGCGACTTGACGTTGACAGATAAAGTGTGAAGCCGTCAAGCGTCATGCACGAACCCGCATAAACCGCATGCAAATGCCGCGATCCGATGCAGCAGCCCAAGCTATGAATCGGCCGGAACCGCCGCTGCCGAGTACCGCTCCTCCGGCGGGCCCTCCTGGAGCGTTGATCCGTCGAGGGCGGCGAGATCGCCGTAGATACAAACAGCGTCTGGCTGGCCTCTCCGCCCTGTACCACCACCTCCTTGCTGTGCGCAGGGACCGCAGCTGCGGGAATCGCGATCCTGTCCGCACGCCCAGGACCCTAGCGGCCCACATCGAGTCACATCGCTAGCTGGGGCAGGCATGGCCGATCCGAAATCGGCTGGCCCGCCACCTCAGAGGAGGAACAGGAGGAGTGACCGCACCCGCAGAACTCCCGCCCACGCTGCGAGACCGAGACACAGCCGTCGTCGACGTGGAGGGTAACGGCCAGAACCCGCCCGAGATCATCGAGATCGCGATCCTGTCGGTGACCGGATCCGCGGTGACTTCCGACGACATGCGCTCATGGCTGGTCCGGCCGCAGCAGCCGATCACGCCGATCGTCACCCGCAAGGTTCACCACATCAGCAACAAGGACGTCGCCGATTCTCCGGTGTGGGCGGAGTTGGCGCCGACGATTCAGATCGCGCTGGACGGCCGAATCCTGGTGGCGCACAACGCGAAGGTGGAGCACGGGGTGATCGGTCGGCACCTGCCCGACTGGACTCCGCCGATGGTGCTGGACACGCTGCGCCTGGCGAAGAAGGTGTGGCCCGGCCTGGAGGGCGGATACGGGCTGGACAAGCTGATCGCTCACGCGAACCTGGACACCGAGGCCATGCGCGAGCAGGGCTACCACCGTGCCGCCTACGACACGTGGGCCGCGTGGCAACTGCTGGTCCAGCTCACCACCGACAGCGGCATGGACTGGCCCGCCCTGGTCACCGCAGCCGCACCGCCGGAGTTCGTTCCCGAACCCGAACCCGAAGGAGGACTCTGGTGACCGAGAGCATCGAGCAAGTGACCCGGCCGGTCACGATCGCTCTGGTCGGGACGCACTCGACCGGCAAGACCACGTTCGTCAACGCGCTCGCGGATCGGCTGCGCCGCAACCGGGTTGATGTCGCAGTGGTCAACGACCTCGGAGTGAACGCGCTGGAACTCGGCCTGCCGATCCTGTGGAACCACACCTGGGCCTCCACCATGTGGATCATCACGCGCGGGATCAGCCTCGAGCTGGAGGCGTGGGTCAAGGCCGACGTCCTGTTGGTCGACAGGGGAATTCCCGACGCGCTCGGCTACTACGAGGCCGCCCTCGCCTACAGGGACACCCTGCCCGAGCCAGGACGGTTGGAACAGCTGGGCAGGATCGTGGCCGACCACGCGCAGCACTACGACCTCATCCTGCGCACGGAGCTGGATCCGAGCATCCCACTCGGCGCGGAGAAGCGCCGAGACGCCGACATGCGGTTCCGGGCCATGGCAGACCGATACGTGCAGTCGGTCCTGGACCGACTCGGCATCCTGCACGACGTGTTGCCCTCCGACGGGCACGCCCGCGCCCTGGTGGAGGCGACCGCGCTGATCGAGGGCCGATTGCCGATTGTCCGCAGGAGAGCAGTTCTCATGGCCTGACTCGGTGGAGGCAGGGTCCGAGCGGGAGGCCAGCTGAGACCTAACAGGCTGCCACCCCGATCTGCAACCGCCAGCGAACCCCCAGCCATTCCCGCCGATCCCACTCGCGCCGTCTCCAGCCGGGGTGACGCGCGGTGACCGTAGTCAGCGGCGCGACCAGAACACCGGGTGTGCCGCCGCACACCATCACGTTCCGCACGTAGTTATGTAGTGGTTCATTGCGGGTGGAGTCACAGTGCAATGGAGAACAAGGTCTCGTCTGATCGTGGCATCTGACCGGTAGGCAGGCCGTGCTCGGCAAACGATAGCGCGGTTCCGGGTGGGTGGACGATCAGGCCGCAGCGGCTGTAGAACCGGGCTTGTCCTGTGGCGGTGGTGAATTGGCCGTAGATGATCCGTGCTCCGGTTGCGGTGTATGTGTCGATGCTGCGTCGGATGAGGGCATGGCCGATGCCGACGCCTTGGTATTCGGGCATGACCGTGATGGTGTGGATCTTCGCCATGATTTCGACCGCATGCCGGGCGAGATCGGGGGCGGCGAGCCCGAGCGGACTGATTGCCCGGTACGAAGGGCCTGCGGTCAGTCCTCCGACGATCTCGTCGCTGGATACCGCGACAAGAGCGATCGAGCGCGCGGCCACCGCCGCAGGCAATCCTCCACGGGCCCAGGCGTCATCGAGTGTCTGGGTGTGATGGGGTTCGAGTCCGGTCGAGAGCAGTCCGGCTTTGTGGGCGAGCCACATTTGGCGCGCGGACCGTGTGGCATTGTTTGCACCGGCCATGGCGTTCAGTCCGCGAAATTTTCGGAACTCAGTGCGGGTGCGGGCGGGCCGGATATCGAACCACAGCTGCAGCCCATCGGTAACGGTGTCGTTCATCGAAGTCCCCTTCTGCTCATTGGACGGCGAATCTTGTTGTGTTGCCTCGTCTTCAGCGGTCACGTCGGGTTGTGGTGTGTTCAGGCGCCTGCGCGCAGACCGCGAAAGTCCGGCCCGAAGCCCAGTTCCTCGACCGGGGTGGCGGCGCCGTGCAGGCCGAACCAGTTCGGCGGGACGCTTGCGCCGGTCAGGCCCGGGTGGGGTATGTGCCGGTCGGGTGTGCAGCGGTGCAGTGGCCCGTTGGCGGCTTCGAGGATGTGACGCATGTGTGGGTCGATGTGGTTGACGAACAAGGTGGACATGGCGGTTTTGTCGTCTGCGGTGCGTGCGGCTTCGAATACTGCGTGCAGGGCGGCGAATCGGACCGCGACGCCGTGGTGGGCCCACCATTGGCGGCACCAGGTGTGTTGGCCTTCGCGGTTGTTGCCCGAGATCCGCACGGCAGTCACGGGCAGGAGCCAGTGTTCGACGAAGTCTACGTAGTGGGTGTACCGCGGTGGATTCTTCTTCTGGGCTGTGGGTTTGGGTGGTTGACCGAACCAGCCCGGTGGTACTGGATCGGAGGGAAGTGGTTGCAAAGCAACGTGTTTCGTGCGTGTGCATCGGTGCAAGGGACCGTTCGCGGCGTCCAGGATGACGCGGAAGTGGGCGTCGATGTGCGACAGCAGGTAGGTCGATACCGCGCTACCGCTTCGGCTGCGTCGGGTGGCTTCGAAGGCGTTGTGCAGATGAGCAATTCGGACTGCGACGGGTCTGTGGCGCCACCATTGAGTGCACCAGGTCATGGTTTGTTCGCGGTTGGCTTCGGCCAATCGCGTGGTCACGAACGGGAATAGCCAACTCTCCGCGAAAACAGTGAAGTCGCGGTATTTGGGCGGGATCGGCGTCTGCTTCGGTGTCCCGGCAGCTGCCGGCGGTGGGGTGGCGGGGTAAATCGGCGGTGTGGTCATAGTTCGGTTCCTCGTGTGCCGCTGTCGTTTTCGTCCTCTGGCAGTGAGTCGATGGCTGCGTCAGCGGTGGGGTCGTTGTTGAATCGCTTCAGGGAGGTGGTGATGATTGGGGCGAGGTCGGGGTTGTCCCACCAGAAGTGTTTTTTGATGAGGATGGGTTCGTGGCCCGGCAGGCGGATCAGGGCTCGGTCGCGGGGGAGTTTGTTGAGTTTGGCGATGTTGAGAACGGGTTCGGGGCGCCACGAGGTGGTGCGGTTGACCCCGCCGGGGCCGACGGAGCGGGAGTAGTCGGCGACGTCGTGGTCGTCGATGAGGCGGGCCCATTGTTCGAGGTAGGAGTCGTTGGCGATGTTGCCGCCGAAGATTTCGATGGATTGCGCGCGCATGGTGCGTAATCCGTTGACGCTCCAGAGGTCTTCGCCTTGCTCGATCACCTGCAGGATCGTCACCAGGATCACCCCGCTCCCCGCGGCGTACGTGTAGTAGGACGGGAGCTCATCGATGCGAGCGCAGTTCGCGGCCTCTTCCAGCACAGCCAGCAGCGGGACCGCCAGGCGTCCGCCGCGCCGGGATCGCGCGATCTTCAACGCGGCTTCCAAGATCTGCCCGACCAGCGCCGCGGTCAGGGCCCCGGCGGAGTCAGGCCCGGCGATAGACAGTGCGTAGAGGGTGTCGGTGCTGGTCACGAACTGTGCCGGTCGAAATTCGGGCAGCTGATGAGTGATCAGCTCGGCGGCGGTGTCGATGACGATCCCGTCGGCACCCTCGTACACGGTGAACCGCGTGCGCGAGGGCGGGGTCACCATCTGCGCGTACCCTTCGTCGGACAAGGTGTTCAGGAATCGTCTGGCCATGTCGTACAAGCCATCTCGCTGTCTGGAGTAGAGGGATTGCGCGTCCAGGATCCGGCGCGCGGGCACCAGGTGGCCCTTCGCGCGCAGGATCAGCGCCGGAGTCTGATCCTGGTCCGCCGAGAGCCATTCGGACACGTGCAACAGGTCCCCGCCGATGCAGGCGGCAGCGAACAGGTGTAATCCGAGGAGCTCCTGTGCGCCGCCGTCGAAGTAGGAGTCGACCTTGGCGCCTGATCTCTCGCTCGCCGATCCCGAGGCCGCGGAGACGAAGAACGCGGCGAGCTTGCGGGCCGCGGGCAGATTGTGCACTTGGGCCAGCAGGTTCACCCAGAACCCGCAATGTGGTGTGCCGGTGACTGCTTGCAGGTCACACATCCACACCGTGCCGCGCTCCTCTGCTCCCGCGACGGTGTGCTGGTAGAGGTCCGGCCTGTTACTCGTGGCCAGGACCGGACCCCACGCCGACAGGACCGCGGGGATCGCCCACGCCATGGTCTTACCGGTGCGCTGCCCTGCGGCGATGACCAGAGACTGCTCGGCCGGTAGAAACAATTCGACCCCGCCCAGGACGGTGCTGCCCAGTGGTGGCCCGGCCAACGTCCGCACCTTTTTGGGTGCATCCCTGAGGAGCCGTTTCGCGGCGATGGCGTTGTCCTGACGGCGGGCCAGGGTGATCGTGCGCGGGTGATCCATCGTGCGTGCGGCGGCGTCGATGCCGCTGCGCCGCGGCCACCGGCGCGGGGCATACAGTGTGAATGCTGTTGCTGCCGTGGCGATCACGGCACCGATCGCGGATGCTTGCCAAGGCCATCGATGCCTGCCGAGGATCACTTCGAGCACAGCGATGAGCGGATTGGCGACAACAGGCAGTCCGGCGCACCAGCTTCCCAGGCTCAACGCGATCCACGCCAGCACCACCAGGCCCACCACGGCCAGAAATGCGAGCAGTAGCCAGGTTTCCTCGCCCAGGGCGCCGGTGGTGCGGCGTCGAGTCTGTCTGGCCATCACAACATCGCCTCAGGTGACATCGACGCCCCCGTGAACAGTTGTGGACAGTCCTGTGCAGCAAGAGTTTTCACGATCCGACCTCTGCTCCGAGTTCGGCTTGCTCGGCTGGCTGCTGCTCGTGCTGTGTGGGTGAGTGCCAGTCGGTGCCGCGATTACCGGTCAGTGCCGCATCGACTGCGTCATCGATGACCGTGCCCGGCGAGGCGGTCAGCTCGCCGATGCTGCTGGCGGAAGCGGTTGCCTGCCCGCTTCGGTCCGGGCTCGTCTCGACGGTGGTATGTCGTTGTGGCGGGTCGAGGTTCCCGGGCGGACGGTCCGCAGGCTGGCTCTGCAGGCTGGAGTTGTCGCGTCCACGCTGGTAGGCGCGGTAGGTGATGTCGTGGGGCACACCGGCATCGATCGCATCGGCGCGGGCGGAGCGCAGCGCGACCTGTAGTCGGTCGAGTCGTTCGATGGTGGCTTGGTCTGCGACTGTGTCGCCGGTGAATGTCTCGGCGGTGCGGGTGTGTTCTGCGGCCAGGTCCTGGATCTGCCACAGCAGCCGTGCCTGCACCTCGGGTCCCAGGGCAGTCCGGGTGTCGGGGTCCAGGAGGGTTGTCTCGCGTAACTGCGGTGGTAGCAGGAGTGCTCGCTGCTCGGCGCGGCTGAGGTATTCCTCGGCCAGCAGCATTTCATCGGTCGCGGTGATTGCCGCATCCACCGACGCCAAGCTGATCGCACTGCTTGTGGTACGTGGGGCGCCGAGCGTCTTGTCCACCGCGGTGCGGTGGTCGGGGACTTCCTCGCGGGAGCCGTCGCGCAGGGACGCGCGGTCCGTGATCGGCTCTGGTCGGGATCGAGCCGCGTCCTGGTCGGATCGGGCCGGCAGTTCGTGTGCGTGGCCGGTGAGTTGGCGGGCGTGCCGCCCGGTCAGCCACAGCTCCGAGTCGGGGGCGAGGTCTCCGCGCATGTGGGCGCGACCGAGTTGTTCAGCTATCCCCCGGGCATGGTCGGGATCTGTTTCCCAGAGGTCGACCGAGTCTTTGAGGTCAGCCCACATGCGGCGTAACCGAGGATCTCGGTGCTGGGCCCATTCGGTGTCGAGCTGCTCGGCTGTCTGCTCGAATTGATCTGTCTGCCTGCCAGTTTCGCCGTACGGGGCGACTTGCTTGAGCAGGTGCTGGTGGGCGAACGCGGCGAACAGCTCGCGCACAGCCGGGTCGTCGATATCGGTGTAGTGGTCCGGGTCGGTGATCCCGGCCCGTGTGTCCGGCCAGCTCACGGCTGCACCTCCTGCCCCGTCGATCGCACCCCGGCAGAGGTGTCCGTACCGCTGGGGTGGACGCCCGGCTCCCAGGCTGTGGACCTGTCCCCGAGGTCTGTTGCGGTGACGGCGTCCTGGATCCCCGCTCCCTCGAGGCGAACATCGCTGTCCGATACGGGCTGCTGCTGCGGGGACGGCACCGCTCGGAGCCGGGGCGCACCAGCTTCGACCGAACCGGGTGCGTGGGTCGGGTCGCTGGTGGGTTGGGCGAGTTGCTCACGTAGTGCGGTGATTTCGGTGCGCGCCTGGTGTTCTCGCTGGAGTGACTGTGCGGCGACCATGGCCAGCACGGTTGAGCCGGTGTGTGCGTCGGCGAGCTCGGCGGTGAGTTGTTCGATCCGTCCGAGGTAGCGGTGCGCGGGAGCGTGCGCCCACGGCACACCCGACTCCCCCAGTTCCCGGGCGGCGTGGATGTGGTCCTCGGTGATTCCGGCTGTCGTGGCAGCGTGGCAGGCGTGAGCCAGCGCTGCGGCCAGTAGCTGCTGTCGGTTGGTGGGATCGTCGTCCAGGACAACGCCCTCGATGTGGCCTGCGGTGATCGCGGCCAAGTTCTGGACCTGCCGCAACCGAGCAGCCGCCACGGCATCGTCGGCGGCGCGGCGCCCGTATGTCTGGGTGACCGGTCCGTCGTAGAGAGCTGGCGGGACCGCCATTCTGAGGTACAGGCTCGCCAGCTTGTGTTCGACCGCGGCCTCGGTGTTGGCCTGTGCGGATGGAAACAGCGGTGGCGGAGAAGTTTCCGATGCGGGGATGGGGTTGGTGTTGGACATCGCGTCCTCGCTGGTGAGCGGACCGGACCGGTGTTTCCACGCGGTGTGCGCGGATTCGGCGGCGGTGTGGATGTCCCTCGCGGAGAAGTGAACTGCGTCGTAGGGGGCTGTGATGGGTGGCGTCAACAACCACCACAGCCAGGAACTCGAGGGGTATCGCGTACGGCTGCTGATGTGCCGTAGTGCGAGTGACCGCCAGGGCTACGGGTCCGGGCCGATGTCCGGGCCCGACGGTGAAGCGGTGGCCTCGGGGCTTTCGCCGGGCGCCCAGGTGCGTGTGGTGTCGGCGGGCAGCGCCGCCTCCACAGTCTGGCCGGTCGGGGCCGCGCCGTCGGCCCGGGTTCCCGCGGTGGTGGGAGTAGGGCTGATCAGGGCGGTGGAAGCGAGAGTGATCAGTTCGCTCGGTGTCGGCGGGATAGTGTGCGCGATGCCGATGGGCAGGTTGGTGTGTGGGTCGACCGGGATGTAGGGCGGGATCGCGGGGTCGGTGTCGCCGAAGGCGTAACCGCGCCAGGCGTGTTCGAGTTCGAGATCGTTCATAGTGTGCGCTGTGACCCGTGTCAGGTGCCGCCAATGCTCGGGCTGGGTGTTCCAGAACCGGTGGCCTTCGGCCGGGGTGAGCTCGGCGGCGGCTGCCAGAGCGCTGATCCGCAGGTGCAGCAGATTCATGTTGCGTTCGACCGCGGCGACCAGGTGTGGGCTGGGCTCGAATCCGTACTGGCCGGTGTCCAGGCGGTGCTGGCGGGCAGCGGTGAGCATCGCGATGCGTTCGAGGTGGAACATGTCCACGGTCAACATGTCGGTGAAGAACTCCGCCACATGTTCAGGAACCCCGGTCGTGGCGGATGCCGGAACTTGTTGCGGTGCAATGCTTATCGTATCTGCCTGCTGTCGGGCTCGGTGGATTGCCGGTTCGCGCAGCCCTGCGGACATCGCGGCCTGTTCAGCGTGCTCTCGCTGTGCGGCCAAGCCGTCCAAATGTGATTGCCATGCTTCGCGGGCCTCGGCGTCGGTGCCGTCGTAGCCGGTGTGGCCGCGATCGGCGACCCGGGTGTGCTCGGCGCTGAGGTGGGTGATGATTCCCAGGAGTTCGGTGTGCCATCGGGTGACCGGGTTCGATTCCGGTGTGGTCATGAGTGATGTCCTTCCGTTCGCTGATGGGCTGCGTGGTTCGGAAGTGTTCGGGGCGTTAGGGTTCCAGGCCTTGCCCTGGTTGTGGGCCAGTCGTGTCGGTGTCGCCGTGGGTGTGTGGGGTGGTGTCGGTTTCCCAGGTCCGTGGTCGGTCGGTGGCCGGGATCACCTCGGCGATCGCTGTGCCGATACCGCCGTCTGCGGGTGTACTGGCGGCGATCTGGTCCAGGGCGTGGCGGGCGCGAGCAAGGAAGTAATGCGGGGCAGGTGGGAGCAGTTCAGTGGCCGCATGCAGGCTGGTTGTCCGATGGTCGTGACCGAGCTCGTCGAACGACTCGCGTGCCTGCGCGGCGATCTCCGGGACCGCGTACTGATGCCAGAGGGTGTCGACCTCGTGGCGGGGAAAGCGCACAAGGTGATGGACCCGGGTGATGCAGTCGCGTGTACTTGCGCTCCAGATCCGGCCACGCTCTTGAGCAGTCAAGCCAGCGACCTGCGCGGTCCGCGCCGCACGCAACCACAGTGCATCCATGGTGTGCGCGAGCTGCTGCCGCGTGTGCGGCGTATCGACACCCGGGTCGGTTGAGTACAGGTGATCGCGGGCCACAGTGAGTGCGGCCATGTCGGTGACGTGGCGCAGATCGTCGGTAACCTGTTCGGCCGCACGGTGTCTGGTGTCCAGGATCGGGGTTACCAGGGGCTGGTCCGGGTGCCATTCGCGGCCGAGGTGTCCGCGTATCCGTGCCCAGGCGATCCACTGCAACGACACTCCCGCGGCGTGTGCGCGGATCTCGGCGGCCTCACGGTGCCGGTCGATCTGGCCTGCTCGCGCGACCATGTTCGCCAGCACACGGAAATCTCCGCCAGCGGCAGTGAGGGTGGTGTCCTGTCGCATCTGCGTGGCCTGGGCTGCCAAGCGCTGCACCTGACGCAGCCATCGGCTCGTCTGCTGAGGAAGGTCTCCGGCCTCGACCGGAACCCGGTGTCCCCAGACCGGATCGGTTCGGCGGATATCAGGTGTCATCTGTTGCGCCCACCGGTGGATGCCTTCGGGGTCGGACAGCTGGCCGGGTTCGGGCTCGATCCAGCGATGGCCGCCCTGCCCGCACAGCCGCACCGCGGCAATGCTGCTCTCGGGAATGCGCAGCAACCGCGCATGGTGGTGGGCCACTGCCAGATCCGTGAGATTTTCGTGGCGCCGACGGGCCGCGGTGTTGACGATCCAGTCCGGTCCGCCGAACGCCAGGACCCGCTCCAGCACCGCGGTGCTGGTGGCCAGTTCGTGGATCCGGTGCAGCGTCGTGGCCAACTGCTGGTCATGCGCGTCCGGTCCGCGCAGTGGGCCGCTCATCGCCGCGGCCTCCCCACACGCACCAGCTCGAGGTCCTTGGCTTCCCCGTTGCCGCTGGAGTCCTGCCGGGATGCTCGTGCGGCCGCGTTCATCGGCCGACCTCCGGGTGCGCCCCGGGGTGCTCGTCCGCCGACGCTGGCCGCGGTTCTGGCGGGGACCAGTGGGGCTGGTCGTTGTCGGGCATTGCTGCGCCGACCGCGTCCCCGATCCGGTGACCGCTGTCGGCGCTTTCGGTCCCGGTATCGGCGTCGGGTGCGGTAGAGATCGGGTCGGGGCCGGGCGGGTCGGGTGCTGGTCCAGTGGTGCGGGTGGGCCAGCCGTGGGCAGCGAGGTCCTCGGCCAGGTCGTTGACCATCGAGCGTGCGTGCACCAGGCCGTTGCTGAGAGTGTCGATAATCTTGTGCAGGGAATCGAAACGCTCGGCCAGATCTCCGACCAGGCGGCGTCCGGCCTCGGCCCGGTTGTTCGCGTCGAATACCTCTCGGCTGAGTAGTTCGATGCGGCCCAAGTGGCGGTGTGCGGGCTTGTCGTTCCAGGGAACTCCCGCGCTGCCGAGAGCTTCGGCTTCGATGATGTCGGTAGCCTGGACCCCGCCCTGCTCGGCAGAGGCTCGCGCATGGCGCACGTCGGCATCGATGCCGTTGGGATACAGGGCCCACCGCCAGCTCGGATCGCTGCTGTCCAGATCGTGCGCGACCGCGTCGCTGACCCACGCTGCCCGCAGCGCTGAGGTGTCCTGCACTGTGCGTAGAAGTTTCGCGTGCACCGCGTCGAGATCCTCGGCGCCGAACCGGTGCGCGATCGGCCCGTCCCGCAGCTCGGCGGGAACGGCTTCGGGCGGCCCGAACCGTGCCTCGGATGGTTCGCGCGGTGGGCCCGCGGGCTCGGGCATCGTGTGCCGAGAGGGACTCTGCTCGCCCGCGCCAGCCGGATCGCTGGGGTGATCGATGTTCTCGGACAGGTAGGAAGGTTGATGAAAGGTGTACTCGGACATCCCTTGTGCCGCCTTCGTGTTCCGAAGCGGACCGCACCAGTTCCTGGGCAGAACCGGTACGGCAGTGCGATGTCCCTCGCGAAAAAGGTCGATGGATTACCGGGCATGCGCGTCAGCCAGCGTCAATGACTCGGAAAAGGCTCGCGGCAGTAGCAGTGAGCGTGTGGGTTCCGTCCCAGCGCGATGCCCGCGCGGCCACTACGGGTCCGTGCCCGAACACCGTTCCCGGCGCAGCCGGGACGAGGACGGTCTCGGCGACGACTCTCGCATGTGCATCATCCCTCTCTCCTTGGTCGAAATGGTCTGTGTCCCAGTGGTGTTCACACTGCGGTCTCAGGGATCGGGTCCGCCCTCGAGATTCCGGTGAACGCTCGAGGCGATGTCGGATCCGGTGTCCGTGGCCTGTGTGGTGTTGGTGCCGGGTTCCCACACGCGAGTCACGTCGGTCTCGGGTAGCACGTCGGTGATGGCCACCCCGATGAGCGGGCTCCGCTGCTCGGTGAGCATGACATCGAGGGTTTCTCGGGCGGCCGCGAGGAACTGCTCCGGCGCCGGAGCACTCGCCTCGGGATCTGCGCCGGCCTGCGGTGCCGCGTGGCGTAGATCGCGCAGCGAGTTGCGCAACCGGCCCGCCAGCCCGGGGGCCGCATAATGCTGCCAGAGCATGTCGACCTCGGCGGGACTCAGCTGCAACAGCCCGCGCACGCGGCCAGTGATCGCCTGCTGGTCGATGCCCCAGGCTCGCTCCCGAGCTCGGGCACTGATCGTGATCATGCGTCCGGTGTGGGTGGCTCGCATCCGCAGCGCGTGCATGGTGCGGCTGTACTGGACCGCGATGATCGGATCCCGGACTGGGAGCGCATTCAGACGCCCGGCCAGGTGCTCGCGCACGACAGCAATCCCTGCCATGTCGGTCAGATGCTGTGTGTCGTGCGCGATCCGGTAAATCGATCGGCGCTGGGTCAGCGCGATCGGGTTCGGCAGCAGGTGGTCCTCGTGCCACCCGATACCCTGTTGTCCCAGCCGCGTGACCCGCTCGATCCAGCTGCCTGGTATGCCCGCTGCGTGCGCCTGGGTCTGTATCGATGCTTGGAGCCTGTCGAGTTCCGCTGTGCCAGTGGGGGTTCGAGTTAGGTTCTCTTCATCAGGCCGGTCGTCGATGCGTTGACCGCCTAATTCAGTGGCCCACGTGGCGAGTTCCTGGATCTGGCGCAACATCATCGCCTGCTTCTGCGGGACCTGCCCGGCACGAATCACCAGTCCCTGCGGACCTGTGATTACCGAGCCCCCGCGGACCGGGAAGGTGTTTACGAGATCGTCGTCCGACGTGCTCACGGTTCGACCTCCGGGACCGAGTCCACTACGGGATCGGCGATCCCCGAAGGGGTGCCCCCGGGCTCCCATCCCCGGTCGGTTCCGTCCGGTAGGACGGCGTCCACGGCCAGCCCGGCACCGATATCGGCCGCTATCTCCTCGTTCAACTGGCGCAAAGCGTTGTCGTACAGGCGCACCGCCACCTCCGCGACCTGTTTCCCGCTGCGGGCGGTCCTGGGATGGGCCATGGCGTGGTCGTGCAGTTCAGTACGGCTCTCGAGTTGTTCGATACTGCGCAGCACCGTGGTTTCGAGGTCGGCGTCGGTGTATTCGCTCCAGGCCCAGTCCAGGTGTTCTCGTGCCTCCGGTCCCAGAAACGGTGTCAGATAGTGCTGCTGTGCGGTCCTTGGCAAGTCCCACAACGATTCCCAGTCCGAGTCACTGACGTCGATCAGATCCGCACGCATCGAGGTCTGTTTGAACAAGGCAGCCATGTTGAGCACGAGTTGCTCGGCTTTCACAGAATCGCGGTGGGCACCTGGCTGGAACTCGTGGCTGACCAGCACCGCCGCCATGTTGTGCAATTGCCCAGCATCGGCCAGGAGTTCTCCGGCCACGACCGACCGAAGCCCCAAGGTCGGATCCTCGGGCTCCGCAGGTGTCCATTCGGTATCGCAATGCCCGGCAAGCCACGCCATCGTGGTCAACTCGCGCGGAACACCGACCTCATGGGCTTGGTGTTCGGCTTCCTCGCACCGCTGGTTCAGGCGCTGGATATCCGTCTGCCACAGCGCGACTGTCACCGACGGCCACGCGCTGTCGGCGAGGTCGTGGGTGATCGCGGTACCGGCGGCGGCCAAAGCATGGATCCGCTGCAGCAGCTGCACCGCACGAGAAGTGGACCTCTGCTCTGCCTCGGGCCCCGACGTCCCGGTGCTACCTTCGGCCGCGTGCCACGTAGGCCCGCTCACGGTTCGAGCCCGCCCAAACCGACCCCTGTCGGCGGTGAGGGATCCGGATCGGCTGGACTGCGGAACACGGGCCGCAAGTTCCCACCCAGCCCCGCGGCATCGACGGACTCGGCGATCTGATTACCCTCCACTGCGCTGAACTCGGCCCGTAGATCACCAGGCGAGCTGCCGGTGACGACTGCGGGGCTGGTGGGTTCGCGAAGCTGCTGCCAGATCCGTTGCACCATGTGCGCCGCGGATGGTGCGGGGTTGCCAGCCATTTCGGCTCCGATCCCGGCGTCGGTCAACGCTGATACCAGCACTGCGGCAGACCGGGTGTCCGCGCGGGCGACGGTGCGCCAGCGGTCCTTCAGCGCCGCCGCGGACATCTCTCGCACCCTGTTTGCCTCAGCGGCCCAATGGCTTTCACGCCCCCACAGATGCTCTGTCTCGTCCGCCGACAGGTTCAGTATGTGCGCGATCGCGGCCACCCGCCGCACCTGGGTGTCGAAGTTCCGGGCGAACAGCTGAGACGTGCCGGCCTCGGCGAGCGCGCCGCGCTGCCCGTACGCGGCAGCGACCGCGGCGATTTCACGCACCTGCCGCACCTCGTTGCCGAGGTTCGTGAGCAGCTGGGGCCGGTCGATCGGTGCGTGTTCGCGCCAATGCAGGTCCGCCCGCCACGTCATGCCCAACTCCCCGCGGTAGCGGGTCTGATCGATCCACTCCCGCGGAACACCACCGGCCACCGCCGCGGCCTCGAGTTCGCGGATCTTCAACACCTGCCGGTGATGGGCCGGGCTACGCGCCCCGTCCATGCGGCGGCCGGTGTCCGATTCGGTGTGGGCCAGAAGTTTTCGCGCTGCCATCGCTTCCTCGGTAATCGCCCGCAGGACTCGTTTCTGCAGCGTGCTGGGTTTGTTCATCTCGGCCTCCATCCCTCATCACCAGCCAGTGCATCCACGAATCAGCGGTAAAAGGGTTGTGTTGCAAGCGATCACGGCTATGGCTCCATTCCGGGTTCGGCCACATCCAGTCGCGCCGGTTCCGGTGCGGGCGCCGGTGATTCCGGGGTGGCTTCGGGCGCGAGTGGTGGTTCGCCGGCTGGCCAGGTCGCGTCGACGACTTCACCGATCCATGTGCCGGTGTCCGGGGCCGCGTCATCGCCGAGCCCGGCGGCTTGATACTGCTGCTCGCCGTAGATGCCGTACGCCAGTTCCTCGGCCAGGCCAGCAACAGGCGCGAAAGCCTCCGAGGGCCACTGCCCTCCGCCCTGCTGCGCGGTGTCGTCGAAGTCGTCGTCCGCACCATGGAAGATGCTCGCGAACGAGCGCCCGGTGTCCTCGGTGTACCGGTCGTCCCACGCCTCGGCCTGCTCGGCATAGTCCTGGGACAAGTCGCCGGCACTGTGCGCCGCGGCCCACGCCGCGGTGGACACACCCGAGGTGTAGGTGGCCCGATCATCTTCGGCGGCAAGGGTTTCCGCGAATCCGAGCGCGCGCTCGCGGCCTTCGATGAGCAGCTTCTTGTACTGCACATCCAGCGAATGCAGGTGCCGGGCGTAGGTGGCGCGAGTGTTGTAACCGTCGACTTGTTTGGTGTGGATCGTGTCCTTGCGGTTGCGCTCAGCCCGCTGCCCCTGCACGTGGAAGCCGTGCAACTGATCACGGCGTTTCTCGGTGCTCTCGTGCGCGGTCTCCCGGCGCCCAGCTTCGGCGGCATCGTTATCCAGCCGCGCCTGTTTGACCTGTTTCTCCAGATCGTGCAGCTCTACGCCCTGCTGGGCTCGATCCACGTATCCCTGCCATTGCAGACCGGCGATGCCTTGGCGGGTGTTGAATTCGGTGACCGATCGCGATTCCGCGCCGCGGCGTTGCAGCAGATTCATCGTCATCGCCGCGGTCTGCATCGCCTGGACGAACCCGGTCCGTACTGCTTGCCCGCCTTCCTCGACGGGATCCCCACTGCCACTCACGTTTTCACCTCCAATTGGGTGATCCGCCAACCCGACACCGGGTCCGCGCGCTGGGTGCGCGCGTAGACGATGAGCTCGATCGGCGGGCTGTTGTCGCTGGGACGCTGCGTCACCGCCAGCACACGCGCGACGCTCGTGGCGGTGTCCGGAGGATGGTCGTCCCCGGTGACCTGCACATCGGCTGTCACGATCACCCCGGCGCTGGCCCACTGCTGCCACATCAGCGGGGTGATGGGAGCCAGCACTGCCGCAGCCGGTTCGGCCCGCGCAGCGTAGTCCGGGCTCATCAGCGACGCGGCGTTGTCGAATGCGGCCTGCGCGGTGATGTGTTCGGCAGGACGGTAACTGAAAACAGTCGCGACGGCCGCGGTCATCACGCTCTGCGCCGAGCAGGCATCCACGTGGTCGAACGGCACGGGCAACACCGCGGTGCAACGCTGGCCCGCGCTGCGCGCAGGCGGGTGGCCGCCGGCACACGCGCTCGTGACCGCGCCCAGCGCACATATTCCGGCGATCAGGAACGTAGTCCTGGATGTGCCGGTCATGATGCGTTCCGGGGATCGTGGATCAGCGTGCCCAGATCGGCATGGCGCCAATCGATCAGCGCCCCGGTGGCGCACAATTCCACGGCCGGGTTGGCAGGCGCGTCCACCACCAACTCCAGCACAAGTCCGGTCGCGATCGCGGCGGTGTCGAGCACGACCGCGGTCATCGGGTGCCGGGGTGTGAGAACGAGCCGCACCATGGCCGCGCTCGCTGTGCAGCGTTCGCGCACCCGTTCGGCCAGCCACAGCGCGTGCATTCCAGCGAGTTCGGTCGCGATCGCCTCCGACTCGACGATCAGGTCGGCGTGGAACGGTGCGAGCCACACCGGTGTCCCATCCATGGCACACACCGCGAACCGGTCCCGCCGTGCCGCAGCGCACATCGCCAGGCGCGGCCCCCGCGCCGCCTCGGCAGCCACCCGCGCCCGCGCACCCGCCAACATCCCCCCGACACCATTGGCTCTAAACACAGCCTCCACCCGCTAACATCAAGTGACGCAATGGTTCCCACGATGGCGCCGCGAGGCTGCAAGCCCCGCCGGGGTTCGTGAGCGTTGCCGGGTGCGTGGTGCACGAATGCCGCGCCCGCAGCTCCTCATCGCATGTGCCGGCTCGGTGGCACGTAAGTGAACGTTCGATCGACGAATAGGTTTGTGTCATAGTCGATTTCCTTAGTCCCGACCCGCTGGTCCCGGTGCACTGCGGCCGGGTGCGGGTGCGGGCGGTGAGGTGTTGTAGCGGCGCACATCCAGTCGGTCGGTTCCTTGCACCGCGGCGAGCGGGGCGATGCGCACCGTTTCGGGGAAGTCCGGGGCGTGCACAACCATGTCCTGCCCGGATGCGTTGTGGCCCAGGTAGATCGCGACATGATGGGAAGCGCTCTCGCCCGGTTTGGTGAAGAAGATCAGGTCCCCCGGTTGCCGGTCGGCGAACGAAACCGGCCGTGCCTGGCGTGAGTCTTGCTGGTATTGGGTGTAGTGCGGCAGCCGGATCCGGCCCCCGGATGCCTGGTAGACCGCGTACAAGGTGAGCCCGGAACAGTCGAACCCGCCACCGGTCGGCCCGGTAACGTCTCCCCCAGCCCACACGTACGGGGTACCGATCCACCGCTGGGCCGCAGCGACCACCGCGGCCCCGAACGCCCCGTCGTCCCCGCTCAACAGCGCCCCGGATCCCTCGCTCCCGCAACCGGACGGCTGCTGCTCGCCGGTCGTGCCGGTCACCGATGGGGGGTCGATGCTCGCGAACATCGCATACAGTCGGCGCGCCAGTTCCATCTGTGTGGCGTAGACATCGGGGGCCGAGCGTTCGACCGCCTGCGCCAGCTCGGGCGATGACAAGCTCTGCCCCGCGTAGCGATCGGCCTGCTGATAGAACCAGTTGATCTGGTAGACCGGGTTCATCAGCGACACCATTCCCGCGCCACCCCACACGCTCGCGCGCATCTGGTGCGGGCCCACCGAGTCGTGGTCGTACCCCAGCCCGTCGTTCGCGTACCGCAACGATTCTGGAACAGCGGGATTGGCCAGGTTCCGCAACGTGCTCTCGGTCGCTTGGGCGGCGAGTTCGGCGATGATCACCGGTTCGGGCTCGCGGCGTTGTCTGCCGATCACCACTCCGTTGCGCGCTAGCTGTAACTGGCGATCGTTCAGCCCCGCCACCGATTGGCCCGTGGGCTCCTGCATGCCACCGCTCACCGCTGCCGCGCATGCTTGGCCCGGGTCCGCGCCGATCAGCACCACCATCACGATCAGCAACAGCACCGGGACCGACAAGCAGAGTCCGGCAAGGAGTTTCGGCGCGCCCACTACTCACCTGCCCGCCCTCCCCAACGCCTCGTGCCCGCCGCACAGCAGGCCGAGGATATGTTCTGGCCGGACACCGGGACGTTCGTCGGCGGGCTCACAGGTCGACCCCTGAATCTGGGTTCTGGGCCGGTGGTGGTGCGGATTGTGTTGTGGCGGTGTCGATGTCAGCTGCTGTGTCCGAGCCGTCGGGAAGTGCGGCGTCGATCATCTCGGCTGTGGTATTCGGTGCGTGAGGGTCGGCCGCGTCGGTGCTGGTCACCTCCGTCCCTGCGAGCAGATCGTCCAGCCTCTGTCTTACCTCCAGCGTCAGTGGCGGGACATGTCCGGAGGTGTTTTCCTCCATCGTCAGCGCGACCGGCCCGTACCAGCCGGTGGGATGGTGATAGCCCAGTCCGGCGAGTACCTGATCGGCCAGCGGGTTCGCGGCCAGGGCCGGGTCGTTGAAGTTGTCGGCGAACCAGGCCCGCACGCGCCCCATCCCCTGCGTGCTCAGATCTGGAACATGCTGGGCAATCGCGGCGCGCAACCCCGCATACTGATCACGCATGTCATAGAGCACGGTGCCATCCGGGGTGATCACCACGAAGTCCGCTTCATCACTCATCGCGGCCCGCCATCTTCGATGGGCAAGCTGGTAATCCTTAGCGATCGCACCACCATTCGGCATGCGAAGCTCCTAAAATAGTTGCGGCACAGTATATTTGATTGTTCTGTTCGGGTCATTCGCGTCTCCTTCACGACTTGGGTGTCAAGTGGTCGAAGCGGCGGTTGGTGTTGTGGATGTCCGCATCACGCTCGGCCGGGGTGAAGCTCATCCGGACCGGGATTCCTGGCTGGTTCGCCTCGCCGGTTTTGATCAGGAAACAGCCTGTGCCCGGCGGTGTTTCACGCACAGCGACCCCGTCGTCGCGGTCGTCGGTCGGCGGTCGGGGGGCGGCCCAGGAGGTGACGAGGAGTTTTTCGGTGTCGGTGATCGATACCGCGCCGCGGATCCGTTCGATCTCCTCGGGACCGACGGGGCCGATGATCTTCGCGCGGGCTCGTTCGAACAGGCCCAGCGCTTTGGCCGCCGCGGCTGGGGAATCGAACCCGGACAGGTCCTTGATGGTGTGGCTGCACATGATCAGCCCGGTCCCCAGTGGCCGGTTCAATCGCGAGAGCGCGTCGGTGCGCTCGACCATGAACTCCCCCGCGCCCAGAACTCGCCAGATCTCGTCCATGACGACCTCGAAGGTGCGCGGTGGCGCGAGCCCAGCATCGGCCAGCGCGTGCGCGGCCGCGACGGCGCCGAATCCTTCGGACCAGCACACCATCAGTGCCGCGGCCAGGAGTTTGGTGTCCCCCTCGGGAATGCGGGAGACATCGATGCAGACCGCAGGGCTGGACAGATCCAACGGTGTGCTGGTGTGGCGATCGAAGATCGCGCCCCACGGGCCTTCCACCAGCGCACGCAGCGAGCGACGCAGCATCTTCGTACTGGCCCGATAGGAAGCCGTATCGTCTTCCTCCGCGAACTGCCGTAGCCGGTCCGCGCCCTGCGAGATCACCTCCAGCAGGTCCGACAACAATGGCGGCGCACTGGGAGTGAATCCTCCTACAGGGCTGTAGAGTTCGCGAAGTCCCGCCATCAGGAGGGTTTCTTCGTAGTCCGCGACGCGGCTGCCACGCACCAACTCGATCAGCCCGGCGACGATATTGACCTGTCCGGCCTCCACCCGCGCGGCGACCTGCCGACGTTGATCACGGTCGGGCAGCCGGTCGATGACAGTGCCGAGCGCGCCGACCGCGAGCGGGTTGATCGTGCTGTACCCGTATCCCAGATCGATGACCTGCCCGCCGAGCAGCCGGACCAGGTCGCGATAGTCGGGTTTGGTGTCGCCCATGCACAGCGCAACCGACCCGGACGCGACAGCGCCGGTTACCAGTCGGCGGATCAGCGAACTTTTGCCGAATCCGTTGAGCGCCAGCACGAATGTGATGGGGGCGGTGATGAAGCCGCGGACGAACCAGCTCATCTGGTCGAAGTGCACTGGGGCGCCGGTGATGTAGTGGGTGCCGATCGGGGTACCGACAGTCGGGGCGGTCGCGCCGACGGCGAACGGCCACAGTCCGGCGACTTGTACTGTTGTGGAGCGCCATTCAGGTGTCGCGGGGACGACCGCCGCGCGACCGCCGCCGCGTCCGGCGTAGCCGCGGTCGGTGAGCCGCGCAAGTGGCCGGATGAATTCGTCGCTGCCGGTATCCTCGATCCGATGCAGTGCAGTGGCACGGCGATGGTCGTCCCGAGACAACGTCAGGCGCGCGCGAGCACCGCGAAGGCCACCCTGCCGGGCCTGCTGTTCGATGGCAGACCGCACCTTGATGGTCAGCACGCGAATTCCATTGAGCTGGGTGTATTTCGGCTGACGTTCGGTGCGTCGAGTCACTGCACTCATGCGCTCACCCGCCGGGAGATCGATAAGTGTTCAGGCAGGATCAGCCCGATCCCCAGGCTCGCGGCGAAAGTGGCTGCCTGCGCGGCATAGCAGCGCCGGATCCCCAGGCGCGAGGCAGCGGCCATGTCTTTCACCGAGGCCTCGATGCCGAGCATGTCCGCATCCAGCGGTGCGGTAGCGGTGATGTGCACCCCGAACCTGGCCAATCCGGCGCCGCGGACTTGTTCGTGCCTGGCTGCCCGGGTGTTGTCCACGCGCATCGATGCCGCGGCCGAGGCGATGCCGCGTTCGGTCTGTTCCGCCGCGAGCGCGTCGCGGAAGTCGCGGTCGACGAGATCGCTGGCCTCGGCCGCGGAATGCAATCGGTACACGATCGCGATCCGTTTGCGCGGCACGTCCGCGCGCGGGCGCAGAAGTTCTTCCAGACCGGTCTCGTATACCGCGCCCCGGGGCGCGAGGTCCATTTCCCAGGTCACCGACCGGGCTCCGTCGTGCAGGTAGTGGTCCCAGCGGTCCTCATGCGCCACCGGGCCAGCGCTGCTCCAGGACTGCGTTCGCACCAGATCCCGGCCAGCGGCTTCGATATCGCGCTGAGAGGCCAGGTCGTAGCGACTGCGGACCATCCCGATCACTTCCCACGCCTCGAGCGGGTTCGCCGGCAATCCCGCCCGCGACAGTTGCGAGAGCACCCCTTGCAGGCGTTGTCCGATCTCACGAGCCTGCTCAGCGGTATCTCGGCGCGCCCGGCCCTGCCCGAACGCCCGGAAGGTGATCGATATCCGTGCTTCCACTCGGACCCCGACGCCGCCGATATCCGCCGCCGCCTGCTGCATCACCGTGCGCGCGAACTCCGGCGCGTCGGGGCGGATCAGGCGCGCGACCTCACGCCGTTGGGTCAGATGGGTTTCCACCACATGGTCCAAGACCGTGGTCACCGCCACCACTTCCCCGCCGCGGGACTGATTGGCGAGGAACTGCCCGTATTCGCTGACCCAGCTGTCGATCTGGGTTTGGTCCACCAGTTCCTTGCCGCGGGGCAGCACCCGCAGCACCACGGTGAAATGGTCCGTGCGCCGGATGTGGATCAGCGCGAACCGTTTACCGCCGGGGGTCTCGTACTCGAACAAGCGCGAACCGGCCAGCAGCCCAGGCAATCTCGCTGTCCCCGGGATGGTGGAGAACCGCCCGGCGCGATACAGATCTTCGCCGCGAGCGCGCGCCAGCGCGAACTGGATCCGCAGGACTGCGATCTCCCAGCCGGTGCGCCCGCCGACCGTGATCGCCATCGGAGTGAATAACACTGCCGCACAACCGATCACGATGATCGTGGTCTGCAACGATCGGGTGATCATGAACGCGAGCATGATGAGCACGATCAAGGCGAGCCCGAGCATCGACACACCCCACGTCAGGCCGAAGAACCCTGCAGAGCGCGGACGCTCCCACCGCCCGTACATACGCGTGCTCATCGCCGCACCTCCATCGGACCCAGCGCATCGGGATCCACACCCGACTCCGCGGTATCACGAGCTGCTGGCGCGGCAGACGAACCTGCCTGCTGCACACCGTCATGCGCCGACCGAGCGGCGGTCACCGCGACCCCGGCCGCCCCGCCGGCGGCTCCACCACCAGCGGCCCCCGCACCGCTCGCGCTCGGCGCGGCGGCATTGCTCTCGGTCGGCGCAGCAGCGCCTGTTCCCCCGCTCGTGCCCGCACCGTCAGTCCCTCCTCCAGCAGTGCCGCCACCCATAGGGCGACCGCCACCCGAAGGCCCACCAGGAGGCGGGAGGCCACCCGAAGGAGCCGAAGGATTACCGCCACCGCCTGCGCCACTGTCGTTTTCGGTGACTTTTCGTGCTTCCGAGCGGTCGCCACCGGCGCTGCCCATCGCGACACCGGCCAGCCCTCCGGCCAGGGTGGCTGCTGCGCCGCTGCCGCCTCCCATGGTCGCCACGACCGGTGCGATCAACCGCATCAGTGCGGGCAGCACCACGGCCACCATCAGCAGCAGGATCAATCCGAGCAGCACCATCTGTGGATCTTGGTGTTGGGTATTGCTTTTCGCGCCGGCTGCGCTGAAGGCGATGGCGTAGCACAAGGCACCGACCGGCTTCCACAGCAGAAACGCGAGTGACCAGGAAAGCATCCGTTTGTATGCCTGCGAGCCCGGTCCGGTCCCGGCTGCGGCCGCGGCGATCGGCAAGGCGGCGACGACCAAGATCAGGAAGGCTTGACGCACGACCAGCATCACCAACTGGACCAACATGCTGATCAGCCCGAACAGCCCGATGATCAGTACTACGCCAGTCCCGAGACCAGCGTCGGTTTGCGAGATCCCGTTCAGTAGTTCGGCGGCGTTGTTGGAATCGCCGCGGGTAGCGTCGAAGATCACCCAGTTCGAGAATGCGTCGCCCGCTCGTGTTCCGACGGTGACGACTGCGGCGAAGGTCATCGAGGCGAACACTGCGCGGGCGAACATCAGGAATGCTTCTTGTGCTTCTCCGGCGACCCCTCCGCGTTTGGCCAGCGCCAAGCGCGCGGCGGCGAACATGATGCCAGCGGTCAGTAGCAATACCTGCAGTCCGCTGGTGTATCCGCGGATCGATGCCAGCGCAGGTCCCGGTTCACCGGTGGGTGCAGCCAGTGTTGGTGATGGCAGGTCAGTCCACCACGTCAAGTCGTAGCGAAGGAGTATCCCCATGCCTTTGATGAGGCTTTGCACGAAGCTGTCGAAGGCGGAGCTGACGGCCGCGTCCGCGGCTTGGCCGCCGAGTCGTAGACCTTTGCAGACCGTGCCGACGATGTCGGGCAGGTTACAGACGGTGTCGGGCAGTTGGGTTTTGGCGTCTGGCATTGCCGCGGTGCTGGTGAAAAGTGCTGGGTTCATTGGCTTTTCCATTGCCCGAAGCCGACCAGGGTGTCGAGGGGGACTGCCGGTTGCCAGAGAGTGTCGATGTTGTCGGGGACGCGGACGCGCCAGTCGGCGTTGTTCCAGATCATCGGCCAGGTGCCGTAGGCGAAGCTGTCTCGGGTGCGGACCGCGATCTGCACGACCGCGAAGTCCGGCCGATAGCCAGGCAGGATCCGAATCCCTTCGGGCACCGTCACGTACTGAGCGGCATCGGGAGTGCCGGTGCGGCTGGCAGCGAACCGATCGAGCAATGGCTGCCCACCGCCGAAGTAGCGTTCGCGTACGGCGCTCTGCCAGATCCCTTCCGGCGCAGCCAGGGCGCGGGCGATCGCGTCGCAGGCTGCCAGTGCCGCGCCTTGTGGTGTGTCGGCGAATCCCGATGCGAGCCCGTCGTGGATCTGCGCGGGACCGTCGCTGACCGAGACCGGGGCTGCGGCTGCGCCCCAGATGCGCTGCCAGTCGATGCCTGCCGGGGCTGCGGTCAGGTAGTCCAGGCTGTGTGGATCGGCGCGGCCCGCAGAGCTTTGCGGCATCGCCCGACCAGCGTCGTCGGTGACGTCTAGTCGGTTGCCGTACACGTCGGTGGTTGGTTCCCTGGGCTCGCTGGTCGGCGGCGGCCCGGGGGTGCTCGTGAGGGTGCGGGTGGATGCTGACCGCGGTATCGAGGCGCTGTGATGCGTGGTCGCGACGAGTGTGACGGTGGCGGTGAGGATTGCGGTGATGCTGATGATCGCGATCAGCCAGAGGCGGCGGGTGGACACAGGGCTTCTCCGATCTCAGTGCAAGGCCAGTACGACCATGTCGGCCGGAGTGGTGGGTACGGACGTGACCGCCTGGGTGCGAAGTTGGTCCGGCAGCAACAGCTTCCAGTCGCCGTTCTGCCAGACGACGATCTCGCTGTTACAGGTCAGGGAGTTGTCGGGTTGCCGGGCGTAGATGGCGATCTCGGCATGAGCGGGCGTGTAAGCGCGAACGCAGTAACCGAGCAGTTCTGGCGGGGTGTCGGCGGGCGCGGTGATCGAGACCTGGGCGCGTGCTACCGCCCACGCATCGCGCCCGGGTCCGGGGGCGAGCATGCGTTGCCCAACTGCCGGGAACTGGATGTCGGTGGCCACCGACATCCGCACGCTGGCCTGAATCGCGGCCAGGGCCGCGCCCGCCGGTGAGTGCTCGAACCCGGCCGCGACGGTGCCGTCGTCACGGTGCGGGCCTTGACCAGCGACCGGGAGTGTAATCCCTTGAAACACTGTCTCTCTCAGGTGCGTCGGCACTTCATGGAGGTCGGCTGCTGAGAGGTTGTGCCGGGCTGGCTGGGTCTGGTGGTGTGCGGCACTGCAGGCCGAGGCCGTGGTCAGCACGACAAGCCAGAGCGCACCGGCGACGGCCCGGCGGGGTATGTGTCGATGTGGATGTGACATCGTCTGTCTCCCAACCACTTTCACTGCACGGGTAGGAGCGCGCGGGCGAATCCTCCGGCAGCGCCGAGCATGGTCACCGCGAGCAGAGATCCCAGCAGTCCTTCTATGGCTTCCTCGCGGTAGAGCCGGACCGCTAGTTGGCCGCCGATCCACACCAGTCGCGCCACGCACAGCAGCAGCACGATCCAGTCCAGCCAGCTCAGCAGGGTGGTCACTTCCTGCAGCACAGGCCCGGGCAACGGTCTGCTGTTCACAGCGGATCCTCGACGGCCTCTGGTAAGTCGGGAGTGCCGAATCGGTCGGTGCGGTAGGCGATTTCGAGGGCCTGCAGGATGGTGTCCGCGGTGCGGTCGGGATCGGTCCACGGCAACCAGTGACCGGTGCCGGAGACGAGTTCGTATTCGGACCAGATCCGGTCCGCGAGCCGGATCGATTGCCCTGGGGGCACGATGCGGTCGTGTTCTCCGGCGACAACGAACGAGGGCACGCTACGCAGCTGCGCGGCGTCCTCGTCGCTCAAGGTTGCGCGGCGGCAGGCGACCAGGACATCGACCAGAACGGTGTGGTCACAGCGGAACAGGTGGGGTGGGCTGGCGCTCGTTTGTCGGAGCGTGCGCGCCAGCAAGACCGACACGGCGGTGATTTCCGCATCGAGGGACCCGGGCCACCATTGCTGCAAGTCTTCTGGCCAGGTGCGGTAGATGGCGGGCAGGCCGGGGAGGTCGGGGAATTCCGCGCTGCCGTTGATCAGCACGAGCCCGGACAGGGTTGCTGCGCGCTGCGGGTAGCGCTGCGCCCACGCTTGCATGAGCAGAGATCCGGTCGAGTGCGCGACCAGCACGACCGCGCCGACTGCGTGTGCCAACACGGTGTCCAGATCCTCAGCGAGCCGGTCCATCGTTGTGCTCGAGCGCCGGGGCGGGCGTCCGGAATTGCCCTGTCCGCGTTGGTCGTACACGATCTGGGCGATCCCACCCTCAACTCGGTCGTGCAGACAGCGCGTCAAGCGATCCCACACGCCCGAATCGGTGAGCAGACCGTGAACGTAGACGATGGTCGCCGCTGCCGGTCGCGGTCCCCAGCGTGTTGCTGCCAGCTGAACACCGTCGGTAGCGGTGATGGTCATCTCATCGTGGTCGGGATGCATTGCGAGTGCCTTCCACTCTCGAATGGATTGGATCCGAACGGAGTAACCCTGTAACGGTGCTGACTCCTGTATGAAAACCGTTCTGAGGCAACGGGTTCGGATCTCATTTGGAGGAGGTGATGATTTCGTTCATGATTCCGCCGGCGCTGGTGGCGATGATTCCGCCGACCAGGGCTCCCAGGATGATCTTGGGAGATTCGACCGCGCCGCCGTGCCATCGCTCCCACCCGAATTTGCCGCCCGCGTAGATGAGCGCGGCGATACCTGCGAGCATCGTCAGCCAGGCCAGCCAGTTGACGATGTGGATCAGGCCCGGGGAGCCGGGCGGGGCGCTGGGGGTGATCGTCACGGTGTCGAGTGAGACGAGGTCGGCCAGAAGTGTGTGAATCATGAGCGTGTGCCCTTTTCGTTCCGTGTCGCGGCGATGCGGTCGGTGATGGCAGCGCCCGCGCGGTGCACGTCGACAGGTACCGCGTGGGTGAGATGTGCGCGCCGTGGCGGCGGTGGATCGGACGGGGTGTATCTGGCCAGCTCGCCGAGCTCGTGTACCAGCAGGTCCTCGTGCCAGCCGATCGACCACACCGTCTCGGCCAGTTCGCTGACGGTGCGTCGGAACCGCCGCACGGGTGCGGGGGTGCGGCCGGGCCGTGCGGCGATCAGTACCAGCGCCACGATGGCGACACCATCGGGTGTCAGTCCGGCGTGCCATTCGCGTAGCCGGTCCGCCGCCGCGGTCAAACCGGGAATGCAGTCGCGGGCGACGAGAACCACCCGCTGAGTGGTGTGGGTTGAGCCCGGCCAGGCCATGCCCGTGTCTGCCGCGTGCACCCACCATCGGGCCAGCGTCGAGGCTCCGGCCCCGCCGTGGGCTCCCATCACCGCGAACAACGGTGGGTGCGGTCCGGTGATCGGCAGCGGGAGCTCCCGCACCAGGGCGAGCCGCTCGGTACTGGGCACCTCGATGGTGTTCGCATCCCATCGCCCGCGCGCGGCGGACTCATTCGTGGGGTCGATGGCACGTAATCTGTTGGCAGACATCGTCATTGCTGCCTCTGAATGTTGCTGATGACCAAACCGGTTGGGGTTCGGTGGGTGTTGACCAGCTGCAGGTAGTCCACGCGGGTGTGGTCGGGGTGTAACTCGACGACATGCACGTCGGCGGCCTCACCGGCCAGCGGGTTGATCGCCACGCAATGACGGGTCCCCGGAGGAATCGAGGCGATCCCCGCCGCCAGGGCCTGCGGCACGATCCCGCTGTCCGGTGCCACCGTGCGCATCGCCTGATCGACCGAACGCGTTGTGTAATAGTCGAATTCGAACGTCGCGATCAGCCCCGCGATCGTGTCGGCGTTCCCGGCCCGATCGGTCACCGTCGCACCGGTCAGTCCTGAGCACGCCGCGCTTGTTGCTGGTGTGCTCGTGCTTTGCGGCGCTGTGGTCGCCGCGGGCGCGGCGCCAGGGTTCCCGGCGGGGCGCGCTAGGAGTGCACCTGTGGTGACTCCTGTCGCCACGATCGCGGTCAAGCCCGCAACGATCGTCGCGCGCAGGCGTATTCGTGTGCGTGGTTGCGAGGTCGGGCGAGTGGCGGGCGCAGTTTGGTCGGTGAGCCATTCCCATTCGTCGCCGTCACCGGTGTCGGGGTTGCCGGGTGTGCTGGGGTGCAATGGGATCGGTGGCGCGGTGGTTGTGGTGATCCAGCCCCAGCCGTGGTCGTCGTCGGTGTCTGTACCAGTTGTGGTGTGGGGCATCGTGGTTACCTCCTTCCCGGGGTGGTTGTTCGGTGCTGGTGTGGTGGCTCGGCCCTTCGGGGAGACAGCTCAGGCCCGCGAGGGACTACCCGGCTTCTCTGACGCAGAGACAGGTCTCCGCCGAAGGGGTCTTTACGGACTCGCCGCCGCCGGTGACGGGCGCGCTGTGGTGACCGGGCCGGTCGACGTGGCGGGTGGCGAGTCGGTGGTTTCGGTGTCGGCCGCAGGTGGGGTGGTGTTGGTAGGTTCGGCTGTCGGGGACGAGGAAGGTTCGTTCGTGGCGGCGATGTCGTGGGCCAGGGCGGCGAACCAGTCCGCGGCGGCGGCGAAGACCGGTGTGCCCTGCGGTGTTGCGGGGTCGACGGTGTATGCCTCACCGTGGCTGGTGGAATCGCTGTATTGGGCTTGGGTGGCCACGCCGTACAGGTCGTTGTTGCTCACGGTGGAGGTGATTGCGCCGAAGGCTTGATCGACCCAGCCCAGTGCTGTGGTCGGTGGGACGAGTTCGGCGACCGCGCCGGCGACTTTCACCCCGAGGTCCGCGATCGCCGCGCCGGGATTGGTCATCCCGACTGCGGCCAGTTCCGCGATGGTGGCGGGAGTCAGGACCTTCTGCGCGACCGTGACCACAGTGTTCAGTCCAATTGTTCCGAGTCGGAACAATGCCGACAGGATTTGGTCCGGGCCGGGAGGTGGGGTGTTCGGATTCGAGGCTTCCGCGAGGCGCTGGCCGAGAGATTTGGTGGGCTGATACGACAGCTGATCGAGGCTGTCGCCCTGGATGTCCTGTCCCGCGACTCCAATCGCCGTTTTCCAGACCGTTCCCGCCAGCGCTTGAGCGACAGTGGTGACGGCGCTGAGGGGATCGTGCAGGTTCGATTGTGTCGTGATGTTCTGGATCGTCTGCGCGATCGGCGATTGCGCGGGAGTGTCACAGGCCAGATCACCCGGGACACACAAGTCCGCCACCCGGCCCGTCAGCGCACCGTAGGCCGGTGCCGACCGAGATGACTGGGCTATTCCGGCACCGTTGATCTGCTGGCTGGTCAGCGTGACCGTGTGCGTGCGGGAACCGCTGGTCCCTGGAGCCGGATCGGGGGTAGCTTGCCCTGGGCGGCCGGGGAAGATCGGTGTCCCGGCCGGGCGCCCGGGATTGGCGAACAAGGCGACCGCGGCGACAGCGTCAGCCGGGATCGCGCCGCTCCCAACTCCGATCCGTTGGGCGAACGCCGCTACGGCGGCGGCACCTTGGCGGTCGCCGACAACCCCGATCCTGGTGTGCGGGCAGCGGTTCAGGACTTCCCGGGCTTGGGTTCCCAGCTGGGCCGCGGCGGTGGTGACTGCTTGGTCGAAAGGTTGCTGTGTCGTGCCGTCGGCGGAGTATCCGTAGGGAACATATGCGTGTTGGATGTCGTGGCCGGCTGCGGATTCCAGTGGGGTGAAGAACTGTCCGAGGGCTCCGGTATCGGTGGTCGCCGCAGCATCGGGCGAGGTTTGATCTGCGCCTTGAACCCCCAGCACATACAGAGCCGGGCAAGTCTCGCCCAACGGGACAGTTGGCGACGCCGGTTGCGCTACAGCCGTTCCGGACAGCCCGGCCAGGAGCATCGTGGTCAACAACGCGCAGATCACGGTCGAGCGACGCCCAGGTCGGTGTTCGACGCCGTCCTTCGATTGATGGGTGTTTGCCTTGCGTGGCATGTTGTTTCACCTCCTTCGGCGGATGGATAGAGTCGAATCTGCTGTGGCAGAACGAGATTCATTCAGCTCTCAGGCTCCGGAGCAATTTCCATACGCCCAGGGGGCGTCGGTGGGTTGAGTGCTTGGCGGGAACCAGGTTCTCTGTGAGGCGGTCGAGTGCTGCGGCGGTCCCGTCGAGGGCGGCGCCGGTGTGGTCTGTGGCGTATTCGTTCCAGGCCACGCTCGCGCCCGCAGCCAGGTAGTGCCTGTACACCGCGTGTCCCTGCTCGTCGGGGACCAGGGCGTCGTGGGTGCCGTGATATAGGTGCACCGGCACGTGCGGTACCGCTAGACCGATCTTTTCCTTGGCCAGCACGTATCGCCACATCGGGTCGTTCCACGGGTCCGGGCGTTCGGACCAGCTCCCAACTGGCTGCTGATAGCGGTCTGCAAGGGCTTCTGCGCTGAGTTTCGCTGCGGCAGTGGTCATCCGGCGTCCTTCGTCGGTGAGCACGTGTCGCAGCGGTAGATGCTGATGAGCGCGAGACAGCCCGACGAAACCGGCCAGCACCAGGAAAGCCCACTCGTTCTCGGACAACCTCGCAGCGAGCTGTCCTGGATCGGCGAGTACTGCGCCGGCTGCGACCGCGCGCAAGCCGACCTCGGGCGCGTACTCCCGATGTTGTTCGGCCGCGGCGATCACCGCGCGTCCACCGTCGGCATATCCCCACATCACCACCGGTGACGCACTTGCGTGGGCGGCCGCCAAATGCGCGGTGGCGCGGGCGATATCGAGCCCGGTGTGGGCGGCCGCGTTCGCGGCGAGGAACGTGTACGGTCCAGCACCGACGATGCCCATGCCTTCGCCATCAGGCACTGCCACGATGAATCCGCGTCCAAGTGCAGCATCGATCCGGCTGGATTCCGGTTCGGTCCCGGCGGCCAACAGTTGCGAGGGTGCGGGACCACCAAGACCATGAAAACTACTGCAGTAAACCAGGATTGATGCGGAAGCACTCGCCTGAACATCTTCGGGTAGCAGCACCATTCCCGAGACGGGGATCTTTTCCAGGTAGGAATCTGTGGACACGTACACCACCTGCCAGGCTGCACGGGCATGATCCAGGCCGGGCGTGGTGGTTCGCCGAGTGCGGAGAAGGTCGCCGGGGCGGCGGTCGCTGGCGATGACCGTCTCGGCGTAATGGGTGTCGATCTGCGGGGTGGGATTCATGGGTGACTTCCGGCGAGGTCGTGGGCGCACGCGATCAGCCAGGCGATGCCCGAGGCGAGTTGCCCGTTGCTGGCGTAGCCGGTGTGTGCAGCGACGGTGTCGGCGAAGTGCGCCCACACCGCAGGGTTGGTCAGATCCGCGTTGTCGCCTGCGATCTGACCGACCGCGGCGGCGAGCTGCCCGACGAGTTTGGGAAGCGTCACGATCGGGTTGGCAGCTACAGTGGCGGTGATCTGGCCCCATCGAGCATTGGCCGCATTCGTCTGCTCCGCGGTGGGTGCGGGGTTCCTTGGGTCCGCAGCATCGACGAACCGCTGCGACAACGACTTTCGAGGCGTGTAATCGACGGTGCCGTTCGCGAGCGTGAAGTCGTTGCCGACGATGGTGGTCCACGCGGCCCCCAGCGCACTGGTCAGCAGGGTGTTGAGCGAGCCGAGCGCCGCAATGGGGTTACGCAGGTCGGCTTGGGCGACCAACCGCGCGGCGAACCGCAGGATCGCGGCGTGATCGGGTGCCGAACACGCCAGATCACCGGGAGCGCAGATTTCCGCGACACGGCCGGTCAACGCGCCGTACCCCTGCCCGTTGTTGCCGATGCCGGCGCCACCGACCGGGCGACCGGCGATCTGCACGCCGGACACCGCGGCACCGTTGGTGCCCGGCGGCGCATCTGGTCTGGTCTGGCCGGGTCGCCCCGCAATAACGGGTGCCCCGGCAGGGCGGTCGGGATCCGCGTACAGGATCACCGCCGCGATGCGGTCCGCGGGGATTGGGCCGCGGCCGTCCCCGATCTCCTGGGCGACCTCCGACCATGCCTGCGCGCCTTGCGAATACGCGACACCAGCGATTTTGGTGGACGGACACGTGGCGGCGACTTGCTTGGCATCGTCGCCGATCAGGCGGATCGCTTGGCTCGCCGAAGTCGCATAGGGCGCCGCTCCCCCGCCTGGGACCGCGCCGCCGAAGCCCGCGTCGTAGCCGATGTAGCTGCGCTGCACCAGATTCGACCCGAGCGCAACAACCGGTCTCAGAAGTTCCCCGAGCACACTAGTGTCCGAGGTCGGGCTCGCGCCGGGCGTTGATTGCCCGGTGCCCTGCACCGCCAGCACATATAGAGCCGGGCATCCTGTGATCGGCACCGCTGCCTGCGCGGGCGTTACCAGCGTCCAGGCCGTCATCACAGTGGCTGCGGCCGTGAACGCGGCCCGGGTAGTCGTCGTCACCGGCCCACCCCGACTCCAGCGCCGAATCCCGCGCCGACGGTGCCGCCGATGACGGCACCGATCGCTGCCGCCGGGATACCGATCACTGCCGCGCCAGCAGCAGCACCGGCAGCAGCACCCGCGGCCGTTCCTGCGACACCGCTGGTCACCGTGCCGATCACCGGCACCGCGACAACGGTGCCCAGCGCCGCACCGGCGATGCCCGCGACAGTGCCTCCGATCAGCCCGCCAACCGCCGCCCCCACAGCCACAACCGGAGCTCCGGCCACTGCGGCTCCAGCGGCACCACCAACCGCGGCACCTGCCACGGTCGCACCCGCCACCACATCCGATCGGCCAGCGGGCAATCCGACCGAATCCAGAGCAGTCGAGACCTGCGCTTCCGCACCGGCGGCTGTGTTGTTGATCGTGTCGCGCACATTCGGCGGCAACCAGGACGGCGACGGAGTCTGGAATTGGCCGATACGAATCATGTTGTCCGGCGGGCGAATCGGCGCAACGGGTGGCACCGGTCGCGGGAGATGAAGGTCCTGGACACGCACCGGCGTGACCGGTTCGTTGCGCGGCTCAGGCCGGGGAACAGGTCCGTTACGCACTGCCGCAGGCTGCGGGGAGTCAACGACAGGAGCCGGGGGCGGTGGTGCTACGGCACGAGGTGGCGCGGGGGCGGTGGTGCCCGGCTGCGCCTGGGTCGTCACTCCCGGCTGACCGGGTCCGGTGTCCGCTCCGGACGCCACTCCTGTGCCAGCGCACACCACGATGACCGCCATCGGCACCGCTGCGGCCAAAGCCGCCATTCCGCGGCCCCTGCGGGCAGTGACGACCGATCGGCCAGAGCTGATTTTGGGCATACCAAATAGACCCTTCTGGGCAAGATCATCGAAATCGGAGATAGAGAATGAGGGGTACCGAGCGGGGCCTCGCCGGTCCTGTGTCGCCAGGTGGAGGCCCCTCACCGAGACGGTGGTCAGTGCGGCAGCAACGACAGGATCTGTCCGGCCCAGGTCAGCCCGTCGGCCACCACGACCAGACCGTTCCATGCCAACGCCAGGATCGAAATGGGATCCACTGGTTTTCCCTTCTGTGTGGTTTCACTTGCAGAAACCACACAACACCCGAATCTGTCGAAAATCTAGGTTCTTAACTGATGCTGTTTGCATATATGCAGCCAGCATAGAAATGATGAAAAGCGCTTTCTTTCGTTCTTCCTGATGTTTTGATGCTCCGCGCATCAGATAAGTCTTTCCGCATCGGGAGGGAAAATTTTTGAATTGACGAGTCATCATCCGCAGACTCCGCCATCTCTGCTAACTATTCGCTACCCGCTGGCGAAGTCTTGGTGTTGCCCGCCCTTCCCAACTCTGGTAGTCGTAATAGTGCCAGGGGGAACCTTTCAGTTTATCCGTGGTCACCCATGTTCGAAAGCCCCAAGGGAGGGGGGCATCGCATGAGACAGCCCGATCCACCACGACGCCGCAAACCACACCGCATCAAACGTTCGAAGCCCGTGCTTTCGATCCCGGAGCTGCCCTTGTTCCTGGGGCAACTCCGCGACGAGCGCGAGCTCACCCGCCGCGTCGCCTCGGAAACGACCACGATCAGTGAGCCGTACCTGATCCAGCTCGAGAACGGAAAACGACATCCCAAACCGGAGACGCTCGACCTCATCGTCGCCGGCTACGGCCTGACCACCGCGCAGGCACGCCACGCCCACGAACTACTCGCGGCCCCGCTCCCGCTGCGCGACATCGCCAGCTACCGCCGCTACCTCGAGGAGACTCCCGCACTCACCGACCACCTCACCGATCTGGGTGAGCAGCACGTACCCGCCATGTACCTCGATCCACTGTCCAACGTGCTGGCCGTCAACAAACCCATGACCCTCGCGTTACCCGGCCTCGAAGACGTCGGCAACCTAGCGATCTACTGGTTCCGCCCCATTGCCCAACAACTCTTCCCCGACTGGCCCACGCAAGCGGACTACATCGTCGGCAGACTCAAGGCTGGAATGGGACGCTACCGAACCGCACTGCAAGCCAGAAAGCTCCTACGATCCTTGGGTAAGTCACCGGAGTTCGCGACCCGGTGGCTTTCGAGCACACGCATCGCATACAACTGGGAAACCAGCGATCACATACGTTGGAGAAACCCCAGCACAGGGGAGGAAAAGCTCGTCAGCGTGCACCGAGCAGAAATCAGCGAAAAGGCCGTGATGATTATGTACAGCGCGTACGTCAATCGGCACATCAATGGGCCCGGATAGTCATCTACCCAGCGACTGCTGTGAGACACAGCGCCGACCCGATTTCGTAGTTCCAGTGCGTTAACTGATGCAATTTGCATCAGTTAACGCACTGGAATCATTGAACGATGAGCGCTCTTGGAAAGCGAACTCCATCGGAGAGTGACCGGCACCAGACCGCGAGTCCGACTGCGTCGCCGAAACTCGACTGGCCCTACTGAGCCGCAAGACCAGCCTGTCACGTAGCGAGAGCGAATCCAGCTGCATCGCACTGGATTCGACAGGAGTGCATCTACTCAACGGATGAACATTGCAAGTGTGCAACGGCTTTCGCTACCAGCAGGAAGGCGATACAGTTGCAGCAGCGAGGGACTGACCGGTGCGCTAAACCTGTCAGGAGTTAACGATGGACAGAAACCCTCGAGAGCCACTCAGCGACAAGGCATTGCTGGAGCGTCTTCTGAACGAGCCGACAGTGTCGGTTCCCGACGCAGCCCAACTTCTCGGCGTCGGCCGCTCCACGATGTACGCTGCGGCACACTCGGATGAGATACCCGCGGTCCGCATCGGCAATCGGGTTCGCATCCCCACGATCTGGCTACGCCGACTACTCCAGATCCAGCCCGACAGCAAGACGGATACCGAGTAGAGCGCCTATCTCATAAGCAGCTTCGCGTGTCCGCCGAACCCGTCCCCGCCAGCGCGGAAATCGTCCCTGCCATCAGCCGCTGCCGCAGTGGCAACTCCCCCTCGACCGATGCGAGCGACCGTCGAGCCACCAGTGCGCGCAGGGGTTCTGCGCTCGGCGTTGATTGCACCCACTGGGACGACCAGCCCAGTCGCCGGGCTCTCGATCACCGATTTTCTGATGCCGCTATCGGCGAGTTGAACCATCGGCCGACTCATCAGGCCCGTCCGCCTTCGGCGGCGAACCGGGACCGCCACAACACTCCGAGAGAACTGAGCGCTGCCCCAACAGCACCGGGCGCGTGGCCCGGCGATCGCCCGGCCGACCGAACCCGATTCCCACACCCGACAAACGAACAGGAGATCGCAGGACCATGACGATCATCCCGTCGGACGCCCCGCTAGCCTTCACCCCCGATCCGGACCTCGCCCCGCAGGATGCACAGCCGATGCACGCCGACCCGCATGATGCACAGGACGATCCGCACCGTGCACAACAGCGTGCATTGCGCACGTGGCCGATTCTCTTGCTGGCCGCGCCTGCGTTCGTCGCGATCTGGTCCGGGTGGGTCGGCCTGGGCCAGATGACCGGGTTCGGTCCGGTGCGGTTGCTGCCCGGCATCGCGGATCAGGTCACGATCAACACCGCGATCACGCTGCCGATCGGCGTGGAATGCTATGCCGCCTACGCATTGTTCGCATGGCTGTCGGGCCGCATCCGCTCCGACCGAACCCGCAGGTACGCAAGGAACTCCGCGTTCGCAGGGCTGACTCTGGGCGCGGCCGGGCAGGTTGGTTACCACCTCATGAGTGCCGCCGGGGTCACCTCGGCACCATGGCCGGTGACCGTACTCGTGGCTTGTCTGCCCGTGGCCATACTCGGCATGGGAGCGGCGCTGGGACACCTCGTACACGCCGACGCGCATGCTGACTCGCAGCGTGCGCAGCCGATGCACAGGCCTGATCAGGTGCGCATCGCCGCCGCACGTGAGGTGCACAGCGAGACTCACTCGACGGCAACGGAACTGACCGCGATCCGCACCGGTCCACAGGTAGCGCACAGCGATCGGGTCACAATGCGCAACACCGACCGCTGGGCGGAGGTCGCCGTAACGCTGTGCGCCGGTGATCCATCCGGACGACGTGACCCCAACGCGGTCGCGGCGATCCTGCGCCTTCGTCACGAGCACGGCTGGCCGCACGCACGGATCGCATCAGACGTCGGGGTTTCCTCGTCCACCGTGTCACGCGTCTTGGCCGCTACCCGCGAACTCATCGACTGATCCATCACATCCACTACCACGAGAGATCGAGCATGCCTACCACCAAGAAAGATCAGGACGGCACGACCGCGAAGTCCCGCCGGGCGGAGCCGATCAGTCCACGAGTCGCCAAGAACGGCGTCACAACCTACGAATTCCGGATAGACGTCGGGATCAAATCGGATGGCACCCGTGATCGCCGCCGGTTCAGCTACGACACCAAGGCCGAAGCGCGACGCGAATACCGACGCATCTCGACCGAGGTCGCCGAAGGCCGCTACATCGCCCCCACCAAGACCACGGTCGGCGCGTACATCAAGGCGTGGTTGGACGGTCGGCGCGATGTCCGCCGGGTGACGGTCGACGGCTACCGCCACGCGCTCAAACCTGTCGTTAACCGCCTCGGCAACCTGCCGCTCCAGCGGCTCACCAAGGATCACCTCGATGTCCTCGTGACATGGCGACTGACTGAGGGGCGCCGCAGTGACACTGCGGTCAAGGGCACGGCGGCCGAGGTACTGGCATTCGTCGCCGCGCATCCCGACGGTGTGCGCTACGCGAACGTGACATCGAAGTTCGGCGACAAGGCAGGACGCTACCTAGACCGGATGCGCGCATCGGGCACAATCGTGCGACCTGAGCGCGGCCTGTACGCCCTCGCCCCCGGCACACCGCCCCCCGTCGAGCCACAGGGGGTTGCCGCTGGCACGGTGACCACGATGTTGATTCAGCTCTCCGCCGCGCTCGATGACGCGATGGAACAGGGCTTGGTGACGCGCAACGTCGCGCGGCTGGTGAAGCGGCCCGACATAGCCGACACCGAAATGCAGGTATGGACCCGGGAGCAGAGGCGGGAGTTCCGGGAGCACGTCAGGGAACACCGCCTCTATGCTCTCTTCCTGCTGTCACTGTGCGGGCTGCGCCGCTCGGAAGTCATGGGGTTGCGCTGGTCCCGCATCGAGGGGAACACCTTGCATGTCCGCCGTGGCCGCGTAGCGATCGGCACAGACGTGGTGGAGGAAGACCCGAAGTCATGGCGCAGCCGCCGGAGCCTGCCACTTCCGACCGACGTGGTGAACGCACTGGCCCGGTTCAAGGTCGCTCAGAAGGCCGAAGCGCTGGCTCTCGGGGCGTCGTGGTCGGACGAACGTCTGGTCGCGGTGCGCGAGGATGGCTCACCGATCCGGCCCGAGTGGTACTCCGACGAGTTCCAGCGACAGGCCAAGGCAGCGGGCCTACCCATGATCCGCCTGCACGACGCCCGGCATACCGCTGCAACCATTCTGCTGGACTCCGGCGCAGCTGTCCCGGCGGTGGCGAAGTGGCTCGGCCATGATCCGGCCGTTCTGCTCAGAGTCTACGGTCACGTCTACGACGAAGCGCTGGAGTCGACGGGCGCGGCCCTGTTCGGTGACGACACCGCAGCGAGCGCCACCGAGCCCGCCCGTCCGTCCGTTGGGACACTCTAGGGACACTGGACGCTTCGTACTCAATGGCGAATCCTTCGCCATATGATCAAAATAGCCTCTGACCTGGCAATCGACGAGTGGGCGCAGAGGGGATCGAACCCCCGACCGCTGGTGTGTAAAACCAGTGCTCTACCGCTGAGCTATACGCCCGGTACTCCGCTTCGCCGAGCGGAGTGGGTGGCCTCCGGAGGAGGCGCGGGTTACGAATCTAACGCAGTGAGGGCTTTCTCCCAAGCTGCCTGGTCACGGGGTTCGCCGGGGCCGTTCATCTCGGCGAAGCGGATGATGCCGGTCTTGTCGACCACGAAGGTGCCGCGGTTGGCGAAGCCGGTTTTGTCGTTGAAGACGCCGTAGGTCTGTGCGATGGCGCCGTGCGGCCAGAAGTCGGACAGCAGCGGGAAGGTGTAGCCCTGTTCGGCGGCCCAGATCTTGTGGGTGGGTGGCGCGCCCACCGAGACCGCGAGGATCTCGGCGTTGTCGTTCTGGAATTTCGGCAGCTCGTCGCGCACCTTGCACAGTTCACCCTGGCAGACGCCGGTGAAGGCGAGCGGATAGAACACGATCAGGACGTTCTTGTCGCCGCGGTAATCGGACAGGCTGACGTCCTGGTTGTTCTGGTCCTTCAGCGTGAAATCCGGTGCGGCCGTACCTACTTCGATGGGCATGCGCGAATCCTCCTGTCTGTGATGCGTCCCGCGCCTTCGCTGCGCGGCACGGGGCTCGCTTACTGGCCGCGGTGCGCGTCGAGTTCCGCGCTCACCGGACGGCCTCGATCCGGTGCGCTTGCGCGAGAAGACGGCACGCGCCCCGGTGAACCCCTGCCGCGCTGCGAATCAGCGCTGCTTGGAGGGTGTCTTCGGCTGGGTGAGCTTGATCCCTGTCCAGCCACCGAGACTGACCGGTGTGGTGGAGGTCAGTCCGGCCGGGGTCGCCGACTCGGCGATCTCGCTGGGATCCACATGCCCCTGCTCCCCCGTCTTGGGGCACAGAACCCAGACGAAGCCGTCGTCGGCCAGCGGGCCGATCGCATCCATCAGCTCGTCGACCAGGTCTCCGTCCCCATCACGCCACCACAGCAGGACGACATCGACAACCTCGTCGGTATCGTCGTCCAGCATCTCGGAGCCACTCCCCTCCTCGATGGCTGCCCGCAGCTCGTCGTCGGTGTCCTCGTCCCAGCCCAGTTCCTGAACAACAAGCCCGGATGAAATACCGAGCTTCTGAGCATAGTTGTGCGCGTCCGCCGCGGCGACCACGGTGGTGTCCTCCTCAACTCCAGACAATAGGTAGTTGCAAGCGAACATGGTCCAGCGCCACAACGCAAGCCGATCCGACCAAAAACTCGGCGAAATGTCGCGGGACAGTTCGGTGAACACGTCCGGGATCAGCACCACCCCGTGTCTGGAGCCAGGGCCGCCACTCCCGTGAAATCAGCAGGCCAAGCAGTACTCCTTACCGCGCTGAACAGGCATCGCGCGCCACGTTGAGGGCATCGTTCACCCGCTTGCTGGCGTCGTTGAGCGCGCCGACCGGCGCGGTGTAGGTCATCTTCCGCGATTCCGAGGCCAGCGTGCGAGCCGCGGCCACGTAGGCGCTGAATTTCTGTGCCAGATCGGTCGGCAGGGCGTCTCCGGAGGTGTTCACCCGGCCCTCGACCGTCTTGGCGGCGTCCTCGAGCGTCTGCGCCGCGGTGTCGCGCTTGGCTTCCTGATCGGGCGCGTTCGCGTCGTGCGCGTCGACGAACTCGTTGTACTTGGTGACCGCGACACTGGTCGTGCCCCGGAACGGCGTGCAGTTGTCACTGATCGCCTTCGCCTGCGCGGCCGCCTTCTGCGAGGAGGTGGCCGCAGCGGAGGACGAAGCCATCTCCGTCCGGTACGCCGAGGCCTCCACCTGGTTGGCGGTGGCGGTACCGTGGATGGAGCTCGAGCAGCCGGCCACCACCAGTCCCGTGCCGACCGCCACGGTCGCGCACATCAGTCCGAACCCACGTGGGTCCAGCAGCTTCATCGTCCTCCCCGCTTCTCGACATCGACTGTGTCCAAGGGCACTTATGAATGCAAATGTTGCCTCGTGCACGGTACTGGATTTCCGGCTGACATGATGACCTGGGACGCATCATCGGCAAGGATGTGAGATGCGCCCTATTCGTTCGCGTCGGGTAGCCCGCTTACCAGCGCAAGCTACCCGGGGAATCTCGACAACAGAGCCATCAGCCTGTCCACCCCTGCACGAGGAGCACTGATTTTGACCGACCTGCTGCACCCGATGTCTTCGTCCGGTCCCGCTGCCGACGGCCACGGCGACGCCGCACAGGCGCCCAGCCGGCCCGCTGGGGCGCGCGTGCGAGTGATCCGCGAGGGGGTGGCGTCGTACCTACCGGATATCGACCCGGACGAGACCAGCGAATGGCTGGAATCCTTCGACGAGATGCTCGATCGCGAAGGTCCGGGTCGCGCCCGCTATCTGATGCTGCGCCTGCTCGAGCGCGCCGGTGAGCGGCACGTCACCATTCCTGCCCTGACCTCCACCGATTACGTCAACACGATCCCCACCGAGAACGAACCCTGGTTCCCCGGTGACGAAGAGGTCGAGCGTCGCTACCGCGCCTGGATCCGCTGGAACGCCGCGGTCATGGTGCACCGCGCCCAGCGTCCGGGAATCGGTGTGGGCGGCCATATTTCGACCTACGCGTCTTCGGCGGCGCTGTACGAGGTCGGCTTCAACCACTTCTTCCGGGGCAAGGATCATCCCGGCGGCGGCGATCAGGTGTTCATGCAGGGCCACGCCTCCCCCGGCATGTACGCCCGCGCGTTCCTGGAGGGCCGGCTGACCACCGATCAGCTCGACGGGTTCCGCCAGGAGTACAGCCACGGCGGCCCGGGACACGGCCTGTCCTCATATCCGCATCCGCGCCTGATGCCGGACTTCTGGGAGTTCCCCACGGTGTCCATGGGTTTGGGCCCGATGAACGCCATCTACCAGGCGCGGTTCAACCACTACCTGCACGATCGGGGCATCAAGGACACCTCCGATCAGCATGTGTGGGCATTCCTGGGCGACGGCGAGATGGACGAGCCGGAATCGCGCGGCCTGATCCAGGTCGCGGCGAACGAAGCCCTGGACAACCTCACCTTCGTCATCAACTGCAACCTGCAGCGCTTGGACGGCCCGGTTCGCGGTAACGGCAAGATCATCCAGGAGCTGGAGTCGTTCTTCCGCGGCGCGGGCTGGAACGTCATCAAGGTCATCTGGGGACGCGAGTGGGACGCGCTGCTGGGCGCGGACCGCGACGGCGCACTGGTGAATCTGATGAACTCCACCCCCGACGGCGACTACCAGACGTACAAGGCCAACGACGGCGCCTACGTGCGGGAGCACTTCTTCGGCCGCGACCCGCGCACCAAGGAACTGGTGAAGGGCCTGACCGATCAGGAGATCTGGAACCTCAAGCGCGGCGGCCACGACTACCGCAAGATCTACGCGGCGTACGCGGCTGCGCTGGCGCATCAGGGCAAGCCGACGGTGATCCTGGCCAAGACCATCAAGGGTTACGGCCTGGGCAAGCACTTCGAGGCCCGCAACGCCACCCACCAGATGAAGAAGATGACGCTGGACGACCTCAAGGCCTTCCGCGACGTGCAGCGCATCCCGATCACGGACGCGCAGCTCGAGGAGAATCCGTACCTCCCGCCGTACTACCACCCCGGCATGGAGTCCCCGGAGATCCAGTACCTGCTGGGCCGCCGTCAGGCGCTCGGCGGTTATCTGCCCGAGCGACGCAGTGCGGCAAAGCCCCTGCAACTTCCCGGCGACGAGCCGTACCGCGGCGTGCGCAAGGGTTCGGGCAAGCAGAACGTGGCGACCACGATGGCGTTCGTGCGCCTGATGAAGGAGCTGCTGCGGGACAAGGAGATCGGCAAGCGGATCGTGCCGATCATCCCCGACGAGGCCCGTACCTTCGGTATGGACTCGTGGTTCCCTTCGTTGAAGATCTACAACCGCAACGGCCAGTTGTACACGTCGGTCGACGCGGAATTGATGCTTGCCTACAAAGAGAGCACCGTCGGGCAGATCCTGCACGAGGGCATCAACGAGGCCGGATCGACGGCGTCGTTCACCGCGGCGGGCACCTCGTACGCCACCCACGGCGAGCCGATGATTCCGCTGTACATCTTCTACTCGATGTTCGGCTTCCAGCGCACCGGCGATGGCCTGTGGGCCGCGGCGGATCAGCTCGCCCGCGGTTTCGTGCTCGGAGCTACCGCCGGGCGAACCACGCTGACCGGTGAGGGCCTGCAGCACAACGACGGTCATTCGCTGCTGCTCGCCTCGACCAACCCGGCGGCGGTCGCCTACGACCCGGCGTTCGCGTTCGAGATCGCGCACATCGTGCGCGACGGCATGCGACGGATGTACGGCGGCGGCACCACCCCGCCCGATCCGGCCGCGGTGCCGGGCACGCATCCGCACATGCACCAGGACGCGTTCGGCGGGGAGAACATCTTCTACTACATCACCCTGTACAACGAGCCCTATCCGCAGCCCGCCGAGCCGGACGGCATCGATATCGACGGTCTGCTCAAGGGCCTGTACCTGTACAAGCGCGGCGGCGAGGGTGCGGTGCGCGCGCAGATCCTGGTCTCGGGCGTGACGGTGCCCGACGGCCTGCGGGCGCAGGAACTGCTGGCCGAATGGGGTGTGCAGGCCGATGTGTGGTCGGTGACCTCGTGGAGTGAGCTGCGTCGCGAAGCGCTCGCCAAGGAGATCGCGGCACTGCGCAATCCGGGCGCCTCGGCGGAGGTTCCGTACATCACCCAGGCGCTGTCGCAGGCGCAGGGACCGTTCATCGCCGCCTCGGACTGGATGCGCGCGGTGCAGGACCAGATCCGCAAGTGGGTTCCGGGTGACTACACGACCCTCGGCACGGACGGTTTCGGCTTCTCCGACACCCGTCCGGCGGCACGCCGCGTGTTCAATGTGGATGCCGAGTCGATCACGGTCGCCGCACTGTCCGCACTGGGCCGCACGGGCGCGATCGACGCGTCGAAGGTAACCGAGGCCGCAGCCCGCTACCGCATCGACGACGTAGACTCCGCCGAGCAGTCCACCAACAACGAGGACTGAATTCTTGGCCTCCGCTCCGCTCCGGCGGGTTTTCGGCGCCCTCAGGCTCGTCGTTGCGCGGTCGAGACTCGGGCTTCGCCCATGCGCTTCGACCGCGCAACGACGAGCCGCGCCGAAAACTTCGGAGTCGGCGTGTTCGGCCTGACCGTCCCAGCGCACCAAGACGCTTCGCCGCTGGGCACGCTGCGATGCGGTCGCGTAGCGGCACGCGTCGCTGTCGGTGCGATTCACCTGCGGTGTCGGGGTTTCGGTGGTTGATATGGAGACGTTTCACGACTGAGAGTTGGTTAGGTTGAGTGCGTGCATTGCCCGGAGAATCGGCCGGTTCAACTCGTGCGGCGGGGGCCTTGCATGAAACGAGCCACTACAGAGGACTATTGAGCCGTGGATCGTAAACCGCCGAGGCCGCGCCGGGTATCCGAGTCCGGTACTTCCACCTCGCACGAGGTGTATCTGCCCACCGGGGCGCTGTCGCCGAATCGGCAGACCCGCGACCCGCTGCCGGACACGCTGCTCAAACGGGTCAAGCAGTTCTCCGGGAGGTTGTCCACCGAGGCGGTCGCTTCGATGGAGGATCGGCTGCCGTTCTTCGGCAGCCTGGACGCCGCGCAGCGCGCGGGCGTGCAGATGCTGGTGCAGACCGCGGTGGTCAACTTCCTGGAGTGGCTGCAGGATCCCGAGAGCGATATCCGTTTCAGCCTGGATGCCTTCCAGGTCATCCCGCAGGATCTGGCGCGTCGGCTGACGCTGCGCCAGACCGTGGACATGGTGCGGGTGGCCATGGAGTTCTTCGAGCAGTGGCTGCCGGCGCTGGCCCGCAACGATCGGCAGCTGGTGGCCCTGACCGAGGCGGTGCTGCGGTACGGGCGCGAGCTGGGTTTCGCCGCGGCCTCGGTGTACGCCAGTGCCGCCGAATCCCGTGGCGCCTGGGACACCCGGCTCGAGGCGCTGGTCGTGGACGCGGTGGTGCGCGGGGACACCGGACCCGAAATGCTCTCCCGCGCCGCCACCCTCAACTGGGATGCCACCGCACCGGCGACGGTTCTGGTCGGCACGCCGCCGAAGGATCAGGTGGCCGTGGTCGGCTCGGTGCACACCACCGCGGCCCGGCACGGTCGCGCCGCACTTGCCGTGGTGCAGGGTTCGCGGCTGGTGATGGTGGTCAGCGGCCATCTCGGCGACACCTCCTATCCGTCCCCCTTCCTGATCGATCTGCTCGCCGAGGCGTTCTCCGAGGGGCCCGTGGTGATCGGGCCGACCACTCGCACCCTGTCCGCGGCACATGCCAGTGCGGTGGAGGCGATGGCCGGAATGGAGGCCGTCGTCGGCTGGCGGGGCGCCCCGCGGCCGGTACATGCCTCCGAACTCCTGCCCGAACGGGCCCTGCTCGGAGATCGCGCTGCGGTCGAGGCTCTGAACGAGTATCTTGTGCTACCGTTGGCCGCCGCCGGGTCGGCTCTGTCGGACACCCTCGACGCCTACCTGGATTGCGGTGGAGCCGTCGAGACCTGCGCCCGCCAGCTGTTCGTTCATCCAAATACGGTTCGTTATCGCCTCAAGCGCATCGGCGAGGTCACGGGCCGGGATCCGCTGAATCCGCGCGACGCGTACGTGCTCCGGATCGCCGCGACCATAGGCCGCCTGACACGAACTCGTAACGAATCGCCAACTTCTGCCTCAGAGGACCCAGCCGGCCCGATCCACGAGGATCGGCTGTAACGCCGTACACGAGATCCTCGATGCCGGTAGCCGACTAGCCGTTTTGTGGAGTCCACACAAAAGCAGTCCACAAACATCATTCGCGTCGACATCTCCACAACCCCCGAAAACGGTGTTGTCTAGAGAAGTGATCGCGTTGTTCGCCCCAGGACAGGGCTCTCAGACACCCGGCATGCTCGCGCCTTGGCTCGACCTCCCCGGCGCGCGTGACCATCTCGAACTCTGGTCCAAGGCCGCAGGCCTGGACCTGGTGCAGTTGGGCACTACCGCAACAGCGGAGGAGATCACCGATACGGCGGTCACCCAGCCGCTGGTGGTCGCCGCCGCGCTGCTCGCCTATGCGGAGATACCGCAGAATGTGCTGCCGCCCGCTACGATCGTCGCCGGACACTCGGTCGGCGAGCTCGCCGCCGCCGCCGTCGCCGGCGTCATCTCCCCCGATGACGCGGTGATGCTCGCCGCGATCCGCGGTGCGGAGATGGCCAAGGCGTGCGCGCTGGAGCCGACCGGTATGTCCGCCGTGCTCGGCGGCGACGAGGCCGCCGTGCTCGCCCGGCTCGCGGAACTGGATCTCGTTCCGGCCAACCGCAACGCGGTGGGTCAGATCGTGGCCGCGGGCCGGCTCGATGCACTGGCCGAACTGGCGGCGAACCCGCCGGAGAAGGCACGCGTGCGTGCCCTGCCCGTCGCCGGGGCGTTCCACACCGCGTTCATGGCTCCGGCCCAGGACGCGGTGGCGAAGGCCATCGCACAGATTTCCCCCGGCGAACCGACCCGGACCCTGCTGTCGAACTTCGACGGCAAGCCGGTCACTTCGGGCAAGGACGCCGTCGACAAGCTCGCGGCACAGGTGACCCGGCCCGTCCGGTGGGACCTGTGCACCGAAACCGTTCGCGCGGCAGGGGTCTCCGGGGTGGCAGAGTTGCCACCCGCTGGAACCCTGGTCGGCATCGCCAAACGGGAGCTCAAGGGCACCCCGAATCTGGCGCTGAAGACCCCCGAGAACATCCCCGCGTTGTCCGACCTGTCGGCAACCGGCTAGCTTTTCTGCGGCTTGCAGTGATGCAACCGCAACCGGATGGATCGAAACGTTCGCCCAGCCGGTTCCGAAATAAGTGAACAGACCCCGTCGAAGAGAAGAACAAGAAGGGAGCCACGCAGTGGCCGCTCTGACCCAGGAACAGATCGTCGAAGAGCTCGGCAAGATCATCGAAGAGGTGACCGGTATCGAGCCCTCCGAGGTGACCATCGAGAAGTCCTTCGTCGACGACCTGGACATCGACTCGCTGTCGATGGTCGAGATCGCCGTGCAGACCGAGGACAAGTACGGCGTCAAGATCCCGGACGAGGATCTGGCGAGCCTGAAGACCGTCGGCGACGCCGTCGGTTACATCCAGAAGCTCGAGGCGGAGAACTCCGATGCCGCTGCCGAGCTGAAGGCCAAGTTCGGCGCGGACTCCGAATAGGACCGATACCGTGACCACTCCTTCCACTCTGAACGGGAACTTCCCCAACGTCGTCGTAACAAGCCTGGCGGCGACCACGTCGATCGCGGGTGATGTCGATGCGACGTGGAAGGGACTCCTCAACGGCGAGAGCGGCATCGACGTTCTCGAGGATTCCTTCGTCGAGGAATACGACCTTCCGGTCCGCATCGGCGGTCACCTGAAGGTTCGGCCCGAGACCCTGCTCAGCCGGGTCGAGTGCCGTCGCATGGCGTACGTCGAGCAGCTCGCGACCGTCCTCGGTCGCGAGGTGTGGAAGAACGCCGGTACTCCGGAGGTCGACCCGGAGCGCTTGGGCGTCGCCATCGGCACTGGACTCGGCGGCGGCGACGCGCTGATCGATTCGGTCGACAAGCTCAAGAACGGTGGCTATCGCAAGATTTCGCCACTGGCAGTGCAGATGGTCATGCCGAACGGGCCGTCCGCCGTCGTGGGCCTGGAGTTGAAGGCCAGGGCGGGAGTGGTCACTCCGGTCTCCGCGTGCTCATCGGGTTCGGAAGCCATCGCGAACGCGTGGCGGATGATCGTCATGGGCGACGCCGACATGGTCGTCACCGGTGGCGTCGAGGGTTACATCGACGCCGTGCCGATCGCGGCATTCTCCATGATGCGCGCGATGAGCACCCGTAACGACAACCCGAAGGCGGCCTCGCGTCCCTTCGACTCGGCACGGGACGGTTTCGTCTTCGGCGAAGCCGGTGCGCTCATGGTCGTCGAGACCGAGGAGCACGCCAAGGCGCGTGGAGCAACCATCCACGCACGGCTGATGGGCGCCGGAATCACTTCCGACGGTTTCCATCTGGTCGCCCCGGCCCCGGACGGGCAGGGCGCGGCACGCGCGATGACCCGGGCGATGCAGACCGCTGGTCTGAACAAGAAAGACATCACCCACGTCAACGCGCACGCGACCGCGACGCCGATCGGTGACACCGCCGAGGCGAACGCGATCAACCTGGCCGTCGGCAACCATGCCTCGGTCTACGCGCCCAAGTCCGCCCTGGGCCACTCGATCGGCGCCGTCGGCGCCCTCGAGTCGGTGCTCACCGTGCTCAGCATCCGCGACGGCATCGTGCCGCCGACGCTGAACCTGGACAACCAGGATCCGGAGATCGATCTCGATGTCGTGCACGGTGAGGCTCGCCGTCAGGACATCGAGTACGCGATCAACAACTCGTTCGGCTTCGGCGGTCACAACGTGGCGCTGGCCTTCGGCCGGTACTGAGTTCCGCCGTTCGACAACACAACGAATCCCCGTGTGGGCCTTCGGGATTGGTCGACCCCATTTCCGCCAGGCCGCACGGGGAATTGTCTCGACAGCCGATCAGCTGCTGCACTCACAGCCGCGTCAGCGACTCACCATCGCATCGAGGAGAGAACGCGATGACCATCATGGCTCCCGCTCAGGCGGATACTGCCACCGATCCCCGGGATCCGCTGGGCCGGTTGCAACGGTTCTTCGACCCCGGCACGGTGCTTCCGCTGCATCCCCGTGACAAGTCCGGCGTGCTCGCCGCCATCGGCGAGGTCGACGGTGTGCGCACCGTCGCCTACTGCTCGGACGCCACGGTCATGGGCGGCGCGATGGGCATCGAGGGATGTAAGCACATCGTCGACGCGATCGACAGCGCCATCGAGTCCGGACTGCCCGTCGTGGGCATCTGGCATTCCGGTGGCGCCCGCCTGGCCGAGGGCGTGGAGGCCCTGCACGCGGTCGGCCTGGTCTTCGAGGCCATGGTCCGCGCGTCCGGCCTGGTCCCCCAGATTTCGGTGGTGCTCGGCTTCGCAGCCGGTGGCGCCGCCTACGGTCCCGCGCTGACCGATGTGGTCATCATGGCCCCCGAGGGCCGGGTCTTCGTGACCGGTCCGGATGTCGTGCGCAGTGTGACCGGCGAGAATGTCGACATGGCCACGCTCGGCGGCCCGGATACGCACTACAAGAAGTCCGGTGTGTGCCACATCGTGGCCGACGACGAATCCGACGCCATGCACCGCGGCCGCCGTCTGGTCTCGATGTTCGCCGAGCAGGGCTCGTTCGACATGGTCGCCGCCGAACACGGCGATGTCGACCTGCGAGCGATGATGCCCGAATCGGCCAAGCGCGCCTACGACGTCAAGCCGATCGTGCACGAGCTGCTGGACAACATCAACGGCGAGTCGACGTTCGAGGAGTTCCAGGGCGGGTACGCCCGCAGCATGGTCACCGGCCTGGGTCGTCTGGCCGGACGCACCGTCGGCGTGCTGGCCAACAACCCGCTGCGCCTGGGCGGCTGCCTGGATTCCCAGAGTGCGGAGAAGGCGGCGCGTTTCGTGCGCCTGTGCAACTCGTTCGGCATCCCGCTGGTCGTGATCACCGACGTGCCCGGCTACCTGCCCGGTGTCGGCATGGAGTGGGAGGGCGTGGTGCGCCGCGGCGCGAAGCTGCTGCACGCCTTCGCCGAGGCGCGCGTTCCGCGCGTGACCCTGGTGACCCGCAAGATCTACGGCGGCGCGTACATCGCGATGAACGCGCGCTCGCTCGGCGCGACGGCGGTATTCGCCTGGCCGGGTTCGGAAGTCGCGGTCATGGGAGCCAAGGCCGCCGTCGGCATCCTGCACAAGAAGGCCATCGCCGCCGCACCCGAGGAGGAGCGCGAAGCGCTGATCGAGCGGCTGACCGTCGAGCACGAGCAGATCGCCGGCGGTCTGGGCCGGGCGATGTCGATCGGGGTGGTCGACGAGGTCATCGATCCGGCCAAGACCCGCTCCACCATCGCCGCCGCGCTGGCCGCCGCGCCCGCCCGGCCGAGTCACCTCAAGAACATTCCGCTGTAGCCTGGCGAACATATCTCTTCCACAACAAGGATTACGGGTGGTCTCCTCGGAGGCCACCCGTATTCCATTACCTCACAACAGAATCGAGGGGGACCGGATGGATGATATGCACGAGCGGCTGATGGCAGCCCTGGACGAGTTGCACGAGTCCTATGCCGAGCAGACCGCGCTGCGCGCCGAACTGGCCGAGGCGCGGGCCGAGCAGAGCGCCCTGGCCACCGAACTGCATTACACGCGAAGCGAATTGGATATCGCCTGGACCGATACCGCACAGTTGCACGCGGACTATCTGCGCATCCAGGGCGACTACGTGCAGATGCAGTACGAGCAGATCGATATGCGGCACGATCTCATCGAGGTCGAACACCTGGTCACGGTGCGGCTCGCGGCGCAGGAGGAGGAGCTGCGGTTGCTGCGGGGGCGCGAGCTGCCGCCGGAGGGCTGAACTCGCCGCGGGTCACGGCTCGGTCGGGTCGGGGTCGTCGGAGTAGCCGGTGACGGTGAGCTCGATGAGCAGCAGCATGGGCGAGTCGGCGGTGGGGACCAGGGTGCCGACGGCATCGACCACGGTCCAGCCGCCGCCGTTGCGGCGCAGCCGAATTCCGTTGACCCGCCCGCTGGTCTCCTGCGCCCGGACGCCCCGCTCGACCTCGGTCAGAATGCGGGCGACGTCGTCCGGATGCGGGGTGTCGCGGTCGTCGACCACGCCCTTCCACTGGATGCCCGGGACCGGGTCGGTGACCCACCGGATCAGCCGGACCTTCTCCACGTCGGCGAGCACCAGGTATGAGCGTCCGGGGCGCTGGCGGCCGAGTGCGGCGAAGGCCGCGGTGTCCACCGAAGCCGGTTCGGGCGCGAGGAATTCGGTGACGTCGTGCAACAGTCCGCGCCACCGCGTGAGTCCGGTTCCGGCGCCGTTGCGCAGGGCCAGGTGGTAGCGGCGTGGCGTACCGTCGACGCAGGCGGTGACATCACCCGCCCAGCGCATCCCTTCGCGGGGATCGCGCGTCTGCATGATCAGTTCCATCGAGCCGTCGCATCGCCGCACGTGCCGGAATGCCTCCGGAACCGTCCACTGCGAACGCCCCTCGGGCAATGCCCACCCGAACGGGTTGTCCGCCAGCTGAATCGTTCGTCGCTGGGACGAATAGTCCAATGCGACAACGGAATACGGCTCAGGCAGTTGATCCCGCGCAGCGGCGCTCCGCACCTGCACCGCGTAGACCCGACCGTCGATGCCGAATACCGGTGTGGCGCAAACAATCTCGGTCTCCCACGCACCGCTCGAACGACGTGTCGGCTCGACCTCGACGGACTCCCCGCGACGCCATACCTGTTCGATCGTGCGCTGCACCGTGGGCCGCAGCACCCGTGCCACGGACCGCCAGCGCACGGGGCGCTCGTCGACCGCGAGCACGGTCCAATCCTCGTACTCCCCCAGTGTTTCGATCAGTACCCGCCCGCTGTCCACTCCACCCCTCCTCCTCGATGCCGGAAATCGACTCTGCCACACGGGCTCGCCGGACTCCCTGAGAGCGTCGGCAGTGCGATATTCGGAGGCGGTGTGCGGCGGAGTCAGCCGACGTCGCGGCGCAACCAGGTGACTTCCGCGCCCTCACTGCCGCTGCGGAAGGGTTCCAGGTCGTCGTCCCAGGCGGTGCCGAGGGCTCGATCCATCTCGGCGGCGATCTCGGCGGGACCGTACCGGCCCCGCTCGCGCGCCAGACGCACGATCTCCCGCAGTCGCATCTCCCCGACCATCACATCGCCGTTGGCGCTCATCGCGCCGCACCACAGTCCCAGGCCGGGGACGAAACTGTAGCGTTCACCGTCGACGCCCTCACTGGGATCCTCGGTGACCTCGAAACGCAGAACCGGCCAGGCCCGCAACGCGTTGGCAATCTTCGATCCGGTACCGACCGGCCCCGTCCACTCGGTGGTTGCGCGCAGTTGTCCCGAGGCGGCGGGTTGTGCGGTCCAACGCAATTGCGCGGGCGATTTCAGGGTCGAGGAGAGCGTCCATTCGATGTGCGGGCACAGCGCGGCAGGCGACGCGTGGATATACACCACACCAGACGTCGCGTCCGCGAACTGACTCGTTCCGCGCACCAGTACACCTCCAGCCTCGACCTGGAACGTCTTCCCCAACGATCGGTCGAGCTGGCGTGGCCTGAGTTTACTGGAGTGCCCGAAGTTACGTGTGTTACTTTGCCGACGTGTCGCGATCCGCCGCGATCTCGGTGAGTACCGAGTCGCTGAGCGGCGGCCAGGCCGTGCGAGCCCAGTCGCCGAAATTCTCGTCGCTCAGCGCCACGCACGCCACCCCCTGCGCGGGATCCACCCACAGGAAGGTCCCCGATTGCCCGAAATGGCCGTAGGTGCGCGGTGAATTCGCACTTCCGGTCCAATGGGGAGTCTTGTTGTCGCGGATCTCGAATCCCAGCCCCCAATCGTTGGGGCGCTGCGAACCGTAGCCGGGCAGCACTCCGTTGCAACCCGGAAATTGCACGGCGATGGCCTCATCGAGAGTTTCCGGAGAAAGCAGACTCGGATTGAGCAACTCACCGGCAAAGAGCAGTAGGTCGGCGGTCGTCGACCAGGCGCCGTGCCCGGCCGAGCCGTCCAGATCCGAGGATTTCATCCCGAGCGGCTCGAATACCGCCTCGTGCAGGTAGTCCTCGAAGGCGATCCCGGTGTGATCGGCGACGAACTGCGCCAGCACCTCGAATCCGGCACTCGAGTAGATCCGCCGCGTGCCCGGCTCGGCCATGATCACCGTGGTGTCGAAGGCCAGGCCCGAGGTGTGCGCCAGCAGATGGCGCACCGTCGATCCCGGCGGCCCGGCGGGCTGGTCCAGTTCGACCGCGCCCTCCTCCACCGCGACCAGAACCGCATAGGCGACAAGCGGTTTCGTCACCGAGGCCAACGCGAACGTGCGATCGAGGTCCCCCTCGGTCGCCACCGCTCCCGCGGCCGTCGCCACCCCCGCAGCCGCATGCCCGACCGGCCATTCCCGAATCTGCTCCAACGCTCGCACGCAGACGAGCTTAGAACTCCGCCGCTGCCCCGAGATCGTTCCCCCCGACTCCCCAGGGCTTGTGCGTGGAAAGGCGGGTAGGCCCGTGGAGCGCCGTTCGAGCAGTCGCGGCGAGTTGCCCGTGCCCTTGCGAAATCGGTGACATCTCGGCAATGCGCGCGAGAGCGCACCACGGTGGTACGAGTCAGGCGCGGATGTCGTGGAGGTGGTGGGCGAGGTCGTGGAAGAAGTAGGTGGCCATCGAGTCGACGGTGAACAGGGATCCGTTGCTGCGGCGGGCAGCACGGGTACGGTCGGGTGTGGGGACGGATTCGAAAGCCCGAGAGACGGATTCGGCCGCTTCGGTCAGTTCGGCGGCCACCGTGGCGGGATTCTGCGTGAGATAGTCGTCGGCTTCGGCGGTGCGGTCCTGGTCCCAGTTCGCGAAAACGGGCAGTCCGTCGGCGAATCCGGTCTCCGCCTCGAAGGCGGTGATCGCGGGCGGGGTGGCGGGATTGCCCAGCGCGATGTCCAGGCGGTAGCGGAACATTCGGCACACGTCGCGGACGTGAGCGGCATATTCGATTGGGGCCCAGGTGTATTCGTCGGGACGAACGGCGATGTCCGGGCGTTCGAGTGCGGCGGTGAAACGTGCGGCGGCGGCACGGGTCAGGCCCGGCACCGCATCGTAGGCGGTGGCCGGGCCGTCGAAACCGCATTCGGGACAGGACCTGTCCAGCACCCAGGTCCAGTCCTTGTCTTCGGCAGCGATCGGCATGCGCAGTAATTTATCCTGGCCGCAAATCATCCACCACAAATAAGCTGCCAAACCTCGTCGAGATTCGGCCGTGGCCGAGGAGGTGGGCGACTCACTCCACCAGCTGATTCGCCTTCTCGAACAGTTCCAGGGTGATCGCGTGCAGGAAGTCGCCGACCTGTTGGGGCGCTTTACCCGCGAAGGCGCGGGCGTGGGTCCCCTCGAGCACGATGCCGAGTTTGAAGCAGGCCAGCACCGTGTACCAGGTGATGTCGCTCAGATCGCGACCGGAGAATTTCCCGTAGTGCGCGATCATCTCCTCGGCGGTGGGCAGCCCGCCGCGCTGACCGAGCGCGCCGAACAGCCCCGCGCCGGCGGTGCCGGGCTCGGGGCGGGTCGCGAGCTGCCAGCCCAGGTCCAGCAGCGGATCGCCGATGGTGGACATCTCCCAGTCGACCAGCGCCGCCACCTGCGGGCCGTCGTAGCGGAACATGATGTTGGCCAGATGGCAGTCGCCGTGCAGAATGCCGGGCTCCCAGCGGGCGGGCCGGTTGCGCTCGAGCCACTCGCCGATCCGCTCGACATCGCCGATCCGCGGGCCCGGATAGCCCTCGTTGGCACTGTAGGAGTCGAGTTCGGCGAGCCAGCGCGGCACCTGACGCTCCAGGAAGCCCTCCGGCTTGCCGTAGTCCTCGAGCCCCAGTTCCCGGTAGTCCAGCGCACCCAGTCGAGCGATCGCCTCCACCGCGGACAGGCCCATCTGCCTGCGGATCTCCGCATCACCGGCGTGCAGTTCGGGCAGTTCGGTCTGCGGATTGAAACCGATGATCGGCTCCATCAGATAGAACACCGCGCCCAGAACGGATTCGTCGGGGCAGGCCGCGATCACCTCGGGCGCGCGCACGCCCGTCCCGGCGAGCGCGCCCAGCAGCCGCGCCTCCCGGCGGATCACATCATTGCTCTTGGCGCGCAGATGTTTCGGGCCGCGCCGCAGCACGTAGTCGCGACCCGCGCGGGTGAATCGCAGCATGATGTTCTGGGTGCCGCCGCCGAGCGCGGTCACGCCCTCGAACTGCCCGCCGGGCAGTCCCTGCTCTTCCATCCATTTTCCGACGACCGCGAAGTCGACGACATCACGGTCCACATCGGCCGGTTGCACCACAGACATGTCCCACATTGTGCACCAGAGCCCGCGCAGAACTGAAGGCAGACGCCCTCAATAGGCCGTCCGAGCCGGCCGGTCACGCGGACTACGGTGAAGCCCATGCGCACGACCCGCCCCGGGGTCCGACCGGGGCCCGCATCCGATGACACCGATGACACCCGGCCGCCGGCCGCAACGCACGAGCTCGGGCTCACGCAGACGGCGGGATCGACGTACAGCACCTCGATGCCCGGCGGACCCGATCCGGATCGGGCGACCACCGAGGAACCGCCGATCGCCCTGACCGTGCTGTACGAGCGGATCGATCGCGCGGTGGATCCCGAGGCCGTGTTCCTGGCGCTGTACCGGGACTCGGAGACGACGTTCTGGCTCGACAGCACGCATGCCGAACCCGGGTTGGACCGGTTCTCCTATCTGGGTGATGCGACCGGGCCGCTGGCCGAGACGGTGCGGTACCGAGTGGGTTCGGGCCGGGTGGAGATCGATCGGCGGGCGGGCAGCAGTGCCGTATCGGGCACCGTATTCGATTATCTGACAACGCGATTGCGGCGGATCGAGATCGAATTCCCGGATGTGCCTTTCGATTTCGCCGGCGGATACGTCGGCTATCTCGGCTACGAGATGAAGGCCGACTGCGGCGCGTCGGCCCGGCATCGCGCACCCGCGCCCGATGCGCAGTGGATCTTCGCCGATCGCCTGATCGTGGTCGACCACGTTGCCGAACACACCTATCTCCTCACCCTCGCCGACGCGGATACCCTTGCCGCAGCGGCTCGTTGGCTGTCCTCGACCCGGTCTGCCCTGGCCACGATGCCCGACCGGTCCACCCCGCCCCGACTCGAGCTCGCCACCGACGAGCAGGCCGTGGAATCCCGGCTCACCCGCGGCAGACAACGCTATCTGGCCGATATCGCCGAGATCCGCGCACAACTGCAGGCGGGTGAGACGTATGAGGTCAACCTCACCGACAGCGCCTACGTCGAGCAGGACTGCGACGGACTCACGGTGTATCGGGCACTGCGGCGCTCGAATCCGGCGCCGTACGCGGCATTCCTGCGTTTCGGTGAGCTCGAGGTCGCCTGCTCCTCACCCGAGCGATTCCTCAAGGTGGACCGAACCCGCACGGTGGAGACCAAGCCGATCAAGGGCACCGCACCCCGCGGGCGCACGCCCGAACAGGACGAAATCCTGCGCCGCGCACTGGAATCCGATCCCAAGACGCGCGCGGAGAACCTGATGATCGTCGATCTGCTGCGCAACGATCTGGGCCGGGTCTGCGAACTCGGCAGCGTGCGCGTCGCGGCGCTCATGCACACCGAGACGTACACCACGATGCATCAGCTGGTGACCACCATCCGCGGACGCCTGCGCCCGGACGTCGACGCGGTCGCCTGCCTGCGCGCCTGTTTTCCGGGCGGCTCGATGACCGGTGCGCCGAAACTGCGCACCATGGACATCATCGACGACCTGGAAACCGAAGCGCGCGGCATCTATTCGGGCACCATCGGATTCCTCGGCCTGGGCGGCACGGCCGATCTGAACATCGTCATCCGCACCGCGGTCCGGTACGGCGGGCGCTGGCGGGTCGGCGCGGGCGGTGCGATCGTGCTGGATTCCGATCCCGAGCAGGAGTACCACGAGATGGTGCTCAAGGCGACCGCGGCGCTGCGGGCAGTGTGTGCGGTCACCGAGGCCGCCGGGGCGCAGCCGTGAACCGGCCTATTTCCCTCGTCCGCGACCGCGTCGGCGCGGATCGATCGGCTCCGACGGCGCATTCTCGCGTCCGGTGAGACGTCCGATCATCGAGACCCCCGGCAGCCGGGACAACCGGTTGTAGACCTCCTCGCCCATCGAGATCATCGCCTCGAGCCGTGGCAGCAGCCGGTCGTAGGCCGCGAACGCCGGATCGGCCAGCGCCAGGGTCCGGTCCAGGCGATCGATGGTCCGGTTGAGCCGATCGATCGCTATCGAGAGGTTCTCGATCAGATCCGGCAACTGGGCGGCGAGCTGCACCGAGGCCGGTGGCAACCGGACCGCGGTGTCGAATGCCTGCCCGGCGGTCACCTGCGCGGCGTCCAGAGCCTGTCCGGCCGCCCGCTGGGCCGCCTCCGCCGCGGCCTGGGCGGCGGCGATCAACTCACCCGCGCCGGGCACGCGGGGCGTTCCGGGCTTGCGGGCGGGCTCCTTCTGATCGCTCATACATCCATCGTGCCGCATCGGACGCCCGCCGCCCGCGCACGAGGAGACCCCACGGTCCGTGTCGGTGCCGCCTGGCATAGTTCCACGACGATGACCTTCACCGAGAACGGCGCGACGCCGATACCGACTTCGCTGCTGAGCGTGGAACTTTCGTGGCGCTCGGCCCATGCGTTGGACGCGCATGCGCTGTTGCTCGACGACGACGGCCTGGTCCGTACACCGCGCGACGCGGTGTTCTTCAACGCGCCCCGGCATCCGTCCCAGGCGGTGACGCTGGACCAGGAGCCCGAGCCCCGCTCGGCCCGCCTTTCGGTCTCGCTGCCCCGAACCGAATCCACCGTAGTGCGGATCGTGCTGGGCGTCTCGTCGGACGGGCCACTGCACGAGGTGCCGGATCTGACGGTCACGGTCCGGGACGCCGCCGGGTCAGTGGCCCGCCGCGACGTCCCGGCACCGCGGTCGAGCGAGGTGAGAGCGTTGTCGATCGCGGAGTTCAGCCGAGACGAAGACCACTGGACATTCCGTCCGTTCGACCGCTCCCGGGACGAATTGTCCCAGCTGTTCGAGGATTTCGGCATCGCCACGGATGCCGATGCGGTGCGCGGGCGAATTTCGCTGCGGCGAACCGGATTCGACCGGCGTATCGACGAAAATCCCACGGCCGCACCGCCGTCGAATCTCCGACCGGACTGGCATCCGCAGGACACGATCTTGCGCTGGTGGGACGGCACGCAATGGTCCGACAGGACCGTCCCGCTACCTCCGGCCGATGCCCGAATCTGCCCGCACTGCGGACGACGACGTAGCTGGCGCGTCCTGGGCGCGCCCGCCCCCTGCCGGTCCTGCGCCGCCGAGATCGAGGAGTACCTCGACACCTGGCGGGCCCGCGCCTGGCGCGTCCTGACCGGTGACGGGCCGGGCGGCACGGCGTGGGAGGAGCTGTGGACCGCCCTGCGCTACCGGCGGATCTCCGAGGACACCGGGCGCGCGGCGCTGCGTGGCCCCGGTCTGGCCTATGTCGAGCGGCTGGCCGCCTTCGCCGACGAGGAGATCACCGCGGCGGAGGTCGAGGAGTTCGACACCGCCCTGCGGGAGCTGGACCTGTCCGGCCCGCAGGTGGAGGAATTGCGACGCCGCATGCACCGCGGCCGCACCCTCACCCGGCTGCGTGCCGGGGAGTTGCCCGTCGTGCACGCGCCCGGGCTGCATCTGGATCCCGAGGAGCGCGTCCACCTGGACATCGAAGCGACCCGCATCCGGCAGTTGTCCCGCGGCGAGCGCGCCACCGCGGGACGGCTGATCGGCACGAACAAGAAGCTGCGTTTCGTCGGGCCGGAGGCGGGAATCGAAATGCCCTGGTCCCGAATCGTTTCCGTCTCCATCGCCGAGGGCCTGGTCGCGCTCGCGGCGACCTCGGCACGCGGCGGAGCCGAATTCGAGGTCGAGGACCCGGATCTGGTGGCCGCGATACTGGAAGGCGCTCTGCGCGTGGCCAAACGGCTCACCCTGGCCCCGGGGCGCCGGGACACCCGCGTGATTCCGCCGGAGATCAAGGCGCAGGTGTGGCATCGCGACGGCGGGGCGTGCATCGAATGCGGCGCCACGCACTATCTGGAGTTCGATCACGTCATCCCGCTGAGCCGGGGCGGGGCGACCAGTCCGGGAAATCTGCAGGTCCTGTGCCGGTCCTGTAATCGCGCCAAGGGCGCGCGCATCTGACTCGGCGGCGTTATCCGACGTTCGGCACCGGCAAGCGGATGCCCAGCACCGATCTGGTCAGCCCCGAGACCACATCGGCGGTCTGGTCGGCGGGGCTGCCGTCGGTCTGCGCGGAGATGGTGAAGCCGGGCCCGAAGGACGCCGAACCCACCTGCTGCGGACCGTAATCCGACCAGCCCCACTTGTTTCCGATCACGCCGGGCAGCCGAGCGGTACCCCAGTTCTGAGCAGTGCCGTCGGCTGCGACCGGACTCGCCGTGGCCATCCAGGCCAGCACGGGTGAGCCCGGATCGGTGGTCATCTTGCGGTCCAGGAACTTCGTGATGTCGGCGGTACTGGTCGAGGACTGCCCCCAGGTGGGACCGGAGCGGGTGGCGGGCAGACCGTATTCGGCGGCCTCGGCGTCGATGGCGTTCGGGTATTTCGCCGCGCTGGCGTCCGCCGCCGAATCATCGGAGTAGCGGATCATTCGCTCCGCGAGCTGACGGTCCTGTGCGGACCGGTCGCCGTGGCGCAGTGCGTAGTCGGCCATGTAGAGCTTCACCAGAGACAGCCCCGAGCGCGACTCGGTGTCGTTGGCGGTTCCCAATTGCAGGTTCAGGAAGTCCACGCGCAGCGAGATCGAGGTCCGCCCCGGAACTCCAGGCATATTCATACTGGTCGGCGTGGTGCCCGGCGGTACGGGATCCGCCGCCGCATGCCCGGCGAACAGACACAACCCGGCCGCGAACATTCCCGCCACAACCGCTCGACAGCGCATGGCCAGCCTCCTCGATCCACACTTCGGTTCCGATCGGAAACACCCAGCGTCAACGACATTGCGGATGCGAAACGTTAGCCAGAGTAGCGCGGCCGGGCGGCCCAGAAGTATCGACACGACAGCAGCGTGTCCGGCGGTTCATTCGAACACCCCTGATTACCACCTGTTTTCGAGATCCATCGCAACCCCCGGTCCGCCGGGCGTGTCCGAGCCATGAGGCCGTACCCGTCGCTGCGAGCCCGCGCGTGTCGCGATTTCCGAAGCGGGCAAACCGGTCTCGTCGGGGCCTGGGCGGAGTTACCCTGGCAGGAGCGTTGCGCCGGGAGCGTTCGCGCCGGACGCGACGTCAGGCGAGCCACTCTCCCCGAGGATCAACCATGAGCGTCAACGAAGACCACACGGTTCAAACCACCCCCGCCATCGCCGATCCAGCGCCGCTGGGTCTGGGCGCATTCGCACTCACCACATTCCTGTTATCGGCGGTCAACGCCGGGTGGGCGACCGCGTCCACCGGCGACGCCTGGGTCGGCTATGCCTTCGCCTACGGCGGGTTGTGCCAACTCCTGGCCGGGATGTGGGAATTCCGCAACCGCAACGTCTTCGGCGCGACGGCGTTCTCCACCTACGGCGGATTCTGGATCGGCCTGGGGCTGTGGTCCCAGCTGGTGGCCCCGCACGCCACGGGCGCGGGCGCCGCGCACGATCTGGGCTGGATCCTGTTGGCGTTCGCCATCTTCAACACGTACATGCTGATCATGGCCGCCCAGGTGAATCTCGCGGTGTTCGCCGTGTTCCTCACCCTGGAACTCACCGAAATCGTTTTGTTCGCAGGCAATTTCGCGGTCAGCGACACCACGGTGAAGGTCGGCGGCTACATCGGCGTGATCACCGCGCTGTGCGCCTGGTACGCCTCGGCGGCGGGCGTGGCCAACGGCATCGGCGGCAAACTCCGACTCCCGGTAGGTGCGCCGCTGGTCGCGTGACCCCTGCCGGTGGGCTCCGCGGAGCTCAGCGTCACACGATCGGCGACCGAAACCAGGCCGGGCCCGGTATCCACCGGGCCCGGCCTGTCGGCTGTCCGGGCCGTTCAGCCCGGGAGGGCGAAAATCACTGCTCCCCGGACAGATCCGCGGACAGGTCGGCCACCTCGACGCCCTCCGGAATCCGGACCTCCTCGATGGGCTCGGGGCGGTCGTCGAATTCCAGCCGCAACGCACGGCACATGGTGGCGTGCATGTCGTACAGCGCGGTGATGTAGGTCAGCTCCAGGATCTCCGGATCACTGAGACTGGCCTTCAGCACCGCGAACACCTCGTCGGGCACCCGGCCGCCGTCGTAGACGAGCCCGTCGGTGTAGGCCAGGATGGCTCGCTCGAGTTCGGAGAAGCAGGCGGCGATCTGCCAGTGCGGAATAGCGGCGATCTTCTCCTCGCTGACGCCCAGCGAACGCATCTGCTTGCAGTGCTGGGAGAACACGAATTGACTACCGCGGGCGTATCCGGCCCGGCTCTGCCCGAGCTCGCGCAGTTTCGGATCCAGTGTGGCATTGCGGTAGACCGCGAAACCCTTTACCGCGTGCCGGAATACGAGCGGGGACTGCGCGAATACGGTCCACCAATCGCCGGGAGTGGCGTGAATGGTGCCGTGGTCGACAGCCGGATCCTTGTCGGGGCCGAACAGCCGGTCGTAGAAGAACAGAATTCGTTCGTCGGTGACTTCGGCGCGGGGTACTTCGCGAAGACGCGGCATGGCACGTGATCCTCTCGGGTCCAGATGTGGTGATGCAGAATGATCAGAGTCCGGCGGACACGTTCCGGTCCGCGGCAGTCTTGGGCTCGTGCGCTACGTCGGCCTCGGTGAAAGTACGCGTCCAGCAGGCGAATTCGAGCAGTACGCCGTCGGGATCCTGGAAGTAGAAGGACCGCACGAAGGTCCCCTCGTGCACCTCGCGCGAAACACCCCGGGGGCTGTCGTCGTGATTGAGGATCCGGCTGACCTTGATGCCCTCGGCGGCGACCCGCTCGTAGTATTCGTCGAACAATTCCGGCGGCACCGCGAACGCGACGTGATTCATCGAAGCCACCCCGCTGACCAGCTCCCCCTCGTCGGGCAGACCCTTCGGCGCGGCGAGCCCGGGAGTGGCATCGGGTGCGTCGGCGAGCCAGAAGAAGGCGAGGCTGTTTCCGCCCCCGCAGTCGAAGAAGAAGTGCTGCCCCAGATTACCGGGCAGTTCTATAGTCTTGATCAACGGCATACCCAGTGTCCCCGAATAGAAATCAATGGTTCGCCGCATGTCGGAGCACACCAGCGCGAGGTGATTGATCCCGCCTAGTCGGTACTTCGGATTGGAGGGGCTCATGGCATTCCTTCCTGCTGTGAGGAGTTCGACGTCCGGAACCGATCCGCTGGCCGCAACCACGAACTCGTACGGTTTCGACGCCCACAATATGACTTGACAGTCATGTCATGTTGTTGGATAGTGTGGTCCGTGGCGAAGTCATCTGTCAATAGCCCCGCCGCAGCGGCCGAGACCTTGACCCCGCGCGGTCGCAAGACGCGCGAGGCGTTGCTCGATGCCGCGCGGACGGTCTTCGAATCGGTCGGCTTCCTGGACACCCGGGTCGAGCAGATATCGCAGGAGGCCAACGTCTCCTACGGCACCTTCTATCGCTACTTCGAGTCGAAGGAAGACGTCTTCGGCGAGCTGAGCACCCGGTTGTTCGAGGACATGCACCGCCGCGAACCCACGGCGGCGAATCTGTCCCCCGCCGCCAAACTCGTTGCGGCCAACCGCTCCTACTATCGCGCGTATCGACGCAACGCCCGGATGATGGCGATCGTCGAACAGGTCGCGACCTTCAACGAGGAGTTCCGCCGGCTGCGGCACGACCATCGCCGTCAGCTCATCGATCGCACGTCCAAGGCCATCGCGCGCTGGCAGGACGAGGGCCTGGTCCGGCCGAAGCTCGATCCCGAGCTCGCGGCGCGGGTCATGGCCGCGATGGTGGAACACACGATCTATCTGTGGCTGATCCAGGGCGAGGACGCCGACGAAAACGCCCTGCTGGACACGCTCGACCGGATGTCCGTCGGCGCACTCGGACTCGATCCGGACGAGCAGTAACACTTCGGCGCCGAGTCAGGAGGCACCCATGACATCAGCTCTCTCCCCCACGGGCGACGCGAGCACCACCCCCGGCCCGCTCGACGGCTACCGCGTCCTGGAGCTCGGCACGCTCATCGCCGGGCCCTACTGTGGTCGCCTACTCGGCGACATGGGCGCCGACGTGATCAAGATCGAGGCGCCGGACCGCCCCGACCCGCTGCGGGACTGGGGTCAGGCCCAGGGCGGTCACCAGTACTTCTGGGCCGTGCACGCGCGCAACAAGCGGTGTATGAGTGTGGATCTGCGCACCGACGCGGGCCGGGAGATCTTCCTGGATCTCGCCGCGACCGCCGATGTCGTGGTGGAGAGTTTCCGGCCGGGCACGCTGGAACGCTGGGGCATCGGATACGACGAACTCACCGCGCGCAATCCGCGGCTGGTGCTCGCGCGCGTATCCGGATACGGGCAGACCGGGCCGTACGCCGAGCGTCCGGGATACGCCTCGGTCGCCGAGGGCATCAGCGGTCTGCGCCATCTCAACGGATTCCCGGGTCAGGCGCCGCCGCGCATGGCGTTGTCCATCGGGGACAGCCTGGCCGGTCTGTTCGCCTTCCAAGGGGTGCTGGCCGCCCTGCTGGTGCGCGAGCGGACCGGGCGCGGGCAGATCGTCGACGCCGCGCTCACCGAGGCGTCGCTGGCCATTCAGGAGTCCACGGTTCCCGACTACCACAAGACCGGCCATGTGCGGCAGCCCTCGGGCACCCGGCTGGACCGGGTGGCCCCGTCGAATCTGTATCTGTCCAAGGACGGGCTGTGGGTGATCATCGCGGCCAATCAGGACACGGTGTTCCGGCGGTTGACCGCGGCCATGGGACGTCCCGAACTCGCCGACGATCCCCGCTACGTCGATCACGGCGCGCGCGGTGAGCATCAGGACGAACTCGACGAGCTGATCGGTTCCTGGGCAGCGGATTTCAGCGCGACGGACCTGATCCGGGAACTCGCCCGGCACGGTGTCGTCGCGGGTCCGGTGAACACCGTCGCGGAGGTCATGAACGATCCGCAGTTCCTGGCCCGCGGCATCTTCGTCGATCATGACGATCCGTCGCTGACCAGCCAGGACGCCGGATTCGATCCGGTTCCGGCCAAGGGCGTCGGCGTGGTGCCGCGCCTGAGCGAGACCGCGGGCGGGGTGCGCTGGGGTGGTGCGAGCCGTCCGGGGACGCATACCGACGAGGTGCTCACCGAAGTGCTCGGCTACGACGACGAGCGCCTGTCCCGGCTGCGCGAACAGGGCACGATCGCATGAGCGCCGCCGACGCCGTCGACATCCGCGAGGTCGGTCCGCGCGACGGACTGCAGATCGAGGAGCCGATCCCGACCGAGGCCAAACTCGAATTCATCGATGCGCTCGTGGCGACGGGAGTGCGCCGGATCGAGGTGACCTCCTTCGTCTCCCCGCGCGCGATACCGGCACTGGCGGATGCGGAAGCCGTTGCCGCTCAGCTGGATCGGTGGCCGGACGTGCAATTCTCCGCACTGGTCGCAAGCCTCGGCGGCGTGCGACGGGCACTGGCCGCGGGAGTCACGCACATCGAATACGTCGTCTCCGCCTCGGACGGGCACAGCCAGGCCAATGTCGGACGGGACAGCGCCGCGTCGGTCGCGCTCATCGCGCCGATCGCCGAACTGGTCCACGAGGCGGGCGGGCATCTCGAGGTGATCATCGCGATCGCCTTCGACTGCCCGTTCGACGGCCCCACCCCGCCCGAACGGGTGGCCGAGATCGCCCGGAGCGCAATGGCTTCGGGAGCCGACGCCTTGGCCGTCGCCGACACGATCGGCACCGCCTCGCCGATCCGGATGGTCGATGTCCTCGGCCGCGTCCGGGCCGCGGCGCCCGCGACCGTTCCGGCCGTCCACCTGCACAACACCCGCGGTCAGGGGCTGGCCAACGCCTGGGCCGCCTACGGTGTCGGCATACGTCAATTCGATTCCGCCGCAGGCGGTTCAGGTGGCTGTCCGTTCGCGCCGGGAGCCAGCGGCAATATCGCCACCGAGGAACTGGCCTACATGTTCGAGGACGGCGGAATCGCCACCGGCATCGATATCGACCGGGCCCTGGACGCGGCCCGGCTGATCTCCGGCCTGCTCGGCAAACCAGTCGCCAGCAATCTGCTCGCCGCGGGCGGCCGTTCCGTGCCCACCCGCTGATCCCCCTCGATGAGCAGCGAATTATCCACCCCGGGAAGAGGTCCCCATCGTGAATGAACTGGCCGATCGCTTCTTCGCCGCTGTCACCAGCGGCGATGCGGCAGCGTTGACCGATATGTACGCACCCGACGCACGCATCTGGCACAACGAGCAGAACTCCGAGGAGACCGTCGCGGAGAATCTGCGAGTGCTGCGCTGGCTGTCCCGGACGGTGGAAAACCTCCGCTACGAGGATATCCGGCGTTATCCGCTGCCCGAGGGCTTCGCCCAGCAGCACGTCGTGCGCGGTAACCTACCCGGACACGGGCCGCTGGAGATTCCGGCCGGATTGTTCGTGCAGGTGCGGGACGGCCGGATCACGCGTATCGACGAATATGTGGATTCGGCCGCGCTCGGGCCGCTCTACGCCGTATCGGCCGCTACCCGGGAGCAGTGATGACGACCATGGACCGGCCCGAGGGCCACATCGCCGAATTGACCGCGCGCATGCGGGAATTCATCGACGGAGAGGTCATCCCGCGGGAGCCGGTGCTGATCCGGGACGATGCGGCCGCGACCGCGGAACTCGACCGGCTGCGCACCCGGGCCAAGGAACTGGATCTGTGGGCGCTCGGGCATCCGGCCGAGATCGGCGGCGGCGGAGTGCCTTTCCTGGACTTCGTCTACCTCAACGAAATCATCGGCCGATCGGAATTCGGTCAGCTGGCGGTCGGTTCGGTTTCCATGCAGGACACCCTGATGCTGTACCGGCACGGCACCGAGGAACAACGCCGCCGCTGGATTCCGCCGATGGTGGCCGGGGACGTGCTGCCCTCGGTCGGGCTGACCGAGCCCGAGGTCGCCGGATCCGATCCGACGCTCATCGCCACCCGCGCCGAACTCGACGGCGATACCTGGATCATCAACGGGCACAAGTGGTTCACCACCGGTGCGGCGCAGGCCGCCTACTGCACGGTATTCGCCAACACCGAATCCGATTCCGTGCCACGGCATTCCCGGATCAGCGCGATCATCGTGCCGACCGACACCCCCGGGTTCGAGATCGTCCGCTCGATCCCGACCATGGGCCACGACCCCAGTGACCACTACGAGGTCCGGCTCACCGATGTGCGCGTGCCGGCCGAGGCTCTGCTGGGCGAGCGCGGCAAGGGTTTCGCGGTGGCACAGGATCGGCTCGGGCCCGGCCGGATCTTCCACTGCATGCGCTGGCTCGGGCAGGCCCAGCGGGCCTACGAGCTGATGTGCGAGCGTGCCAACACCCGCTACGCGCACGGTTCCCTGCTCGCGGAGAAGGGCGAAATACACCGGTACATCGCCGAATCCGCCGCCGAGATCCACGCCGCCCGGCTGATGACGCTCGACGCGGCCCGCGCGATGGACGCCGGGGAGGACTACCGGATCCGAGTCGGACTGATCAAGTTCTGGGGTGCGCGCATGCTGCACAACGTGATCGATCGCGCCATCCAGGTGCACGGCGCGCTCGGCCTCACGGCCGACACTCCACTCGAGCGCATGTACCGGCAGGCCCGCTACGCGCGCGTCTACGACGGCCCGGACGAGGTGCACCGCATGTCCACCGCCCGCCGACTGCTGCGCTCCCCCGAGGCAGCGCCGTGGCTGTGACGCCGGATTCCCCTGGGCCGGAAGCAATCACGCTGGCCGAGGGCGTCGGTGAGGTGCTGCGCGCAGCCACCGGACGCACCATCGGCGAAGTAATCCTGCGCCGATTCACCGGGGGCGCGAGCAAACAGGTCTACGCCGTCGAGGCCCGAGACGATGCGGGCGAGACCGTGCGCGCGGTGCTTCGCCGCGATCCTCCCGGGCACGGCGACGCCGCCCGGATGCGCGCCGAGGCGGCCTGTCTGCGGGCCGCCGCCGCGGCCGGAGTGCCGGTCCCGGCGGTACTCGCCGCCGCGAACACCGCACCCGGAATCGATGCGCCGTATCTGCTGATGGAGATGGTCGAGGGCGAGTCGATTCCCCGCAAGCTGCACCGTGATCCGGAGTTCGCGCCGGTGCGCGATCGGCTCGCCGCCGACCTGGGCCGGGTGCTGGGACTGATCCACCGCACCCCGTTGGACACCCTCGACACGCTCGACGACGAGGACCCGCTGGACACCATCGAGCAGATCTACCGGGGTCTGGACGAGCCCCGTCCCGCGGTGGAGATGGGTTTGCGCTGGCTGCGCGAGCATCGCCCGCCGCCGCGCCGGAAAACCCTGGTGCACGGCGATTTCCGGCTCGGTAACTTCCTCATCGCCTCGGACGGCGTGCGCGCGGTCCTGGACTGGGAGCTGGCCCACCGCGGCGATCCGGTCGAGGATCTGGGCTGGCTGTGCGTGCGCGCCTGGCGTTTCGGCGCACCGGCCCCGGTCGGCGGGCTCGGCACCCGCGAACAACTTTTGGACGGGTACGCACAGACCACCGGAACCCGGCCCGCGCCGGAGGAACTGCACTGGTGGGAGACGTTCGGCACACTGAAGTGGCTGGTGCTGAGCAGATTTCAGGCCGAACGGCATCTGGGCGGCCAGGAGCGCTCGGTGGAGCTGGCCGCCATCGGACGACGCGTCTGCGAATCGGAATACGATCTGCTGTCCGTGCTGGGCCTGCTCGACGAATCCGTCGAGGTCCCGGCCGCATCCGAACCGGCGGCCACGGTCCACGATCGTCCCCACCTCACCGAGATGCTCGATCTCGTCGCCGAGACGCTCACCGAGGAGATCGCCCCCACCCTGACCGCCGAACAGCAACGTCAGCGATTCCTGCTGCGGATCTGCGTCAACCTGCTCGGCACCGCGACTCGCGAACTGCACGCCGGACCGGCGGCCACCGCCGCGGTCGCCGAACTGCTCGGTGAGCTCGACTGCGATTCGGAAGCCGAACTCGCCGCGGGATTGCGTTCGGGTGCACTGTCGTACTCCGACAAGGAGGTTCGCCGAGTGGTCTCACTCGCGGTGCTGTCCCGCCTACAGGTCGCCAATCCCCGGCACCTGCTCTGACCGGAACAGCGCCCGCCTCAGCACGAGGCGGGCGCTGTTCGCATTCTGCCCGGACGAAACGTCGCTAAGCGCTCAAGCGAACCGGCAACGCCTGGTGACCGTTCATCACGAAGTTCTGCATCGGCCGCAGTTCATCTGCGGCAGATGCTAATCGAAGCTTCGGAAACCGGGACAGTAACGCGGGCAGGGCGATTCGCGCCTCGAGCCGGGCCAGGGGTGCACCCAGGCAGTGGTGCATCCCGTAGCCGAAGGCCAGATGCCCCCTGCTGCCGGTCCCCCGGTCCGAGGACGGGTCGAATTCGCCGGCGCTGCGCCCGAAGGCCTTCCGGTCGCGATTGGCTCCCGCGAACGAGGCCAGGATCGCCTCGCCCTTGGGGATCCGGACACCGCCGCCGAGGTCGAGATCCACCCGGGCGAATCGGAACGGCATATTCGCGATCGGCGACTGCCAGCGCAGACTCTCCTCGATCACCTCTTCCCACTCGACCTCCCCGGCGAGGGCTGCCGCACGGGCCTGCGGATGGGTCAGCAGCGCGAGGATCGTCTGGTCGATCAGATTCACCGTCGTCTCGTGCCCAGCGCTGATGATCAACGTCAGGGTGTCCAGCAGTTCCTGATCGCTCAGCAGCGGACCGGTGGCCTCGTCGGGGCCGGTGATCAGCGTGCTGGTCAGGTCGTCGCCCAGATGCTCACGCTTGTAGGCGATCAACTGCCCGACCAGCTCCAGCAACGCCATGAAATCCTTCTGCACCTGCTCCGGCGGGGCGGAAGTATCCAGTGTCCCGTCCGCGTGCTCGCACAGTGGAGTTCCGATCTCCGACGGCACCCCCATCAGTTCGGTGATCACCTTGATCGGCAGCGGACGCGCGAAATCCGCTCGCAGGTCCGCGATGTCGCCGTCCGGGGTGTCCGCGAGCGCGTCCAGCAGATCGCTGACCATCGCCTCGATCCTGGGCTGCAGGGCCTGTACCCGGCGCGTGCTGAACGCGGGACCCACCGCCTTGCGCAGGCGTGCGTGGTCCTCCCCCGAACTCCGCAGCATGTTGCGCAGGCCGATCCACGGAGTCATCACCCAGTCGGCCGGAATCCGGCCCTCCCGCAACGTCGTCCAATCCTGTGGTTCCTTGGAGACCTGCGGATCGGTCATCAAACGCCGCAGTATCGCGTAGTCGGTGACCATCCACACCACCACCCCGCCGGGCAACTCCACCCGGCCCGCCGGGCCCAGTTCTCGAATGCGGGCAATTTCGCCGTGGATATCGGTGCCGGCCGGGTCCAGCACGATGGGTTGATTGTCCGTCACGGGAACTCCTTACAAGCGGGCGGACGGTTCGAACCTCGACGACGTAGCGATCTGCATCGGCGCCGTGGCCGGGAACTCCACCGGCAGTGAAACCAGTGCGCGATGGAAAGGCCCCGGACGCCAGGATAATTCGCTCACCGGGATCGCGAGCTTCATATCCGGCAGGGCATCGATCAGCAGATCGATGGCATCCTGCGCGATCGTCCTGGCCATCGTCTGCGCCGGGCAGGCGTGCGGGCCCGCACCCCAGGCCAGATGCGACCGGTTGCCGGTGCGATCACCACCGGCGATGCGCGGATCGTTGTTGCAGGCCGCCAAGCCGATCAGCACCGGTTGATCCGCGGGCAGCCACACCTCGTCGACCAGAATCGGCTGGCGCGGATACATGATCGAGAAGTTCGTCAGCGGCGGATCCTCGAACAACACCTCGTCCAGCGCGTCCTCGGTGGAGAGCGCACCACTGATCAGCCCGCTGCCGAATCGATCGTCGCTGAGCATCAGCAGCATCGTGTGCAGGATCAGGTTGGCCAGCGGCTCGGTTCCCATGGAGAACAGCAGCGCGGCCTGGTTGATCACCTCCACGTCGTCCAGGCGCCCGGGGTCGGTGATCAGTGCCGAGGTGAGATCGTGTCCCGGACTGGCACGTTTGTCGGCCACGACCCCCGCCAGCGCACCGATGAACATCTCCTGCCCGGCCTGCGCGTCGACGGTGTCCAGCATCGCCGCCATTCCGGCCCATGCCTGCCGCGCCGCTTCGGTCGGGAAACCCATCAGGTTCGCCAGGACCTGGAAGGTCAGCGGGGCCGCGTACCGGCTGAGCAGATCACAGCCGCCCTCACCGCAGAAGCCGTTGATGAGTTCTTCGGCGGCATGGCCGATCAGGTCGTGCAACCGATTCAGATCGACCTCGCGCAGCGCCGAGAAGCTGCCGCGGAACCGGCGATGTGCCTCACCTGTGGTGCGCAACGCATTCGGACGGGCCTCCAGGAACGGCCGGACCGGGCAATCCTCGGGGACCGAGCGCTGCCAGCGACTCGGATCGGCCGGGAAGTGCTGGGGGTCGCGCATGATCCGTAACGCTGTCGCATAGTCCAGAACCAGCATCGCCGGGACGCCGGGCGCCAGCTCCACCGGCGCGATCGCGCCGAATCGCGCGCGCATCTCGTCGTAGGCGCGATGCGGATCGGCCGCGAACTCCGGCTCGTACAGCCGCACCTGGTCCCGTCTCGATCCGGTCGGCGATGTCTCGTACCCCACCGAAACCTCCTGCGGCGGCATATTCACCCGGCCACCACCTGCGCCTCGCTCGACGCCGAACTCCTGCTACCTCTGCCGATCCCGCACTCCACACGTCGGCCATGCACGCCGGTGATCCTCTTTTCTGCATCGCACTTCACGGAACATCTCGGCGCGCGAACCGCGCCGAACGGTTCGAACACCTCGAGGATGGATCGAATTCCGTTGCGGCAGACGCTACCTCAGCCTGGTCCAGGGCGCGCGAGATGATACGCGATCGGATCGGAGTACCTATTCCCAGCGGTTGCACACAGCACGGGAATCGATCCGCGGATCAGCACTGCGGAGGTATCGGAGACGAAAGACGCCCGCTCCCAGGGGGAACGGGCGTCGGTCGATCGGATTTCTCACGAGAACTGCTGGCGTAGCTCCCGTTTGAGAATCTTTCCGGTCACATTCTTCGGCAGTGCTTCCACGAACTCCACCCGGCGCGGCACCTGGAACCCGCCCAGTTGCTCGCGGCACCCGGCGATGATGTCCTGCGCCGTGGCGGTGGCGTTCTCGCGCAGGACGATCACCGCGCAGACGACCTCACCCCAGGTGTCGTCCCGCACACCGATCGCGGCCGCCTCCGCGACGCCCGGCTGCCGATACAGGGCCTGTTCGACGGTCAGCGAGGCGACATTCTCCCCGCCACTGATGATCAGATCCTTCTTCCGGTCGACGATGTAGACGAAACCCTCCTCGTCCTGGCGGACCAGATCGCCGGTGTGGAACCAGCCGTCGGTGAACGCATCGGCGGTGGCCTGCGGATCCTGCCAGTAGCCGAGCATCACCTGATCGCCGCGCACGATCATCTCCCCGACCTGTCCGGTCGGCACGTCGGCGAACTGGTCGTCGACGATGCGAATATCGGCCAGCCGCATGGGTTTTCCGGCCGAGGCGAGCAGTCCGGTCTCCCCCTCCGCCGCGCGACGATGCGCGAACTCGTCCAGATGCAGGACGTTACCGGCGAGTTCGGTCATCCCCATGCCCTGATAGAAGTCGCAGCCGAACCGATCGAGTCCGGCGCGCAGCACGGCGGCGGGGATGGCCGAAGAGCCGTAACCCACCGCCTGCAGGGTGTCGAGGGAATGTTTGTCCAGCTCCGGATCCTGCAGCAGGAAATTGATCATCGTCGGGGCCAAACCCGTTTGGGTGACCTGCCATTCGTCCACCAGACGCAGGAATGTCGCGTTGTCGTAGGACCGCAGGATCCCGACCGTGCAGCCGAGCAGATGGTTGATCATGACCACGTATCCGCCGATGTGACACAGCGGGAAGCAGAACAGGAATACCGTCTCCTCCGGCACCTCCCACTGCAGCGCCGACGAGGTCACGCCCGCGAGCAGGTTCCGGTGCGAGATCATCACCCCCTTCGGCGTTCCCGTGGTTCCGCTGGTGTACACGAGCCAGGCCGGGTCGTCGGGGTCCGGAGCATGCTCGGGCGCTTCCGCCGAAGCGCCCGAGAGGAATTCGTCCCAGGCGGTGGCTCCGGCGGCAGGTCCGATCGATACCACCGTGGTCACCGACGGTATGCGATCGCGAATACGCTCCACCACCTCGGCGAACTCCGGCGCGATGATCAGCACCCGGGCCTCGGAATGTTCCAGGAGAGAGACGATCTGGTCCGGATGCAGCCGGACGTTGAGAATCGTCAGCGCCATGCCCGCCATCGGGACGCCGTAATAGCAGTCCAGGTACTGCGTGCAATTCGAGGACAGGATCGCGATCCGGTCGCCCGGCGAAGCGACGCCCAGCAGCGCATTCGCCAAGCGGCGGCAGCGATCTCGCAACTGCCCGTAGGTGATCTGTTCCTGTTCGAACCGCAGCGCGATCCGCTCCGGGTGTTTGCGCGCACCGTATTCGACGATGTCACCGATCAACATCTGCTCTGCTCCTTGCCGATTCGAATCCGACGCACCATCACCGGATCGCCATCGGGTTGATCGGTGAGCCGACACCGCGGGTGAACGGCAGCGGGGGCCCGGTGTAGAAGAAGTCCCATCGCCCGTCGGCGGCGCAGGCCTGCGAAAGGTCTTCGAAGTCCAGCATTTCCGCGAGCGTCATGCCCATGTCGCGGATCAGCACCATATGCAGTTCGAATGCCGTGCCGGGATGTTCGCCCGGCATCACCTCCACGGCCCAGTTGTCCGATCCGACGACCGCGATGTCCTTGTCCCGCAGCCATTTCGCACACGCCAGACTCAGACCGGGCTCACCGGCCATGAAGCTGTTCGGGTCGCGCTCGGTCAGGAATTTCTTGCGCCACCCGGTCCGGAACAGCAGGATGTCGCCCGCGCCGATCTCCACGCCCTGCGCGGCGGCGACCTCGTCGAGTTCATCGGGCCCGATCGCGGTGCCGGCCTCGAGCCAGTCCACGCCGCGCGCTCGCGCGATGTCCAGCAGCACGCCGCGTCCGGCGATGCCGCCGGCCTGGGTGTGGATACCGCACTTGTCCGCGCCCTTGACCGTGACCCCGTCGCCGGGATGACCGTTGTAGAGCTGATCGTCGTAGTGCACGTGCGCCAGCGAGTCGTACTGCGAACCGGCCTGCAGCGGCATGAACACGAAGTCGTCGGCCCATTTGAACCCACCCGGCAGCACCTGCTCCTGCCCGTTCTCCGACATCAACCGGATCGGATTGATCCGCAGCCCACCCGGCTGCGGCCCGTCTCCGTCGAGCGGAATCCCCAGTGCGAACACCTCCCCCGTCCGGACCAGCCCCGCCGCAGCCGACACCCGTTCGGCCGTGAGCAGATTCGTGGTCCCCCGCTCATCGTCACTCCCCCACCGCCCCCAATTGCTGACCTCCTGGCCCAACGCGCGCATATCGGGAACTTCAGGCACCGCTGCCTCCTCTGGATTCCTCATGACGTGACAGTCATGTCAACTTTCTCGCCCAGTGTGATCGACCGCACTACCGGTGTCAATAGCGCATCGCCGGAGCACCCCCGGATCGCTCATCAGAGGCGATCCGAGCCGGTCGGACGACAGCTCTGCGCACATCCCACATTCGCCGGAGCGGCCGAAATGAATTCCGAGTCGGTCGACATGATCATCCACCGGCACACCGCGCCGCACGAGATCAGGGGTGAAAGCAAACTCCGAGCAGCGATATAAGCAAATAACGAGCAGCTCGTTCCGCAAACTTAGCCCGCCCGAACCGGTTGCCCGAAAACCGTTCGCCGGCAAGTGGTTCGACTGAAACAATGGCCATTTTCTTGCCTCCCATGCCAATCTTCTGGACTCTCGAAGAATGGTGCGATACCGTTCGTAAATAGTCGCGTAGACCTTGGGGGGCCGATGAACTTCGAAATCGATCTGGAAAATCTCGGCAAACTCGCCACGACAGTGCACAACCTCGCGAAAGACGCTGCCTGCGTGCAGGGCGAGCATCCGCCGGATCCGAATGCCGACAACCCGCTACTGTCCGCGACCGCCGCTGGACAGATCACGCGTGACCTGATCACCGACGCGCTGTTGCCGACCGCCGCGGCGCGTCTGCGCGAGACCGGCGACGTCATGACTTCCGTTGCCACACAGTTCAAATCGCAGGACGAGCGGGCCGCCGACACGCTGATCGCCGTGTACCGGAGCGCCACCGGCGAGTGGAACCCGGACACCTCGAAATGACCGCGGCCTCGCCCCTGGACTGGGTACGCACAGCCGATCCCGCCACCCTGACCAGTTGGGCGGACACCTGGGATCAGATCGGCTCCGGCCTCGAACAGGTTTTTCAGCGCTACGTCGACGCCGTGACGAAGGTCGACGGTGTTTTCTGGGAGGGCAGGACCGCCCGGGCCGCTCACGACCGCGCCACCGGCGACCTCAGAGCGGTGCGGACGCTGGCGGACAAACTCGGCGCGCTGGCCGAACGCGCTCGGCAGGGCCGCGATTCGATCGACGCCCCGTTGCGACGTGCGCGCGGACTCCTGGCCGAATGCGATCACAACGGGTGGCAGGTCGCCCCGATCAGCCTGACGGTCGGCCGCAGCGGAACCATCGGGAGTGCTGAATTGTCGCGAATGGGAACAATGAATCGCGACCTGCAGACCGCGATTCACGACGCGATGTCCGCGGATATCAGCGTTCGGGATGCGTTGAACAACGCCCGCAATGGTCTGGCGATCGCCTTCGCATCCCCCGCCGCCCTGGGGACCGATCAGGGCAGGAAAGACGCCCGACGACTCACCGAGAACCCTCAGCACCTGCCCCAGGCCGAGATCCAGCGCCTGATCGACGCCGGACACCTGACCCCCGAACAACTCGCGGCGCTGCACAGCGGTAACACCGTGACGATCCCGGCCGGGCAGATGGAGTACATCAACCAGCTCAGTAGATCACTGGACGGGAAGAGTCCCCAGGAAGTCCAGCAGATCATGGACAAGCTGCCGCCCGAGGCACGCAAGGGCCTGGCGAACGCGCTCCAACTGATCTCCACCGACAGCGTGACCTCCGGAGTGCAGCACAACCCGGCGATACCGGAAAAGGGTGGAATCAAGCTGCTGCCCAGGAAGATGCAACAGTCGCTCGACCGAAAGGATCTCGTCGCCTCGGGGTGGACGGTGAACACGTCGGTCGGATCGACGACGAAGTACACGAATCTCAACGGGGTAGCGGACAACCGAGCGATCGCCGAGATCGCCGCCACCGCCGACCCGGGCCTTCGCTACGGCAGTGATCTCGACAAGAAGGTCCTCGACGATGGAGCGAAGTACCTCCGAGCACAAACCGCTCTGGAACAGAACCCCGACTATCGATCCTTCGCATTCAGCGTCGACGGCCGGCCCGCGGACTACCACGCAGCGCTTACCGAACAGTTCTTCCACGCCGTAGGCGACGATAAACCGGCCGTCCAACATCTGGTTGCGGATCTCGACAGCAAGCCGAACGAACAGTTCCTCCACGATGCGCTGACACATCAATGGGCGGACAAGGGCAAAGCGGTGTCCACACTGTTCGACTTCGACGACCACAACCCGGCCATCGCCACTTCGAACAATCCGGTGGATATGGCTGCCTCCCGTCATCGCATGGCGATCATGAACTCGTTCGCGCAATTCGCCGCGGGCGACAACACACCCGGTCACATCGCCGGTGGCGACGACAAGTGGAAGCTCTACGACATTCCCGGCACTGACCGCAAGTCAGCGGGCCAGATCAATCCCGAACTCATGCGGTCACTGTCCAGTGGCATGAGTCCGTATGTCAACGATCTGATCAACGGAACGAACTCGGCGCATGACGGTTTCAAGGTCACCAATATCAAAGGCGACAGTTGGACCGACCCTTCGGGGAAAGGAACATTCAGCGGCTCAAAGAATATCTTCGCCCTGCTGGATACGGACAGCGAGGCAGGGAAGAATTTCAATGCTCATGCTTTGGCCGCCGCGCTCCAGCATCAGGTGAACTACGGTCATGATCCCAACAATATGCAGATGCGCAACCAGCTGTACAGCGCAGGACAGCTGCAGGGGTTGGTCGACGCGGGTTTGCGGGACCAGATCAGTGCGCACGTCAGTGATGCCAACCAGGCGGCACAAGATCACTACGGCCATAAGAAATTGGCCTACGAGGCCATCAAATCCATTATCGGCACCAGCTTTCCGATAGGCGACGGTGACGACAAGATCACCATGCATGCCCCATTCAGCGACGAGATATCGAAGATCCTCGGGCTCGGCGGAGATCCGCTGAAGGAGGCAATTATCGGACCGGCGCCGACTGCGGCCAACAACGACATCGGCCTGAATCCGCCGAACTTCGATCAACAAGCTTATGCCGTATTGGCGAGCACTCGAATTCCCGACGACCTCCGGTCCGCGCATTCGGAGCTGTTCGATGGTAACGGAAACTTGAAGTCGTGGTCCGATATCCGGTCCATGCCATACGATCCCTCGAATCCGAGTGCCACCAATCCGGCCAATGACGTCACCGCTTTGTTCGATCAGCTGGGTATCCGCGACGGGCACGAGACCGCCATGCGCGACGGTTATGGAGATATAGCAGGGATCCATCGCCAGAACGACAATTAGCCAGGGGGAAGAGTCATCCGACAGCGCAGACTGGTTCGTACGCACACATATGCCGGAATGGTGATTGCGACACTGATCATGGTCGGCGGTTGCATCGATTCATACGACTCCGCACCGGTTTCGACAACTCCGTCCGGCCCAGATCAGGATTACCTGAAACTGACCTGCTTGCCCGTGCCGGAGGACCTGCGGTGGGAATACTCGTACATGTACGACTCCGGCGGCCATTTGAAGCCGCTGAACGAGGTGGAATCCATGCCTGCCGATCAAGGACTCGGCCCGAGTCCGACCAGCGACATCCAAGTCCTGTACCGGATCATGACCGCTCGCTACGGGCACCCGCCGTCCTGCGGCGAGCCATACCCCACGGGGGCAGCGGGCAAATTGAATACCACCGTGATGGAACATAAGGCGCTGAGCTGCACAGACATTCCGGCCGACCTACGGCAGCGATATTGGAACCTCTTCGAGAGCAACGGTGATCTCATCAGCTGGCGGGTCATCCAGAAGTCTCCGTTCGACCCGGAGAACGGGTCCATCGAAGGCGAGGTCCCGGCCCTGTACTACGAGGTCGTCAATCGCCTCGGTCACCCGATATCGTGTCCGAAAGGTTGAACTCGTCGAGACAGTGCGGTCACCCTCACCTGGGGACCACGGACTGGATGACACTCGCGATATCGATAATTTTCTCGCATGCCTGCTCGGTGGAATTCGGATCCAAAATGCCCAGTTGAAAATCGAGCGTGCCGTCGGGGCCCGCCGTCTCCAGAAAGCAGGTCCCCGCACCATCGGGATGTATCAGCGCATCCCGACCGTTCACCTTGGCGTCGGTAAATTTTCCGGCATACCTCTGACGGAATTCGTCCATGGTGACGTTGGTAGACCAGATCCTCAGCTCACGCACGTCCATAACTGAGCCATCGACCGACCCCTTCTGATCGAACATACAGCCGATGAAAGAGTATCGGTCGTCGATCTGGTCTTTTCGCTCGCGCGTTGCGGGATCGAACCCGATTTCGGAGATGGCCGAATCCCCCACACCAATGCATGGGTCGAAATTCACCGCAGTTCGGCCGTGATTGTATTGAACGGCCGCCGGGGCAACGGAAGCGGCGATACTCGGCGTTGCGGTCTTGGTCGCGGTTGGACCAGAGCCGAAATTGCTGGAGCTGTCTTTCGCGCAGGAAGCCACCAGGACGAGCATCGGAAGCGCTACGGCTATAGCCAATCGAATGAGTTTCATTGCAGGCCGCCGGCATCCACGGCTGCGGTGGTCAGTTGCTTCAGGCGGGCAGCGTCGATCTGATCCGCCTCTGCGAACTGTTTACCTGCACGCAGATAGGCGACCTGAATCTGTCGCACGACGTCGGTCAGCTGGTCGATGACCGCCATTCCGACGATCGCTTTACCGACGAACCCGTCCTGCAGCTCCTGGGCGGACCTGAAGCCGCCGAACCCGGAGAAGTGCGTGGCGGACTTGAAAGTCTGCCGAACACGAGCCAGCTCGCTGAGCATCAAGTCGTATTGACGCTTCGCCTGCTGCGCTGCATCTGCAGAGATCGAGAAGCTACCGGCTGCGACTGCCTCGTTGAACACTTTGATCTCGGCGTTGCCGAAGTCGATCCGCAGTGTGCCCATCTCGTGCCCCCTTAGCACTCTGTTCGGAATTTTACCCGATAGTCACTCTCGACACGCGGACACGGTTCGGAAAAATATCCAGAAATCACCGCCTGACCAGCACGACTTTCGGATAAAAGATCTTGCACACCCGGCCGTGGCGAAAATCGGCACGGCGGAGCCGAACATCCACATGATAAAATGACCCGGCCAGGGTGTGTCGCAATAGCGTCGCCCACGGCCATCAGGGGGTAGCAAACATGTTCGATACGGACGATCCTAGGTCGACATCACCAGCGCCATTCTTGCCTCCATCGCCGATTACGTTGTTCCGGGCCGGGATACCAGGCGTGATGAGCACGCAGGACATCCAGGCGATCCAGGATGTTCAGCACAAGATCAGCAATTCCGTGGCGCAGGCCGAAACTGAGGAAAACCAGCTCAGCAACGAAGGTGCGGGCACAGATCCCGATTATGCAAAAACAAATGAACATTTCGCGAGCATGACTCATGAGCAGATCTACATCGCGGTGTTCGGCCGCTCGGACGGCTCCGGCGGTATGGATGTACGCCGGCTGCGTCAGTTGCAGCAGGACTGGCTCGATGCCGCGAGCGCTCTGGAGAACCTCTCGACCTTCAACCTGCTGGGGATGAACAACATCTTCAACCACGGGTTGTGGCAGGGCGTGAGCGGCAGCGCGGCGCAGGCCGCCGCGGAACGAATTGCGCACGCCGCCAATCAGATCGGGCAGGTTTTCGAGGTCGTCAGCCAGCGGCTGGATTCGATTGCCTGGGCTGCTGATGCCATCCGGCGCGCCGTCCCGCCCGTACCCGCGGGGGCGGCGACCGTGGCGACGAATCCCGACAACGCGGCTGAATCGATCGTGCCCGGCCTGATCAATCCGGCCTACGCCGATCGCATCGAGAGCCAGCGCAAGTCCGCGCGGGATCTGGCGGTCTACGTGATGCAGACGCTGTATACGCCAAGCTTTCCGCCGGCCGGTGCCGGGGTTCCGGCGTACAGCCAGGCGCCTCGAGTCGGCGGAACAGATCCTGGCACAACGAATCCCGGGGTTTCGAATACCAGCCGGGTCACAACGAGCGCCGAGGACACTCGGCGCAACCCAGGCCCGAACGCGCAGAAGCCGGATGCTTCGGACCATGAGCCCACCCGGCCGACGGCAGCAGATCCCGATAGCAGCAAGTCGGATGGAACGACACCGGCTGAGCCGAGCAGGCCGTCGACACCGGGCGATACGATTACGCCCGCGACAACGACGGCAGCCGGATTCGGCCCGGGCACCGACGTTTCGAGTGGTCCGGGTGCGGCAGCGGCAGGTGACTCCCTCAGCCTCGGTCCGGGTTCGGCGACAGGCGGTGGTCCGGGAGAGGCGCAGCCGAGCACCGCATCCGCCGCTCGAAGCAATCGCACGCCGGCGGCTACCGCGAGACCGGCTCAGGTGCCGACATCGATGGCGCCCCATGTCGGCAAGCACGGCGACAAGACGGAGGAAGACCGAGAGCATTACAGCCCGGACTACTTGCGGGCCGTGCAGCCGGACTGGACAGCGGGATTGGAGCCGCCGGTCGAGGTTATCGGAGCGGACTTCATCGCGGCCGATCCTTACTCCCACACGCAGGGAGCGCAGGCGTCCGAGGCGATGCGAGCCCAGTGCCCACCAGAGCCCGGGTCGACGACAGCACCGGAGACAAACCCGGAACTCACCGGTCTGTTCATCGAATACGGTTGGGGCGCAGGGCCGAACGAGGAGACCGATCGCTCGAGAGCGAATTCGGGCGACGCCACCGGGAAACAACCGGGTGCCGATCAGTGAGGACCCGATCGCGTTGGCAGTTCACGCCCGATGAGTTCGCGTATGTCTGGACAGCCGAGACCGGCTCGGATGAGATCCCCTTCCCGATCAACATTCTCGAAAGCCCCTCCACGGGCGAGGAATACACGAGACTACGCACGGAGATCTCCGCCCGCCATCCCCGTCACGGCGACCCCGACCTCGTCGGACCGCTACGCACCGTGGCCGACCCGGATCTACGGATCGTCTCCTGGGGTCGGTTTCACAACTCGGACAGGCGAATCCGAGCGCTCACCTCCGTTGTCGCCGATCTCGTCGTCGTACTGTTCCAGAAGCCCGGTGAATCAACGGATTTCGGCGGCGACTTAATTCTCGTCGTCGCCCGGCGGGAACGACTCGGACACCACGTCGCCGCCACCCTGCCGCCGATGCGCCCCGGAAAGACCGAGCAGTTGATCGGCTACACCCCTCGGGTTCGCGGCGACCAGCCGCCCCGCACATGGCGCCGCGACAACCTCGGACAACAACCGGTCGAGGAGCGAATCCGCCTGCTGCTACGCACACCTCGCACCGCAGAAGGCTACTTGCGTGTCGAATCCGACCTGCACCAACCGCCGCAATACATCAGCTGGCTCGATATCGCCCCCGACCACCGAGCCGCCGGCCGCTACCTGATCACCGTGGGCGACGACGACACGATCGTGACCCCCGCATCGGCCCAGGTCATCGCCCGGGAAGTCGATCGCCGCGCGCAGACGTGGACAGGGCTCCACTCTCGTCGCCGATGACGAACACGACCAAGTCGTCGTCGCTGGCCGGAACACCACATCGGCCGCCGGGCACACGTCGGCAGCGGTTGTCGGGCAACCGGGCGGGCGGACCGCCGAGGGCGACCGTTCGGTTTAGGTTCGCCGTCATGGACTCGATCCGAAAAGACTAGTGACACTTCGTGTTCCAGCCGGTAATGTTGATTCTGGTCGATCGACCATCGCACATGCTTGCGGATGCGGTTCTCGAATTCTGTTGTTGCGCAGGAAAATTAAGCGGTAGCCAACCATGACCTCCGAACACGAGTGCTCGACTTCCGCCGTGGTTATCGCTGTGAGTTTCCTTGCGAGTCGGCTGTGTTCGTAGCGGGCGGCTGCGGCTGACGTTTCAATCAACTTGTTGCCCAGTCACTTTCATTCGACAGAACCCACGAGCACTACCTGAGGCCCACGGCCACATCGTCACCGAAGCTAATCGTCGGAACTCATCGAGTTCATCTCTTTCGACACTTCGAGATACTCCGTGCGAATGCGCGATTTTCGTCCTGCGCGCACGAATTCACGGTGAATAGCGATACGCGGAAATTCGAAGTGCGCATATTCATTCGACTTCATTCCGGTCGGCGGCACGTGGGTGCCGTGCCGACCGGCCGAAATTGCTCTGCCTCCCGGATTCGGGAATGAAAGGTGCCGCAATGGAATTCGATGCCACATCAACGAAATTCGATGTCGTGCTCGGCATCGACTCGGCCAGTTTCTCGGCGGGAATCGCCGAGCTCTACAACGCCCCGGACAAGAAGGCATACGACGCCTTCTTCCAAGGCGAATACCAGGGCCAGGGGGTGGAGGGCACCTGGGCGGTGGTCGGGGACGCACCCGATTTCCGGTTCGAGGCTCCCACGCTGGAGAAGTGGCGCGACTCGGTCGACAAGAACGGACAACACCCGCCCGACGGTGACCTTCCGGCCGACAACGTCTTCGTTCTGTCGATCCCCAGCCTGCAGATGGCCGTCACCAAGCTGCCCACGGTGTCCCCGGAGGTCGAGTTCTACGGGCAGGTGACGCTTACTACCGATTCCGAGTCGAACACACCGACGGTGTCGCTCACTCCGCTGGCCGTCTGGGCGGACGAAAGCCAACTGGGACAGGCGAAGCCGTTCGTCAACGGCATCATCCTGCCGCAAGTGTTCAAGAAGCTCGCCACGGTCCTCGAGGGACACGAAATACCTTCGCAGCAGTTCCCGTTCGGGCAGACCACGCTCGAGCTCACCATCGTCGGCGTCCTCATCACCGACACGCACCTGATCGTCGTGGCCACGGACGGCGACACGACCGCCGTGGCGGTGCCGTCGGCATGGCCCACCGATCCGGTGTTCGCGATCGTCAACCGCGGCTACGCCTTGAACCTCGCACAGCAGGCCGCGGCGGCAAACAAGAACAAGACGCTCTACGACAAGCAGCCCGACGGAACGAACAAAACGGCCTCCCTCGCGGCCAAGGCGGTCCTCGCGAGCGTGGACGACATCACGGTCAGCTCGACCGATGCGACGTCGTGGTCGGGCGAGCTGAACGTGTCCTTCGACGTGTCGGCCACGGTGCTCGGCAGCACGTGCGCATTGAAGAAGGCCGGCAACAACATCCAGTAGAAGCCTCCGAATCCCGACAATACCGAGGACGGTGAACGCCGATGCAGTACAAGGTGACCCTGACACCGCAGGAACCGACATTGACCGTGAAAGTGTCGGCCGACTCGGCCGAGCAATTCACCGCCACGGTCACCGACCTGAACCTGACGCACGCGGAAGTCGAGCCGGACGGGAAGGGAATCGACAAAGTCCTCGAAGCCGCGGCCAAACCCCTGGTCCAGGCACTGGTCAACAAACTCGTCCCGAGCCTGATCGGTCGCGTGAAGGGCCAGAAGCTCTCATGCAAGCTCGACCATCCGGTCGGTTATCGGCTGAAGGTCCAGGACGTGCCGATCTGGGTGCAGGCGGCGAACCTCACGCTCGGTACGCACGAGACCCACCTGCTGGCCACCGGCCAGATCGAGGTCCGGTCATGACCGCGCACGGCCCGCTGTCCGTACCGACGCCGCCCGCCATGCCGCTGGCGCGCACGGTCGAGATGCCCACACACATCGGCTACCCCTCGGGCGCGCTGTCGCTGCGGTTCACCGAGGTGACCGTCGAGCCGACGCGGGAGCCGGACGCCGTGGCCGTATCGGACGGCGACCGCACGGTGCTGGGACTGCCGCCGCTGCTGGTGCGAGCACGGTACGCGATCGACGCCACGCCCGACCGCGTCGCAACCGTCGACGGCGGCGGCGACCTGTCGCTGCTGTCGGAATCGGCCACCGCGCCCAGATCCGGCGACGAGACCGAAACGCACCCGGAATGGCTCGACAACGCGCGGGACCAGCGAATGAGGTTGGCGCAGACCGAGAACGGCGCCAGTCTGCTCAACCTGTACGACCAGCACACGGATGTGTTCGCGGAGCTGTTCGACCCCAACTTGGGAACGTTCACCAAGGACATCTGGACCAAGGGCGATACGTCCACGATGGCGGCCGACACCCACGATGCGGTCAAGAACGATACGGGCCTGGTCAACGACCCGGACAAGACCTACTCCCTGCCCTCGGGCACCCCGGCGAACTACAACCTCAACGCTTTCGTCCGTCAGGTCGGGGCCTCCACCTACATCCACTACCTCGACCCCGACTACGACCCCACCGACCCGACGAAGCAGACGCTCCAACCCAAGTACCAGGAGGCTGTGGACGCCGTGGGCAAGTTCGCGGAAACCGTGAAGGGCACCGGGAACGACAAAGGCAACACCACCGCGATGACGTCGGAGCAGATCTACCAGACCGTGAACACGCATTCGGGTGAGCCGGCCGAGCTCCCGTCCGAGCAGTTGGCCGCGATGCGGAACCCCTTCGCCGACGACGTCTGGGAGGGCCGGGACGACGACGAGCGCGACCTGATCAGACAGTTCCACCGGCAAGCCCGAGCCGGCCGCGAGGAGTTGCGCGCGGCCGCGGTGCCGACCTCCCTGTTCGAGGGTTCGGGTACCGGCCGGATCACCGGAGCCGCCGTGGTGACCGATGCCGCCGGTGCGGTCCGCGTCGAATTCCCGGATTTCGACCTGGCGCTGGACGATTCGGCGTGGACGGGCGCGGCAGCCGATATCGCGCGGGATCGGCTCAACGCCGCGGGATTCCTGGCCGGCCTGGTGCGTGACGCCGTGGCCGAACGGCTGCGCGTCGCGGTCCTGGCGGGGGAACCGAGCCTGCTCACGGATCCGCCGCAATGACCGCCACGGAGATCGTTCCGCCCACGACCGTGCTGCGGCCGGGTCCGCGTGCGGACCCGATCGCGCAGGTGTGGCGCACGCTGCTGGCCACCGACCTCGACCGGTACCGCGCACTGCTGGACGAGGCGCTCGTACCGCAGCGCGACTACCTCACCGACACCGAGCGCGCGCTCTACACCGGTGGCAAGAAACTGCGTCCGATGTTGCTGGCCCTGTCCGCGCACCTGGTGCACGGGCCGGGCGAACTGCCGCTGAAGGCGGCCCGCGGCGCGGTGTCGCTGGAGATGCTGCACATGGCCACGCTCATCCACGACGACGTGATCGATCACTCGGCCGTGCGGCGCGGGCTGCCCTCGGTCAACTCCGCGCGCGGGGCCGGGACGGCGATCCTCTTGGGTGACATGCAGTTCGTGCAGGCCGTGCGCGGGTTCGTGGAGTGCATCGACGTCGAGCGCGACCTGGGCCTGGTCAAGTCCGTGCTGGACGTGGCCTTCCGGATCTGCTCGGGGGAACTGGACGAGCTGCGGGTGGATCCGTCGTGGCGCACAGAGGTTCTCGTGGAGCGCTATTGGCGCACGATCGACCGCAAGACGGCCGTGCTGTTCGCGCTCGCGTGCGAGAGCGGTATCGCGCTGGTCGACGGCCACACCCGCGACGTGCGCCGAATCGGCTGCTTCGGCCGCCGCGTCGGGCGCGCGTTCCAGATCATGGACGACCTGTTCGACCTGACCCAGGACGAGTCCGTCTCCGGGAAGCCGCGCGGCATCGACCTCGCCCGCCGCAAACCCTCGCTGCCGATCGTGTACGCGATGGCGGAACTGGGCGAGCAGCACCGGCTCAGCCGCGTCATGCGCGGCGCGCAGGCCATGCCCGACGACCTGACCGGACTGGTGGACGACGTCCGCACCACAACAGGGTTCGCCCGCGCGTACGCGGACGCGCGCACACAGGCCCTGGACGCGCTGGAGTACCTGCGGCCCTTTCCCCGCAACCCCTACCGCGACGCGCTCGAACGGATCGCGCTGCACGTCGTCGACCGAGACCGCTGATCACCACCAGCACCGCTCCACCGGGAGAACATCATGGGCGAAAGTCTGTTCCGATTCGTGTTCAATACGCTGCAACCGAGAATGGCCGTGGCCGGCACCAAGTTCTACCTGCCGACCGTGCTGTCCGGCCTGACCGACGACCACGGTCACAAAGTCCTGCCACTGCGGTCCGATTCCTGGCCGATCGGCCCGCTCCAGGATCAGGGCGCGATCGCCGTCGCCGGTGTGTTCGGGGACTCGTTCAAGGCGTACTGGTCCTTTCTGATCGCAAGACACCCGGACGAATTCGACCCGCGCGTCGAGGCGGATCAGTTCGACGTCATCGAGACGCCGGGTAACGACAAGCCGACACTGAACCTGTCGAACGTGACCGTCGACGGGCTCCAGAACGCCCGTCTCGAGCCGGACCTGGTCGTGGCGCGCGCGGGCAGCGGCTATACCTCGACCGTCACGATCGCATTCGGAACATTCCCGGAACTGCCGCAAGAGCTGACGATCACAGGCGATTACACGCTCACCCAGTCACTCAGCATGGCCGACGAGGGGACGCGGACGGTCACCGCGCAGCAGGAGAAGAAGGCTCCGTTCGCCTGGCCCACCTTCGATTACTCCTGTGCGGGGACGTTCAGCTTGTTCGTCACCACGCTGTGGGCCGAGGTCGACTGGACCCTCGAGGTCGACGGGCAAGGGCGGCCTATAATCGCGATCAGCCGAATCCGACTGCGCGGCAAGCAAGTCGGTGATGACCCGGCGCTGACACTGGGCCCGGTAACGGTCGACAAGTATGACCCGGGCCTGCAGCCGGATGTCTTGGAACCGGCCGTCACACAGGCATTCGGCGACCCCAACGCGCGCACGGAACTCCTCGCGCGCATCGGGGAAACGCTCAACGAGCAGAACAACCGGGACAGCCTGGCCCGGGAGCCGACAAAGAACCTGAGTTCGGTGCTCGACCGGTCCATCGGTCCAGCCGCCGGAGGAAATACGGTGGACGACAGCATATTCGCCCGCTTCGGCAGCGCGGTGAACAACTCGGCGAGCGACTACTATCTGCCCGCCGTGATCTTCGGGGTCACCTCACCGAAGCTGGATCCGTACCAGTTGAGCTCAATTCCATTCCAGGTCGAGGTATGGGACACGCCGGTCGATGTCGCGTTGAACGATTGCGCGCTGGCCGGGATCGCCGATGCGATCGCGCCCGCCGACGATCTGGTATTCGACCCGGGTGTCACTGCGCGCGTATGGTTTTCGACCCTGCCCGACAAGAGCACGGTGCGGTACCGCGACGCCGGCGGGCACGAACAGACCGGAACATTGACTGCGCCACTGCGGCTGACCGGCACTGCCGTGGTCACGATCGAGGGCCAGGACCCCATACAGGGGCCGTTCACCGTCACGGTCGCCTCGGCCACGGCCGATACCGTGCTTCCGACCAGCGGCGGCGCACACAACGCCCTGGACACCCTGACGATCACCTGCACGTCACTGAGCATCGACGCCGACCCCGGCAACATCGACATCAACGTGGACATCGGGGACAGCTTCAAAGATCTCATCAACCAGGAACTCAACACGACCGAGAACCGAAAGAAGATCGTCGACGAGATCAACAAGAGGCTCGGGGAGTCCGGCACGCTCACCGACCTCGGCAACACGATCAGCGAAAACGTCAGGGGCACAATCACTTCCCGGCTGGACGGGTGACGCTGTGACCACGCTGGACGATCTACTGGCCACCGTCGCGAACCTCGTCACCGCGGGCACATTCGCGATGGCGCCTGGCGCGCTGGATTCCGAGGGCATCCGCGTCCTGGTGACCGACTCGTTTCCGCTCACCGGCGGCAAGTGGGTGCTGACCGATGTCCAGGGGCCGACGCGCCAGAACGACGCCGTAGTGCTGACCGGCACGTCCGCGACGCTGCTCGGTGTCGACGCGCCCAGCCTGGCGTTGTCGTTCGACCTCGCCGACGCGGGCGCGCCCGCGCTGCAGGTCGTGCTGACCCCCGATCCGGATTCGTGGAATCCGGGCGTGTCCTTCCCGGACTGGCGGGACAACGCCGCGGCGCTCACCGACCTGGTGTTCGGACGGCCGCGACTGGTGTGGTCGAGCCTCACGCGATCGGAGGCCGCGGCGGGCCTCAATCTGGCGGCGGACGATGTGGCGAGCAAGGGCTCGCTGGCCGCTCTGGCCGTGTTCCCAGACCTGCGGTTGCCGCAACCGCGCGGGGCGATCACCAGCGGTACGCCCCCGACGACCCGGATCACGACCACGCCCTCCCCGGCGCTGACGATCGGCGGCCTGTCGCTGCCGCTGACCTTCACGGCGGCGGCGGCGGCCGAGCCGGGGCCGTGCCTGCAGTTCGACAGTGCCGTCCACATCGGCCACGGGGTGCCCGATATCGCGGTGTCGGCGCGCACCAGCGACCTGAGCGGCTACCTCATCCTCGATGCCGACCTCACCACGGCGTCCTCGTACGCGCTGTCGGCCTTCGCGGACTTCCTGCACGACGCACCGGTCGCCGACCTGGTGCAGGACGTGCTGACGGTGCCCGAGACCATCCTGCTGACCCACCTGAGTGCGGTGATCGGCCTCGACCCGGCCCGGTTGGCCTCGGTCGCGGTTACGGTCGGCACGGGCCGGTCACTGGACGTGATACCCGGCCAGGTGTCGATTCCGAGCGTCAGCGCGACGTTCACCGTCGAGGATCCGGTGGGGACGCTAACGATCTCGGCACTGCTGGTCGGCACGTTCCGGTTCCTCGACGAGTACGACCTCGAAATCTCGGCGTACTACGCGAAGTCGAGCATCAGATTCGACGGCGCGCTCGACCCGGACACCAGCATCCCGCTGTCCCGGATCGTCCAGAAGTACGTACCGAGCGCGACCTGGCTGCCCGAGCTGACGCTCGACCGGCTGGAAGTCTCCGCGGACCTGCGCGACCAGCAGTACTCGTTCGGCCTGGCGATCGCCAGCGACTGGCCGATCCCGCTCGGGCCCGCCACATTCCACCTCACCGGAGGCTCGCTGGACCTCGACTATCGGGCGAACACCGGGTTCGACGGCACGATCACCGCCACCGCCGCGCTCACCGGCCGCTCGGGAGAGCAGGTCGCCTCGTTCGACGCGTCGCTCGCGGTGCGCTCGACCGGGTTCGAGCTGAAGGGCGTGGTGCCGGAGGTGTCGCTGACGGGACTGGCCGGGGCGTTCTCCGGATCGGACGTTCTCGCCTCGTCGGGTCTGCCCGCGATCACCCTGAAGAATTCCGCCGTTCTGGTGCGCCATGGCCAGGACGCCGCCCGCGAACTCCGCATGACGAAGACCGCGAGTTACGAATTCGCCGTGGCGACAGAGGTTTCCGACGATAAGCTCGGGTCGGTCCAGTTGTTCCTCGCTGCCCGCCGGACCGGCTCCTCCGCACTGATGGCGGCCTACCGGAACGAACCGATGTCCGCCGCCGACACCAGCCAGGCCGGGTTCGTGGTCGGTATCGTGGTCGAGCCCGACTGGAACCCCGGGACGATCTGGTCCGACCTCGGCGGGGTTTTCGATTATCTGGAAATCCGCGACGCTGGGATCCTGGTGTCGACGGACACATGGACCGGGCCGTTCCCGGATCTGAAGCTGCCCCGACTGCCCGAGACGATCAATCCCGGCGTGACGTTCATCGGCTCGCTGTTGCTCACCGACAAGGCGCTGAGCGTCCTGTCCCATGTCCTGCCCGGGGATGTCGAACTCGACCTGTCCGCCAGCATCAACACGAAGAAACTGCTCGACTCGAGCATCCAGGGCATCCTGCCCCAGCCCGCCCGTTTCCACTCGGTCGACTTCACCAAGCTGGTCGTCACGTTGACGACGACCAGGTTCAGCGTCGAAGCCGACGTCACGTTCACCGTGCAGGACGAGAAGGTCCCCCTCGTCGGTCGCGGCGTGATCGGTCTGGCGCTACCACCGACTCTCACTCTGTCGGTATCCATCGAGCACTGGGTCGCCCCCTTCGGCATCAGCGGGCTCACCATCGATGAGTTCGGCCTCGACATCGGCGTCGAGGACACCGGACTGACGGTCGGCCTGCTCGGGAAGTTCCTGATCGGCACCGGGCCCGACGCCTTCGCACTCACCATCGGTGGCGAGTTGACCGATCTCGATGCGCCGAGCGCCTTCGTGTTCGGTCTCGATTCGACCTCCGGCCACGAACTCACGCTCGCCGCGATCGTCGGCCAGTTCACCGGCACGGACCTGCACAGCGTTCCCCTGTTGGACAGCATCGCGATCACCCGGCTCGACTGCTATGTGGTGGCCGACCCCAACGGCTGGACCGCTCCCAATGGGCATCTCTACCCGAAAGGCTTCGGGCTGGACGCCGACGTCCGGTTCTTCGAATGGACGCTCGAGATCAAGGCCGTGCTGGGGGACAAGGGGATTGCCGCGGCAGGCTCGATCGAACCGGCCATCGTCTTCGGCGATCTTTTCACCCTGTCGGACGCCACGGGCAAAACCGGACCCCACGTCGCGATCGATACCACGGCGCTGGACACACCCGGCAAGACGTACTTCGATGCGTCCGGGCAGGTAAAACTTCTCGGCCTGGTCGAGACGTTCACCGGCCACGCCGCCGAGGACGGGTTCGCGTTCTCGTTCCACACGAACCTGCTGAACCTGTTCACCACCGACGCGACCGCCGAGCTGTCCGAGAAGGGACTCGAGGGCAGCTTCAGCGGCGACTACAACTTCGACCTGACTCTGCAAGGCGATGTCAAGGTCGATGGAATCACCGTGATCCCGAAAGGTTTCGGGATTCATGGCCCCCGCGCGAGCCTCGATGTCGGCTGCGCGGTGTCCATGAGCGCGGCGAACCTGCACGCAAACCTCGACTTCACCTGGTGTGGAGTGCATTTCAACCCAGCCATGGACCTCACGGTCACCGCCGATGTGCTCACCGATCTCCCCAAGGCGATCCTGATCTGGATTTCCGACAATGCGGCCGCGTTCTTCGCGGGCATTCTGAACGACGTGAAGGCATGGCTCTCACTGCTCATGCAGGGCGTGCTGTGGCTCGGGCAGACCGCGATCGAACTCGTCAAGGTCCTGTTCATCCACTTCGAGCAGTCGGTGGCAAACGTCGCCGACACATTGCTCGGATTCGGCGAGTTCGACATCCCCACCCTCGCTTCTGCCCTGGTGGAGGTATGCGGCATCACCATGAACGAGGCCCTGAAGCTGCTCGAAAAGAACTGCGCCATCACCAAAGCGGCCAACGCCCTCTGAGCGCGCGAACTCATTGCGCCACTGAAGTTCTCAACGTTTCCTGTGAAATAAGCACCCTCCGAAAGGATTTCCCGTGAGCGACGTCGCAGTCGGACTGTCCACCGACACCCTGAACGACATCATCGAGCACGTGTATCAGCGCCAGTACCCGCAGTATTGGCGGGACAGCACCACATTCACCCAGAGCGGCACGACCTACGAGCTGTCCTGGGACGTCGTGCAGGTACCGGTGTTCGACCTGAAATCCGTTGTCGACCATGACGGTCTGGCGGCCCATCTCGTCGGCGACGGCGAACTCGACGGAATCACCCGCGCGGAACTCCTGCGCAGCGTCGCCGCGACCAACGAGACTCAGGTGTTCCATCTCGACTTCCCGCAGGTGAAGCTGACGCTGACGGTGGACGGCACCCCGGCCCAGGACACCGCCAGCGTGCAGATCGCCGCCACCGTCGACACCTCCGGCGACGACCTCGTCCTCGAGCCGCTGCGCGCGACCGTCTCGACCGGGCACAAGTTCCCCGACTGGGTGTACAACGACAAGGTCGTGGGTCGTCCCGGTCATGCTCGACGCGGCCCGTCGGTTACTCGCCGGTGTGCCCGTGCCGATTCCGGAGATCGAGGGCATCACGCTCACCCAGCCGGCCGTCGTGGTGACGGACGACCATCTCGTGTGCACCGCGAACGTCGCGGGCAGTTCGCTGCCGGCCGCGCAGAACGAAAATTGGCCCGACGAACCATTTTTCATCGTCCTCGGTCCCGACGCGGTCCGAGCCGTCACGGCCATCGGAACCCGAGATCTCGAAGGGCACACCGAGCAACCTCACGACGAGGCGGACGTCGGGATCGGCACGGCGTACTACAAGGCGACCATCACCATGCAAGACCTCCGCGTCCAAGGCCAAGTGGCGGAGGACAACACGATCAGCGTCGCGGCCACGGTGACCGGTAGCGGCTCGGCCGGCATCAACTGGGTCCTGTTCGGATCGACGGACGGATTCTTCGATCTGGACCTGACCCCGGACCCGGTCGCGACCGTTCAGCTGGCCCTCGACGACACGAAGCTCTCGGCGAAGACGACCGGGGTGAACGACTTCGACCTCCACCTCACCCCCACCTCGGGCGATATCGTCAGCGTCGTACTGTCTTTCGTCGCCAACGCCCTGACCGGATACATCAGCCCGTACGTCCGCGACGCCCTGACCGGACTGTCGTTCGACGTCTACACGGTGCCCACCCTGCACGTGGACGTCGACACCGTGCGTTTCGACGCCACGCCGCTGGACCTGCGCCTGTCCACCGACGACGGCACCGTCGCGATCGGCGGACGGCTGCAGATCACCGACCGCTGAGGGTCATTCAGGAACTTCGGGGCCGTCGACCTGCCATTTGTTCTTGTAACTGCGGGGCGACCCATCCCACCGCTCTGCGCGATAGGTTTGCCCTTCCCAGTAGAATTGGAGTTCGTTGATCGCGACAAGAGCGTAGGGCGCAGTGGTGAGGAATTGGGATGCGGCCTCGGCGGCAGCGTCGTAGAACCTCGCCTGCGCGCCCTTCTTGTTGTACGCGGGATTGTCATGAGGGTTGGGATCGGGCTTGTAGGTGCCGCGCAACTGTTGCCGTTCCGGCTTCTTCGGGCCGTCGGTCCGCGTTACCGAGACCTGCACAACCACTTTGATACCACGCACCAGGCTCTGGCCCCGGGACTTCAGCTCCTGTCCAACCGGGTAACCCGCATCGATGGCGACCTTCGCGATGGGCATGGTTATCGGACTCCTCCCCGAAGGCAGTGACACCCAGCCCTTCGCCGGTCGACCGACCTTCGATTGCCTTGTCTACCAAGGGTATTCATAACATAGTACGGCAGACCAGTCCCGATGACGACTACCTCACCACCGCACTGCCGATCATCACGAGACCGGAGTTCCCGGAGCCGACATGCCACGCACCACCAAGGTGACGGAAAGCGGCACCGCAGTGACGGTCGACTCCGCCCACGCGATCGGTTCACCGCGTAGCCGTCATACCCCAATGAATATGCCGCTGACACCATCTCAGCGCGCCTACGGGCACAGGAGCTGAATTTTCACCGTATTAAAATTGTCTCGCCAGTTCTTCGCTAGTTGTGTCATCCATTGACCGGACTTTTGGTTCTGGTACCACATCGACAAGTAGCAATTCTGAACCGTTGTATCGTTCTGCATTATCACAGGAAAGTTCTGCAATGGGCTGTCCGTGGGAAAGGTTCGATCTCCGAAGAAATGGTATCCGGACTTGTCGGCAATCGCTTCGGTCTCAGCTTCCAGTCGATGTTCGGAGGTTGTCTGATGGATTGTCGCCAAAGCGAGAACGATCGAGGCTGCCGCGATACCGGCGCAGACTGCATAGATCAATCGATAAGTCAGTCTGTCATTCGATCTGACCAAGCGTAGTGACAATGCGGCTGCGACGAGAAGCAGAACTCCGGCTGCCGCAACGTGCCACCAAGTGCCAGAAGCGAATGTCCTACCCCCGAGATCTATGACAACCTCGTATCGCCTCATGCCCATAACCTCAGTTCATAAGTCGGCACGTCGAATCCGATCGATGACCGCATCGCTCGCATGTGCGTCCCCCATCGCGGATCCCGCCTGGCCCGCCATCGATTCTCCCCCGGTTCCGCCCATTCGGCACCGGCAGCAGTTGCGGTAGCAAACTCAGTCGCGTACGAGTGCGGTTATCGGTCACGAAAATCCTTGCTGCCGTGCGTATCTTAAAACTCGTAATCTCTGCAGGATCGTTCACGCGGGACGTGTTCGGGCCAGAGCGACCAGACGATCACCATCGCCGGCAGGCCCACCGCCACGGCGTACCCCAGCACGATCACTCGCTCAGCCCGGCGTCGACGTTGAGCCAGCGCGCGAAACTCAGCCGGGGGCGGGCGGATTCCACGCAGGCGATCGACATGATGCCGTTCAGTTCCAGCACGTCGAGATGATCCGGGCCGGGGATGATGACGGCGTCAACGTCTGCCGCGCGCACTTGGTCGACCAACGGGATCACCGAGTCTTCAGGTGCCCAGACGAGGAGGTAGCCGAGATGCCGGGCGAGGCGTTGAACCTGGGCGCGGTCCCAGTGCGGCGCGACGCTCACCTCGAGATTGATCCAACCGAACGCAGTCGGTCGTGTACGCATCCGGTCCCCCTGCTGCCGTAGTGGTTCGCACCCACCGCCGGAGAATCGAGTTCGGCCCGGCGGCGGGGCCGAATTCGACGCTAAGCGGGCAACGTTGGCGCACCTACGGTTTCGGCGTCCACAGGTGTCCGCAGCCCCGTTAGGCTGGAGTGGTGGAAACAGGGGCGATCATGCGGGCCGCTCGTGAAGCGGCCGGTATCTCTGTGCGCGCGATGGCGGAACGGACTTTCTACAGCCGGTCGTATCTCTCGGCGATCGAGACCGGACAACGGCCGGTGCCTGCCGGGGTATCCGCCGCTTACGAGCGGGTACTGGGGACTACAGACCTCGGCCGTCTGACAGTCGCGGCGAGATCGGCCTCGAGCGTGGATGCCGGCGCCCTGTCCGAAGTGAGCGCGATGCTGGCCGCCACCCGGCGTATCGAGGATGCGGCCGGTGCTCTCGCAGTCCTCCCAGCGGTGCGCGGAATGTCGGCCATGACCGAGCAATTCGCGCGTGAGGCTCAGACGGCACGACCGGACGCGGTGGTACTCGCTTCCGAGATGACGCAGTATCGAGGCTGGCTCGAGCATGCGGTAGGCGCGGACACCGCCGCCCAGCGCAGCCTGACTACGGCGGTGGAACTGGCGGCGGAATCCGGCGACCCGGACCGACTTGTGCACAGTCTCGGTTTCGCCGGATATGTCGCGTGGAGCGCGACAGGCGATTACGACGAAGTGATCGCCTTTTCGGACGCGGCGCTGGCCGTCCGCGGCGCGCATCTAGTCCTTGTCGCCTACGCCCGGATGCGCCGGGCCGAGCTACTGGCCGCCCGCGGCGAGACGCGGGAAGCCCGCAGTGCGCTGGCCGCCGCCGACGCCGCGACCGAGGCCGCGCACGGCGTCGAACCACCGGAGGCAATGTATTGGTGGACACCAGGATTCGGCGGAGTGCAGCGCGGCGGCGTCCTGTCCTTGCTGGGGGATAGGGTCCACGCGATCGAGGAAGCCACGGACGGCCTGGCCGAAATGCCTGTCGAGCACCGCCGGACCGAATGGCTCGCATCCGCACTGCGCCGCGTCGACCCGGACATGAACCCGGTCAGTGGGTAGAACAGCAGCCCAGTTCGCGCGGACCGGCGCGACCTCGCCACCAGCGACCTCGGCCCTACGGGATGGCCTTCGCCCGGCGCTCTTGATCAGCGATCCCCTCAGGCCGTCTCAGGTTGCCGCGAGCAGCGCCATCAGCGGGAAACAGACGCATGATCTGCGGCTCAATGAGCGTTTGCCGTATCGACTCGACTGAACCGACCAAGCATTTTCGCTGGCAGCAGGGATTGTGGGGCGGGTGGGGCTCGAACCCACGACCAGCGGATTATGAGTCCGCGGCTCTAACCGACTGAGCTACCGCCCCCGACCGCGTGGTAACTGCGGGCAGGGCGATGGTACCGAATCGGGGGACTGTTCGCCTATTCGGATCGCCAGGAACTCGATGGTGTCCGGGACATGGCGTAGCAGATAGTGTGGCGGGTGAAGGGGACGGACGGGAGGAGCGACGTGGCGGATCTGTTCGTGCAGGTGTTGCGGGCGCATCAGTGGGTTTACGAGCACAGTGGCGGGCTGGTGGGGCATCGGCTGCTGGCGGGTAATCCGACGTTGCTGTTGCGGACGGTCGGGCGGAAGTCGGGGCAGGCGCGGACGAGTGCGCTGACCTACGCGCGTGACGGGCAGGACTATCTGGTGACCGCGTCGAACGGCGGATCGCCGCGGCCGCCGGGGTGGCTGGCGAATCTGAAAGCCGCGCCGGACTGCGAGATCCAGGTCGGCCGCCGGAAGATCGCGGTGCACGCGCGGGCGACCTACCCCGACGACGCGAACTACGCGCGACGCTGGGGGCTCGTCGACAAGGTGAATCAGGGGCGGTACACGCAGTACCAGAAGCAGACCAAGCGGCCGATCGCGGTCGTCGTGCTCAGTCCGCGCTGACGGACGCAACGTCCTGCCGCGCTTCACATCCCGTCGCGGCACCTGAATCATGCCCTGACACCGGCGCACCGAACGCGACCGGGCCGAATCCGGCTCGGACAGCTCTGTCCGCGAATCACCCAGCGGCCGAGTCGGACACCCCGCCTGCGAATACCCAGTAGCCGAGTCGGATAGCCCGGCCTGCGAATCACCGAGCGGCCAAGGAGGTTTCGCTCAAAACGCCGTTGCGATCTGCTCTGTGGCACCGAAAACACTCCCGCCCTGCGAATCTCGCACGCAACCGCCGCTCGACCGCAGCACCCGGCCGCATTCACCTGGTTCAGCTTTCGGAGTCGATGAGACCGAGATCGCCGAGGCATGACACCGGCCGCGGCAGCTCCGGCGCATCACACTCATCGAGCGACTCGCGAAACAGTCTCTTCCGCAACAGCTTCGGCCGCTCCAGCCGGTCTCCGACACCACGGAAAGGCTCCCGCAATATCTGTCGGTGGTCGCCGCCGAACGTTCGCCGGGACGACCGACCAGCGGCATCATCACCGCCAGCCGTACATGGCCGTGACGATCCGCATGATCGGCATGCGAGTAACGCACGCACCGACATTCCCGGACGCCCCGGAGCCCGGACGCATCCATCCGCCGCACAGCTCCCCCGCACGTCGCCGACGGCCACACCACCACGTCCAGCGACGCAACCGGCCTCCCCGATGAAGTCACCAGCAATCGCACCGACAACCCTCACGACGCCTGTGAACCAATGTTACAACTGATGGACAGATCTGTTAATTCGTAATAGATTCGATCATATCGGAACATATCGCTGGTCGGAGGGCCGATGAACTACGAACTGCTGTTCCCCGAGCAGGGGGCCGCTCCGGTGCGGTACGCGCTCACCGGCGCGAACGGCGGGTTTGCCCGCTCGCTGCTGATGCAGACCCGGGCGATGCCCGCGCTCGCTCCGGTGGCACTCGGCGACCTGGATCCCGACGGCCGCCGCACCACCTGCATCGAGCGCGGCTACCCCGACGCCGAGCTGATCACCTGCCATACGCCCGACGAGGTGCGCGCCGCCGCCGGCCCGGGTACCGCCCCGTACTACCTGGCCGCCGGCGCCCGTCTGACCACCGATGTCCCGGCCGGCACCGTCCTGACCCTCGACCATCTCGACACCGACGCTCGCTCCCGGCGCGACGCCTGGCAGAAGGGAGCCACCGCATGACCCGCGCGGTCCCACCCATTCTCGATGCCCACCACCACTTCTGGGACCTGTCCGGTCCGGGCGGGCACTATCCGTGGCTGCAGGATGCGTACAACCCGGACTTCTTCCTCGGCGACTACCACGGCATGCTGCACGACTTCGAGCCTGCGCAGTACCGCGCGGCGACCGCCGGATACGAGGTGCGCGGCACCGTCCACATGGAGGCCGAGCGCGCCCGCGACGAGCAGCTCGCCGAGACCGCTTACCTCACCGAACTGAACGAGCGCACCGGCCTGCCCACCGCTGTCGTCGGGCACGTCTACTTCACTCAGCCCGACCGGGACGAGGTCTTGGCCGGGCACGCCGCCAACCCGCTGGTCCGCGGTATCCGCTCCAAGCCGGTGACCTCGTCCGGGCCGGGCGAGTCCGTCGCGGGAACACCCGGCAGCATGCAGGACCCCGCGTGGCGCGCCGGGTTCGAAAGGCTTGCCGCACACGGCTTCTCCTGGGACTTGCGGGTGTCGTACTGGCATCTGGCCGAGGCTGCGGAAGTCGTCGCCGAACATCCGGAGATCCCGGTCGTGGTGAATCACTGCGGGCTGCCGCTGGACCGGTCCGACGAGGGCCTGGCCGCCTGGCGTACCGGCATGGCGGCGCTGGCCGCGAACGACCATGTGGCAGTGAAGGTTTCCGAACTCGGTCTGCCCGACGGGCGCTGGGACCGGGCCTCCAACATCACGGTCATCCGCGACACCGTGCGGATCTTCGGATTCGACCGCGCCATGTTCGCGTCCAACCTGCCGGTGTCCGGGCTCAGCACGACGTTCGACGAACTCGTCGACACCGTCCTCGCCGCCCTGCCCGAGGCGACCGACGACCAGCTCGCCATGCTGTTCGCCGGGACCGCCGCCCGCTTCTACCGGATCGGGGATGCGCTGTGACCGCCCCTGCCACAACGGAAGTCGACGAGGATCGGCTGTTCCGCAAGATCTCGCTGCGGGTCCTGCCGGTCCTGATGATCGGCTTCCTGCTCTGCTACATCGACCGGGTCAACATCGGGTTCGCCAAGGATCAGATGATCAGCGACCTCGGATTCAGCGATGCGGTGTACGGCTTCGGCGCGGGCATCTTCTTCGTCGGATACTTCCTGTTCGAAGTGCCGAGCAACATGATCATGCACCGGGTCGGCGCGCGCCGCTGGATCGCCCGGATCATGATCACCTGGGGCATCCTGTCCGCGCTGATGTTCCTGGTGCACTCGCCCACCCAGTTCTACGTCATGCGGTTCCTGCTGGGCGCGGCCGAAGCGGGTTTCATTCCCGGCGCGATCTACTACATGAGCCAGTGGTATCCGGCGCTGCGACGCGGCCGGGCCTGGGGCACGTTCTATCTCGCGCTGGCCGCGTCCGGCCTGGTCGGCGGGCCGGTGGCCGGGCTGATCCTCACCTTCGCACCGTCCGGCGGGGCACTGTCCGGCTGGCACTGGCTGCTGATCATCGAGGGCGCGGCGACCATGCTGCTGGGCGTGTACATCCTGTTCCGGCTTCCGGACCGGTTCGCCGAGGTGAGCTGGCTCAGCGACGCGGAGAAGGCACACCTGGAGGCCGCACTGACCGCCGAGTCGCAGGCCAAGCCGAAGCTCCGGCTCGGCGCGCTGCTCACCAACGGCAGGTTGTGGCTGCTGGTCGTCATCTACTTCGTCTACAACTGTTCGCTGTACGCGACGTCGTTCTGGCTGCCCACGCTGGTGGAGACCGCGGGCGTGCACGGGTCGCTCTCGATCGGCTTCGTCTCGGCGGTGCCGAGCCTGTGCGCCGCGATCAGCATGCTGGTGTTCGGCTACACCTCCGACCGCACCGGCGACCGCCGCAACCACCTGATCGTCGCGTTCCTGATGGCCACCGTCGGGCTGGCCATGTCGGTGATCTGGCAGGATTCGCTGCTCGGCATCGTCGGGTTGTCCCTGGCCTACATGGGTACGCTGTCCATTCCGCCGATCTTCTGGAACCTGCCGACCGCGATGCTGACCGGCATCGTCGCGGCGGCCGGCATCGCGATGATCAACTCCTTCGGCAACCTCGCCGGATTCGCCGCGCCGTACCTGGTCGGGTACGTCAAGACCGCGACCGGCAGCACCGGCGCCGCGCTCAATGTGATCGCCGGGCTGATGCTGGTCGGGGCGATACTGGTCGCGACCATCCGACGACGCTCACTCACCTCGGCGGACGTCGAATGAGTCGGCCCGCCACCGCGGAGACGCTCGCCAGAACGCACGGACAGCAGCCCTCCCGGACCCGCTGGCTCATCGTCACGCTGCTGTTCGTTCTGTACACGGTGAACTGCGTGGACCGCAGCTCGGTGTCGGTCGGCCTGCCGCACATCGCCAAGGACCTCGCGTTGTCCGGCACCGTGCAGGGCCTGGTGATGAGCGCGTTCTTCTGGAGCTATTCGCTGCTGCAGATCCCCGGCGGCTGGGCGACGGACAAGCTCGGCCCGCGCCGCGTCATCGGCGTCGCGGGAGTGCTGTGGGGCGTGTTCCAGGCGGTCGCCGGGTTCGCGGTCAACGGCGTGATGCTGATCCTGACCCGCATCGGGCTCGGCGCGTTCGAGGCGCCCTTCATGCCCCGGCCAGCCGGGTGACCGCGTCCTGGCTCACCCGCAAGGAGAACGCGCGGGGGATCACGCTGATCGACAGCGGCGCGCCGCTCGGCTCCGCGGTCGGCGGTCTGGCTGTCGCCGCGATCATCACGCTGACCGGCTCGTGGCGGCTGTCGTTCCTGATCGTCGGCGCGATCAGCGTGGTACTCAGCCTGGCCGTCTGCGCGTATATCCGTAACCGGCCACGCGAGCACTCCCGGGTCAACGAGGCCGAGGCCGCGCTGGTGGAGGCCGGGCAGACCGCAGCGGAACCGGCGGCCGACGCGCAGACCGGCCCGGCCGGCCCGCGACGTCCCGGACGTGCTGCTGATCGTGAACCACACCGGCGTCCCCGGCGACCGCGATCCCGCGACGCTGGCCGGATGGCATGCGGCCATGTCCACCCTCGCCGACCTGCCGAACGTCGCGGTGAAGATCTCCGGCCCGTGCGTGCCCGGCCGGCCGTGGACGGTCGAGTCGAATGCGTGGATCGTACGGGAGACCGTGGCCATGTTCGGCCCCGAGCGCGTCATGTTCGGTAGCAACTTCCCGGTCGACGGCATGTTCGCACCGTTTCGTACGATCTTCGACGGCTTCGCGGAGATCGTCGGTGATCGTCCGGACGCCGAGCGACACGAGATGTTCTACGGCACCGCGCAGCGCATCTACCGCCCGCGCCTGAGAGGAGACGGTGATGGATGACAGCGCGACCCCCGGCATGATCCCCGACCAACGTCGCGAGTTCCTGCTCCGGCAACTCCATCAGCGCACCGTGCTCAGCGTGCACGAGCTGACCGAATTGCTGTCGGTCTCGCACATGACCGTCCGCCGGGACATCGCCGCCCTCGAGCGCCAGGGCAAGGTCTTCTCCGTGCCCGGCGGTGTCCGCCTGGCCAGCCAGTTGCGCGCCGAGCCCTCGTACGACGACAAGTCCGGCACGGATCTGCCCAACAAGACGGCGCTGGCGCGCGAGGCGGCAGACCTGATCGAGGACGGTATGACGCTGTATCTGGACGCCGGCACGACCCTGCTCCAGATGGCGCCCAGCCTGCGCGACCACGACCTGACGGTGGTGACCAACGACTTCACCATGATCGGCGCCCTGCTGGACAGCGACGTCGACCTGGTTCACATCGGCGGCCGCGTGGAGCACCGCAACCGCTCCACCATCGGCACCCTGGCCACCGGCATCCTCACCCAGGTCAACATCGACCTGGCGTTCATCAGCACCAGCTCCTGGGATCGGCATCGCGGCTCCACCACCCCGTCGGAGTCCAAGGTCGTGGTCAAACGCGCCGCCATGGCCTCGGCGGCCAAGTCCGTCCTGGTCGCGGGCAGTGACAAGTACGGGACCGTCGCCATGTACCGGGTCGCCGACCTGCCCGAGTTCGACATCGTCATCACCGACGAGGATCTGGCCCCCGCCGCGGCCGCCGGGATCCGGGATCGCGGAGTGGACCTCCGGCTGGCCGCCCGCGTGCACTGAGCGAGGGTGCTCAGACCGTCAGGATCGTGCGCCCGACTGCGGTACGTGATTCGATGGCCGCATGGGCCGCCGCCGCCTCGGTGAGTGGGAAGCTCTGCCCTACAACGACTTCCAGATTTCCTGCGCCCGCCTCGGTGAGTGCGCGACGACCGAGGGCCTGCCAGTCCAGATCGTCCTTGGTCATCTCCAACAGGGTTCGCACCGTAATGCCATGCGCGGCTGCGTATTCGGCCGGGTTCTCCAGGAATCCACCGGCAGCGTTGCCGTATCCGAGGAAGCGGCCACCGGGCGCGACGACGCCCAGGGCAGCCGTACCGATCGGCCCGCCCGCGCCGTCGAGCACCACGCTCACACCCGCGCCATCGGTCGTCTCGCGGACTCGATCCAGCCAGCCGGGATCCTCGTAGTCGAGCGCCACCTTCGCGCCGAGACGTTGTGCCAGTGCGAGTTTCGTCTCACCGTGCGCCGCCGCGATGACCGAGGCTCCGGCCGCCGTCGCCCATTGCGTGAGCAGCGTGCCCAACCCGCCGCCCGCGGCGGTGATCAGCACCCACTCCCCCGGGCGGATCCGAGCCTGCTCGGCGAGCATCAGCGAGGTTCGTCCGTCGTGCACCAAGGCGGCGGCCCGGACGTCGTCCAAGCCGTCGGGGATCTCGACCAGCGTCTGCGCCTTCGCCAGCGCCTTGGTCGCATAGCCGCCGATGGGCAGCCCGCCGCCGATGCCGCTGGCCGCGGTGGCCGTGGCCACTCGTTTGCCGATCCAGCCGGGGTCCACGTCCTCGCCGACGGCCGAGACCACACCGGCGACCGCGCCGCCGGGCACGTACGGCGGCTCGACCGGGAAGAAGTCCCGGCCCCACCCGCCGCGCAGCCGCACGTCCAGGAACATCACATCGGCCGCCGCGACATCCACGACCACCTGCCCCGGTCCGGCGACCGGATCGGACACTTCGGTCGCGACCAGCACTTCCGGTCCCCCGAACGACTTCGCTTCCACCACATACATGTTCGGCCACATCCTCTCGTCTCGAACGATGCGACCAGCCTGATACCTCGAGCTATGTTGAGGTCAACCCCTGTTCGCCGAGAGCGAGAACACGTCGCGAAGGATTTGCCGGTCACCGTCGGATCCGATTAGGATCAGCGTCGAGGGGAGTACTTCCCAAGCGCTATACCGGTCAGTACGGATTTCACCGTTGAGATCCCCGGGTGGCCGCCCGTTCCAATGGGCGAAGGAGACCTCGGGTGGTTTGTCATACCCGAGGAGTCTCATGAGTTCGACCGTTCTGGCATCATCCCAGCTGCACACCATCGGCTCGCCCTGGCTGTGGGCGGCGACCATCGCCGGTGTGTTGCTGCTTCTGGTGCTGGATTTCGCCGTCACCCGTCGCCCGCACGAGGTGTCGATGCGCGAGGCCCTGCGGTGGACGTCGTTCTATCTGGCGCTGCCGGTCATCTTCGGCGCGGTGATCTGGGCGACGTACGGATCGCGACCGGGCACCGAATTCTTCACCGGCTATCTGCTCGAGAAGTCGCTGTCGGTGGACAATCTTTTCGTCTTCATGCTGCTCCTGGCGGCATTCGCGGTACCCGCGCGGCTGGCCCAGCGGGTATTGCTCTTCGGGATCGCGGGCGCGCTGGTGCTGCGCGGCATCTTCATCGCGCTCGGCGCCGCCGCCCTCGCCTCACTCGATTGGGCGTTCCTGTTGTTCGGCGCGATCCTGCTGATCACCGCCGCGAAGTTGCTCAAGGATGCGATCACCGGACAGGAGACCGAGGTCGAGGTCTCCTCACTTCGTGCGGTGCGACTGCTACGCCGGGTGATGCCGGTGACCGACGGCTATCGCGATACGCGACTGAGCGTGCGGGAGGCGGGACGACGTGCCCTGACCCCGCTGGCCCTGGTGGTCACCGCGGTGATGACCACCGACCTGGTGTTCGCGGTCGATTCGGTGCCCGCGGTCTACGGCGTCACCGGCGATCCGTACCTGGTGTTCGCCACCAACGCCTTCGCGCTGCTGGGCCTGCGCGCACTGTATTTCGTCCTGCACGCGGCGCTGAACCGGCTGGTGCACCTGGCCTACGGACTCGCGCTGATCCTGGCCTTCATCGGCGTCAAACTGGTGCTGCACTGGGCACACCAGATCTGGGCGTCCGTGCCGCAGATTCCGACCGCGGCCTCACTCCTGGTGATCGTCGTGGTGCTGGCGGCGGTTACCGTGACGAGTCTGTGGGTCACCCGGGGAGAGAACGAAAGCGATTCCACTCCAAAGACTTCCGCACAGTAGTGAAAGACCCGGAAGCACTACGGTTCAGTGCTCGTAATCGGTTGATCGGCCGGTTCGCCGCGACCTAGGGTGAACTGTGTTGTTGTCACGTTTTCGCCGCCCCGATCCGGCCCGCACCCGAGCGGCCGTCGAGCAGTTGGAGTTGTCCGAGGCGGTGTTCAAGACCTGCCCGTGGCAGCCCCGCGAACTGGTCGAAACCGGTCTGCGCCAACGGTTGCTGTGCTGCGGGGCAGCGGTACGTGACGGTCAGGTGATCGGGATGCCCTCACACGCTGTCGACGAGGCGTGGCACGGGCTGATCCTGTGCACTCGGCGCTATTCCCGATTCTGCACGGCCGCGTACGGGACGTTCCTGCACCATTTCCCGGAGGGCGACGGATCCGGCGGCGGCACCGGCGATTCCATGGCCACCCAACTCGGGCGCACCGTCGTGGCGTGGTCCATGGTGGCCCGGCCGGGCGAGGAGTGCGTGCTGTGGGATCTGGACTCGGAGGTCGGCGTCGAACACCCGTGGGGCGTACCGCTGGACCGGGTTTCCGCCATCGAATCGGCTCTGCGGGAGGGAAGTTCGAACTGAGCGATCCGAACGCTCAGTTGCTGCCTCCCCCGCAGGAACTTCCGCCGCCACACGAGCTACCACCACCGCCGCAGGAGCTGCCACCGCTGGAACTGCCGCCCCCGCACGAGCTGCCACCACCGCATCCGCCCGCCGAACAGCTGCCGGAACTGCAACTCCCTGCGCCGCAACTGCTTCCACTATCGGAGCTGGACCAGTTGGAGCCGGTACTGCCGTAATCCCAACTACTGCTGCGCCGCCCCCGCGACGCCGACTTACCGGTTTGTTTCAGCGCAGCGGCGATCAGGACGACGTAGAGCATCACGATGCCGACGATTACCAGGACTATCCCCATGCACCGCACGGTAGAACCGTTGGCTGAAGACCGGCCAACGATTCGCTTGGCACTCGGCGAAACTCAGGTGAGTTTGACCCGCGCGGCGACGAACCGGGCGACCGCCGGGGCGAACCGCTGGAAGTGGTACTGCAGATGGGCTTCCGGAGTCACCGGGACGACGTCGCGGCCGACCTGCACCGCTCGCACGATCTGCTCGGCCACCTTCTCCGGGCCGTAGTGCCGCTTGCGGTACAGCTCATCGTATTTCGCCTGCTTGGCCGACTCGTCGGAGGCGGAAAGACCCGAGAATCGGGTCGTGGCAACGATATTGGTGTGCACGATACCGGGGCAGATGGTGTGCACCTCGATACCCTTGCCCGCCAGTTCGGCGCGCAGGCAGTCCGAGAACATGAACACCGCCGACTTACTGGTCGAATAGGCGCTGAAACCGCGCTGCGGCATATAGGCGGCCATACTCGACAGGTTCACGATGTGCCCGCCGAGCCCGCGCTCGGCCATCGCCGCGCCGAAAGTGCGGCAGCCGTTGATCACCCCGCCCAGGTTCACCCGCAGCACACGGTCGAAGTCCGCCGACGACGTCTCGAAGAAGTCCCCCGCCTGGCCGATTCCGGCGTTGTTGATCAGGATGTCGGGCACCGCATGCTCGGCGATCACCGCGGCGGCATGCTCGGCGACAGCCTGCTCGTCCGAGACGTCGACCGAATAGGCATGGGCCACACCGCCTTCGGCCTGCACCAGCGCGACGGTCTGTTTGGCCGCATCCAGATTCAGGTCCGAGACCACGATCTCCGCGCCGCGGCGAGCGAACGACAGCGCCGTCTCACGCCCGATGCCGCTGCCACCGCCGGTGATCACGACGAGCTGATCGGAGAACTCACCACGTTCCCGACCGCGCGCCACCTCCGCGCGCCGCAGCCCGCGCGAGGTCGCGCCCTCGGTGAGCGAATCGACGAGTTCGGTTGTGGCCGTGGCCAACAGCTCCGGATGCGAGAACGGCAGCCAGTGTCCGGCCGCGACCTCACGACGCCACAGTCGCGAGGTCCACTGCGGTTCGTCCGCATATCCCGCGGGTCGCACCGCCACGTCGCGACGAGCGATCACCAGCTGAACCGGCACCTCGGTGTACCGCTCGCGAGCATTGACCAGGCGGGGCAGGATATTCGCGCGGTAGATGCGCATCCCGTCGAAGAAATCCTCCTGGAACCTCGGGCCCAGACGCACGTTCGCGGGTGCGGTCTCGTTCATGAGTCCGACGAAACGCTGCCAGATCGTGGCCGCCGACAGCGGCCGCAACAGCACGCGCGGCACGCCCGGAGTCATGAACAGGAAGGTGTACGCCGAGGACAGCAGTTGCGTGAACGGTCCCCACGCCGCGCCGCGGGAAAGCTTGGCGCGCATCCACTTTCCCATGTGATCCAGATTCGGACCCGAGACCGAGGTGAACGAGGCGATCCGCGCGGCGGCCCGCGGCTCGCACACCGCCTCCCACATCTGCACCGAGCCCCAGTCGTGCGCGAGCACGTGGACGGGCCGATCCGGGCTGACCGCATCGGCCACGGCGAAGAAGTCCCCGGCGAAGGCGTCGAGCCGGTAGTCGCTGGTGCGGTTGGTGCGGGTGGAGCGGCCGTGGCCGCGAGTGTCGTAGGCGACAACGTGGAATCGCCCGGCCAGCAACGGAATCACCCGATCCCACAGGTGATGGTCGTCGGGCCAGCCGTGCACCAGCACGATCGTCTCGGCGGCGGGGTCGCCGTATTCGTAGACGGCCAGGTCGAATTCGCCGTTGCGGACGATTCGCTCGGCATCGGGAACGGGGGTCTGATCGGTCACGATATCTCCCTTCTGGGCCGGTGGGCGCGGTGCGAGCGGGCGCGGAACCTCACAGGTCCAGCACCAGACGCTCACCGGCACACCGGGATACGCAGATGAGCAGGTCGCCGGCGGCTCGCTCGGCGTCGGTCAGTACGGTGTCGCGATGGTCGACCGGTCCGGACAACGCGTTCACCCGGCAGGTGCGGCAGAAACCCTGACGGCACGAATACGGGCTGTCCGGGCGGACTTTCAGCACTTCCTGCAGCACGGTGCGATCGGCGGGCACCTCGATCACCTCGCCGGTGCGGGCCAACTCGACCTCGAACGCGGTGCCGTCCCGGACCGGCAGCGGCGAGAATCGCTCGGAATGCAGCTCCACACTGGACATCTCGCGAACGCGGTCGGCGATCAGCGTGGTCATCGGGACCGGACCGCAGCAGTAGACCGCGGTGTCGGCGTCCACTCCGGGGAGCAGATCCCCGGCCTCGGGCAACCCGGATTCGTCATCGGTGCGAATACGCACCCGCGAACCCAGGAGTTCGAGCTCGTCGAGAAACGCCATCGAATCCCGGCTGCGTCCGGTGTAGACCATCGACCAGTCCACGCCGAGCCGATGCGCCATCCGCACCATCGGCAGAATCGGCGTGATCCCGATGCCTCCGGCCACGAAATGCACACGGGCGGTATCGGATCCGTGTCCGGGCAGGACGAACGGGAAGGCGTTGCGCGGACCGCGCACGGTGACCGAGCTGCCGACCGTCAACGACTCGTGCACCTCACGCGAACCGCCCTCACCGTCCGGAATGCGCCGCACGGCAATGCGATACGCATGCCGCTCGGCAGGGTCGCCGCACAGCGAGTACTGCCGCAACCGGCCCGAGGGCAGTTCCAGATCCAGGTGCGCGCCGGGCCGCCACGGCGGCAGCGCGCGACCGTCGGGTGCGGCGAGCAGCAGGCTGACCACGTCGGTATCGTGCGCCTCCACCTGCCGCTGCGTGACCGTGAGCGCGATCCGGCGATCGTCCACCGCCCCGGCGGCGGTGCGGCGGTTGATCAGCGCCGTCCAGCGCATCCGGGTCTCGGCGACCGCATCGATGACGCGAATCGCCCGATCGCTGCGACGCCTGCCGTACAGATCGGACGGCGGCAGCAGCGGAACCCGCCGGCCGCTCACGACGCCATTGCCTGTGCGGCAGGCGATTTGGCCAGGTAGGCGACCGCCTGCGCGGTGGAGCCGACCGTGCCGGGATCGTAACCGGGCCGCAGCACCGTGGCCGCGCTCCACAGCAGCGAGGGCACCCCGGGCAGCGCACCGCGCCACATCGCGCCGAACACCCGCAGCACCAGACGCGGATACCGCATGTTCGGCAGCGAAGGATCTTCGTGCACAAGGTATTTGGTGCCGCGCAGCAGCAGGGTCAGGAAGATCGGGAAGACGATCAGCATCAGCGCGGACCGGCGCAGATAGCCGACCTCGAAGTACTGCGCCACATCGTGCGCGACATGCCGGTGTTCGACCTCCTCCGCGCCGTGCCAGCGGAACAGGTCCAGCACGCGCGGGTCCGCGCCGAATCGCTCGAGGTCGGCATTGAGCACCCAGTCGCCGAGGTAGGCGAAGAAATGTTCCAGGGTGGCGATGAAGCCGATGCGTTCGACCAGGGTCTGGAATTGCGCGGCGGCTCCCTGGCCGGGCCGCGGGCCGAGGGTTTTGCGGAACAGGAACTCCATCTGGCGCACATAGGCGTCCACGGCGATGCCGTGCGCGGTGAGCACCTCGTGCAACACCACGTTGTGGGTTTCGGCGTGCATCGATTCCTGGCCGATGAAGCCGAGCATCTGCTCGCGCAGTTTCTCGTCCTGCACGAGTGCCAGCGCCTCGGAGAACGCCAGCACGAACATCCGCTCCCCCTCGGGGAGCAGCAGATTCAGCGCGTTGATCACGTGCGAGGCGATCGGCTCATCCGGCATCCAGTGCAGCGGAGTGTCGCGCCAGTCGAACTGCACATTGCGTGCGTGCAGGGCTACCTCGCCCGGATCGGTCCCGTCACGAGGCGTCCACTGGGGAAGTAGCTTCATCGGTACTCCTGGTCTCGTCGTGCGGCGTCACCGCCGCCGATACCCGAGCGTAGCAAAATTTCGGGTGTATATGCGACTGGGAGTTACATCTACAGATTCGAGGCTGTCACCGCTTCTCGACCAGGGGAAACTGCGCGGCCTTGCCGGTCGAGTCGATGGTGGTGGCCTTGGTGTAGAGGTTCGCGGGCTGGGCCGGATCGGACAGGACGACATGCACCGGCTTGTCGACATAGTTTCCGGCGGCGCAGTTGGGCGTGCAGGTGTTGTCGTGTTCGGTGCCGTCGCCCTCGGCCTTGTCCGCGGCCCAGGATTTCCAGGTGATCTTCTCCACCTGCACCCCCAGGTCCGCGCAGGCCAGGATCAGGCTCGGCGGGCGAACGGTCGGTTTGTCGAACGAACAGTCCTGGACCTCAGGCAGGGCGTTGGACTGCCCCGCGGACCGGACACCGGTGCCCGGCGACGGGGAACTCGGCGAACCGCATCCGGCAACCGCGGCGATCACCGCTATCGCCGCACAGCATCCGATGCGCACACGCCTGCGATTCGTTCTCGTGTCCACCATGTTCGCACTCCCAAGTCCGTCACCGATCACCGCCGGGCGGCCGCCCGCAGCACCGCCGCGGGTTCCGGCAGGCTAACGCACACCGATGACACGCCGCGACACACCCGCCGTGGACGGCCCGGAACATGGTGTGATCGATGTCGGGACGAGACTCTCACGGTGGCGCAGAATTGTTGACAATGCTAGTAATTGGAGAACATCGATTCGGACCGGACGCCGTTGCGCGAGCGCGCGCGAGGACCGACGACATGGCCACGCTAGGAGAAAAATTGATCAGGCTGTACCGGGCGCCGGCGGCCTAGGAATCACATATGGTGACGATCCTCGGAGGCGGCATCGCGGGTACCGTGCTGGCGGGCGGTCTGGCGCGAGCGGGCCATCACGCCGTCGTCTACGAACGCCGGCCCAACGTGCGCGGGGGCGCATTCCTGTTCCTCGATGCCCATGTGCACCGCACGCTGGCCGATCTGGGCGTTCCCGCCGATCAGCTCGACAGTGCGTCCTACCCCGTCGACGGATTCCGGGTCGGCGCCCCGGCCGCGGACGCGCCTGAGGCGCCCTCGGCCGGGCATCGGCTGTATCACCGCACCGATCTGATGCGGGTACTGACCGAATTCGCTTGGGCCGCAGGCGCGGACATCCGCTACGGGACGGCGATCAGCGATCTGGACCCGGACACCGGCGTGTTGTATCCCGGCGGGACCGCGGCCGAACTGCTCATCGCCGCCGACGGCATCGACTCGATCGCGCGCACCCGGCTCGAACCCGAGCGCGTCGCCGAATACGCCGGTCAGGTGGTGCTCTACGCGACCGCCGCGCCCGGCACCCGGCCCAACACCACCCCGTCGGTCCTGCATTTCCACCAGCACGGACAGGACACTCCGGCCACCTTCGGACACTTCTGGAACGACAGCGTCGCGGTGTGGTTCGTGCGACTGACCCGAGCGCCGATCGCGGTGGGCTACACCGGATTTCAACCGCTGGCCCGATGGGTCGAGCCGATCCGCACCGCACTGCCGGAGATTCCGTACCTGTTGGACACCATGCTCGACCACACCGCGATGGTGCACGTCTCCAATGCGCGCTGCGTACCGCTGACCAAGGCTCTGCCGCCGCGCCTGCCCGTAATCCTCTGCGGCGACGCCGATCACGCGCTCAGCCCATCCTCCGGCGCCGGTGCGCGCGATGCCATCGACGATGCCGCGGCGCTGTGCCGCGCCCTGCTGAACGGTGACGATCCGGCCGACACCATGACGCGTCGGCGCGCGGAGGTACTCGCCCAACTCGGTTGAGCCGCAACGCCTCAGAACGCGAAGACGTGGCTGCTGCGGTCACCGGCCTGGCAGGCGTTGGGGTACGTCTGGCGGAAGCTCACCCTGATGCCGTGCCAGATGCCGTCGGCCGAGAGGGTGACCGGGTCGTAGATCATCGGGCAGAAGCGCAGGGCCTCGCCGCGCAGATTGTCGAAGTCGCCACCCGCGGCCTCGAGTTCGTCACACGCGGCGGCGGACTGCGGATGGTTGCCCGTGCTGATCGGCGAGCAGGTCAGCAGGACGGTGTGCGGCACCGATGCGTGATTCTGGGACACGCTGAGCAGCAGAACCGTGGGCGGCAGATCGGTGGGACGAGCCTGGGCGGGGGCTGCGGTCACCGCAGCCAACCCGGCCACAGCGGCTGCGGTGACGGCAGCCGTGCGGAGTGGAATCATGAGGTTTCTCCTGATCGCGGGCATATCTGCGTCAACCCCCCTATCGGCTCGGCCCAGCGGAATGTTTCAGGCCGAGCCCTCGGCACCTGAACCGGCGATCGTGTCGTGCCAGCGATCCGCCCACACCCACAGCCGCTCGAGCGCCCGCCCCAGCTCGACGCCCGGGTAGGTCAGCTCATAGGACTTGTCGGGGCGTTTGACGATGATTCCGGCGGTCTGCAACGTCTGCAGACGCACCGACAGCATGCTCGACGAGCAGTTGTCCATCCGGCGGCGCAACTCCAGAAAGCCCAGCGGACCCGGTTCCAGCTCCCAGATCACGCGCAGCATCCAGCGCTGGCCCAGCAGCTCCATCGCCTGCGTGGGCGCCGCGGCCGGATCCCGCCGCGGTGTTTCCGGATCTCTTGCGCTTCTCATTCAGAACTACCATAGTTGCTTCTGAAATAGAAGCAGTCGACCAAGGAGGCCGAGTGAATTCGAGCAGAATCGCGCTGGTGACCGGGGCGTCGCGCGGCATCGGAGCGGCCACGGCCCGGATTCTGGCTGCTCGCGGCGATCACGTGATCGTCAACTATCGCGAGAAGCGCAAGCGCGCACAGGATCTCGCCGACGAGATCGCGGCGGAAGGCGGCAGCGCCTCGATCGCCGGGGCGGACCTGTCCGACGATGCCGCCGCGCAGGCGCTCACCCGGGAGATCGTCGACCGGTTCGGACGCCTGGATGTGCTGGTACTCAACGCATCCGGCGGACTCGAGCGCGGCGCGGCGGCGGACTACGCGATGTCCATCAACCGCGACGCGCAGCTGCGACTGGTCCGGCTCCTACTGCCGCATATGCCCGCGGGTGCGCGCATCGTCTTCGTCACCAGTCACCAAGCACACTTCCACGGTCGCAAACCCGTACCCGCCGACTACGAACCGATCGCCGCCAGCAAGCGCGCCGGAGAAGACGCGTTGCGCGATCTGATCACCGAATTCGACTCGCGCCGAATAGGTTTCACCGTCGTCTCCGGCGATATGATCGACGGCACCATCATCGTGCGCCTGCTGCAACGCCGTGATCCGGACGCGGTCGCCGCCCGGACCGAACACGGCACACTACCGACCGTGGACGAATTCGCCACGGCCGTAGCCGATGCCACCACCGGCGATCAGCCACTCGGGCACACGGTGTACGTCGGCGGCGCGGACTACCTCGCGCACAGCTGATTTCGGGCCGGCGGCAACGGTATCTAGTCCGGCCAGACCGGCGCACGCTTCTCCAGGAACGCGGCCATACCCTCGCGAGCGCCGGGCATCTGGGAAGCGGCGGCCATGACCTCGACGGCGAGCGTGTAGGCATCGACTTCGGGCCGGTCGAGCTGCGCGTAGAGGGTGTGTTTGCCGAGGGCCTTGCTGGCACGGCTGCCGCGGGTCGCGCGGGACAGCAACTCGGCGACGGCGGTGTCGAGATCCTCGTCGGGAACCGCGCGGTTGATCAGACCCCATTCCGCGGCGGTGCGGGCGTCGATCGGATCGCCGGTCAGGGCCAGTTCCATCAGACGTTTGCGACCGACGGCCCGCGCCACCGGGACGGCCGGAGTGTGGCAGAACCAGCCGCCCTTACCGCCCGGCAGTGCGAAACCCGCAGATTCGGCGGCGATCGCGAGATCACAGGAGGCGACGAGCTGACATCCGGCCGCGGTGGCCAGGCCGTGCACCCGTGCGATGACCACCTGCGGCGCGGCCTCGATGGCCGTCATCAGATCGGTGCACAACTTCAGCAGCTCGCGCACACCGACCAGATCCCGGGACGCGACGTCGGCGAAGTCGTGACCGGCCGAGAACACCGGGCCGCGAGCGCCCAGCACGATCCCGGTCGCATCACTGGCGCCCGCGGTCCGGAAGGCGATCAGCAGTTCGGTCAGATGTTCGGCCGAGAGCGCATTGCGCCGCTCCGGGCGGTTCATCGTGATGTGGACGGTGTCACCGTCCCGGTCGACGAGCAGATGCTCGAACTCCACGGTGGTCATACCCCCACGGTAGTTCCGCCCGCACCGGACATCGACCGAATGCGCTGCATACCGAGCCCTCCCGGCTCCCCATTGCGGTCGAATTTCGCCGTCGCGGACCTCGTCGTCCCGCTCGACCCGGACGCCCTCGACCGCCGATATTCGCGACGCCCACCATCGGCGGCCTCGGTCACCGAGGGCGCGGGGCCCAGTGCCGAGGCGATCAGGCGGCGGGCTCCAGCACCGCGTCGCGCGAGAGCAGGTCGGCATAGAAACCGTTGCGCTCCAGGAGTTCCCGGTGCGTGCCGCGTTCGACGACGTGTCCGGCGTCCAGGACGACGATCTGATCGGCATCTCGGATGGTGGACAGGCGGTGGGCGATGGTGATCGTGGTGCGTCCGGCGGACAGGGCGTCGATGGCGACTTGGACCTCGCGTTCGGTGCGGGTGTCCAGGGCGCTGGTGGCTTCGTCGAGCACCATGATCGGCGGATTGCGCAGGATGGCGCGGGCCACGGCCAGGCGTTGTTTCTCGCCGCCGGAGAAGCGGTAGCCGCGTTCGCCGACGAGGGTGTCGTAGCCGTCGGGCAGGCTCGCGATGTGCTCGTGGATCTGTGCGGCGCGGGCCGCGGCGATCAATTCCTCGTCCGTGGCATCGGGCTTGGCGAAACGGAGATTCTCGGCGACCGAGGCGTGGAACAGATAGGTCTCCTGGGAGACCACGCCCACGCTCGCGGACAGTTCCGCGAAACTCAGATCCCGCACATCGATGCCGTCGATGGTGACCCGGCCCGAGCTCGCGTCGTACAGCCGCGCGACGAGATATCCGAGAGTCGTTTTGCCCGAACCTGTTTCACCGACGATGGCCAGTGACGTCCCGGCCGGGACGGTGAGATCGATATCGTCGAGCACCTGCCGATCCTTCGCATCGTAGGCGAAACCCACGTGCTCGAACCGCACCGTGCCCGCCACCTCGGCACGCGGCATCGACATCGGGTGCGCCGGCTCCTCGATATCGGGGCGCAGGTCGAGATATTCGAAGATCCTGCCGAACAACGCCATCGAGCTCTGCATATCCACGCCGGTGGACAGCAGCTGCACGGCCGGACGCAGCAGGCTCGTCTGCAAGGTGGTGAAGGCGACCAGGGTGCCGATCGATACCAGCGGATGTCCACCGGCGGAGGTGAGTCCGGCGACCCAGTAGATCACCGCGGGCATGGCGGCCATCACGATCTGGATCGTGGCCTGCCGCCAGCGTCCGGCCATACTCGAACGGATCTCCAGATCGACCAGTTCGCGCGACTCGCCGGTGAAACTGTCGATCAGCGCGGGCGAGCGACCCATGGTGCGCCCCAACAGAATTCCGCTCACCGACAGCGATTCCTCGACGATCGCCGACATTCCGGCGAGTTTGCGCTGTCGCGCGGCGGTGATCCGCCGACGTTCGTCGCCGACGCGTCGGCTGATCCACACGAAGAACGGCAACATCAGCAGCGAGACCGCCGCCAGCCGCCAATCCAGGGCGAACATGGCGATGATCGCCGCGATCACCGAGGTGAAGTTCGAGACGATGGAGGTGGCCGTCGTGGTCACCGTGGACTGCATGCCGCCGATGTCGTTGGCGATGCGTGATTGCACTTCGCCGGTGCGGGTCGCAGTGAAGAACGCCAGCGGCATGCTCTGCAGCCGCGCGTAGACCGCGGCGCGCAGATCGTGCATGACCTGCTGGCCGACGGCGGTGGAGATATAGGTCTGCAACACGCTGAACACACTGGTCAGCACGACGACCGCGACCATGCCCGCGGCCAGGACGGTGAGCAGTCCGGTACGGCCGTGCGGCAGGGCGTCGTCCAGGATCTGACGCAGCATGAACGGGGAGGCCAGCGAGACCACGGACGAGAGGCCCACCAGCGCGGCGACGAGAGCCAGGCGCGCGCGGTAAGGCCGGAACAGCCGGAGGATCCGGCCGATACGGGGTGGAGATTGGGCTGCCATAGGCGCCTCCTTCCAGGTACTACCACTCCTAACTGAGCTTGGCTCACAATTATTCCACAGAACTATGAGCTAAGCTCAGGATCATGGCAGAGGCCACCGAATCCGAACTCCCCGAGCTGTTCCTGCAGGTCAGCAAGCGGATCCGCCGCAGTCAGGCGGCCCGGCTGGCTCCCCTGGGTCTGACACCCGCCCAGAGCCGAGCGTTGCGGATCATCGGCCGGTCCGAGGAACCGCTGCGGATGTCCGCCCTCGCGGACCATCTCGGCATCGTGCCGCGGTCGGCGACCACGGTGGTCGACGCGCTCGTCGCGGCGGGACTGATCACCCGCGCACCCGATCCGGCCAACCGGCGTTCCACTCTGGTGGTCCCGACCGAGGAGGGACGTCGCACGCTCTCGCGCATGTCGCAGGCCCGGCGCGAGGCAGCCACGGAGACGTTCGCACCGCTGTCCGACGAGCAGCGAGAAACGTTGCGAGCGTTGCTGGCGGCGTTGGACGTGCAGGATCGCTGCTGAGCGCGGACGGACTATCGCTATTCGTGCGGCAGGTCGTACACGGGACATTCGGCGACGCCGATCGTATCCCGGGTAATCGCCTCGACCTGCTCCTGAGCCTTCTTCGGATCACTCACCCAGGTCTTGTAGAAATCGAACGGGCAGTCGGCGATGCCTTTGTCGCCGTCTCCGGAATTCCAGACCCCGGTATAGCCGCGATGCAGCAATTTGAACAGATGATTCTGCGCCTGATCGTATCGGCGGGCGGCACGAATTTCGGGGATCGACAATTGCGCGTATTGGATCCCGTACTCCTCGGTGCCGGTCTCGCCGAGCGTGCGTCCGTCGAAACCGATGATCGACGAATGGCCGAAGTACGTGTAGACACCGTCGAATCCCGAGCAGTTGGCCACCGCGACATAGCAATTGTTCGCCCAGGCCATGGCCTTGGCCATCAGCACCTGCTGATCCTTCGCCGGGTACATGTAGCCCTGACAGCGCACGATCAGTTCGGCGCCCTTCATCGCACAGTCGCGCCAGATCTCCGGGTAATTCCCGTCGTCGCACACGATCAGCGAGAGCTTCATCCCCTTCGGGCCATCGCTGACGTAGGTCTCCGCACCGGGATACCAGCCTTCGATCGGGTTCCAGGGCAGTACCTTCCGGTACTTCTGGACGATTCGACCTTCGTCATCGATGAGCACGAGCGTGTTGTAGGGCGCCTTGGCCGGATGCTCCTCGTGCCGTTCGCCGGTCAGCGAGAACACACCCCACGTCTTTGCTTTCCGGCACGCCGCGGCGAAGATCTCGGTCTCCGCACCGGGCACGGTGGTGGCAGTGGCGTACATCTCTTCGCGGTCGTACATTATTCCCATCGTCGAATACTCCGGGAATACAATGAGGTCCATGCCGGGCAGACCGGTCTTGATGCCCACCACCATATCGGCGATCTTCTTCGCGTTCTCGATCACTTCGGATCCGGTGTGCAGTCGGGGAATCTTGTAGTTGACCACCGCGACCCCGACCGTGTCGGGACTCGAGCCGATATCTCCGTGACGCATGAGAGTCGCCCTTCCGCTGATTCCGGCGCACTTCACCGGATGTCATCGGAGAAAACTATCCCGCATGCCGGAGGCGTCGTAATGTCCGCCGTGTAACAAGGGCATTTCCGGGGAGGAATGCTACAGCGACACCGGATCGCTCACCTGGATCCGATCCAGCAGAGCTGTGAGCAATTGTGTGAGCGGTTCACTTCCGACGGCGATCGAGGAAATGCCGCCCTCTGCGAGCGCCTGATTCATGACCTTGTGCGTCAGCTGGCCGCGCCGGGTCGGGTGCACCAGCACTCTGCGCCGGTCGGCGGCGTCGACGTTGCGGTTCACCAGATTGTCGGCGATCATCGCGTCGATCAGACGGGTGAGCGTGGCGGCATTGAGTTGGGTGACTTCGACCAGTTGGGACATCGAACGGCCCTGGCCATCGGCGACAGCGTTCAGCACATGCCAACGCCCGGGAGACGTCTCACCGAGGCAGGTGGCGACAGTCTTGTCCAGATCCTGCGATACCCGCCGCATCAGTCGGGCAAGCTCGTCCAGCGCGGCAAGGGCGGTACTATCGTCCACAATCAGCACTATACAGCGCCGTATGAGTCATTTTCAGTTGCAAGTATTACGGTGGTGGTTGCCATGACCGGTCGGAGCCTTCGCGGTCGTCGCGAATCGGTCGATCTCGCACTGGCGGTGCCGCTGAGCGGCCCGGCGGGGATGTTCGGACCGTCGTGCGAGGCATCCGCCGAACTCGCGATCGAGGACATCAACGCCGCGGGCGGCATCCTGGATCGGCCGGTGCGGCTGCATCCGATCGACGCCGCGGCGCCACTGCCGGAGCTGACCGCGCACGTCGACCGGATGATCGGTGCGGGACTGATCGACGGCGTCGTCGGCTGGCATCTGTCGAACGCGCGCAAGGTGATCACTCCGCAGACCGCCGGGCGAATCCCCTACGTCTACACCACTTTCTACGAGGGGGGCGAGGATTCCGACGGTGTGTACATGGTGGGTGAGACCCCCGATCAGCAGCTGTTCCCCGCGCTGCGGTGGATGCGCGCCGAATTCGGCATCCGACACTGGTACATCGTCGGCAACGATTACATCTGGCCACGTGAGACTGCCAGGGCCACAGTGGAATTCAGCTCCGAGTCGGATATCGACGTGGTCGGCGCGACGTTCGTCCCGCTGGGCGGGCGCGATTTCGCCGCCGCGCTTGAACTTATCGGATCCTCTGCGGCGCAAGGCGTTCTGCTGCTTCTGGTCGGAGCGGACTGCGCAGCGTTCAATCGAGCGTTCGCCGCGGCCGGTCTCGACGAGTGCCGGATGCGGCTCGGCATGATGATCGGTGAGGATGTCCTGTATGCCGGTGGCGCCGACAGCACTCGCGGATTGTTCACCGCCTGCGGCTATTTCGAGAGTGTGGTGTCCCAGGCCGGGATGGACTTCGGGGCCCGGTACGCAGACCGTTTCGGGGCGCACGCGCCGGCGCTGAACAACATCGGCGAGTCCTGTTACGAGGGACTGCTGTTGTTCGCGTCGCTCGCCGAGCAGGCACGCAGTCTGGACCTGCGCGCGATCGAACGCACCGCCTCCAACGCCACTTACCACGGTCCGCGCGGGGAGGTCCGGGTGCGCGGCGTGCACACCACGCAGCCGGTCTATCTCGCCGGAGCCGATCGGCTGGATTTCACGGTGCACGCCGAACTGACCTCCTGACCTGCCACCTGCTTGGGGCCGAACATTGTTCGACCCCAAGCAGTTTCATGGAATTTCAGTCGCGCACCGGCATGGCCTGCAGGCCCAGGTCCGCGGCCGCGACGGTGTCGGCATAGGACGGCGACTGGCACTGCTCAGCACAGTTCTTGGTCAGCGTGCACGTGAGCGAGGACACCGTTCCGCCGTGGAAGGGGCAGTGGTGCACCATGTCCGGCAGTTCGTACCGCTTGCCGTCCACCACATCGAGCAGGGTCTGCCCGGCCCACAGCGGCTCCTTCTCGATCTCCTCGCGCAGCGGATTCGGCCGCGCCAGATAGTATTTGCCGCGCGTGAGGACCGCGATGATCGGCGTCAGCACGACCGCCACGGCCAGTGCGAGATACGGCGACCACGCCGCCAGCAGGCTGCCGAACGCGCCGAAGTACGCGAGAATCGACAGCACCGACCCGGCGAGCATGGACCCGAATCCGACCGGATTGATCGGATACAGATAGGCCCGTTTGAATTCGATGTACGGCGGGCTGATCTTCAATATCCCCTTGTTGATCACCAGATCGGCGACGATCGCGCCCACCCACGCGATCGCGACGTTGGAGTAGAACCCCAGGATGGTGTTGAGCAGGGTGAACATGTTGCCCAGCATCAGAGCCAACGCGATCGCGATATGCAGTGCCAGCCACACGACCCGGCCGGGATGCAGGTGCAGCACCCGGCTGAAGAAGTTCGACCACGACAGCGATCCGGAATACGCATTGGTCACGTTGATCTTGACCTGGGACAGCAGCACCATCACGGTCGCGATGGCCAGCGCCATCGCATGACTGTGGATCAGCACGCCGTAGCTGCCGAGGAACTGCTCGATCGGCTCGGTGGCCCGGGTGAAGCCGACCTGTCCCGCGATGTAGAAGGCGAGGAAGGCCCCGCACAGCTGCTTGGCGGCGCCGAGGATCACCCACCCCGGACCTGCCGCCAGAACCGCGGACCACCAGCGCAACTTGGGCGTCTCCGACTTCTCCGGCATGAACCGCAGATAGTCGACCTGTTCCCCGATCTGCGCGATCAGCGACAGCGCGACTCCCGCGCCGGCGCCGACCCCGATCGCGGTCACCCGCGCGCTGCCACCGTTGCCGGCCCACGACAGGAAGCCGTCGAATCCGGACGGATCGCCGATCGCGATCATCACCAGCGGCGCCGCGAACAGGATCAGCCACAACGGTTGCGTCCACACCTGGAACTTCGCCAACGCCGACATCCCGTACAGCACGAGCGGAATGATCAACAGCGAACCGATGATGTAGCCGAGCGGGAGCGGAATGTGAAATGCCAGCTTCATCGCCTGGGCCATGATCGATCCCTCGAGGGCGAAGAAGATGAAGCAGAAGCTGGCATAGATGATGCTGGTCAGAGTGGATCCGAAGTAGCCGAATCCGGCCCCGCGAGTCAGCAGATCCATGTCCAGGTTGTACTTGGCGGCGTAGTAGGCGATGGGGACGCCGGTCAGGAAGATCGTCACGGCGGCGACCAGGATCGCAATCACGGCGCTGGATGCACCATGGGTCACGGCAATCGACGCACCGATGGAGTAGTCGGCCAGGTAGGCGATGCCGCCGAGCGCGGTGACCGCGCAGGCCAGCGGGCTCCAGCGGCGGAAGGACTTCGGCGCGTACCGCAGCGAATAGTCCTCGATGTCATCGCGAGCGGCCCAATCTTGGAAACGACGCCATCGAGAGGGCGTCGCGGACGGCGTCGGTTGTGTCGTCATGATGTCGTTCTCCTCGCAGTCGAGGCCGTTGGCTACACGGGCTCGGTGAGGACAGACGCTATAGTCGATATTTTCAATTGACTATAATTCATATGAAAATTAATGACCGGGAAACACGTTGCGGTTCTCGTAACAGCGGCTTAACCGCACCGTTTCGCGGCCGTGACATATCCGGCTTTCCATTGTGTCCGTCCAAAATATACTCAAATGAAACTGATTGTCGGCACAGCCCGGTCAGCCGGAGGTCCCTCGATGCCCAGCTACGAATTCACCTGTCCCACATGTGGCCGCTTCGACGGCCGCCACCCCATCACCGACGTCCCCGAATCCGCGCCGTGCCCGGTGTGCCACAACCAGTCTCGGCGACGCATCTGCGGTGGCGCCCTGCTACGTTCCGGCTCGACGGCCACCCGATTGCTCGACGCTACCGCCCGCACGGCGTCCGAACCGCCGCGCGTCGCCGCGCCGCCGCCGCGCCGCAGCCCGAGGGTCACTCGAAATCCCCTGCACCGCAAGCTCCCCCGCTCCTGACGGCTTCCACGCTTTCGACGCCGAAGAGAGGTATCCCATGCCCGAGTTGCTGTACCCGTTGGATTCGTCCAAGCGGTTCACCGACCAGAAGTTCGTCGGCCACAACCGGTGGCATCCCGACATCCCCGCCACGGTCACCGTGCGACCCGGCGACGAGTTCCGGGTGCACGTGCGCGAATGGTTCGACGGGGCGATCCACAACGACGATTCGGCCGACGACGTCCGCAACGCCCCGCTCAGCACGGTGCACTGCCTGTCCGGGCCGTTCGCCGTCGAGGGCGCCGAACCCGGCGACCTGCTGATCGTCGACATCCTCGACATCGGCCCTGTCCCGCAAGAGGATTCGGGCCCGCTGGCCGGTCAGGGCTGGGGTTACACCGGGATCTTCGCCACCGACAACGGAGGCGGCTTCCTGACCGAGCACTTCCCCGACGCCTACAAGGCGATCTGGGATTTCAGCGGGCACACCACGACCTCCCGGCACATCCCCGGAGTGAAATTCACCGGAATAATGCATCCGGGCCTGATGGGCACCGCACCCTCGGCCGACCTGCTGAGCACCTGGAACACCCGGGAAGCCGCACTGATCGCCACCGACCCCGAGCGGGTGCCGCCGCTGGCGTTGCCGCCCGAACCCCGGGACGCGATCCTGGGCTCGTTGACCGGTCCCGAATTCGATCGTGTGGCCGCCGAGGCAGCACGTACCGCCCCGCCCCGCGAGAACGGCGGCAACCAGGACATCAAGAACCTCACGCGCGGCAGCCGCGTCTTCTATCCCGTCTTCGTGGACGGCGCGAAACTGTCCGTCGGTGATCTGCACTTCTCGCAGGGCGACGGGGAGATCACCTTCTGTGGCGCGATCGAGATGGGCGGTTTCATCGACCTGCGCGTCGATGTGATCAAGAACGGCATGCAGTTGTACGGGGTCACCGAGAACGCGGTCTTCCTGCCCGGCAACGAGGGCCCGGTGTACTCCGAGTGGCTGGCCTTCTCCGGAACCTCGGTCACCCTCGACGGCGAACAGCGATACCTGGACTCCCAGTTGGCATTCGAACGCGCCTGTCTGCATGCCATCGATTACCTGACCAATTTCGGCTACAGCCGCGAACAGGCTTATCTGCTGCTCGGCGCGGCCCCCATCGAGGGACGCTTCTCCGGTGTGGTGGACATCCCGAACTCCTGTGCCACCGTTTACATTCCGACGGCCATCTTCGATTTTCCGATAGCTCCGACCGCTTCTGGCCCGGTACGCATCGACCCGGGTATCGGAGCGCCGCGAACTGCCCGCTAGCAGGCCGAGTCCACCGGGTGTCGTTCATACCCCGCAGGGAATTGTCCGACGCACACCGCTCGGCGAATCCTGAAGCGGTGAACGACATCCGATACGGACTACTGCTGCCCGCCGGGCAGGCTCAACTCGCCGCCGGGGGCTCGGCTCGCGCACTTCTCGATCTGGTGGTGAGCGCCGAGCAGCGCGGATTCGATTCGGCGTGGCTGGGTGATTCGCTGCTGCGTGCACGGGTCGAACCGCTGACGCTGCTGGCAGCCGCCGCCACGGCGACCGAACGCATAACCCTCGGCACGGCCGCGTTGATTCCGGCCTACCGCAATCCGGTGCACACCGCGCTCGTGCTCGGCTCACTGGACCTGGTGTCGCAGGGGCGAATCGTGCTCGGCGTAGGGGCCGGATTCCCGGGCATCAGCGAACCCGAGTTCGAACTGTCCGGGGTGGATTTCCGGACCCGGTTCTCCCAGCTGGACGACACCGTCCGCCTGTGGCGGCAGCTGTGGTCGGGCAATTCGAATCCCTTCCACGGCAGAGTATTACATTACGACTGGCTACCGGAGGCTCCTCGCCCGCATCGCTCCGGCGGGCCACCGATCTGGCTCGCCGGAGCAACCCCCGCCGCCCTGAAACGCACCGGCCGCCTGTACGACGGCTGGCTCCCCTACCCACCCGACCCCGCCGACTACGCCACGGGCCTGACCACCATCCACACCACCGCCGCAGCCGAGGGCCGCGACGAAACAGCCATCACCCCAGCTCTCTTCGCCACCGTCTATATCGACGAAGATCCCATCCGAGGCCGCGCCGCCCTCGACGACTACTGCCGAACCACCTACGGCATGCCCGTGGAACAGGTCGAGCAGATCCAGGTCCTGATGACCGGCTCAACGAAAGATATTGCCACACAACTGAACCAGTACACCGCAGCAGGAGCCCGCCACCTCCTGATCCGCATAGCCGCCATAACCCCTGACTCCTTCACCACCCAATTCGACCAGATCACCGACCTGATCCACGCCTGACGCCGATCGGCCGGGGAGTGAGTTCGTTCGCTGCACGCTCGACAAACCCGGCGGGGGCATGGACGCCCGCCACGACTTCCGCCAACAACTCCCCCGCACGATGACGATGATTCACTCGCGGAGTACCAGTGGGATCAATATGCTCCGGCGCAATCCACGCAGTTCGACCCGGAAACTGCGAATCATCCTCCAGAACAACAGTTTTCCAACCAGCGTCACTGTCATTGATCAACGAATGACAGTGATCACACGCCAAAACGAGGTTCTCGATATCAGTCGGACCACCCTTGCTGAAATCACGCACATGGTGGACCGCACACAACGATGCGGGAGCGTCACACCCCGGCCGGGAACAGCCACTCAGCGCCGCGATCAACGAGAGTCGTTGCGCGGATGAGGCAAGGCGCCGCATCCGACCCAAATGCAGCGGTAAACCACCGTGATCGAACACCGCCAGATACGGACGCGACCGCTCGGCCAACCGCAACGCCTCGGTGACCGCCACCGTCCCACCGGTCGCCGTCGTCGCCACCCCCGACAGGCGCTCCACATCCTCCACACGCATCGTCAACACCGTCGTGACTGGAATGCCTCGATGCGAACCAAGCTTGCTGGTATCCACCAGCTCACCCAGCAGCAGCGCGAACGCGTCATGGGTGCGTTGGGCGGCGGTGCGGGAATCACGCTGCGCCGCCGCAGCAATCAACGTCGGATCCGCACCATCCACATCAGCCCTGGGGCTGGCCGGATCATCCGGATTCCCCACACCCGGTCGCGCGTACTTCGCGAGTACGGGATCGAGTAACGCCCGCAGTACTGGGTCGATCTCCCCGCTGATCGGGGACATCCCATCCGCACGCTGTCGGCCGATTCGGATTCCGCGCATGCGTGCGCGATCAGACTCGTCGGTGACTTTTCCGTCCGGATCCAGATACGCCAGGATGCCGTCTCCGACCTTGCTCATATCATCGGGCGACCCGGTCTCGGCGAATTCGGTCAGGATCTGTTCCGCCGCCGCACGATCGACCTCATCAGCGGCGCGAGGGATCCGGGTCATCACCGCCGCAACACCCCGCGCGTGCTCCACCGAAATATCCCCGGACCGCAACGCCGCCGCCGCACAAGGCAACTCGGGATCTCGCTCCACACCCGCCAGGTCACGGAACGTGCCCACTTTTGTTGCGGCACGCACGCGTGCACCGGCTTCGGCGTTCGACAGGCGCAGGGTTTCCATCAGGAACCGTTTGATCGTCTTAGCACCCGAATCCGCCGGAATCGACCGGGAATCCACCTCGATCAACACCCGATGCTGCACCGCAACCAACATCCGCGCCGCACGCTCCACCCCACGCAGCAACTCCACCACCCCACGATCCGACAACGGAGTCAGCGATTGTTCGACCAACTCACCCACCGCAGCCAACAGCACGTCGGCTGTCGACCCTCCAGGCTCCACCCCCATCGAATTCATGTTCGAATTTTACCGCGAAGCTCACCCCGAAACATCCCGCAAATCCATGTGAAATCAGAATCTTCACTCTGGACATTTGATCCAATTATGCTTGCACACAACATTTTTCGGAGAACCACTGGTCAAGTCCAGGCAACGATACCGAATCCAGCCAGATACTGCGCAGCATGCCCATGAACCCGACAACGACGTCGAGGATGTCGAACTCGTCGGCACATATTCTTCACTGGAATCCACGGGGGAGGGCGCCGATCGGCTACGACGGATATCCGGTTCCTCGCATCACCCGATAGGTTCAGCACCGACCGCAATGAAATCGATCTCGGCTGCAGCTGGCCTGCGCTACCTACACCCACCCCTGGCCGCCGCGAGTGCGCCGGACCCGCGAGCAGATCGCCGAATTGGGTTGCGGCGAAAGACTGTTCGTGTCCACCGACGTCGCCCAGTGGATCGCCGACAAGCTCGATGCCATCGACGATCCCCAATTCCGGGCCATCTACCTCGACTACGACGCGGCATTCGAGTGGCCCTCCGACGACCCGCGCCTGGTCGACCTCGCCGCCCGCAGCCGGCGGTGGCTGGCCGCCGGATCCACCGGAGCCGGCCGGACAAGCTCGGCGCTGGACCCGAAACTGGTTCGCCTGGTGAGCGAAGCGATCGGAATCACCTCACCGGCCTGGGCACGACCGACACGGATCACATCGATCGAAGCCGATAAATGATGAAACTCGGAACATCGGTCAGCGGGCCCAATTCGGCGGGAAACCGCTGTAGTGCCTCCGCCGACGGTCGCGATTCGGTGATCGCATCGATCACGAATCCGGCCGCTGAGAACTCCGCCATCACCGCTGCCAGCGGTCGACGCCAAAAGTATTGCGTGACTTCGACATCGGATTTTATCCAGGTGTCGGAGACGAGTTCGGCATCGAAGTAGGACCCCTGCTGGGTGTCCATCGCGGGGGCGAACGGGTGGTCGACGGACAACACCACCCACCCACCAGGTCGCAGAATTCGAGCGAACGAGCGCAGCGGAACCTGCCAGTCGCGCAGATAGTGCAGCACGAGCGAACTGGTGATCCCGTCGACGGACGCGTCGGGCAACTCCAGTGGCTCCGCGAGATCGGCTTGAAAGAACCGCCCCCGGCCCGCACATCCGGCCGCGGCCTCGGCGACCATCGCGGCACTCAGATCGACACCGATCACCTCCGCCCCCTCCGACAGCAACCACCGACTCTGCCCACCGGCCCCGCACCCCGCATCCAGAACCGTCAGCCCGGCGAGCGGCCGCGGCACCAATGACCGCAACGCGGGCCGCTCCAGCCACCCGTTGTACGGCCCGTCATCGGTGGTGGCAGCCCACACCGGCGCAAGCCGGTCATAGGCCGCACGAGTACGAAAGGTGTGCTCCGTCTGGGTAATCCGCTCCATCCCCACACCTGCCATCATGCCCGACCCCATCCGAGCAGGACCACATGCCGGTTTGCACTGCGCGGCAGCGGGATCGCCCGCCTAGGGCAGGCGCTCAGTAGCCGATCGTGAAGCGACGCTGAACGAAACGAGGTAGTTCGGCTTCGTCGAGCAGGGCCACTGCGGCGTCCTCGATGGAGATGTGGCTACGGCCGTCGGCGTCGACTATTCGCTGATCCTCGCCGATGCGGAAACGGCCGGTGCGCTCACCGGGTGCGATCAGTTCGGCCGGGCTGAAGTAGGTCCAACGGCGGTTCGACAGGCGTAGTATGTCCAGGGCGTCCCGATGGCCACGTACGGCAGCCGCGTAATCGGCTGGGAGACCGATACTTTCGAGATCCTGACGCAGCTGGACCTCGTCGTCCGCGCCGACCCTGCCGGGTTCGTGTTCGAGACTGCCCGCGCCACCCACCACGATGAGCCGGGTACGTGGATGGGTTTCGAGGGCTCGCAGCAGGGAACGGGCGGCGGTGGCATAGACCGTCGGATCGGCGATCGACCGGGTGACGGTGTCATCGAAATCCTGTGCGGCATTACCGGGTTGGTAACAACTGACGAGCACGTCCAGGCCCGGGAGCTGGGCAGTGACGGCCTCGCTGTCGAAGATATCGAGACTCGCCCAGGTCAGACCCGGCTGCTTCGGGCGGGCGTCCGCAGCACCGCGAGTGAAGGCCCTGACCTGATGACCTCGGGACAGAGCCTCCGCGACCACGCGTTGCCCGATATTGCCGGTAGCACCGACGACTCCGATGAACATGCCTTCTCCTCACACGCTGCGCGGAAGCATTCCAGATACGCTGCGAATAAACTATACGGCGTGCAGTAATTTCTCAACGTATATACTCTTCACGCTGCTGTAGGGTGACGCCGTGGCCACACCGACGAGGCGGGAACGCCGCCGCACCGAGACGACCGAGGAGATCAAGGAGGTCGCCCTCCGACTCATGGCCGAGGGCGGTCCCGGTGCGATCACATTGCGCGCGATCGCACGGGAGATGGGGATGACGGCCAACGCCGTCTACAGCTACTTCAGCACCCGCGACGACCTCGTCACCGCTTTGATCCAGGACGTCTACGGCGAGTTGGCCGATACGGTGATCGCCGCCCGCGACGCGTGCGCACCGGACCTCGCGGCCGCACGAATCATGGCGTGGGCCTGCGCATTTCGCGAGTGGTCACTGGCGAACCGGGAGGGGTTCCGGCTGATCTACGGCGATCCGGTGCCCGGCTACCGACCGCCCGAAGGCGGTGCGGCTCCGGAGGCCGAGCATCGGGTGTGCGCCGGACTCACCGAATTGGCTGCGGGCGCATGGCCTTCGGCCGAACCGCTGTACACCGACTACGGATTCGACTGGTCGGACTTCGACCCCACCTTGGTCGGCGAGGTCCGCACCGAGTTCCCACACCTGCCACCCGCGGTGATCGCCATCGCCCTGCGCATCTGGGGCCATCTGCACGGCCTGGTCTCGCTGGAAATCCGCGGCAATCTCGTCGCACAGACAACCAACCCGGACAAGCTCTACCGCAACGAGGTCCACGCACTCATCCGCTCGTTCGGCCTGGATCCCTCGACAGTCGCAGCCCACATCGACCCAACCGGCCCATAAGCCGCCCGAGCGTCACCAGTTCTCCACAGCCTTCGTGCCGAAGTCCACCACGCTGCGGATATAGGTCTTCTGTTCGACCGAGGATGAGCGGCCGCACGACCTGCACATGCACGCTAGGGCGCGGTCGTGTCGGCGCGGCAGGTCAGGTCGGCCGATGGGCGGGTTCCGGTGTCCAGGTAGGTGTTGATCGCATCGTCTACGCATCGGCTCAGTTGAGGGCGGAACGTCATGTGTATTCGGACGTTCTGCAACGTGACCAGGCGTGTGGCAGGCATGGCACGGTGCAGGTGGACGCCGTTCTGGTATGGAGTGCGCGGGTCGTCTGTGGCCTGGATGATCAGTGCCGGGACGTCGTTGCGGACGACCGTTGCCGGCTCGGCCGGACGCGGCCAGTAGGCGCAGGGTTCGATGTTGTTGGCGAAGGCTCCGAAGACCGGTTGGGCGGTGCGGGTCGCCTGGATGTTGTTCCAGTACCAGGCCGGATCCTCGGGCGCGGCGGTGTCGCCGCAGGCGATTTCGGCCAGCGCGGAATCCTCGCCGTCACGCAGTGCCTGCACCAGGCTGCGCAGCTCGGAGCCGTGTGTGGTGGTCGGCGAGCCGGCCGCGGCATCGGCGATCTCCCGGATGACCTGGGCCAGTGACTCGTCGAGCCGGAAATTGTCCAGCAGGTCGTGCAGCAGGAACGGTAGCCAGTGGTCATCGATGGCGAAACCGTCGAGCACGATCGGACGCCGGGAAGCCGTGGTGATCAATCGCTCGATCGTGTGCCGCACGTCGGCGGGTGTCGCGCCGAAATGGTATGTGCCGCGCTGAGATATGTACCGTAGGACACGCCGTAGTAGCTGATCCGGCTCTCCCCCAGCGTCTTCCGGATCACATCCATATCTCGTGCGGTGTTCCGAGTGGTGAACTGCCGCAGCCGCGCCGGGTCGTTGCGCAGACAGCCGACCGCCATGCGTGCCGCCTGACCCGAATCATGCAGGAAACCGGCGAGATCCACGCCCGCGGAGTAGGTCATCTCGCCGACGGGCCATCCGCAGCTCGCCGCGGGCCCGGACGCCCCGACACCGCGCGGATCGAATCCGATCAGATCGTAGTGCGACCGCACATCCGGGCTCAGTACGTCACCGAGCAGATCCACGGTGTCCAGCCCGCTCGCGCCCGGACCACCGGGGTTGGCCAGCAACACCCCTCGGCGATGCGCGGGATCGGTGGCACGTACCCGCGACACCGCAACGGCCACGGTGCGGCCGTCGGGATGCGCGTAATCCAGTGGCACGTACACCTGCGCGCACTGCCCGCCGACATTGTCCAGGTCCGCGATCCCGCATGACTTCCATTGCGGCCGTTGCTGATCGACCCAGCCCGCGTCGTCCGCGTAACTCCACCAACGCGATCCGGGCTCTGCCAGCAGCACGACAAGTACCACTACCACCAATGTCGATTGGATCAGTCTCGCCAACAACCGATTACGCCTCTTCCGCGCTCGCAGCTCACCGCACGGGAACCGTAACCGAATCGAGGGCGGTCCGCCGGGTGGTCGTCTCGGCACGGGGAAGCGTCACCGCACGGGAAGTCTCGCCTGCGCGGTCGCGGACTCCATCGGTGGCGCGCCCAAGGTTTCGCCGGGTGCCGGGCGGTGGATCGTGGCGTCGGTGGCGCGCAGTTCGCGGCCCGAACCGCCGTGCCGGGCCGCGACGATCTCGGCGGCGACGGCCACGGCGGTCTCCTCGGGGGTGTGACCGCCGAGGTCGAGGCCGATCGGGGAATGTAGCCGGGAGAGTTCGGATTCGGTGAGTCCGGCCGCGAGCAGCCGGGCGGTGCGGTCGCGGTGGGTGCGGCGTGAACCCATCGCGCCCACGTAGGCGACGCGGCGCCGCAGCGCCACCTCGAGTACCGGCACGTCGAACTTCGCGTCGTGCGTGAGCACGCAGATCACCGTGCGCGAATCGACGTGCGTGCTTTCGAGATACCGATGCGGCCAGTCCACCACGACCTCGTCGGCCTCGGGGAAGCGGGCTTTCGTCGCGAACAGTGGGCGGGCGTCGCACACCGTCACGTGGTAGCCGAGGAATGCGCCGATTCGCGCGACCGCGGCCGCGAAATCGATGGCCCCGAACACGATCAGGCGAGGCGGCGGCACGGAGGATTCGATGAATACCGTGACTTCTCCTGCACCGCAACCGATCATTCGCACGCCGGTGGCACCGAGATCGAGCATCGCCCGCGCCTGCGCCACCACCGCCCGATCAGCGCACGCTACCGGCCCGCCACCCTCGGTGTCCTCGGACGGCTCCGAGACCCAGTCCGGCCCGACCGCGAGCGTCGCCCCCGAGCCCATGTCACGCACGAGCGCGACGGGACCGTCGGCCCGCAGGGCCTCGAGCAGTGCGTCGTGATCGCGCGAGCCGACCGGGTGCACGAAGACCTCGAGCACCCCGCCGCAGGTCAATCCGACCGCGAAAGCGTCGGAATCGCTGTAGCCGAACGCTTCCCGCTGCGGTGTGCCGGTTGCCAATGCCTCGCGGCACAGTTCGTAGACCGCGCCCTCGACACAGCCGCCGGAGACGGAACCCACGACGGTGCCGTCCTCGTCCACCGCCATCGCCGCGCCGACAGGGCGCGGTGCGCTGCCGGTGACGCCGATGATGCTGGCGACGGCGAATCGTGTTCCCGCAGAATGCCATCGCAGGATCTGCTCGGTCAGCTCGCGCATGATCACTACCCTCTCAACAGGACTTCGATTCCGGAGATGGCGAAGTAGCAGGCGAAGATCGCACTCACCACCCAGACCAGCCAATGGATTTCGCGGAATCGTCCGCGGGCGGCCTTGATCACCGTGTACGAGATCAGCCCCGCGCCGACGCCGTTGGTGATCGAATAGGTGAACGGCATCGCGACGATGGTCAGGAAAGCGGGCACCGCGACCTCCATGTCGGACCAATCGATCTTGCGCGCCTGGGTCATCATCAATGCCCCGACGAGCACCAGCGCGGGCGACGCGGCCTGAATCGGCACCACCCCGGCGATCGGGGTGAAAAATATTGCCAGACAGAACAATCCGCCACTGACCAGGCTGGTCAGACCGGTGCGCGCACCCTCACCGACACCGGTCGCGGACTCCACGTAGACGGTGCTGCCCGCGCCGCCGCTCGCACCGCCGATGATCTGCGCGAGGCCGTCCATCGTCAGTACTCGGCCGACTCCGGGCATGGTGCCCTTCTCGTCCAGCAGTCCGGCCTCGTCGCAGACTCCGAAAACCGTTCCCATGGCGTCGAAGAAGCCGGTCAGCACCAGCGTGAACAGCACGACGCCCGCGGTCAGCGCGCCGGCGCGGACGAAGCCGCCGAACGGGTCGACATGCAGCATCAGCCCGAAATCCGGGGCGGCGAACAACCGGGACGGCGCCTTGGGCACGACGGTCCCCCACGACTTCGGGTCGATCGTGGCCACCGCGTTGATCACCACGGCCAGCACCGTGGCGACCGCGATGCTGATCAGAATCGCTCCCGGCACCTTGCGGATGTACAGCGCGATCATCAGCAGCAGCCCGACCCCGAACACCACCACCGGCCAGCCCTGCAGATGTCCGTCGGGCCCCAGACTCACCGGCGGCCCCGAGGCCGAACCGTGCCCGACCACACCCGCCGAGACCAGGCCGATCATCGCGATGAACATCCCGATCCCGACGCCGATCGCATTCTTCAAGGCCAGCGGAATGGCGTTGATGATCATGGTGCGCAGCCCGGTCGCGGCCAGGATCACGATGATCACGCCCATCAGCAGCACCAGGCCCATGGTCTGCGGCCAAGTCATATGCGGCGCGGCTTGGAAGGCGACCACCGGGACCACGCCCAGGCCCGCGGCCAGGGCCAGCGGGACGTTGCCCACCAGACCCATCAGCACGGTGGACAATCCGGCGGAAAATGCTGTGGCCGTGGTGAGTTGCGCGATGCTCAGGTGCTTTCCGTCGATGTCGGTGGCGCCGGCCAGAATCAGCGGCACCAGCAGAATCACGTAGGCCATCGCCACGAATGTGGTGATGCCGCCTCGGATTTCCCGGGTGACGGTGCTGCCGCGCGCGCTCAGCCGGAAGATCCGGTCGAGCGCGGACCGCTTGGCGGTGGTGGCAGCAGGGGAAGTACGAGTCTGTACCTCGGTCATTGGCGTGCCCTCCTCGGGGCTGGAACGAGTACGCCGCGCTCTGCGTGTGATGCAGAGCAGTCGCGGCATCACGCCGACCTGCAGTCCGGCCGTCATCGGACCTGTAGTTCGGAATGCGGTTGTGGGGGCCCGGTCCACGCCGGGCGAGAACCCCTGTTGATCAACAGCTTCGGATGATGTCCTCGGGACGGACCGGAACCCGGCTCAGGTTCCCTGTCCCGCCGGCGGCCTTGCAGGCGTTGCGAATTGCCGAGACGACCGCGGGTGTGGACGAGAGAGTGGGAGGCTCTCCCGCGCCGCGCAGCCCGTAGGGGGCGTGCGGGTCGGGATTCTCCAGAATGTCCAATCTCTGTGTGGGAGTGTCGAGAATCGTGGGAATGAGATAGTCGGTGAACGAGGGATTGCGCACCTTTCCGTTGGTTACCTGAATTTCCTCCATGACCGCCAGACCCAGACCCTGGACGGATCCGCCGTGGATCTGGCCTTCGAGCGAGAGCCGGTTCATGATCCGGCCCACGTCCTGGACCGCGTCGAGAGCCACGACCTTGACCAGGCCGAGTTCGGTGTCCACGTCGACCACGGCGCGATGCACGCACACGGCCAGCTGGGTGTGGCTCCGGCCCTGTCCGGTCACCGGATCCATCCCGGTGGTGGGCCGGTGATGGTATTCGCGGGTTTCTTCGACGACCCCCTCATCGAGTACGTCGACCAGTGCCGCGAGCACCTCACCGGCTGCCGAGACCACCTTCCCGCCGACCAGCCGCGCCGCACCCGAGATACCCTGGGCCGCAGCGAGTTCCAGGACGCGGGCCCGCACGGCCTCGCAGGCGGTCTTGACCGCGCCACCGGTCATGTAGGTCTGGCGGGAGGCCGAGGACGACCCCGAATCCCCCACCGCGTTGTCGGCCGGGGCGATGGTGACCCGGTCGATGCCCAGTTCGGTGCGAGCGATCTGCGCCTCGACCGTGACCAGGCCCTGCCCCACCTCGGCCGCGGCGGTGTGCACCAGCGCAACCGGTTCTCCGGCAGTGACTTGCAACCGCACTCGCGCGGTGGACAGGTCGTCGTAGCCCTCGGAGAAGCAGATGTTCTTGATGCCCACGCCGTATCCGACGCCGCGAACGACGCTTTCGCCATGGGTGGTCTGGGACGCGCCGCCGGGCAGGTTGCGGATGTCCGAGATATCCGAATCCGGTGGCAGCGGCATATCTTTCAGCCGTCCCAGCATCGGCGCGAGCGGGGTCGGGGCGTGCAGTACCTGCCCGGTGGCGAGCTTGGACCCCTGGGTGACGGCATTGATCTGCCGCACGTGTACCGGGTCCATGCCGAGCGCTTCGGCGAGTTCGTCCATCATCGACTCGTGCGCGAAACACGCTTGTACCGCACCGAATCCGCGCATGGCACCGCACGGCGGATTGTTGGTGTAGACGCCGTAGGCGTCCACCTCGAGATGCGGGAATTCGTAGGGGCCCAGGGCGAGTGAGGATGCGTTGCCGGTGACGTTCAACGTCGCGGAGGTGTACGCGCCCCCGTCGAGGATGATCCGCACCTTCGCGTAGGTGAGTTTTCCCGCCCGGGTGGCACCGTACTCGTACCACAGATGCGCCGGATGCCGATGGACGTGGCCGAAGAAGGACTCCTCGCGGTTGTACATCATCTTGACCGGCCGGCCTGTGTGCATCGCCAGCATCCCGGCATGGATCTGCATCGAGAGGTCCTCCCGGCCACCGAACGCGCCGCCGATCCCGGCCATGGTCATCCGGATCCGGTCCTCGGGCAGGCCCAGGCACGGGCCGATCTGGGACAGGTCGTTGTGCATCCACTGGGTCGCGACGTAGAACTCGAGACCGCCGTCCTCGGCAGGGACCACCAGACCCGATTCGGGGCCCAGGAATGCCTGGTCCTGAATGCCGACCTCGTACTTCCGCGAGATCACCACGTCGGCCAGGGCCCGGCCGACGGCGATATCGCCCACGCGGACCGGCTGATGACGCGCGATGCCGCCGCGCTCCTGGACCCGATTGGCTTCCGGATCAGCCACCACCGCAACGGGATCCACGATCGGATCGAGCACCTCCCACTCGATCTCGATCAATTCCATCGCGCGGCGGGCGATTTCGGGATGGTCGGCGGCGACCAGCGCGATCGGCTCGCCGTGATGACGGACCTCGTCGATCGCGAGGACCGGCTGATCCCAGGTGTGGTCCAAGCCGTACATCTTGCGGCCCGGCACGTCCTCGTGGGTGAGTACGGCGTGCACGCCGGTGACGGCCAGCGCGGCGGCGGTGTCGATGCGCAGGATGCGGGCGCGCGGATGCGGGCTGCGCAGGGTCATCCCCCACAGCATGCCGTCGATCCACAGGTCCGAGGCATAGGCGAACTCGCCCTTGACCTTCAGGGTTCCGTCGGGACGCAGCGGGCTGCCGCCGACGCCGGCGTTGCCGGGTGCGGCCACCTCGGCCGGGAAGCGCGTAGAGCGGGTCATCGAAACTCCTGATCCGGTCCGTGATTTCGGCGAGACGGTCATCAGCGGTCCTGTCCGCGCAGCAGCCGATCACGGGCCGAGACCCCGGCCGCGGCGATGACGTCCTGTGCGACGGTGCGCAACTCGCCGTTCTCGACCACGGTGCGCCCGCCGACCAGCAGTCGCGCCAGTGGCGGAGTCGGGCCGAAGACCAGCGAGCACACCGGATCGGCGATGGCGGAACGGAATCCGTCGACCCGCCAGATCGCGATGTCGGCCAGCTTGCCCGGCTCGAGACTGCCGATCTCGGTGTGCCGACCCAGATTTCGCGCCCCGCCGAGAGTGCCGATCTCCAGCGCCTGGCGTGCGGTCAGGGCCGTCGGCCCGTACAGCGCACGCTGAAAGAGCATGGCCTGGCGCATCTCACCGGCCAACGAGGTCAGCTCGGAGGAAGCCGCGCCGTCCACACCCAGTCCGACCGGGGCGCCCGCGGCCAGCAGATCCCGCACCCGGGCGATTCCCGCACCGAGCCGGGCATTGGAGCTCGGGCAGTGCGCGGAGCCGGAGCCGGTCTCGGCGAAACGCTGAATATCCTTGTCGCGCAGATGAACCGCGTGCGCGAACCAGACGTCCGGGCCCAGCCAGCCGATCTTCTCCATGTATTCGACCGGGGTGCAACCCATCTGCTCACGACAGTGCCGATCCTCGTCGAGCGTCTCGGCCAGATGGGTGTGCAGGCGAACACCCTTGTCGCGGGCCAGGATCGCCGACTCGCGCAGCAGTGTCTCGCTCACCGAGAACGGTGAGCAGGGCGCGACGGCCACTCGCAGCATCGAATCGAAGGAGGGGTCGTGGTACTTGTCGATCACCGCCGCGGTCTCGTCCAGGATCCGATCGATCGTCTCCACGACCTCGTCCGGCGGCAGACCGCCGTCGGATCGACCGCGGTCCATCGAGCCCCGGCAGGGGTGGAATCGAAGCCCCACCTCCGCGGCCGCACGCACCTCGGCCTCGAACAGATCGCCACGGCCCGAAGGGAATACGTAGTGGTGATCGGTGGAGGTGGTGGTCCCGCTCAGTGCCAGCCAGCCCAGTCCGGCCACTGCCGCGCCATGGGTGATGTCGGCATCGATGCGGGCCCAGGTCCGGTACAGCCCGGTCAGCCATTCGAACAGCGTGGCGTCCTGATACAGGCCCTGGGTGGCCCACTGGTAGAGGTGGTGATGGGTGTTCACCAGGCCCGGGGTGACCAGGCACCCGGTGGCGTCGATACGCTCGGCGTCCTCGACGATCGGCGCGGGTCCACAGCCCAGGGCGGTGATCCGGCCGTTGTCGACGGTGAGGTGTCCGTTGTCGATCTCCTCGCCGACAACCGGTGCGATATAAGCGTTTTCGATGATGATCCGGCGGCCCGCAGACGATGGCGCCGCCGGATCAGCCTGCGATACCTTACTCATCGCGCTGCCGCCTTTCGCCGTGCGGCCACCCGCACCGCGTCGAGAATCTTCTCGTAACCCGTACAGCGGCAGAGGTTTCCGGCCAGCGCCTCGCGGATCTCCGCATCGGTCGGCTCCGGATTCCGCTCGATCAGGTCGTGCGCCTGCACGATCAGCCCCGGTGTGCAGAATCCGCATTGCACCGCACCGGCCTCCACGAACGCCTGCTGCACCGGATCGAGCCGGTCGGCCGACCCATCGGCATGAGTGGCCAGGCCCTCCACCGTGCGCACCGAACGTTCGTGCGCCTGCCCGGCGGCGACCAGGCACGAGCAGGCCGGTACGCCATCCAGATAGACTGTGCAGGAACCGCATTCGCCTTGTTCGCAGGCGTTCTTGGAGCCCGGCAGCCCCATCCGCTCGCGCAGCAGGTACAGCAGGCTCTCGCCTTCCCAGACGTCGTCGACGGTCTCCCGGACGCCGTTGACATGGACATTCACCCGCATCAGGCCGCTCTCCTCTGCGCCGCGAGATCGTTCCAGGCCCAACTCAGGGTGCGGCGCGCCATGACCGAGAGGGCGTGCGTGCGATAGTCGGCTGTGCCGCGCACATCGTCGATGGGTTTCGCCGCGGCCGCGACCAATGCGCCGAATTCGCGGGCGATCGTCTCGGTCAGCGGGACCGGATCGGCCCAGGGCAGTTCGCGCGCGAGAAAATCCTCCGCCGCGCGAGCCCGCAAGGGTGTCGGGCCGCAGGAACCGATTCCCGTTCCCGCCGTACGCGTTCGGGGATGTAATGCGATCGCGAAGGAACATACCGCGATGACCATGGCGTTGCGAGTGCCCACTTTCGAGAAATACTGCGGACCTGAATCGGGTTCGAGCCAGATCGCGCGAATCAATTCGTCGGGTTCGAGTGCATTCTTCTTGACCCACACGTAGAAATCGTCGATCGGAATCATCCGGGAACCGCGCGCGGCCGAGGTCACCTCGATCACCGCATTCGCGGCGAGCAACGCGGGATGGCTGTCACCGGCCGGCGACGCGGCGCCGAGATTACCGCCCACGGACCCGCGATTGCGGATCTGCGGCGAACCCACCGTGCGCGCGGCCTGGGCCAGTCCGGGTACACGTGTGCCCAGCTCACGGATGATCTGCACGTACGGAACACCCGCGCCGACGCGCACCCGGCCATCGATTTCCTCGATATGCCGCAATTCCGCGCACGGATTCAGATCCAGCAGTGCCGCCGGACGCCCCTTGTCGAAATTCAGCTCGACCATCACATCGGTGCCGCCCTGAATGGGGAGCGCCTCGGGAAAGGCGGCCCGCAATTCGAGCGCCTCGGCCCAACCGCCGGGTCGCAGGAATTCCATCACATCCCCCCGGCATTTCCGGGTGTGCACTGCCGCACCGTCATCTGACCTCCATCGGCATGAAACGTGTGAAGCCAGTACACCCGGCCGAGCCATCGCGCGGCCACGACCGGAACTCCGAACTGTGCGCTGGTTCACACGGGGTCGTTCGTACTTATCTCCAAATGCGATGACGCCCGCGTTACGGCGAGGTCACCAGTGCCCTCGATACGGCGACAATCGGGCGCGCAGGCTGTTAGCGTCCGGAATCATGCGTCTACGTTCCCTGCTCGCCATGACGGATCTGGGGCTCGAACTCGTCACCGGCGAAGAGGAGCTCGACCGGTTCGTGCGCTGGGTCGTCACCCAGGATCTGCCCGATCCCAGCCGCTATCTGTCGGGTGGCGAACTGGTGCTCACCGGTATGCAGTGGCGCAGCGGTCCGCAGGACAGCGAGACCTTCGTCGCGGCACTGGCCCGGTCCAAGGCGGCGGCGCTGGCCACGGGGGACGCCCGTTACGGCGAACCGCCCGAGGATGTGGTGCAGGCGTGCCGCAAGTACCGGATTCCGCTGTTCCGGGTGGATGAGCGGGTGGCGTTCGCGACCGTCACCGAACGGATCACCCGCATGCTGTCCACCGGCCGGGCGGCGGATCTGACCGCGATCCTGGACCGGCATCGCCAGCTGGTCTCCGGCACCGGCCTGGGTTCGGTACTCGATCTCATCGAACGCGATCTGGACATGCGCTGCTGGGTGATGTCCACGACCGGTCGGGTCGTGGCCGGACCGGCCGAGCCGCCGCCCGCGCGCACGGTCACCGAATTCCTGTCCGCGCGGCGGCTGCCGCACGTGGTCCGCGCCGAGCCGCAGCCGTATTCGCTGTTCGCGGTGGACGAATTCGGCACCTCCCGGGTCGCGGACTGGCTGCTGGTGTTCGATTCGGACTGTTCGGACTGGCCCGAACAGCGTCGCGCGCTGGCCGGAGAACTCGCGGCCATCGTCTCCCTCGAACGGGTCCGCAACGACGATCGCCAGCGCGCCGAGGGCCGCCTGGCCGAGGAACTGGTCCAGCTGATCGTCTCCGATGCCAAACCGGCGGAGATCATTTCGCGACTGGAGCTGACCGGGCTCGGGGTGACCGACAGCTATGTCGCGGTAGCCGCAGCGGCCGAGGATGTGCTGCGGCCCAGGGAGTTACGCGCGCTGTTGCGCGAAATCCTCTACGGCAGAACACCTGCCGCCGGTCTGGTGGACGGCGAGGCGATCGCGCTGATTCCCGCCGACGCCGACGCACGCACCGAGATCGGTTCGGCGCTGCGCACCCTCGAACCGGGTCTGGGCGGTATCCGCCTGTCGATCGGCGTCAGCGGCATCGTCGACGGCGAGGGGCTGCGCGGTGCGGTCGAGGAGGCCCGCTACGCCCGGCGGATGGCCGCCGGACGCGGGCGCGCGGGCGCACTGGTCGGCCACGACGAACTGGCCACCCACATGATGCTGCTGGCCAGCGTCCCCGACGAGGTGCGCCGGATGTTCCGGCTGCGCCTGCTGGACCCGCTGGTCACCTACGACCAGGACAACGGCGCGGATCTGGTGCACACCCTGCAGATATTCCTACAGACCAACGGTTCGTGGACCCGCAGCGCAGAACTGCTGCACCTGCACGTCAACACGCTGCGCTACCGCATCGCCCGGATCGAGGAGCTGACCGGCCGCGATCTGTCCCGGCTCGAGGACCGGGTCGACTTCTTCCTGGCACTCGCGCTGGGTTGAGCCGATCCGGCGTACCGTGCTGGCCATGGCATCGCCACAACCTGCCCTTTCGACGCCCGGGACGCGCACCCTGGCCCAGGCGTGCCGGGCCGACGTGCCGGCGATGACACGGCGACTGCTGGCGGCGATCTTCACCGACAACCCCGAATGGACCGACTACACCTCGGTCCCCCGCGCGGATCTGCGCGAGGGCTGCCGCCGATACCTGACCCGGATCCTGGATCTGCTCGGCGGCGCGAGCGGCGATCCGGAAACCGACGACGTGGCCGCGGCGATCGGACGACATCGCGCCGAGCAGGGCGTGCCGATGGAGGCGATGCTGCGAACCTTCCGGCTCGGCGGCGGCATCGTCTGGGAGACGTTGCTCGACAAGGCCGGAAGTGTTGGGCCACAGGAGATCCGGGAATCCGGGACGGCGATGTGGGCGGTGGTCGACGGGCTGTCCTCGGCGTTGGTGACCTCGTACCGCAATACCGAGCTGGAACAGGTCCGGCGGGACGAGCGCCGCCGCCACGCACTGATCGAGGATCTGCTCTCGGGCCGGGCACACGATGCCGCGTTCGCCGCCCGCGCCGCGCGCGAGCTGAATCTGCCCACGCAGGGTGCATATCTGGTGGTCGCGGCCCGCGGGGCGGGGCGGCCACTGCGGGCGGGCACCGAGACGGCGCTGTCCGCCTCGGGCATCCGATCGGTGTGGCACGACCGAGTGGACACCACGATCGGGATCGTCTCGCTGGAACATCGCACCGACGAGGCCGTCCTGCAACAACTTCGGCCGCAGGTGCGCGGGCGCGCGGGGGCCTCGCCCGCGGTGCCGGGGCTGGCGCAGGTGGATTCCGCGCACGCGCTGGCGCTCATCGCACTGCAGACCTTGCCCGGGGGCGCAACGGGTCTGGTGTCGCTCGAGCAGCGGTACCCCGAGGCACTACTGGTCCGCTCCCCCGATCTGACCGATCTGCTGCTCACCCACACCCTCGGCCCGGTGCTCGAACTACCGGACAAGGAGCGCGACATCCTGCTGCGCACACTGTCGATCTGGTTGGCGGAGAACCGTTCCGCGGCCAATGCGGCGCCGCGACTGCACTGCCATCGCAACACCGTGATCAATCGGTTGCAGCGGATCTCCGGGTTGCTGGGGCGTCCGCTCGAGGATCAGCGCGCGGCGCTGGAACTGTCGCTCGCCCTCGCCGCGCTCGGGCTCGACACCTCCCGGTAGCGCCGCGGCAGTCGGCCCCCCATTGGGCGCAGCGCCCAGTTTGGGAACGGAATTCCTGGGCTTGCGGTGCATTGTTTGTGCTCCGAGTGGCGACAAGACTCGACCTGGATGACTCGCGCCACAACCGGGCGCGGTCGTATTCGTTCGAGACGAGGAGCACCACGAGTGCCGGAATTCGATCTACTGGTGATCGGCGGCGGTCCCGGTGGCTATGTGGCCGCCATCCGGGCCGCTCAGCGCGGCCTGACGGTCGGGCTGGTGGAGAAGGAACGGCCCGGCGGGGTCTGCCTGAACTGGGGCTGCATTCCCACCAAAGCCATGTTGCGATCCGCCGAGGTATTCCAGACAGTCAGTGCCGCAGCTGATTTCGGCGTCTACGCCGATGACGTCCGCTTCGACTTCGCCGCCGTGCGCCAGCGCAAGGACGGCATCGTCAAAGAGCTCACCGACGGTGTCGCGGGACTGCTGAAAGCCAACGGCGTCACCGTGATCGAGGGCCACGCGCGGTTCACCGGGCCCACCACGGTGCAGGTCTTCGAGGCCGGAACCTCGCCGATCTTCGCTGGTGGCCCCCGCTACGCCGCGGCTCCCGGCGCGGCGGCGATCCGCGAGATCACCGCCACCGACGTCATCGTGTCGACCGGTTCGGTACCGGCGGTACTGCCCGTGCCGGGGGCGGATCTGCCCGGTGTGATCACCTCCGACGGCGCGTTCGGGCTGACCGAGGTACCCGAGCGCATCGTCGTCATCGGCGGTAGTGCGGTCGGCGCGGAATGGGCCAGCCTGTTCCACGCCTTCGGCGCGGAGGTCACCGTCGTGGAGATGCAGGATCGGCTGGTTCCGTTGGAGGACAGCGCGATCGGGACCGCCCTGGGACGCTCGTTCACCAAACGCGGCATCACCGTGCTGACCGGGTCCACGGTCACCGGCATCACCGAGGCGGCCGGAGCGTTGCGCGTCGCGGTCGGCGGGCCGCAGGCTCGTGAGGTGGACGCGGACGTGGTGCTCGTCGGCGTCGGCCGTCGTCCCAATACCGCCGCGCTCGATCTGGATGTCGCCGGAATCGACACCGACGCACGGGGTTTCATCCCCGTCGACGACCAGATGCGCACCGGTGTGCCGCACGTCTACGCGATCGGCGACGTCACCGGCAAGGCTCTGCTCGCGCACGTCGCCTCGCATCAGGGCCTCACCGCGGCCGATGCCATCGCCGGGCACGAGACGCACATCGACTACACGGTCATCCCGGCCGCCACGTTCACCCATCCGGAGATCGCGAGCGTCGGGCTCTCCGAGGAGGCCGCTCGCGCCGCGGGGCACGAGATCGTCACCGCCTCCTTCCCGTTCGCGGCGCTGGGCCGGGCCAAGACCTTCGGGGATACCGAGGGCATGCTGAAAATCGTTGCCGGGCAGCGCCACAACGAGGTGCTCGGCGTGCACATCATCGGACCGTCGGCCAGTGATCTGATCACCGAAGGCGCACTGGCCATCTCGATCGAGGCCACCCTCGACGAACTCGCGGGCACCATCCACGCCCACCCCACCCTCGGCGAGATCGGCATGGAGGCGGCCCTGGCCGGTCTCGGACTGCCGGTTCACATCGCGCCGCCGCGTAAGCGACCCGGAGGCGGCAGCAGAGCGTGACCACACCGGAAACGCTGTGCCGCATCGAACTCGAGGAGCACCACAAGTGACCACCGCAACTCCCCGCAAGCCCGGCCACAAGGCCACCCGTCCGGCCGACGGACGTCCGGCCACCGCCGCCAAATCCGTTCCGGCACAGGAATCGGAATCCGCGACCGCCGACGACACGCCCGCCACCGCCTCGGCCCCGCGCAAGTCCGCTCGTTCGAAGAAGACGGCCCAGGCCGAAACCGGCTCGGCAGCGCCGCTCGCCGATAACACGGCGACCGAGGCATCGACGGTCGAAAGCCGTATCGCCGCAACAGATCCCGAGTCGCTGCGCGACCTGTATCGCGACATGCTGTTCGTGCGTCGCTTCGAGGAGCGCACCGCCCAGGCGTATCAGCAGGCCCGGATCGGCGGCTACTGCCACCTGAACCTCGGCGAGGAGGCGACCGTCGTCGGGCTCGGCGCGGCCATGCGCCCGACCGACTACCTGTTCACCAACTACCGCGAGCACGGATACGCACTGGCCAAGGGTATCGAGCCCGGCCGGGTGATGGCCGAACTGTACGGCCGCTCCACCGGCACCTCGAAGGGCTGGGGCGGCTCGATGCACATGTACGACACCGCGACCCGGCTGCTCGGTGGTTACGCGATCGTCGGCGGCCAGGTCCCGCTGGCCATCGGCGCGGCACTGGCCATCGACTATCGCGGCGAGGACGACGTGGTGGTGTGCCAGATGGGCGAGGGCACAACGAATATCGGCGCATTCCACGAATCGCTGAACATCGCGGCACTGTGGCGCCTGCCCGTGGTGTTCCTGGTGATCAACAACTACACCGGCATGGGCACCACGGTCGAGAAGTCGTCGGCCGAACCGGATCTGTGGAAGCGGGCCGCGGCCTACCGGATGCGCGGTGAGCGGGTGGACGGCACCGATGTGCTGGCGGTCCGCGAAGCGGCGAGCGAACTCATCGAATCCGCACGGAGCGAGGGCAAACCGGCGCTGCTCGAAGCGGTCAGCCATCGGCTCAAGGGCCACTCGGTAGTCGACCCGGCCAAATATCGCAGCACCGAGGCGGTTTCGGAAGCCCGCGAACACGACCCGATCACGCTCTGGCACGCCCGGCTGCTCGCGGCCGGTGTGCTGAGCGAGGAGTCGGCCGCCGCGATCGAAGCCGAGGTCACCGAGAAGGTTGCCACCGCTGTCGAATTCGCCGAATCGAGCCCGCATCCGGACCCGTCCAGCCTGTTCGACTACACGTATGCGACCCCCGTCCCCGGGGAACTGCGCCGGCTGCCCGCCGACCCGCTGTTCCCGGCCGAGGCGCTGAGGTGACCCGTGCCCGTCACCCCGCATCGCGACGGCCCGTCGCTCACCCCGAAAGGTAATTCCGTGCCCGTCATCACGTATCGCGAAGCTCTGCGCGAGACGCTGCGTCAGGAGATGCGGCGCGACGACGATGTCTTTCTCATCGGGGAGGAGATCGGCGTCTTCGAGGGCTCCTACAAGATCACCGCCGGTCTGCTGGCCGAATTCGGGGAGAAGCGGGTCCGCGACACGCCGATCGCCGAGGAGGGTTTCGTCGGCGCCGCCATCGGCGCGGCGATGCTGGGGCTGCGGCCGGTCGTGGAGATCATGACCATCAACTTCTCGCTGCTCGCGCTGGATCAGATCGTCAATCACGCGGCCAAGATCTACGGCATGTTCGGCGGACAGACCAACGTGCCCATGGTCATCCGCACGCCCGGTGGCGGCGGTCAGCAGCTCGGCGCGACCCATTCGCAGAACATCGAGCTGTACTACGCGTTCGTCCCGGGCCTGAAGGTGGTCGCGCCCAGCACACCGGCCGACGCGGCCGCGCTGCTCAAGGCGGCGATCGAGGACGACGACCCGGTGCTGTTCCTGGAGAACCTCTCGCTCTACAACACCAAGGGTGAAGTGCCCGAGGACATTCCGCCCGCGCAGATCGGCAAGGCGGCGGTCACCCGGGAGGGCTCGGACATCACGCTGATCGGCTACTCCCGGATGGCGACGGTATGCACCCAGGTCGCCGAACGCCTTGCCGCCGAGGGCATCTCGGCGGAGGTGATCGACCTGCGCAGCCTGCGTCCACTGGACCGCGACACGCTCGTCACCTCGGTCCGCAAGACCGGCTGCGCGGTGATCGGCGAGGACGACTGGCTGACCTACGGCATCGGCGCGGAGGTGGCCGCATCCATCTCCGACGGCGCGTTCGACTACCTCGATGCGCCGGTGCGCCGCGTGGCCATGGCCGAGGTGCCGCTGCCCTACGCCAAACCGCTCGAGCGGATCGCCCTGCCGTCCGCCGACTCGCTGTACACCGCCGCCATGGAAACCCTTGCGGCCGTGGGCCGACGGCGGGCCTGAGAGGACCAGATATGCCTGAGATCATCATGCCCCGGCTCTCGGACACCATGGAGGAGGGCGTCATCGCGTCCTGGCTCAAACAGGTGGGAGATCCGGTGGCCCGCGGCGAGGTCATCGCCGAGATCGAGACCGACAAGGCTCTGATGGAGCTGGAAGCCTACGACGACGGGGTTCTCGAACAGATCCTCGCCGACGCGGGAGCGCGGGTGCCGATCGGGGAACCGATCGCACTCGTCGGGGATGGCAGCGGGACCGCGCGCGTCACGAGCGCCGCGGCACCGGAGACCTCGGCCGCTACCGGCGGCTCCGAGGTCTCCCCCGCTGCGCCCACACCCGATGCTTCGACGCCCGCAACGGGTTCCGTATCGCCGACACCCGCGGCCACACCAGGATCCGCGACACCGGACGATCGCACATCCGGCGGTTCGGCCACCGCGGACGGCCTGCGTCCCAAGTCCTCGCCGCTCGCACGGAAGATCGCCCGCGAAATCGGGGTCGATCTGGCGACCGTGACCGGCACCGGGCCCGGCGGGCGCATCACTCGCCGTGATGTCGAATCAGCGAAGCCCGCAACCGATTCCGGAACAGCCCCGGCAGCCGCACCGGCGGCGGCCACCGCCGAAGCCGCAGTAGCGCAACCGGTTCCGGCGTCGGGCGACTACGACGAGATTCCGCTGACCCGCATCCAGCAGGTCTCGGCCACCCGTCTCACCGAGAGCAAGCAGCAGGCCCCGCACATCTATCTGGCCAGCGCGATCGACGTCACCGATCTGCTGGCCTTCCGGGTGCAGATCAACGCGACGCTCGAATCCGCCGGAAAGGGCAAGGTCAGCGTCAACGACCTGCTCGTCAAGGCGGTCGCGGCCACCCTGCGCACGGATCCGTCGGTGAACGTCAGCTTCGCCGGTGACAAACTCCTGCAGCACAAGGGAATTCATCTCGGCGTCGCGGTGGCGACCCCGGCCGGGCTGCTCGTCCCGGTGATTCACGACGCGGACCGCAAGAGCGTCTCGGAGATCGCGGCCGAGAGCCGCGACAAAGCCGAACGCGCCCGGACACGCAAACTGCGTGCCGAGGAGATGTCCGGCGGCACCTTCACCATCTCCAACCTGGGCATGTTCGGCATCGAACAGTTCACCGCGGTCATCAACCCGCCCGAATCGGCGATCCTGGCCGTCGGCGGCGCGAGTGACGAACTGCGACTGGATGATTCGGGCGCGGTGGTGGCCCGCAAGGTGCTGCGGGTCACGCTGTCCGCCGATCACCGGGCCATCGACGGCGCGGTCGCGGCGAAGTTCCTGCAGCAATTCAAGGATCTGCTGGAGCACCCCCTGCGGATCATCACGTAGCAGCCCGCTCGAGGCAGTGGAGAGGGCGACGGCGCCCCGGTTCACACCGGGGCGCCGTCGCCGGCTGTTGCCGAAGCCACGGACACAGCTACCCGCGCACCGTTGAGCGGGTGGAATGGTGGCCTACAACAGTTTTCGCAGTGCCAGGTCGGTGGCGTACTTCTCGATCAACGCCCGGTCCAGATGCGGGATGTCGCGCTCGGCGCCCAGTTCGGCGGCCTGCACCGCGGCCTGGAACTTCTTGGCGGGCAGAGCCGCACCGCGCTGCGGCCTACCCGGAGCGCGGTAGGCGTGCAGCAGCGGCAGCAACGAATGCCGGCGTTGTTCCTCGGGCAGCCCGCGCACCGCGGTCTCGAACCTGCGGAACCATTCGCCGTAGTCGTCGATCCGCTCGATCGCATGCCCCGCCTCGATCAGCCAGTCCACGAATTCGTCCAGTGAGATGCCGTCATCGTGCGGGTTGAGCACATCGAAGGTCTCGAAACCGGCGGTGACCTGGGCGCCGAGCGCGGTGATCGCCAGGGCGGTGAAATCGGCGGGCAGCCCGTCGTAGTGTGAACGCTGCCGCTCGCCCCGAGAGTCGGTGGCGTAGAAGGATTTCGGCGCCAGTCCGGTGGCCAGCAGGCTCAGCAGCAGCCGGGTGAACATATCGGGGACGTTCAGCTGACCGGCGTAACGCGAGTGGGCCAGGATCATGTCGGACCGGAAGACCGCCACCGGAAGACCGCACAGATCGTGCGCCTCCCGCAGCAGCACCTCACCGGCCCACTTGCTGTTGCCGTAGCCGTTGGCATAGCCGTCGTCGATCGAGCGCACCGCGCTGACCTCGCGGATGTCGCCGTCCTCGGTGAACGCCTGGGGCGCGACCTGCGCCGCGACGGCCACCGTGGACAGATAGGTGACCGGCTTGATCGTCGTGGTCAGGGCCAGCCGGATCACCTCCGCGGTGCCCACCACGTTGGGACCGAACAACTGCCCGTACGGCAGCACGTGGTTGACCAGGGCCGCCGGATGCACGATCAGATCGACCGTCTCGGCGAGGCGAGTCCAATCCTGTTCACTCACACCGAGATTCGGCTCGCCGATATCACCGGCGAGCACCTCGAGGGTGTGTTCGGCCAGTGCGCGATAGTGCCGGGCGAGTTCCGGATCGCCGCTGTCGAAGACCTCGTCCAGCCGGGCGCGCGCCGCGGCCGCATCGACGCCGCGCACCACACAGATCAGTCGGCCGCCCGACGCGGACAGCCGCTCGAGCCATTCCAGGCACAGGAACCGGCCCAGATAGCCGTTCGCACCGGTCAGCAGCACCGTGGCGGGAACCTGCGCGGCACGCGGCAGGTCCGGGGCGGCATCGAGTGTCGGGCGGTCGATGAACTTGTCCAGGGTGAGATCGGCGGCGCGAATCCGCGTTCCGGTCCCGTGCACACCGGCGACGGTGGGCCGGGTACCGCCGGAATCGCGTTCGGCCTCGATGTATCGGGCCAGCGCGGTCAGGTCGGTGGCGGGGCCGACGATCACACCGACCGGGACCTCCACTCCGAAGATCTCCTGCAGCAGTGTGGAATACGTCAGCGCCGAGAGCGAATCGCCGCCCAGATCGGTGAAGTGCACGTCCGGGCGCAGATCCGTGGTCGCGCAGCCCAGCAGCGCTCGCGCGGCGCGCCCGACCGTCTCGAGCACCGGCAGATCGGCGGCCTCGCGGCGCAGTGCGGCCAGTTCGTCGTCCTGTTCCCGCGCCAGATCGACGTAGAGCTGCTCGAGCCGCTCGCCGTAACGCTCTTTGAGCTTGGGCCGCAACTGTTTCGCGATGCCCGACAGCAGTCCGTTGTCGAGGGTGAACGGCTCGGTCTCGAGCAGGAAGGCGCGCGGGATCTCGTAGGAGTTCAGCTCGGCCACGCGGGCCACGCGTTGAAGCGATTCGGTGATCGCCGCGGTCAGATCGGCGGTATCGGGATGTGCGGCAACCGATTCGGGCGTCGGTACGATGACCGCGAGCAGATACGCGCGCTCACTGCTGCCGTACAGATAGATCTGGTGGACCAGCGGACTGGCCGCGTAGACGGCTTCCAGCTTGGCGACCGTGACGAACTCGCCCTGCGAGAGTTTGAGCACGTTGTTGCGCCGGTCGACGTAGAACAGGTGATCGGGGCCGTGTTCGGCCATGATGTCACCGGTGCGGTAGAAGCCCTCGGCGTCGAAGATCTCCGCATTCAGTTCGGGGCGCCGGAAATAGCCGGGGAAGAGTGTCTCGGCCTTGATCAGCAGTTCCCCGCGCGGATAAGGCTTGTCGGTGCTGAAATAGCCCAGCTCCGGGACGTCGATGAGTTTGTAATCGGTCACCGTCGGCCGGACGACGAGGTTGTCGACGATGACGCCGCCGGAGGACTCGGTCGAGCCGTATCCATCGATCAGGCCGAATCCCAGTACCGAGGCCATGAATTCGTGCAGTTGCGCCGAGAGCGGCGCACTGCCGGTGATCGCCATGATGAAGCGTCCGCCCAGAACCTCGTCGCGCAGTTCGACTTTCACCTCCTGCTCGACCGTCTCTGGTACGCCCCCGGCGGCCACGCGGCGATCGACTTCACCGCGGAAACGCTGGAACAGCATGTCGCATATGCGCGGGACGAAGAACAGCACCGTGGGGCGCGCCAACGCCAGATCGTCGAACAGCGTGGACATATCGCTGCGGGCGGCGAAATACACCGTGCCGCCGCGACCCAGGCAGGACAGCAGCGAACCGCGTCCGGCGACGTGGCTCATCGGCATGAAGCTGAACCCGATCGACGGCAACGGCACCTCCACGCCGTTACGCCACATCCGGGTCACCATGCGCTCGGAATACATTGCGCCCTTGGGTGTTCCGGTACTCCCCGAGGTGTAGACCAGCAGGGCCAGCGCATCCTCGTGCGCACCGGTGTGCAGTGGCGCCTCGGGGAGTTCGCCGCCCTGTTCGATGACCTCCGCGAGGACCCGCACGGATACCGGACGATCGGCCAGGCGAGCGCGGGCGGATTCGACCGCGGCGCGATGATCGTCGTCCTGCGGATGATGGTCGAAGACGATCAGCGTGCTCGGCAGTTCGGTGGTCAGCACCAGATCCACTGCGGTGTCGAGCTGTTCGACGCTCGCGGCCAGCACGCGCGGCCGGGTCTCGGTGACGATCGGGGTCAGCTGCGCCGCGGACGCACCGGTCTGCAACGGCACCGACACCGTGCCCAGTGCGGTGCAGGCCAGATCCACCACCGTGTAGTCGGTGCTGGTGAATCCGAGAACGGCGACGAAATCGCCTGGCCGGACCGGTGATTCGGCATCGTGATACCAGGCCGCGGCGACAGCGGTGACGCGCCGCCACATCTCGCCGTAGGTGATGGTGTCGTAGCGCGGCAGCAACCGCCCGCGAGTGTGACCGGTCTCGTCGGTGACGAACTCCATCGCCCGCCCGGCCAGCGCCGGACGGTCCGCATACCCCCGCACGAGCATCTCGATCGACTGTGCCAACGACACGTCCGTGCGAGCCACCGCCGCGCCGACATCGGCATCCGGAATCGCCGCGCGAACCTGCGGGTCGCGGGCGACCAGCTCCATCATCCGCCGCCCCAGTTCCTGCCGCGCTGCCTCGTCCATACCTCGACCTCCCTCGAATTCGTCCGACGCCCCGATGCCCCGCCGCGGACATCCCAGCGATGCATGTATTCCGCAATTAGTTTCAGATACCAACTATCCCAGTCCGGTGACCAGGCAAAGTCAAGTCCGGGACCAGCACTTTCGGTATCCGGCAAGCTCAGGACCACTGTCTGATATCTCACTCACCCCCGTGCAGTGGTCTGTGCTACCCGCACCGAAATATTCAGCACGGGCCGCCGAATTGGTCATGTTCGGGCTCCGGACCGTTCAACCGGCCCCCCTACCGTCGGATCATCGGGCCGTACCCGGGCGGAGGTTTCCATGCTGAACGCACGTCTGCGAGCGACCTGGGTCGCCAATGCCGCCTCGGGGGCGGCCGCCGTCACGGTGGGAACTCCGTTCCGCACCCGGTCGGCGTTCACCGTCCATCGATCCGATCGCGTTCGGGTGCACCAGGATTCGCTGGTCGCCTCCGAACTCGAGGTGGTGACCGTCACCGACAGTTCCGCGATCCTGACCTGGACGACCCGGGCCCGCGATCACGCCGGACGGCTGCGCCCGGCGCCCGCGGACACCGAGATTCGCATCGCACCCGCGGACGCCACGCATCCGCCCCGGCGATACAGCATCGACTCTCGTCCCACCGCATACCACTACGCGCAGATCGAGGGACTCGAGCCGGGCCGCGCGTACCGATTCGAGGCGTATTCCGGCGGCTGCCGCGCCGTCCCGGCCCGGACCCTGGTCACGCGCCGCGCCGGATCACCGGAGACCACGGGCGTTTTCACCACGCTCACCCCGCCGCCGGGCCCGCTGCTGCGCACGATCGCGCTCGCCAACGACGTGCACTACGGCGAGAGCACCAGCGGCCTGATCGTGGCCGGATTCCCGAACGGGCTGCGGCACGACACCGACAGCCATCCGCAGATCATGCTCGACGCGCTGCTGAGCGATCTGCGCGCACCCGATCGCGGCACCGATCAACTCATCGTGGCCGGTGACATGACCGATTCCGGCACGCTCGAGCAGTCCGCAGCGGTGCGTGCGCGCCTGGATGCCTGGGGTGCGGCGGGCCGGGACTACTTCGTCTGCCGCGGTAACCACGACGTGTCCCGCGAGGGCGACCCCTGGGGATCGGTGTTCCACGCCCGGGGACGACTGGCCGTCTCGGACGTCGACGGGCTGCGCATCATCGGCCTGGACACGACCCGCCCGCGCGGCTCCGGCGGCACGCTCACCGCACCACAACTGAGCAATCTGCGCGAGGTGCTGGCCACCGATCCGGACCGGCCCACCCTGATGTTCGGGCATCATCCGGTGACTTCCTCTGCGGCGGTGAGCAATCCGGCCGGACCGGGATTCGTGCTCGACCGCGCCTCGGCTGCTGTGCTGCACTCGCTGTACCGCGGCGCGCCGGGCGTGTTCCTGCATCACACCGGCCACACCCACCGCAATCGAGTGGGCCGCCCGGACTCCCCCGTCAACGTGGAATTCCTCGAAGGCGCGGCGGTCAAGGAGTATCCCGGCGGCTATCTGCTGCTGCGCATCTACTCCGGCGGCTACATGGTGAATTTCTACAAGACCCGCGCCGAGCCCGCACTCTGCTGGAGCACCCGGACCCGGCGGCAGTATTTCGGGCTGCATCCCGATCACGCCCTGGGTAGTTGCGCCGACCGCAATCACGCGGTGCTGCGGGACTTTTCGGGGTTGCGGTAGTCCCACCCGGTCACGGGGGTATTCGTCCGGATCGACGGGTATGTCCCACACGATGATCATCTTTGCGCCTACGCTGGCTCGCGGAGCAAGTACCGACCGGTCGTCGCACGCGCTGAGTATCTCAGTGCGCCAGTATGATTGAGGAGAGTAGTAGTGCGAACCGATGGAGATACCTGGGATATCGTCAGCAGCGTCGGCATCACCGCCCTGGGAGTCGCGACATTCCGGGCGACCGAGACCGCCCAGCCCGATGCTCTGATCCGCGACGACTGCGCCCGGTTGTTCGTCGAGGCCGCGGCCGAGCCGCGCTCACTGCAGGCCCTCGCCGCACCCGGTGACGCGGAATTCCTGCCCGTGGCACGCCTGATCGGGGTGCGCACGAAGTTCTTCGACGAATTCTTCCTCGCCGCGGCCGCCTCGGGTGTGCGGCAGGCGGTAATCCTCGCGGCCGGGCTGGACGCGCGCGGGTACCGGCTCGACTGGCCGGTGGGCGCCAGCGTCTTCGAGATCGATCAGCCCAAGGTGCTGGACTTCAAACATCAGGTGCTGGCGGACAACGAGGTGGTGCCCCGGGCGGTCCTGCGCGCCGTCCCGGTCGATCTGCGCGACGACTGGCCCGCGGCCCTGTTCGACGCCGGATTCGACGCCGACCGTCCGACCGCCTGGTCCGCCGAGGGCCTGCTGCCCTATCTGCCGGGCGCGGCGCAGGACGCCCTGTTCGAGCGGATCGATACGCTCTCGGCCCACGGTAGCCGCGTGGCCGTGGAGGGTTTCTCCGGTCGTCCCGATATCGCGCGCATCTCCCAGGCGGCCACGCAGGAGATGGCGACCAGCCCCTTCGGCGACGTCGACGTCACCGAACTGTTCTACAACGATGAGCGGACCGATCCGGTCCAGTGGCTGACCGACCGCGGCTGGCAGGTCGATTCGGCCGACGTCACCGAACTCTCGGCCCGGTACGGCCGCCCGGTCCCCGAACTTCCCGGAGGTTTGGCCGATATGCACAACGTGGCCGCATATCTGACCGCGACGAAGTAGTCGGGCCGACCCCGGTCGGCTACGCGGTGACCGCGAGCCGCTGGACCAGCCAATCCCGCAGCGGGGCTGCGTATTCCTCGCGTTCGAGGGCGAAATCCACTGCGGCGCGCAGGTATCCGCCCGGGTTGCCGATGTCGTGGCGAACACCGCGGTGCACGACAACGTGGACAGGGTGTCCCTCGGCGATGAGCAGGGCGATGGCGTCGGTGAGCTGGTACTCCCCGCCCGCGCCCGGCTCGATGCGGCGCAACGCGTCGAAGATCGCCCGATCGAGCAGGTAGCGACCGGCTGCGGCGAGGGTCGACGGGGCGTCTTCGACGGCGGGTTTCTCCACCATGGCGTTGACCCGCAACACATCCGGGGCATGCGCGTCGGGTGCCGCCGCGACGTCGAATACACCGTACGCGCCGACCTCTTCGCGGGGCACCTCGAACGCGCACAGCACACTGCCGCCCCAGCGGCGGCGCACCGCGGCCATCGTCTGCAGGACGCCGTCCTGCTCGGACGCGGCAACTCCGGCGGGCGGGCGGACCAGATCGTCGGGCAGCAGCACCGCGACGGCGTTCTCGTCGGGCGCCAGGACCGATTCGGCCTGCAGCACAGCATGTCCCAGTCCCAGCGGACGCTGTTGCAGCACGGTGTCCACCTCGAGCAGTTTGGGCGCGCGACGCACCCGTTCGAGCAGACCGAATTTGCCGCGTTGGGCGAGCGTGCCCTCCAGCTCCGGATCCTCGGTGAAATGCTTTGCCACGGAACTCTTTCCGGGTGAGGTGACGATCACCATCCGGTCGGCGCCGGCCTGTGCGGCCTCCTCGGCCACCAGCTCGATTCCGGAGGTGTCCACCACCGGAAGCAGTTCCTTGGGCACGGACTTGGTGGCGGGCAGGAATCGGGTGCCCAGCCCGGCCGCGGGCACCACGGCCGTGCGGAACTGGCGGGGTGTGGTCGGGGCGGCGTGGTCCATGTGGATCTCCTTCGAGTGCCGGATTGCCGTTCGCGATTCGGTACCGACGCTAAGGAGCCAACCTGTACGGAAGATGGGAACAGCCTCCCGTTACCTGGAGAACGCCCCCGACCTGCGTGATCTCACTCACACCGCCCCGCGGGCGCTACCCGGTGGCGCCCACCGGCGCGCCACTCGCGACCGGATCGCCCACCGGCCGCGCCCGAACCAACGCCACCATCACCGCCGAGATCAACGCCGCCACCGCGAACACGGTGAATCCCCAGTTCGACAGCTCGTGCGCGACCAGGACACCACCCAGCCAGGGCCCGAATACCGCGCCGAACCGGCCGATACCCGAGACCCAGCCCAGTGACGTGGCCCGGATGCTCGGCAGATAGTAGGTGCCGACCGAGGCGTAGATCAGCGTCTGCGCGCTGAACAGGAATCCGCCGGTGAGGAAGACGTCCACGTAGGTCAGCCACAGCGGCATGTGCACCGCGAGCAGCCCGATCCCGATCATGGTGGCCGCGAACCAGATGACCGTCACCCGCCGCGGGCCGAACCGATCGGCGAGCCGCCCGGCGACCAGCATCCCGACGATGCCGCCGAGGTTGATCACCAGCAGGAAGCTGATCGCCGAACCGAGGTTGTAGCCGTGCGCGCGCATCATCGTGGGCAGCCAGGTGTTCACGCCGTAGACCAGCAGCAGTCCGCCGAACGAGGCGATCCAGAACAGCAACGTCACCGAACGCAGTGCGGGAGTGAACAATTCGGAGACCTTGCCGCGTCGCTGCTGTGCGTCGCGTTCGGGCGTGTAGGCCGCGAGCGAAACCCCGAACCGGTCCGCGACCTGCTGCGCTCGCTCGGTGCGGCCCGAAGCCATCAGATAGGTCAGCGATTCGGGCAGCAGGAACATGATCGCGGGGACCGCGATGACGACCGGCGCGGCGCCGAACCAGTACACCGAACGCCAGCCCAGCGACTCGACGATATTCATCGCGACCGCCCCGGCGATCGCGCCACCGGCCTGATGCGCGGTCATCAGGAAGGTGACCGCGATGTTCTTGCGCGCCGCCGGGGCGTACTCCATGACCATCGAGATCGCGGTCGGCAGCAGCACGCCCAGCCCGATACCCGCGGTGAATCGCGCGGCGCCGAAGGTCGACACGTCGGGCGCCATACCGCAGACGGCCGCGGACAGCGTGAACACCAGCACCCCGCCCAGGATGATCTTGCGGCGGCCGATCCGATCGGTGATCACTCCCGCGGCCAGCGCGCCCAGCAGCATGCCGAAGGTGTTGAAGCTGCCGATGTCCCCGGCCACGGCCGGACTCAGACCGAAGGCCTTGTCCTTGAACACGCCGGGCAGCGTCGCGCCGTAGACGAACAGATCGAGTCCGTCGAGCAGAACGAGGAACCAGCAGACCGCAGTGACCTGAAGCCACAGCCGCCGGGAGGGGGCGGCCGAGACGCCACCGGATTCGAGCGAGGACACCTGTGTCCCTTTCGTAGAGCTACATCCAGTGATGGAGGTTACATCGGTAGCAATATCATCAACAGTATTTCGAGCAGAATTGTTAACATTCTGCTGTCGAGCGACCTCGCCGAGATCGCGGCGCGGCCGACCGATCGGCGCGGCAGCTGCCTAGTCCTGCGAACCCGCGAGATCCTCGGCGGTCGGCGTCCCGTGGGTGTGGAAGGACTCGATCGTGCGCAGACCCCACGCCTGCCCCTTGGCGCGTTCGGCCTCGGTCCAGTCCACCCGTTTCCAGTCCGGAGCCAGAATCAGCCGCGCACCGGCATTGCACAGTTCGATGCGGTTGCCACCGGGCTCGTAGACGTACAGGAAGAACGTCTGCTGAATGGCATGCTTGTGCGGGCCGGTCTCGATGAACACGCCCTGATCCAAGGCGACGTCGCAGGCCCGCAGGATGTCCGCGCGGCTGTCGGCGGCGAACGCGATGTGGTGCAGCCGCCCCGACAGCCCCAGGTTGTCGCGGGTGTAGACCAGGTCGTAACTCTTGTTGGTGAACGTGGTCCAGGTGCCCGCGACCGAACCGTCGTTCAGCACGATCTGCTCGGTCGTCATCGCGCCGAGGGTCTGCTCGAGGAAGTCGCGATTGTCCACGGGACTGCGGCCGAGGAAGTTGACGTGATCGAGCCTGCGCGCCGGGACGCCGCCGCTGGGATAGGCGCCGGCCTGATTCTTCAGCGACGGACGGTCCTGCTCACCGCACTCGTACCACTCCGCCTCGTAGTAGAGACCGAATTCGTGACCGTCCGGATCGGTGAACAGGTAGGTGGGTCCGAAGCCGGATTCGCCTTCGGCCCAGCCGATTCCGCGCCCGGCGGCCTCCAGCGCCGCGACCCGCCGGGCCAGCGCCTCGGGGCTGGTCGCCCGCAGGTGCGTGCGGCCGATGCCGCCGTGCCGGTGCGCGCGCAGGGTGAGGGTGTGGTGCTGATAATCGTCCCAGGCGTGCAGATACACCTCGTCCTTGCTCTCACCGACCACCCGCAACCCGAGGAAATCGGTGAAGAATGCGACGCTGCGCTCCAGCGTCGGCGTCAGCAGCTGTACGTGCGCCAGATGCGCGATGTCGTGACCGGGGGCCATCTTCTAGTCCTCCTCGAGCAGCAACGCGCGCCTCAGGCGCGCGCAAAAACCTTGCCTGCGAACAATTTCCGAGCGGTGCGGACCACACCGGCGCTGCGCACGAGCGGCGGCTGCACGGTCCGGTCCAGGTCCATGTCGACCAGCAGATGTCCGGACGGATGTTCCACATCCACCCGCCGCAGATCCGCGGGCCAGGCCGCGGTGCGGTCGTGACCGACCGCACCGGGCGTCCGCATCGCGGTCACCGCGCTGATCGCCGCGAACACCCCGAGCGCGGTATGCGGGCGCACGGGGATGAACGAACGCGTGCACACCCGGCCGCCGTCGCGCGGGGAGGCGAGCAGAATCGTCTTGGGCACAGAGGATTCCGCGACGTCGCCCAGGCCCATCCGCTCCGCGGCCGCGCGGCGCAACCGATCCACGCGTTCGGTCAGCGCGGCGTCGGCGGCCAGGTCGTCGGGCGATTCGTAACCGGTGAGCCCGAGGCTCGCGGCCTCGGCGACCACGACCGGCATCCCGTTGTCGACGCAGGTGATCTCGATGCCCTCGACGGTATCGCGCACGCTGCCGGTGGGGAACAGTCCGGAGGTGGCCGAACCCGCGGTGTCCTCGAAGGCGAGCGTCACCGGCGCGGCCGTGCCGGGCACGCCGTCGATGCGGGTGTCGCCGTCGTACACCGGACGGCCGTCGCGCACCGGGAACGTCGCGGTAGCGATTCCGGCGGAATTGACCAGATATATTCGTACCGAACAGGTTTCGCCCGATGCGGCGACGATTCCGGATTCGACGGCGAACTGCCCGACCCCGGCCAGGATATTGCCGCAGTTCTGCCGGTCCGAGACCGTCGCCTGTTCGACGCCCAGTTGCAGGAACAGGTAGTCCACGTCGACACCGGGCCGCTCGGACGGCGACACCACCGCGACCTTGCTGGTCAGCGAGGTCGCCCCGCCGATGCCGTCGATCTGGAGCGGATCCGGCGTGCCCATGATCCGCAGCAACAGATCGTCGCGCTCGGCCGGATCAGCGGGCAGATCCGAGGCCAGGAAGTACGCACCCTTGGAGGTACCGCCGCGCATCCACACGCACGCGATACCGTCCCGGTCCGCGCTCGGCGGGACGGCCGTCCCCTCATCGGCGGCCGCCTCGCCGAGCGGATCCGGGTGCCTGGTCATGACTGCTCCCGGGTGGCTCGGTAGTCCTCGTAGGAGACGTAGCTGATGCCGAAATCGGCGAGCCGCTCGCGCAGCCCGTACCGATCCAGACCCAGCTCACCGTTCGTGAACGCCTCGCGGGCCGCCTGTTCCTTGGCGACCCGCGCGGCCGAGAGTTCCAGTGTCCCGGGAACATTCGCCTGCGGCACCCGGACCACGCCGTCGTCGTCCGCGACGATCACATCGCCGGGATTGATCACCTGGCCCTCGATGACGACCGGCACGTTGATCGCGCCCGCGGTGGCCTTGACCGTGCCCTGCGCGCTCACCGCGGTGGACCAGGCCGGAAAGCCCATCTCGCGCAGTTCCGCGACATCGCGCACGCCACAGGCCAGCACAACGCCCCGCACGCCGCGGCGTTGCAGCGCGGTGGCGAACAGTTCGCCGAAAAGCCCATCGCTGCACGGTGAATTCGTCGCCACCACCAGCACGTCACCCTCGCGGCACTGCTCCACCGCGACGTGGATCATCAGATTGTCACCGGGCCAGCACAGGACGGTGACCGCCGTGCCGCCGATCCGCGCGCCGGACCAGGCCGGACGCAGCCGCGGACCGAGAAAGCCGGTACGCCCCTGCGCCTCGTGGACGGTGGCGGTGCCGAACTCGCCGAGTGCGGCAGCATCCTCGACCGAGGCCCGCGGGCACCCGGTCACCACGACGTTCTCCATCACTGTCTCTCCGAATCCCGCGTCGCGCCCTCGTCTGCGAAGGCGATGTCCTGTAATGCATCTCGGGTGGCAGCGGCGATGCGCGGCGTGACGCCGAGTTCGCTCAGCTGCCCGGCCGCGGCCGCCATCTCCTCGGCGCGGCGTGCCGCGTGGGCGTAGGTGCCGGTGATCAGGCGGTCCAGCGTGTCCTGGTCGAAGGACCGGAATTCGGCGGCGATGTGGTCGCGGAACCAGTCCGCACAGCCCGCCGCCTCCGCCCCGGCCAGCCCTTCCACCACCGCCGCGGCCAGACCCTTGTACACCACGCTGCGCAGCAGCTTGCGCGCACTGGCCACCCCGACCGGCCCGGGGACGAGTTCGACCGGAACGCCGAGCGCGTCCATGATGTCCGCGAAAACCATTGCCGCCGAGCCGGATACCTGCATGGGCGTACGAATCCCGCGACCGGGCACCGGAGCCATGATCGCCACGTCGACCAGATCCACTCCGGCCTCGGCGGCCAGTTCGGCCAGCCGTACCTTCGCCGCCGGGGTGCCGGTGTTCGCCTCGGCCCACACCGCCCCGGGCGCCAGTCCGGTGAGCGCCTGCCGCAGCGCGGATTCGGCCTCGTGCGCGGTGGTCAAGCTGAACACCAGATCGACCTCGCGAACGGCGTCCGCGTCGCTCGAGCACTCCCGAACACCCTGAGGTGCGGGCACTTTCGGATCGAACCCGCGCACATCCGCACCCAGGGCGGCCAGATCTCGGGCGAATTCCGCTCCGGCTTCGCCGAATCCGAGTACCGCCACCCGCAGCGGCTCGGGCCCACTCACGAGAGCCGGGCGGTGACGTGCGGGTAGTGGCGAACGAAGGCCTCGGCGCGACTGTTCTTCAGCAGACCCAGGTTCGGGCCCGCGTTACGTTCGAGCTGGACGCCGCGGCGGGCGGCCAGATCCTCGTAATAGGTCCACATGTGCTGCTGAGCACCCAAGCAGCGCATGGCCTTTCGCTTGGTCTCGAAGACCTCGGTGATGTCCAGGAGCACATCGGGGCGGAACTCGCACATCTCCGGCTGATGCGGTTCGAAGCTGAACACCGGCGGCGCGCCCAGCGGTTCGCCGGGTGCGTCGTAGCCGACCGCCTGAGCCAGGACGCGAGCGTCGAGAGCCATCCGGGCCGCGGCCGGATGGTCGCCGTTGTAGGGGTCGGCGAGGGTGTGGGTGAGGACCACCGTCGGGGTGGTCTCTCGGTAGACGCGCACCAATTCGTCGACCAGCTCCGGAGATTCACGCAGCGGATAGTCGCCGGCGTCGAGGAATCGGATATCCGCGCCCAGCACCGCGGCGGCCTGCTCGGCCTCCCCGCGGCGCAACGCCTTGATCTCCTCGAGCTGCTTACCCTCGCGCCACGCCTTGGCCGACTCGCCGCGCTCGCCGAAGCTCAGGCACACCACCGTGGCCCGCTCACCACGCGCGGCGGCCAGTGCGATCGCACCTCCGGCCCGCCAGACGAAATCTCCCGCGTGCGCACTGACCACCAGTAGCGATTCGGACGTGTTCTCGGGCATCGACTCACCTCACTTGCTCCGCGATCGCTCGACCCACTCGGCCGAGCGGCAACATGTCGCACGACACGTTCCGCATCGACGGTAAGTATTGCCGACAAAAATGTCAACAATCCTGTTGCCGAAGAGGGTCGGGGCAGGTCCGGACCGGTGCCGAAGAAGGTCAGGTGGCCCGGCTCAATGCGCCGATCACACTGTCGAGATGATCGCGCATGGCCTGTTCGGCGGCGATCGGATCGCCCGCCACGACCGCGTCCACGATCGCCAGATGCTCGGGGAGCGAGACCTGCGGGCGGCCCGGCCGCAGGGACAGCTGGAACTGATGCCGCACGATCTGCGCGTTGAGCCGGGCGATCAGATCCGTCGCGGTCTCCTGTCCGGCGATTTCCCTGAGCACAGCGTGCAGTTCGTGATTCAGCGTGGAGTACTCCAGCAGTTCGCCGTCCTGCACCGCGGCGGACAGTCGCGTGGAATACCCACGCAGCCGATCGGCGTCCGCCGGGGTGATGCGCTCGGCGGCCTTGGCCGCGATCAACCCCTCGAGCACCTTGCGGCACTCGAGGATCTCCACCGCCTGCTGGTGCGAGACCGAACGCACCCGCGCGCCGCGATTGTGGATCCGCTCGATCAGCCCCTCGGCCACCAGTTCGTCGATTGCGGCGCGCACGCTACCGCGGGTGACCTCGAACTGTTCGACGAGCTCGGACTCGACCAGCCGCTGTCCCGGAGCCACCGCACCCTGCGCGATGGCATGCCGAAGCCGTTCCACCGCAATGGCCTTGCCCTGGGTTCCACGTTCGAGTCCACTGGTCTGCGACACTGACAACCGTCCTGGCGATAGGTGATACTCCGATTGTCAATGATTATGCCAACAATTCGCCGGACGTCGCCGAGGCGCCGCCGCTCACGGGGAATGCAGATGCGTGCGCTGCCCTTCATTGTCCAGGATGCACAGGATTTCCGCGGGGCCGTCCAGGGAGCCGAACGCGTGCGGGACCATGCAGGAGAATTCGGCCGCCTGACCGGCCTCGACCCGCACCCGGCGCTCGCCCAGACGTAGTTCCACCGCGCCGGACAGCACGGTGAACCAGTCCCTGCCCGGATGAACGCGCTGCTCACCGGCCGGTTTGGTCAGGCGCATCTTGGCCACGGTGACACCGTTCGGACCCGAGTCGCGAGTGAGCAGCCAGGTGGTGACGCCGCGGACGGTATCGCGTTCGGGGCGGATCACCACATCCTCGTCACCGACCGGCTCCACCAGCTGATCGAGTGTGGTGCCCAACGCCCGAGCAATGGGCGCGAGCTGATCCAGCGCGATGCGCCGGTGGCCGGTCTCGATGCGGCTGAGCGTGGACGGGCTCAGATAACAGCGGCCGGCCAGTTCGTCCAGGGACCAGCCGCGCGCCACGCGCAGACCCCGGATCCGCTTGCGGACCATGCCGTCCAGATCACCGTCTTGCGTCATAGGCAAGATTGTATGCCCTCTGAGCAAGCGGCGGGTAGCGTCGAATCCATGAGCCACGATCACGATCACCAGCACGGCGGCCACGACCACGACCACCATCACCCGCACGGCGGCCACGACCACGGCGACGAATCCGCCCTGGCCGACCTGCTCGATCTCGACGCGGAGGCGCTGCCCGAATACCTCCCCGAGGTGACGGCGCTGATCCGCGATCACCTCGACGACCGACCCGTCCGGCGCATCCTGGACATGGGCGCCGGCACCGGCAGCGGCGCACTCGCTCTGGCACAACGCTTTCCCGATGCCGAGATCACGGCCGTCGACGTCTCCGAGTTCATGCTGACGCGACTGCGAGACAAGGCCGGCGCCCGCGGCGTCGCCGAACGCATCCACACCCTGCGCGCCGATCTCGACGCCGCATGGCCCGAACTCGAACCCGTCGATCTGGCCTGGGCGGCGAATTCCCTGCACCACACGGCAGATCCGGATCGCGTGCTGACCGACCTGTTCGGCACGATCCGCCCCGGCGGTCTGCTGGCCCTGGCCGAACTGAACTCGATGCCCCGATTCCTTTCCACCGCAGGCGAACTCGGCGAACTCGAGGATCGCGCACACGAGGCCTTGGCCGCCGAGACAGCCGACCACGTCCCGCATCTCGGTTCGGACTGGGCGAGCCTGCTCACCAAGGCCGGATTCGAGATCGACACCGAGCGCCGCATCGTCATCTCGCTCACTCCCCCGCTGCCCGAAGCCGCCGCCCGCCTGGCCCACCGCACTCTCCAGCGCATGCACACCGGCCTCGCCGAGCGCCTGTCCCCGCAGGACGCGACCGCGCTGGATGTCCTGCTCTCCGACGGGCCCGACGGCCTCGCCCGGCGCTCCGATCTCACCGTCCGCGACGAGCGGCCGGTCTGGATCGCCCGCCGCCCCTGAGCGCCATCGGCGAGACGAATCTCATTGCGAGGGTGCGGGTTCGGCGAAGGCTCTGCCGAAACGCACGACGAGAGCCAGGATCACGGCCAGGCACGGCAGAACCCACAGGGCCGCATCGAGTCCGACCAGATCGGCGAGATGGCCGATCAGCGGTGGGCCCGAGACGAATCCGCACCAGCCCAGGGCGGCGACCGCGGCGATCGACGGGCCCGGGTTGGCGTCCGCGGCCACCCGGCCCGCGGCACTGAAGGCGCTGGGTACCACCAGACCCAATCCGAGTCCCATACAGGCGAATCCGAGCAGGGCCACGACGGGCTGACGCAGGATCAGCGCCGCGCCCATACCGCAGGCGAACACCATGGCCAGCACCGGAAGCAGTGCGGTGGGACGGAATCGGCGCTGTAATCCCGTGCCACTCAACCGCATCGCCACCATCGCCAGCGCGAAAGAGGCGTAGCCCAGACCCGCCGTCGCGGCACTGGTGCCGAGTTCGTTGCGCAGGTAGGCCGCAGACCAGTCCGCCGCGGCCCCTTCGCACAGCATCGAGGCGAACGCGACCGCGCCGAGCAACCCGATCACCGCCGACCATCGGCTGCGATCCGAGGCGCGGTCCGCGCGCGACCGCGGGGCCGAGGTATCGCCGATCAGGTACCGCGACAACACTTCCACGGCCACGACGGCCAGTACGCCGAGTACCGCGAGCTGAGCGGTCAGGCCGATCCCCAGGCCCACCGCGCCGGAACCGATCAGCCCGCCCGCGAACCCCCCGACACTCCACATGCCGTGCAGCCGGGACATGATCGGGCGGCCCACCGCCTTCTCGACGGTCACCGCCTGGGTGTTCATCGCGACGTCGACCATTCCCTGCATCAGTCCCCAGAAGTACAGCGCGACGAACAGCAGAACCGGCGAATCCGCCAGTCCCACACCGATTCCGGCGACGGCGTAGCCGGCGATGGAGATCCGGATCAGCCACGGGCTGCCCAGTCGCGGCAGCAACCAGCCGCACAGCACCATCGCGGTGACCGATCCGATCGGCAGGCCCAGCAGCGCGGTCCCCAGGGTCCCGTCGCTCAGGCCCAGCGCCTGTTCGACACCCGGGATGTGCGCGGTCCACGAGGCGAACAGGACAGCCTGCACGAAGAAGGTCACGCCGACCGAAATCGGCGCTGCCCCAGAGGTTCTCGATGCACCGGACCGATCCTGTTCGGTGCGGCAGGGCAGATCAGACACAGTGCACCTCGATACCGTCCGCACGTAACGCCGCGACCACGTCCTCGGGCGCGTCGACATCGGTGATCACCATGTCCACAGCCGTGGTCGGGCAGACCACCGCCATCGCGGTGCGGGCGAACTTGCTCGAATCGACCATCGCGATGGTGCGGGCCGAGGCGGCCATCGCGGCCCGCTTGACCGCCGCATCGCCCAGGTCGTAGGCGGTGACACCACGACGCGGATCGAATCCGCAGCAGGTCAGCAGCATGGTGTCCAGCCGCAGTTGCGCGAGGTTCTGCTCGGTCATCGGGCCGACCAGGGAGGACTCCCCCGCGCACACCGTCCCACCGGGCAGCAGCAGTGATACGCCGGGTGCGCAGGCCAGCGAACCGAACTCGGACAGGGCCAGCGGCACGACCGTGAGCCGCCGCTGCGTCAGACAGCGCGCGGCCGCGGAACCCGTTGTGCCACCGTCGAGTACGACCGATTCACCGTCGGAGATCCGGGCCACGGCCGCCTCGGCGATCCGCGCCTTGGCCTCGGCGCGCTCGAGCTCGCGCATCGCGAAGGGCAGCCCCTCCCCGCGCAGCATGGCACTGACCGCACCACCGCGCACCCGCCGCAGCACCCCGGCCTGCTCGAGTTCGGCCAGGTCACGCCGGATCGTCACCTCCGAAGCGCCCAGCGCCCGCGACAGGTCGGCCACGCTCACCGCTTCCGCCGACCGCAGTGCCCGCACGATCTGCGCCTGCCTGGTCTCGCCGTATGCCATCGCTCGAACGTACATCAGATGTGATCATTCGAAAGCAAAAACTGATCGAATCGACCGGAACGAGCCATCGCGGCTTTTTACTCACGGTGATCGTGGCCGATGGCAATCCCGCCGTGACGGCGGAGAATTCTGCGGACCGGTGCACCGGGCGCACCCCCGCGTCCGGGCTGTCCGTACGACGACGGGAGGTTGGGTGACCACGTCACTGCCTGTGAAACTCAAGCACGCCAAGGATATTCATCCCGGTATCGACTTACCGTCGATGCACGAGGCGGTGCGAGCCGAACGCACACTGTGGTCCCCCGCCGAGTTACACGACCTCACCAGCACCGTGGCCGCCGAATTCGGTACGCGCCTGCGGGATATCGTGCGTTTCGACCCCGAGCAGCGCTGGTGGACCCGGCTGGCCTTGACCATGGGCGTGGAGGTGTGGCTGCTGTCGTGGACGCCCGGCCAGGGCACCGAGCCGCACGATCACGGCGGCGCGGCCGGCGCGTTCACCATCACCCTCGGCGAACTCGACGAGCAGTACCGGCACAGCGGCGGCCCGGTCCGCGCGGCGCACTGGCACAGCGGCGACACCGTCGCCTTCGGTCCCGGCCGCGCCCATCAGCTCAGGAACGGCGGCACCGGCCCGGCCGCCACGATCCACGCCTATTCCCCGCCGCTGCGCCCGGTGCGCGAATACCGCGCACTCACCGACTTCGCCGGTGTGGAACAGTCGCGATAGTCGAGCAGGAGGTATCGCGATGAGCATCGAGGACAAGCTCGCCCGCGCACGGGCCGGACTGGACCGGGTCGATCCCGAACGCGCCGCGGCACTACAGCGCGAGGGCGCACTGGTCGTCGACATCCGTCCGCACGCGAATCGCCTCGCCGAGGGCGAGATTCCCGATGCCGTCGTGGTGGAACGCATCGTGCTGGAGTGGCGGCTGGATCCGCACGGCGATCACCGGCTGCCGGATCTGACCGCCGAGACTCCGGTGGTGATCGTCTGCAACGAGGGCTACGCCTCGAGTCTGGCCGCCGCCGACGCCCAAGAGCTGGGACTGCACCGGGCCACCGATCTCGTCGGCGGCTTCCGGGCGTGGAAATCGTCCGGATTGCCGGTGGTTGCTGGGGGATCGCCAGCAGTTCCGTAGAGCTCGATCTAGGCGCGGGCAGCGGCGAGGAAGGCCCGGATCAACTCGGGTGATTTGACGCCCCGCTCGCTCTCCACGCCACTGGAGACGTCCACGCCCCACGCCCCGGTCGCCTCGACCGCAGCGCGAACGGTGTCCGGGCGCAGGCCACCGGCCAGCACCCAGCGGCCGGCGGGAGCGGCGAAATCCGGTGCACCCCAATTCCACGCCTTGCCCGAGCCGGGGTCCGGGGCGTCCAGTAGCAACAGGTCCTCACCGAGTTCGCCGAGAAGCGGCGTCCGCTGCCCCGCCGCGACCGCACGAATCAGGGTGCGGCCGGGCGCGCGCAGCGCCTCGTAGTAGTCCGGCCCCTCGTCGCCGTGCAACTGGATCGCACGGATACCGCTGTGTTCGGTCAGTTCGCGAACCTCCTCGACCGATTGGCCGCGGAAGACGCCGACGGTCAGCACATGATCGGGCACGCGAGCGGCGAGCCGGTGCGCGGTCGGCGCGTCGACGGTGCGCGGACCGGCCGCGAAGACGAATCCGACCGCGTCGGCACCGGATGCGACAGCGACGTCCACATCCCGCTCGGTCCGCAGCCCACAGATCTTGACGAAGAGATCGGCCATATCCGCAGTCAACCAAAACGCCCCGGGCACGCGACGGCCGGACCCCACCGGCCCACATCGCGACCAGGGCATCTACGCGCGGTCGGACACTGTCGCAAGGCCACGTAACGGAAAGGTTGCCAGGAGTTGTCCAATCGCCCGGCAAAACGTAGTAGCGTGGTATCGGTATCGAGGGCTGGAGGCACCTGCGACGTGTGCGCCGTCCTCGACACCACAGAGGGAAAGATTCACTCCGGTTCACCCCGGCGCTAGGCGGTGCCAGCGCCGAGTTCTCGTGTGTCCATCGCCTGTTCGGTTCGACAAGTCCACACCGATGTTCTGCCTCGTCACAAACTCACAGCACCGTAGCTGAGGAGGAATACCGTGAGCAGCACCATTTCCCAGGCCGATTCGACGGTTCGCGAACTGCCCGTTCCTGGCGGTCCACTGCATATCGTCATGGTGGCGCCGCCGTATTTCGACGTGCCACCGGCGGGTTATGGCGGCGTGGAGGCCGTGGTCGCCGAACTGACCGACGCCCTGATCGATCGCGGACACCGGGTGACCCTGCTGGGCGCCGGAAAGAACGGTACGAGAGCACGTTTCGTCCCGGTGTGGGAATCCACGATTCCCGAACTGCTCGGCCAGGCGGCTCCGGAAGTCCACAACGCGCTCAAGGTCCGCCAGGCGGTCGAACGGATCGCGGCGGTCGATCACATCGATATCGTGCACGACCATACCTTCGCCGGGCCGCTCAACGCCCCCACCTACAGCGAGCTGGGCATTCCGACCATCGTCACCGTGCACGGGCCGGTGGACGGCGATCCGGGCGAGTACTACCGCGCCCTGGACGACACCGCCCACCTGGTCGCCATCAGCGACCGCCAGCGCAGTCTGGCCGCGGATCTGAACTGGGTCGGGCGCGTCTACAACGCCGTGCGCCCGAGCGAATGGCCGTTCCGCCAAGAGAAGAAGGACTACGCGCTGTTCCTGGGCCGGTACGCCGAATACAAGGGCCCGCACCGGGCGCTGCGGGCCACGCACGCGGCCGGCCTGCGGCTGGTGCTCGCCGCGAAATGCAATGAGCCGGAAGAGAAGGCGTTCTTCGAATCACAAGTGCGGCCGCTGCTCACCGACGACGACAGCGTCTTCGGTGAGGCAGACGCCGTCGCCAAACGCCTGCTGCTGGCCTCGGCGCGCTGCCTGCTGTTCCCGATCGGCTGGGAGGAGCCCTTCGGCATGGTGATGATCGAGGCGATGGCTTGTGGCACACCGGTTGTCGCGTTGCGCGGCGGCGCGGTCGAGGAGGTGGTCGAGGACGGCGTCACCGGCATCATCTGCGACGACGAGGCCGAACTTCCCGCGGCCCTGGAGGCGGTGCGCGATATCGACCCCGAGAAGTGCCGCCGCCGGGTCGAGGAGCATTTCTGCGTCGATGGGCTCAGCGCGGGTTACGAGGCGGCGTATCTCAAAGCCCTTGCCCCACAACGTACTGCGGCCTTGCTCGGCGGCTCGGTCAGCACCATGGTCGTACGGCCCCCGACCGTCGCGCAGACCCAGGTGAGCAACGCATGAGCGCGGCGATCGCAGACATCGAGGAGGTGGCGTCGTGAGCGCACCGCAGGTCTTCAATGCCGGACCGCCCGTCGGGCTGGGCGGCGGTCAGTCGACGATCACGCTGGTCGAGGCGAATACCTTCTGCCTGTCCGACAATCTCGGCGACATCCATCCCGGCACCGCCCAGGGCCTGTTCTATCGGGACACCCGCACGATCTCGCGCTGGGAGCTGCGGGTGGAAGGCCAGCACGCCGAGCAGCTGACGGTGCTGACCCCCGAATCGTTCAAGGCGCGCTTCGTGATGCGCGTGCCGCCGCGGGCGGGTGTGGCCGACAGCACGCTGCTCATCGTGCGCAGCCGCCTGATCGGCGACGGGCTGAAAGAGACCGTGACAGTGCACAATCTCGGCCACGAGGACACCGCCCTGCGGCTGATCCTGCACGCCGAGGCCGATTTCGCGGATCTGTTCCTGGTCAAGGAGGGGCGCAGTCATCACGGCAGCGCCGAGGTCACCGTCGCCGGATCCGAGCTGCACTTCACCGATCACGCAGATCCGGGCCGCGGCCTGATCATCAGTGCCACAGGCGATCCCGTGGTGCTGCCGGGCGCACTGAGCTGGCGGGTAGTGGTGCCCGCGCGCAATCAGTGGCGGGCCCAGGTGTTCGCCCAGCCGGTCGCCGGGCACCGCCGGGTGCAGATCTCCTGCGGCGAGGAGGACAGCCCGATCACCCGGATGACCGCATGGCGCGCCACCTCGACCGATCTCACCGCCACCGACCCGCGCCTGACCTACATCCTGCGCCGCACCGAGAGCGATCTGGGCGCGTTGCGCATCGATGAGGGCGGCGGCCTGCCCACCTACGTCGCGGCCGGTGCGCCCTGGTTCATGACCCTGTTCGGCCGCGACAGCCTGCTCACCTCGTGGATGGCGCTGCCGCTGGACTCCGAACTGGCCGTGGGCACGCTGCGTCAGCTGGCGAGGTTGCAGGGCACGACGGTCGATCCGATCACCGAGGAGGAACCCGGGCGCATCATGCACGAGATGCGCCGCGGGCCCGCCGGTGAACGCGTCCTGGGCGGCAGCGTCTACTACGGTTCGATCGACGCCACGCCGCTGTTCGTGATGCTGCTGGCCGAGTGCCGCCGTTGGGGCGCAGAGGAATCCGCGGTGGCCGAGCTGATTCCGGCCGCGCGCGCGGCCCTGGACTGGCTCGAGCATTTCGGCGACTGCGATGACGACGGACTGGTCGAGTACCGCCGCAAAACCGATCGCGGGCTGGTCAATCAGGGTTGGAAGGACAGCTTCGACTCGATCAGCGACGTCACGGGGCGGCTGGCCGAACCGCCGATCGCCCTGTGCGAGGTGCAGGGCTACACCTACGCCGCCCGGCTCGCGGGCGCGGAACTGGCACGGGCGCGCGGTGACGAGGCCGCGGCCACCCGCCTGGAACATCAGGCCATTGCGCTGAAGGAGCGTTTCGATCAAGCGTTCTGGGTTCCCGAAAGGGGCTGGTACGCACTGGCTCTCGATCATCGCAAACGCCCCGTCGACGCGCTGTCCAGCAATGTCGCGCACTGCCTGTGGACCGGCATCGTCTCGGACGAACGCGCCGAACAACTGATCGCGCACCTGGCCGATCCGGATATGGACAGCGGATTCGGGTTGCGCACCCTGTCCGCGGCGATGGGCGCGTACAACCCGATGAGCTATCACAACGGTTCGGTGTGGCCGCACGACACCGCTCTGGCGGTGGCCGGACTGATGCGGTACCGGCACATCCCGGGCGCCTGCGAGCTGGCCGAACGCCTGGCGAGAGGGCTGCTGGACGCGGCGCTGCACTTCAACGGGCGGCTGCCGGAGCTGTTCTGCGGGTTCGGCCGCGACCAGTTCCACTCGCCGGTGCCCTATCCGACCTCCTGCTCACCGCAGGCCTGGGCCAGCGCCGCGCCACTGCTGCTGGTGCGGTCGTTCCTGGGCCTGTCCCCGGACGTGCCGAACCGGACCCTGGACATCGCACCGCATCTGCCCGCGCGCTGGGGACAGCTGATGCTCAGCGATCTTCGGCTGGGTCCGGTCACGGTCGGCATCGAGGCCGAGGGCAACACGATGCGCGTGGAGGGACTGCCCGGGGACTGGATGTTGAACGGGGAATGCTCCGAGGTCGAGGAACGCGTCACCGTCGACGTGCGATAGCCGGACGACGTTGCGGCTCAGTCCTTCTCGCTGATTTCCGCGAGCCGGTCCACTGAACCGAGGAGTTTGTCCGCGGTGGTGGCGCGCGCCCGGACCTGACGCTTCTCGTCGGTGAGCAGCGTCCAGTCGTAGGTGTGGGTGACCCGGGTGCGACCGGGGCCCAGCAGTTCGAGCTCCCAACGCCACAGATGTCCGGGCGGCTCGTGGCCGGGTTCGGAAGGCCGCCAGGCGATTCGGCGGCCCTCCTCGAACTCCACCACGTGGTTCTCCCGGATCTGGCCGATGGTGAGCTGCATGGTGAACACCTCCCCGGCCGCACGCACGCGCTGACCCGCGGGTGCGGTGGCGAGGTTGTCGTTACCGTCCCATCGCGGCTGCTGCGCGGGATCGGCGATCAGCTCGAAGATCCGCGCGGCGTCGGCCGCGATCTCGCGATGGACGGTGACGATACGGGGCACATCGACGTCGTCGGTCATGCTCCGATCGAACCACGATGTGCCCGAGCGGCCAGGTTCAGGCCGCCTGGTTCTCCGTCGGTCCCGGTAGGCGCCGGTGCACCGGGCCGGCCACCCGGCACAGCTCCGCACGCAGGGCGCGGTGTTCCGGGCACAGAGACCGGGATCCGTGGCGGATGAACGCCGGATCCAGACGCTGAGCGAAGGTCAGATGATCACGGCGCCAGCAGTCGCCGCAGACGAGTTCGTTCATGACGGACCTCCTCGTTCCCCCCTGCACCCGGGGGGTGGCACAGGGGTTCCCGATCCGAATGTCGTTCAGCCCTCTCGACGCCGATATCGGCCGAACCGTTACGGACCTCACCTGCAGTGTAGGCGGGATTATCCGCGCAAGGGCACCCTCAGGGGGCGATGAGCCGACGGGCCGCGAGCACCGTGGCGGCCCGGAGTTCGCCGACGTCGGCGCGATTGTCGTGCAGCGCGTGCACCGCCGAGGTCCGGGCCAGATCGGTGAGCAGCGTGAGCAGGGTGAGCGGATGGAAGGTGTCGGTGATCAGTCCCGCGGCCTGACCCCGCCGGAGCTCGGCGAGCTTGGGCGTCACCGCATGTCGGATGGCCTCGTCGGCCGCGGGGATCTCGGTGTGCTCGATATCCGCCCACGCCTGGAGCCGGGCGTCGTCCGGATTGCGCAGGTAGTGGTCGAACAGGCGGCCGATGTAGGCGGGGATGTCCTCGGCGTCCAACGCGGTCTCGGCGGTCGTCTCACTCACCCATTGCGCGGTCACCGCCGCGTACAGCTCCTCCTTGCCGGTGAAGTACGCGTACAGCCGGTCCTTGCTGGCGTGGGCGGCCGCGGCGATCCGGTTGATTCGCGCACCCGCGATTCCGTACCGGGCGAATTCCGCCTTGGCTGCGGCGAGAATTCGCTCCTTCGTGGCATGTCCGGCTGAGCGCATTCCGGAATCCTATCTTGCCGAACCATTTGGTTCGGGTGTAGATTTCGCGAACCAAATGGTTCGGCAAGAGTGGAGATGCGATGACCGAGACGATCCGACCCTGGCGCGAGCTCGCGGCGTTGCCCGAGGGGGTTCCCACCGCGGAGCTGGACCAGCTGTGGGCCGGACTCGAGACCGTGCGCGCCGAGGACATCCTGGGCGAATGGAAGGGCGCGGCCTTCCGCACCGGTCACCCGCTGTGCCGCGCGCTGGACCACAGCCGCTGGTACGGCAAGACCTTCCTGTCCCCGTTCGAGGCCAAGCCGCTGATCTGCCGGGCCGAGGACGGAACGCTGTTCTCCGACATCCAACTCGGCGGCGGCGGTGAGGCATCGCTGTGGAACATCGAGTTCCGCGGCGAGGTCACCGCGACGATGGTCTACGACAAGCGCCCGGTCTTCGACCACTTCAAACGCCTCGACGAGAACACCCTGATGGGCATCATGAACGGCCGCCCCGATCTGGTGCTCGCCGACGGCGAATACTTCTACTTCCTGCTCGAGCGCGCCTGATGCCCACCACATCGGCCGCGATCTCTCGCGATCCCCGCACCGAATTCACCATCGAACCGGTCGAGATCGACCACCCGCGCGCGGACGAGATCCTCGTGCGCGTCGTGGCCGCCGGGATCTGCCACACCGATCTGGTCTCGCGCGCGGCCGGTGCGCCCGATCGGCCGATTCTGCTCGGGCACGAGGGCGCGGGCGTCGTGGAAGCGGTCGGCGCGGATGTGCGGGGCGTGCGGCCGGGCGATCAGGTCGTGCTGAGCTATCGGCATTGCGGCGCGTGCCGGAACTGTCGTCTCGGTCGTCCGGCGTACTGCGCGAGCGCGACGAAACTGAACCAGTTCGGGGCCCGCCCGGACCGCACGCCACGAGTGCGGATCGGCGCGACCGCCGTGCGCGACGGCTTCTTCGGTCAATCCAGCTTCGCCGGATACGCCCTGACCACCGCGGACAACACCGTGGTCGTCCCGCCCGGCACCGATCCGATCGTGGCCGCTCCGCTGGGCTGCGGATTCCAGACCGGTGCGGGCGCGGTGCTCAACGCACTGCGGCCCGAGCCGGGGGCCTCGCTGGTCGTCTACGGTGCGGGCGCCGTCGGCATGGCCGCGCTGCTGGCCGCGAAGACGCTCCCGGACGTCGATGTGATCGTGGTCGAACTCTCCCCCGAACGCCGTTTCCTGGCAATGGAATTCGGCGCGTCGGAGGCGTTTGATCCCGCCGACGGGGATACCAGCGCTACCATCCGCGAACGCACCGGCGGCGGGGCCACCCACGCACTGGACACGACCGGGCGACCCGAGGTGCTCGCGAATGCCGTGGCGGCCTTGGGAATCGGCGGCGTCGTCGTGGTGGTCGGTCTCGGCGTCGGGGTCCCGCCCATCGATCTGCGCGATATCGTCCTGTCGGGCAAGACGATTCGCGGATGCCTCGAAGGTGATGCGGCGCCCCAGCGGTTCATCCCCGAATTGCTCGCACTGCACGCTGCCGGGCGACTGCCGCTCGAGCGGCTGGTGCGCGGCTACCCGTACACCGAGATCAACGCCGCGCTGGCCGATCAGCGCGCGGGACGAGTCGTCAAACCAGTTCTGACCTGGTAAAGGACGGCCGCCTGAGCACGCGACGCCGCACGCACCGGACTCGGATCCGTGTGAGCCGAGGGTGCCCGAAGGATGCGGCGCGTGCGCCGGCCGTTCCCGCCGGACCGAGACCATCGGCCCAGCGGGCGCGCGTGCGTGATCGGTCGGTGCGCCTTGCTTGGGTAGGGTCGCGGGCAGGCCGGGCGCATCCGGCGGGTTTGTCGGGAGGAGTGCCGCACCATGCCGCTGTTCGGGCGAGATGCCGAGCTGAAGGATCTGAGCGCCTACCTCGAGGGGCCCGGGGAACGCAGTGGCGTGCTGATCGAGGGCGGGCCCGGTATCGGAAAATCCGCGCTGGTGGCGGAGAGCGTCACCACGGCGGCCATCGCGGGGGTGCGCGTGCTGCGCACCGCGGGCACCGAGGCCGAACAGGATTTCGCCTACGCCGGACTGCACCGGCTGCTGTATCCGCTGCGGCGCGGTCTGGATGCCTTGCCGAAACGCCAATCCGAGGCGCTGGCAACGGCTTTGGGGCTGGCGGACGGCACCGGCGAGCCGAGCGCGTATCTGGTCGGGCTCGCGGCGCTGACCCTGCTGTCCGACGCCGCCGCCGAACGCCCGCTGCTGATCGTCGCCGAGGACGTGCACTGGCTCGATCGGCTCAGTGCCGAGGTCCTGGCCTTCCTGGCCCGTCGCGTCGACACCGAACCCATCGTCCTGATCGCCACGATCCGGGACGACGCGAACTCACCGCTGAGCGACGCGGAACTCGCGCGCCTGCCGCTCGGTCCACTGCCCGACGACCAGGCCGCGGCACTCCTGGATTTCGCCGCGCCCGATCTGCCCGCGGCCGTGCGCCGGCGGCTGCTCGCCGAGGCCCGGGGAAATCCGCTCGCGCTCGTCGAATTGCCCACCACGGCAGCCGATCTCGACGAATCCGCGCTCACCCTGCCGCTGCCCGAACGACTCGAGCGCGCCTTCGTCGCCCGCACCGCCACACTGCCACCGGCGTGCCGCTGCGCGTTGTTGCTCGCCGCGCTGGACGACAGCGGCTCGATCGCCGAAATTCTCGCTGCCACAAGCATTCTCCAGCAGACTCCGGCCGATCCCGAAATCCTCGCGCCCGCCACCGAGGCCCAGCTGATCGACCTGAGTCCGGACACGCTGACCTTCCGGCATCCACTGATGCGCTCGGCCGTCGCCGCCGCGGCCACGCCCGAGCAACGCCGCGGCGCCCACCTCGCCCTGGCCGAGGTGCTCACCGATCTGCCCGACCGCAGCCTACGACATCGTGCCGCAGCCACGCTGGGCCCGGACGAGCAGATCGCCGCCACCTTGGAGAATTTCGCCGAGCGGGCCCGGCATCGCGAAGACGCGATCACGACGCTGGAACGCGCGGCGGCCCTGAGCCGGAGCCCGGCCCGGCGCGCGGACCGTCTGCTGCGCGCGGCCGAGACCGCGGTCGACGCCGGCCGGCGTCCCACCGCCGAACGTCTGGTCGCCGCCGCGCGCACCGTGGCGCTGACCTCCGGACAGCAGGCCATCGCCAACTGGCTGCTCAGCGGATTCGACGACGGTGTACGCGAAGACCCGTCGCGCATAGGCGAACTCGCCGATCTGGCTGCATCGGTTGCATCGGACGGCCACGTCGATGCGGCGAAACGCATCCTGTGGGGTGCGGCGATGCGCTGCTTCTGGTCCGAACCCGGCCGCGACGCCCGTCGCACACTGCTCGCGGTCGCCGATGAACTACCGGTCCCGGACGACGATCCCCGCCTGGTCGCGGTCGCCGCATACGTCGCCCCGCTCGACCGTGGCGGACCGGTCATCGCGCATCTGCGAGCACGGGCGGCGGCGACTGGGCACGATCCGGAGGTGGATCGCTTCCTCGGCAGTGCGTCACTGCAGGTGGGTGCGTTCGACCTGGCCGCGCAGTTCTCCGCGGCCGCGGCGACCGGGCTGCGCGCGGTCGGTGCGCTGGGCGCGTTGCCGCGTGCGCTGACGGTGCAGTCGTGGAGCCTGACCCGGCTCGGCGATCTGGCCGCCGCCGCACCCGCGGCAGCCGAGGCCGCGGCCTTCGCCCGGGAGACCGGCCAGCCGTTCATGCACGGTCTGGCCATCGCCGTCCAAGCCGAAATCGCCGCGCTCCGTGGGGATTACGACCAGTCCGGCACCCTGCTCACGGAGGCCGAGCGGATCGGGCTCGCCTCCGGCGCGCGGCCGGTGCTGGCGACCGTGCAACTCACCCGCGGACTCGTCGCACTCGGCGAGGGCCGATTCGACGACGCCTTCACCGATCTGCTCCGGATCCACGATCCCGGAGACCCGTCACATTCACCGGCATTGCGCACCTACTTCCTGGCCGAACTCGCCGAGGCGGCGATCCGCTCCGGAAACACCCGGCACCTGCGGGATCTGCTCGACGGGCTCGAACCCGCCACGCGATCCACCTCCTCCCCCGCCCTGCACATCGGTATGCGCTACGCACGGGCCGTTCTGGCCACCGACGACGCCGAGGAACGGTTCGCCGACGCACTGGCCGCGGCTGCGCCGGCCTGGCCCGCCGAACGCGGCCGCCTGCACCTGGCTTACGGCGAGTGGCTGCGGCGACAGCGCCGGGTCATCGAGTCGCGAACCCATTTACGCACGGCCAGAGCAACTTTCGACGCACTGGGCTTCACCGCCTGGAGTGCGCGCGCCCGCCGCGAACTGCGCGGCGCCGGTGAAACGAGCCCGCACCGCACCCCGGACGCACGCGAGATGCTCACCCCGCACGAACTGAGCATCGCCCAGCTCGCCGCCACCGGCCTGACCAACCGCGAGATCGGGCAGCAGCTCTACCTGTCCCACCGCACCGTCAGCACCCACCTCCACCGAATCTTCCCCAAACTCGACATCAGCTCCCGCACCGAACTCGCGCACCTGTTCCCGCCGGAAGCCACACCGAACAAGTAACGCCCGCCTGCGCCGTGCCCACGGGACAACCGAAGGCGACGGTGTCCGAATACCGCACACGGTTACGTCATTCGACGGACGCGCTGTGGTCGGCGCACTGCCTAGCGTCAGCGGCGCGGACCGGGTGATCGTGAGTTGTCGACTCTCCCTCCCGTCCGCTGCTCGTTGACGACACTTCGGCAGGAGATCGGATGACCCTCAACAGACGACTATTCGGCGGAGCGCTCGCCGCGGGCGCGGCAGGGCTGGCCGCAACGTCGCTGAGCGGATGTTCCCCGGATTCCGGCGGCGGGAGCGCCGCCACGACCACCGTGGGTCAGCAGCTGCGCGCGGGATCGGGTGCGCACACCACGCTGGGCGCCATCAAGCACGTCGACGCCGGTGTGCTCGACATCGGATACGCCGAGTTCGGCCCCGCGACCGGTCGGCCCGTCGTACTGCTGCACGGCTGGCCCTACGACGCCTACAGCTACGCCGACGTCGGGCCGCTGCTGGCCGATGCCGGATACCGCGTGCTCGTGCCGTATCTGCGCGGCTATGGCCCGACCACCTTTCTGTCCCCGCAGACCGTCCGCAACGGACAGCAGTCGGCCATCGCGAAGGACATCGTGGACTTCATGGACGCACTGCACATCGACAAGGCCATCCTCGGCGGATACGACTGGGGCGCAAGGACTGTCGACATCATCGGCGCACTGTGGCCGCAGCGGTGCAAGGCGCTGGTCGCGGTGAGCGGCTACATCGTCACCCAGCAGGCCGTGCAGCAGCAGCCGCTGACGCCGAGCGCCGAACTCGGCTGGTGGTACCAGTACTACTTCGCCACCGAACGCGGCCGCGCGGGCTACGCGCGGTACCGCCACGACTTCAACAAGCTGATCTGGCAGCGTGCCTCACCGGCCTGGAAGTTCGACGACGCCACCTACGACCGCAGCGCCGCGGCCTTCGACAATCCCGATCACGTGGACATCGTCATCCACAACTACCGCTGGCGGCTGGGCCTTGCCCAGGGCGAACCGCAGTACGACGCCTACGAACAGCAGCTCGCCACCGGACCAGCGATCAGTGTGCCCACCATCACCGTGTCCAGCGACTTCGACGGCGCGGCCGCGGACGGCAAGACGTACGCGAGCAAGTTCACCGGCAAATACGTCCATCGAGTGCTCGACGGTATCGGGCACAATGTCCCGCAGGAGGCGCCGAAACCGTTCGCCCAGGCCATCATCGACGCGGATCACCTGTAGCCCGGAATACGTCATCGCAGCGTCATCCGGCGGATGTGGCACGACCCGCACCTGGACGATGCTCGACATGCGGCCGGACGGGTTCCGAACCAGCCGCCCGCACCCCATCGACCGGTCGTCGCCTTCCCCCCACACGGCGGCCGGTCGAGCCCGCCACATCCACCTGCTCGATCTCGAGGAGCAACGCATGACCACGGTCCGTTTTCATCTCATCTCGGCCCTGTCGCCCGCCGAGGTGATGGACGTGCTGACCGACTTCGGCCCCACCCGCACCGAGGTGTGGCCCACGATCGACGCCGAGCACTTCGTCGTCCACAATCGCGGCGAGGGGTGGGCCGAGGTCACCGAGGGCACCGAGGCCGCCTGGGAACGCGCCCGCTACGACTGGGATCCGGCGGGCGATACGGTCACCGTCACCACCCTGGACTCGAAGGTCTTCGGCCCCGGCGGCGGCTGGATCTTCCGGACCACCCCCGAGCCCGAAGGCACCCGCGTCGAGGTCGAACTGACCCGCGATCCGCAGGCGTTCAAGGGCAAGGTCATCGCCGCGCTGCTCCCGCTGATCGGCCCCGCCACCTTGCGCAAGGGTCTGCAGAAACCGTTGCAGGCCAAGTAATCCCACGCCTGCGCCCAGGGCTTTCATGCTCGAATGCAAGCTGGTGAAACACACATCGGGCCGGTCGTCACGACCGGCCCGATGTGTGTCTCATCCGAAATCTATTCGCCCCCGCCGGAATTCGCCTTCCGATCGCGGTATGCCTCCAGGAGTCGCAACCAGATCTCGCTGATGGTCGGGAACGACGGGACCGCATGCCACAGCCGATCGATGGTGACCTCACCGGTGATCGCGATCGTGGCCGAATGCAGTAGTTCGGCGACTCCCGCACCGGCGAAGGTCGCACCCAGGATCGTGCGACGCTCCGGATCGACCAGAATACGGGCTCTGCCAACGTATTTCGGATCGAACTGGATCGCTCCGGCGACATGGCCGATCTCGTAGTCGACCACCTCGACCGTGCGCCCGGCGCGCGCGGCGTCCTCGCTGCTGAGCCCGACCGCGCCGATCTCCGGATCGGTGAAGACCACCTGCGGCACCGCCAGATGATCCGCGGTGCCGACATTACGTCCCCAGGCGCCGGTGTCCAGTGCGATCCCGGCCGCCCGATCCGCGATGACGCCACCCACGATCCGCGCCTGATATTTACCCTGATGGGTAAGCAGCGCACGATGATTCACGTCGCCGACCGCGTACAACCATTCGCCGTCGACCTCGGTGGCGGTGAACGTGTCGTCGGTGGTGATCCACGTCCCGGGCGCCAGGCCGACGGTGTCGAGTCCGATGTCGTCGGTGCGCGGTGCGCGACCGGTCGCGAACAACACCTCGTCCGCGACGATCCGGCTGCCGTCGGTGAGCGTCACGTGGACCTCGCCGTCCGGCCCGTCCGGGCGTTCGGCCGTCTCGATACCCGATCCGAACCGCAGGTCGACGCCCGCGGCCCGCAGCCGATCGGCGACCATCTCCGAGGCGAAGGGTTCCACCCGCCCCAGCAGCCCGGACCCGCGCGCGACGAGTGTGACCTGGGCGCCGAGCGCCTGCCAGGCGGTGGCCATCTCGGTGGCGACCACACCGGCGCCGAGGATCACCAGGCGTCCCGGCACCTGTTCGGCACTGGTCGCCTCCCGACTCGTCCAGTACCGCAGTGTGTCCAGCCCGGCCAGCGGCGGCAGAGCCGCGCGAGTGCCGGTGCACACCACCACCGCCTGCCGGGCGGTCAGCTCGGCGGTCTCCCCCTCGGGAGTCTCGACCGTCACCCGACGCGGCCCGGCGAGCCTGCCGTGCCCGCGCAGCAGCGTGATACCGGCCGAGGTGACCCAGTCCACCTGCCCCTGGTCGTTCCAGTCGGCGACCATGTAATCGCGATGCCGCAGTACCGCGGCCGCATCGATCGGCCCGGTGACCGCAGCGCTCACGCCCGGGAACCGCGACGCCTCGCCGTACAGCAGCACCGGCCGCAGCAGCGCCTTGCTGGGTTCGCAAGCCCAGTAGGAACATTCGCCGCCGACCAGTTCGGATTCGACGATGACGGTGCTCAGTCCGGCGGCGACGGTCCGGTCGGCGACGTTCTCACCGACCGGGCCCGCGCCCAGCACGATGACGTCGTAGGTCTTGTCGTTCTCGTCTGTCATGCCTGTACTTCCGATCGTGGGGGGGTCAGCGGCCGGGTGCTCGCTCCGTGACCTCCGGTGGGAACCAGCCGTTGCCGTCAGGGCCCTGGAACGCGGCGAAGGAACCGTAGCTCGCCCGCTTCGGGTGCGACCCGGCGACACGCTCGGTGGGAGAGTCAGCGGGTCGCCCGCGCAGCCTGTTCGATGACGTCCGCGACGGTGTCCGGATGTGAGACGGCGACCGAATGCGAGGCGGCGACCTCGGTGACGTGGGAATGCGCCCGCTGCGCCATGAATCGCTGCGCCTCCACGGGAATGTTCTTGTCCTGCGTGGTGATCACGTCCCAGCTGGGTTTCTCGGTCCAGGCCGCGGCGGTGGCCTTCTCCTCGAGCGCCGACTGCGCGATCGGCCGTTGTGTGGCCGCCATCAGCGCGGCCTCGTCGGCGGGGACGTCGGCGGCGAACTGATCGTGGAATTTGTCCGGCTTGATGTAGAGATCGGTGCCGGTGGTGCCGTCGGGGTTGGTGAACGGGGCCGGGTTCAGGGCGTCGGGCAGGGTGGAGCCCGGGTACTTTCCGGTCAGTTCGAGGGCGTTCTCCCCCGGCGCGGGCAGGAATGCCGCCACGTAGACCAGGGCCTTGACCTGGGCGATCCCGGCTCCGGCCGCACTGATCACCGAACCGCCATAGGAATGGCCGACCAGGATCACCGGGCCGCCGACGTGATTGATCAGTGCCCGCAACGTGGTCGCGTCACCGGCCGGGCCGCGCAACGGGTCGGCCGCCGCGAGCACCGGATAGTTGTCCTTGCGCAGTCGTTCGATGACGCCGGTCCAACTGGACGCGTCGGCGAAGGCGCCGTGCTCCAGGATGACGGTCGGCTTCACGAAACCGTCATCGGCCGGCGCGGCGTTGGTCTTCGAGCCCGCGGCACACGCCACGGCGAGTGTGCCGACGACCGCGCCGGCGGCGAGCGCCGTAACAGCCCGGCTCACCCGCCGCCGCAGATGGCCCTGTCCGATGATGTCGCCCATGTGGATTCGCCCTTCGAGAAGTTGATGCAGGTCGAGCGTTTCCACTGTGGCCGCATCGACTTCCCGGGCGCATCCGTCGACCGACGCTGTCGACGACGTAGGTCACCGGTGCCGGAGAATGGTCGCCGGCGCACTCGCCGAGCGGCGATCAGTCCTGTGTCAGACGGACTTTCACCGCCGTGCGATGCCCGAATACCCGGCGGCCGTTGCTGGTGGCGTTCATCGCGATCACCGCGGTCCCGGTATCCGGATCCAGCGATTTGACCGTGCCGGCGAAGGTGATCGTCGCTCCCAGCAGCGCCTCGACGTAGACCGGGCTGGCGAACCGGACCGAGTATTCCTGGACCGCGCCGGGATCACGCAGCCAGGAGGTGATGTATCCGGCGCCCAGGCCCATGGTCAGAATGCCGTGGGCGACAACGGTATCCAGTCCGATGAGCGTCGCGAACTCGTCGCTCCAGTGGATGGGGTTGCCGTCGCCGGAGACACCGGCGTAGTTCACCAGATCGCCCCGGTTCAGGCGGATCGTGCGTCGCGGCAGCTCCTCGCCGACCGACACCTCATGGAAGTGGCGGCCTCGCGGCAGCGGCGGATCGATGGTGACGAGCTGGTTCCGGCTGCGCGCGGACGTCCGGGCGAGTGTCGCGGGCAGGATGGATTGGGTGCGGTCCGGCACGATATTCGACATGTCGTGCGCGACCAGGCCGCGCGCGGTGGCCGCCACCGTCTCGGCGGTCTCGCCGCGACGTCCCAGGAACAGCGTGCTGTACGCGGTGTGCACCAGTTCGTCGCGCTGATTCGACACCCGATTCTCCAGCACCAGCATGTCGCGACCACGCACCTGATGGAACGAATCCAGCGATACGTCGCAGGTCAACCGGTCACCCGCCACGATCGGGCGGTGGAATCGCAGAACCTGGTCGGTCTGAATCAGCTGGCTCAGATCGCAGCCGACCGCGATCCGTTCGAGCAGTTTGCGTTGTGCGTGCATACCCATCGGCGAGACGAATGTCAGCGGCGCCAGCAGTCCCCCCGACTCCAGGGCGAACTCATCCTTCTCGTCGTGATGTGCGGGGTGGTAGTCCTGAACCGCCTTGGCGTATTCGCGAATCTTCTCCCTGCCGACCACATAGTGATCCTCGGTGACGTAGTGGTGGCCCACCAGTGCCGTCGCATGTGCGGCCGGGTCCGGTGCCGGTGACTCCAGAGTCGCTAGATGATCCACATAGCTAACATACGGCAAATATCTTGCGGGGAAGGGCGGCTCGCGCCGGAAATTCCCTTTTTCCCTCCGACTCACTACTACCGCACCGAAATCCCCTGCCGGACAACATCACTCGAGACATACCAGAACCCACACCGGACACGAAAACGGCCCCGCCGACGAAAACGGCGGGGCCGCCACACATCTCAGCCCGCGGTGATCTGTTCGTAGTAGGTCCACGAATGCCCCTTGGCCTCACACGACACGCTGCCGTGGAAGCCGGTCGAGCACGTCGCCCCCGCATAGCTGACACTCGAGCCCCACGTGTCGTGACCGGTGGCCACGGTGGAGATGTCCGGATTTCCACCGGGCAGCGTATAGGGGGTCCCGGCCGCGAACCCCGGATGGGCCGGTGCCCACGGGACGTTGATCACGACCTGGCTCACCTGGAACGGGATCGGCAGATAGCTACCACCGATCTTGATCGACATGAGCTTGGGCGAGGTATCGCAACCGACCGCGCCATCCGACGAGATCGCACACTGGAACGACCCCATCGAGAAATAGACCGGCCCGGCAGCCGCCTGCGCGGTGTTGGTGAACAGCAGCGGAGCCAGCGCACCGGCGGCACACGCGGCCACCGCCGCCTTGATCGAACGTTTCATACGTACTCCCTCCGCAAAATGAACTCGAACAACAGCGAGACCCGTCGGCAACCGGAGACGTGACAAACTCCAGCGTCGCCGAGGCCACGCAGAGACCTCGCAGACACTACCCAGCCACCCGCGACCGCCGCACGTTTTCCGCCACCCCCACGCGCGCCGCCCTCGCCCCAACCGAACAAAGCGCGCAGGTAGGACCGCGATTTGGGGTCCCGACCAGCGATACGCTAAAGTTTCTCCTCGGTCGACCGATACGGACGACCAGGAGCAATCCCCTATAGCTCAATTGGCAGAGCAGCCGACTGTTAATCGGCAGGTTTCTGGTTCGAGTCCAGATGGGGGAGCATAAAACGGCCCCTGACCGGCGAAATCAATTTGCCAGTCGGGGGCCGAATTTGTATCAGGCCCCTTCCAGCGGGAGTTCGGTCGTAGCAGAGTTGCCGAGCGCGCCGCATCGGTCCCTGCCTTGCCGGTGCCGATCCAAAGTCCGGCCACCACCGCGTTGTGGATCACGGTCGCCGCGTCGTGATGAACCTTCCCCTCGGATGTACGTGTGCCGAGTCATCGCAGGGTCGCCGCGCGGGAGCACTTCGCCGGTCACACGGCCGCACCATCGCCCGGCAGTGGCGCGGCCGCCGAACCGGACGACACCAGCCGACCACCGATCGGCGCATCGGCGACGGTCCGATTGCGACCGCTGTCGAGCGCACCCGCCTCGGCACACTAGGGTGGCGCGAGACCCTCAGTGCTGCTGAGATTCTCGCTGCAATCCGACATCGCGAACGCCCGAATTCGAATTCGATGGCGGCCACATCCCCACCGGCACTGATGGTTTCGGCGAATCGACTACCACTCGATGCGCGGCGGAATCCTTCCCAGTAGTGAAAAGCTTTGATCGCCAAGGTATTTGGACGGCATGATGTGAGAGAGAAAGGCACGCGATCGAACACCGACGTGTTACAGTTTCGCGCGCCCCGACATGTTAATGATCAACCTCTCGTTCTCGACAAAGGAGCCCCAGGTGGCTGATTCGTTGCTGGCCGACAAGGTCGTCGTCATCACTGGCGCCGCGCAGGGCATAGGCGCCGCATCCGCGCAGCGAATTGCCGACTACGGCGCGAAAGTGGTCGTCGCCGACATCAACGAGGACGGCGGTAACGAGACGGTCGCTTCGATCACGAACAGTGGTGGCGAAGCCTTCTTCCAGCGTACCGATGTGACCTCCGCTACCGACGTCGAGGCGATGGTTCGCGCGACGGTGGACCGGTTCGGCCGGTTGGACTGCGCGGTCAACAACGCCGGAATCGAGGAGCAGGGCGAGACGCTGCACGAGAGTTCGGAAGCAGCGTGGGACAACATGCACACCGTGAACCTCAAGGGCGTGTGGCTGTCCATGAAGTACGAAATCCGGCACATGCTCGCGCAGGGCAGCGGCACGATCGTGAACACCGCGTCGGTGGCCGGTCTGGTGGGACTGCCACTCGGCATCGGGTCCTACTCGGCGGCCAAGGGTGGTGTCGTGGCGCTGACCCGTACCGCGGCAATCGAATACGCGAAACAGCGCATCCGGGTCAACGCCGTATGCCCCGGCGTGGTCCGCACCGCCATGCTGGACAGCGCGATCAACGCCGGAATGTTCACCGAGACCGAGGCCGCGGCGCTGCATCCCACCGGGATCCTGCTGACCCCGAACGATGTCGCCGAGACCATCGCCTGGCTGCTGTCCGACATGTCCGCAGGTCTGACCGGGCAGGCGATCGCGCTCGACCACGGCATGCTGGCCGGCTGAGCGCGGGGAGCTCCACCCTTGAATACGCCGAATACGCCGCCCTTTCGCTCCGACGCCCCGTCCTGCCCGGTCGCCCACGGCTCGCCCACCGCTTCGAACGACTCGCGAGTACCGATGTACGCACCGGAGTTCGCCGCCGACCCACACCACGCCTATCGTGAAATGCGTAGGCAGTACGGCTCTTTGGCGCCGGTGGAGCTGGCGCCCGGCGTATCGGCCACACTGGTGGTCGGGTACCGCGCCGCGTTGCGAGTCCTGAACGATCCCGAACACTTTCCCGGCGATCCGCGCACCTGGCAGAAGGATATTCCGGGCGACTGCCCGGTCCTGCCGATCATGGAGTGGCGCCCCACCGCGAGCAGGAGCGCCGGGCCCGACTTCGTTCGCTATCGGCAGGCGATGACCACGAGTATCAACCAGGTCGATCTGTACGCCGTTCAATCCGCCGTGGAGCAGATCGCGACTCCACTGATCCAGAGCTTCTGGCCGGTCGGCACCGCCGATCTGATCAGCGAATACGCCTTTCCGCTGACGTTCGCGGTCGTCAATTCCCTGCTCGGCTGCCCACCCGAGATCGGGCAGCGGGTCGCCGCCGGTATGGCGGCGATGTTCGAGGGGATCGGCGCCGAGAAGGGCAACCAGATGATCGGCGAGGCGCTGCAGGATCTGGTGACTCTCAAACGTGACCGGCCCGGAAACGACGTCACCTCGCGGTTGTTGCAGCACCCGGCCGAACTCGACGACCTCGAGATGGTCAGCAACCTGGCGGGCTTCTACGGCGCGGGAATCGAACTGCAGCAGAACCTGATAGTCAACACCCTGCTGCTGATCCTCACCGACAGCCTCTTCGGCGGAAATGTGATGGGCGGCAGCATGTCCACCCGCGACGCCCTGGACGAGGTCCTGTTCAACGACCCGCCGGTGGCGAACCTCCTGATGACCTACCCCCGTCAGCCGATCCTCATCAACGACGTCTGGCTGCCCGCGCATCAGCCGGTCCTGGTCAGCATGGCCGCCTGCAACAACGACCCCACGATCCGCGCCGACGACCACACGGGCAACCGATCGCATCTGGCGTGGGGCGTCGGCCCCCGCACCTGTCCCGCACAATCGCTGGCCTACGTCGTCGCGCAGGAAGCCATCGACCAACTACTCGACGCACTGCCCGAGATGCAGGTAGTGGACGACTCGCCGACCTGGCGCCCCGGCCCGTTCCACCGCTCCCTGGCCGCTCTGCCGGTCACCTTCCCACCCTCCCGCTGACCACAAACCTCGTTACGGGCCGGGCGGGGCGCTCGGCCATCTGCCACAGCGACCCAGCTAGCTCCGGGCGGACAACGCCCGGGAGAGCGCGCTCATGCTGATGCCGATTGTCGCGTGGAGCTGCTCCTGACTCGCTCCGGCCCTGCTCATCACGGCCAGCGACTGGTTGACCGCCGCAATGTGAGCGGCGAAGTCGTGGGCGTCGCTGTCGGCCAACTTCGCGGCGTTCAAGGCGGTCCGCAGCCGCGTCTGCTGGAAGCCCAGGGCTTCGATCGCACGCGCGGCGATGTCGGGGCTCAGCACGGGTATCGCCATCGCGGTCTGGGCGACCAGGCATCCGTCCGGCAGGCCGGGGTCGGCGATGCGCTGCAGTGTGACGTCGAAGAACTCCCGTATCGCCCGCAGTGGCTCCTCGGACGCATGGGACAGGGCCTGGTCGTACCTGTCGCCATAGCGCATGGCGTAGCGGTCCAGGCAGCGCAGATAGAGCGAATCCTTGTCGCCGAGCGAGGAGTAGATGGAACTGCGGTTCAATCCGGTCGCCCGCGAGAGGTCGTCGAGAGATGTGTCGGCGTAACCGGCTCGCCAGAACTGGACCATCGCCGCATCGAGCACGGTGTCCATATCGAACTGCTTCTTTCCGGCCATCGCGCATACACCTCGTTCTCGAGCCGTTGTGACCTGCCCATCATATCTTGAACTAATCAGTCCAAGATGCGTAGGCTCGAGACATGACCGACGCCGCAACCGCCACGAACCGCTCTCGCGAACAGAACTCGATCTCCGGGTTGCCGCTGCACGACCTCGCGGGATTCACTCACCGCTGGGTCGACGCGGAAGGCATCCGGCTCCATGCCGTGGAAGGCGGTCGGCCGACCGGCCCTGCCGTCGTCCTGCTCGCCGGATTCCCGCAAACCTGGTGGGCTTGGCGCACAGTGATGGCGGGCCTGGCCGAGCGATTTCACGTGATCGCCATCGACCTACCGGGACAAGGCCACTCCGACCGCCCCCACGACAGCTACGACACGCACACCGTCGCCTCGCGCGTCCAGGCCGCGGTGACCGCGCTCGACGTGCCGAAGTACTGGCTCGTCGCCCACGACATCGGGGCCTGGGTCGCATTCTCGCTGGCCTTGAAGTACGAAGAGCGCCTGCACGGTGTCGCGCTGCTCGACGCCGGCATTCCCGGAATCACCCTCCCGGACGCCATCCCGACGGATCCCGAACGGGCCTGGAAGACCTGGCACTTCGCGTTCCACCTGGTGCCCGATCTTCCCGAGACACTGCTCGCCGGTCGCGAGCGCGACTACGTCGACTGGTTCCTGAAGGTCAAAGCACTGTCCCCGAACACGTTCGACAGTGCCGAGATCGACCATTACGCCGCGGCTGTCGCGGCCGAGGGAGGTCTGCGAGCGTCTCTCGCCTACTACCGCGATGCCGCGGAATCGGCGCGCAAGAATCATGACGCCCTCGAACGACGGCACGTGACCGTCCCGGTCCTGGGAATCTCCAGCTCCCACGGCTCGATCCCCGACATGGCCGCTTCCATCGACCCCTGGGCGGACAACGTGACCGGCGTCGTCATCCCGCAGGCCGGACACTTCATTCCCGACGAGCAGCCCGCCGCGATTGTGGACGCGTTGACCGCGTTCATCGATCACGAACGCGTGGGGTAGTTCGGGCAGCCCCATCATCGACCCCTCGCCACCCTCGCCGCATACCGCCGACGAATCAACGAACAAGGACGGGAAGAATGGATTTCGGAAAGTAACGAGGGGTTTTCTCATACCGGCGGATCGGTTGTCTCACTCATATTCCGACCACCGTTGTTCGATTTGTCGCAGATTTGCGGATCGGCAATATCGGCATTGCACATGCCGGATTTGCCTGTTCGGCCATCCGGATAGATCTTCCCAGGTCAGATAGGACTTTCCGGGCCGTAGGGCACCGGTGAACAGTGGCAGAAGTCCCGTACTCCGCAGCGCGGCGCGGGCACCGCAGTCACATCGAGGCCACATAGGAAACTCCCCTGATTTCTCGGTCGGAATCCCACTGATCGACGGCCTGCCGGTCGCTGTTACACGCAGTGCGTTGTGCGATCGTTCACTGTGTCGAATCGACGATTTCCTGGGTGCCTATGACCGTGAGCAGATCGAGCAGGTCGGCGCTGTCCGTGCCGACTGCCGGGGTGAACCAGAGCAGTCGCTGTCGACCGTCCTCGCTGAACAGGTTGAGGCAGTTGACCTGGATCAGTCCCAGGGTGGGGTGGTTCAGGCGCTTGCGGTCGTCTCGCCGGAATGCCACGTCGTGGGCGGCCCACAGCGTGGCGAATTCGGCGGAGCGGTCCAGGAGCGCACCGATCATCGAGCGGGCCTCGGTGTCCTTCGCGTCCCGCCTGGCAGCGGCCGCGCGTAGGTCGGCGACGAACGCGCGGGACTGGACTTCGTGGTCGGCTTCCGGATAGAGCTGCCGCGCTTCGGGTTCGGTGAACCACCGGTGGACGAAGCTGGCACGGGCGCCCCGGAAGACGGACTGATCTCCGATCAAGGCCACCGCCAGCGGATTCTGCACCAGGGTGACATGCAGATCGGTGATGACCTGTGCGGGTGTCGATTTCAGACGTTGCAGCAGATCGAGCATGCCCGGGTGGACGTGTGCGGACGCTCCCGCGTGCACCGGCACCGGGCGGTCGGCCAGATGGTAGAGGTGGTCGCGCTCATCGGCAGTCAGGCGCAACGCCCTGGCCAGGGCGGCGATCATCTGCTCGGAGGGCTGTGAACCGGCTCCGCGCTCGAGCTCGTTGTAGTAGTCGACCGATGCGCCGGCGAGCTGGGCGACCTCCTCTCGCCGCAGTCCGGGCACGCGACGACGGGGCCCTGCGGGGAGTCCGACCTCGGCCGGGCGGATGCGTTCGCGCCGCGAGCGCAGGAAGCACCCCAGTTCGGTGTATTTCGCAGACCCCATGTTCTCCATTCTGCGTCGGCCGGGGGTGCGGACACAGGGGATGACATCCCCTGGTTCCGCTGCTCGGCGCCGCACAGCATGGAGACATGAACGCAACTACTTCCACTCGCTCGTCACCGGCCACACGGGTCGCCATCGTCACCGGCGGCTCACGCGGCATCGGCCGGGCGGTCTCCCGCCGACTCGCCCGAGACGGCCTGGCCGTCGTAATGAACTACGCACATGACGCGGATACTGCCGCGGAGGCGGTGGCGGCCATCACCGCCGACGGCGGGCGGGCGATCGCGGTGCAGGCCGACGTAGCCGACGAGAACGCGGTCGCCGCGCTGTTCGACCGGGCGGAAACCGAGTTCGGCGGCGTGGATGCCGTGGTGAACTCCGCGGGCAGCCTCGCTCTGTCACCCATCGCCGATCTCGACCTGACCGTGCTGGATGCCCTGCACCGCACCAACATTCGGGGCGCCTTCGTCGTCGCCCGGCAGGCAGCACGGCGGCTCCGGCCGGGCGGCTCGTTCGTGGCGTTCTCGACCTCCGTGGTCGGTACGCAGTTCCCCGGTTACGGCGCGTATGCGGCGAGCAAGGGCGCAGTCGAGGCAATGACCTTGATCCTCGCCCGTGAGCTGCGTGGACGGGACATCACCGTGAACACCGTCGCCCCCGGGCCCACGGCCACGGATCTGTTCCTCGAAGGCAAGACCGACGAGGAGGTCGAGCGGCTCGCGAAAATTCCGCCGTTGGAGCGGCTCGGCACTCCCGACGACATCGCCCGCGTCGTGGCCTTCCTGACCGGTCCGGAAGGGCACTGGGTGAACGGCCAGATCCTGCGTGCCAACGGCGGCATGGTGTGACGCCGCAGCCGACTTCGGCTCTCGGACAGACACTTTCACATCCACAGCAGACATCGATTCAAGGAGAGAAACCTATGCCTTTCGCCAATTTCAAGGTCCCGGCCGGCACCGTCACCGAGGAGGACAAGAAGAAGATCGTCCAGCGCACCACCGACCTGTACGCGGAGATCTACGGTGAGCGGGCCCGCCCCACCACCGTCGTGCTCATCGACGAGGTGGCCGACGGCGGCTGGGGCGTCGGCGGCAACGTGCTGACCGCCGCCATGCTCAACGGTGATGCGTGACAGCGGAGCTGCTCACACCTCGCTTTCCTCCGCCGCGGCGCGCGCGGTCGTTTCGCCGACTGCGCGGGCCGCGGCGAGGAAGGCGTCGACCAGTGGGGATTCGCGGGATTCGGCTACGGCGAGGCAGACCTGGTCGGGGGTCAGTTCGGGGATGGGGACGTAGCTGATGTCGGGGCGGGAGTAGAAGGCGGTGGCCGAGCGGGGCAGGAACGAGATGCCTCGACCGGCTGCTACGTGCTCGAGTTTCTCCTCGACGCCGCGCACGAAATGGCCGGTGGTGGGGTGCGGGTGGCGGGTGGGCTGGGTGTGCGGGTCGACGTGCCAGATCAGCGGCTCACCGGCCAGGTCGGCTTCGGTGAGGAGTTCCTTACCGGCCAATCGGTGGTCGGCCGACAGGACCACCACGCGCGGCTCGGTGAACAACGGCGTCACGCGCAGACCGGTCTCGTCGATCGGCAGGCGCACGTAGGCGACGTCGACGCGGCCGTCGAGCAGCATCGCGGCCTGGTCGTCCCATTCGAGCCGCTGCACGTCCACGATCACGTCGGGATGGTCGACGCCGAAGGCGCGGACCGCGTGGGTGACCACGATGCCCATTCGAAATCCGACCACCAGCCGCCGGCTCCCGCGAGCGGCCACGGCCACCCGACGTCGCGCCGCGTGCGCGGAGGCCAGCAGCGGCCGGGCGTCGGCGAGCAGTTGCGTGCCCGCGCCGGTCAGCCGCACCCCGTGACTGTCCCTGGCGAACAGCGGTGCGCCGAGATCGTGTTCCAGCGCGCGAATCTGCCGACTCAGTACGGGTTGCGCGATATGCAGGTCCTCGGCGGCTCGGCCGAAGTGCAACCGGTCCGCGACCGCCACGAAGTAGCGCACCTTGCGCAGGTCCAGATCCATCGCCACCTCCGGGCTTCCGGCAATGCCTTCAGGGTATCGCCGACGCTGAAAGAGGTCTTGGACACCCCTTCCGACCAGCGGCATCGTAGAAATTGTCCAACCGCGCAAGAGAAAGAGGACGAACGAGATGACCCTCGAAGACAAGCGTGTGGTGCTCCTGGGCGGCACCGCCGGTATCGGCCTGGCCACCGCCCAGGCAGCGGCCGCGGCGGGGGCACGGGTCGTGGTCGTGTCCAGCAACCCGGACAACGTGGCGAAAGCACTGACCCAACTCCCGGCCGACGCGCAGGGCGAGACCGTCGACCTGACCCAGGAGTCCGAGATCGAGGCGCTGTTCGCGCGCCTGGGCGCGTTCGATCACCTCGTCTACACCGCGGGCGAATCGCTGGCGCTGTTCCCGTTGCAGGACGTGACGATCGATACCGCGCAGCGGTTCTTCCAGACCCGCTTCTGGGGTGCCTACACGAGCGCGAAATACGCTGCGCCGCATATCAATACCGGTGGTTCGATGGTATTTTCCAGCGGCGGCGCGGTGCAGCGGCCGATGCCGGGCTGGACGGTGTCGGCGAGCATCCTGGGTGCGATCGAGGCGCTGGGCCGGGCGCTGGCCGTGGAGTTGGCGCCGATCCGGGTGAACGTCGTGCGTCCCGGACTGGTGCGCACCGAACTCTGGCGGGAGTTTCCGGCAGAGGTGCGGGAGGAACTGTTCCGCACACACGGCGGCACATTGCCGGTCGGCCGGGTCGGCGAGGCGGAGGATCTGGCTCGTAGCTATCTGCACCTGATGGAACAGGAGTACGCCACGGGCAGCATTCTCACCGTGGACGGCGGCGGCGTACTCGTCTGAAAGATCGCTGCGACCGGGCGAATCGCCGGCCGGTCGCAGCGGGTGAAAACAATACCGGAAACACGCCGAACAGCAGTTCCCACAATTCACCGTTTCACCTGGCACGCAACGGCCTAAACTGTCCGACCAGAACATGCGGAAAGCATTCGAGGTCGGGGAACGAGCAGAGAAACAGGAAAGGCGTTGCGCCCAAGGAGGTGTGGAATGTCGGAAACTGATCTTCGGCGTGTTTCGGGTCTGATGTTGGCCGCGAGCATGGTTCCACTCGCGGTCGTTCTCGGAGCCGGACAGGCCGGTGCTTCACCTGTCGAACCCGCGGGAGCGCCCGCGCCCGCCGCACCATTCTCAGCAGTGCTTCCACAATTCGAACTGGGCCAACCCCCCGCCTCGCTGCAGAGCGCCTTCGCTCGGCTCACCCAGCCCCTGGCCGGGATCGTGCCACCGGATGTGCTGCCGCATATAGTGCCCCCGATTGCGCTGCCGGATATCGCATCCCGGGTCGCACCACCGAAAATTACTCCCGCAGTGGCAGTTCCGAAAAATATCCCCGCCACGCCGAATATCATACCGCCGGTTGCGGTGCCGAATATCGCGCCCGGATTCGCGTTACCGAATATCGCCATACCGAACATCGCGCCCCCGGCCGGGCTGCCGAACATCGTTCCCCCGGTCAGGCTGCCGAATATCACGCCATCGGTCACCCTGCCGAACATCATCTCCTCGGTCACGAAAGCGGCGGAGAACCCCCGAGTCGGCAATGCGGCCACGGCCATTCCGCTCGTCTCCGATGCGACCGCGGATCCGACGCAATCGGTACAGACGTTCTGCAGCTATATCCCGGCAAGTCCCGCGCGATGCAGTGCCACCGTCGTGGACGCGGGTCTCGGCGCGGCGATCGGGGCGGGTATCGGCGCCGGACTGAGCATCCCGCTGGCGATTCCGGCCGCCATGGCCGGCGCGGTGATCGGCGTGATCGCCGGAATTCCGTTCCTGCCCACCGGCCTGGTCGTCGGCCCGCTGCTCGGTGCGGCGGTCGGCGCTGCCGTCGTCGCCGGACCCGCGGCCGTACTCGGCGGGGCGATCGGGGCGGCCGTCGGAACGATCGTGGGCATCACCGCGCCCCTCCCGGCGAAGGCCCCGCTCCCCCACCCATCCGCCACCTCGGTGCAGCAGACACTGCGACCGGCCGCGGTGCACTGACACCGTCGGACCGATTTCGATCAGCTTTCGCACGGACAGGCCGATCCGACACCCGATCACACGCGTGTCGGATCGGCCTGTTCATGCCGACGATCCTGTGCCTCACTGATCCAATCGCGCGTTGAGGACGCGAGCGACCTGCGCGATCGCACCCGGTTCGGTCATCGCCAGGTGGGTGGCATCGATGTCGACGTTCGCGATATTTCCGGTGATCAGCGGCTCCCATCCCCGATGACCTGCCACGTCGGGCCGGCGGTCCCGCGTCGCGGTGAAGTAGAGCATGTCGCTGTCCACGACCGGCGGTTGCCAAGCGCCCGCGGCCCGTATCGACAGGTTGTAGGCGTCGGTGAGGCGTTCGATCATCGCCGCGTCGATGCCCACCCCGTCACCCAGATGCGTACGGATCAGCTCCGCGGCCTCTTCCGCGGTCGCATCGGGCCGCACGAAATCGATGCCCAGAACCGGACCGAGGTTGCTGATCAGTTCTCCGGCCATGACATCCGAGACCGATTCCTCATCGATACCGTCCGCCTCGGCGTCCAGCACCGCCAGCAGCGCGATCTGTTCACCGGCCGCGCGCATCTCCGCGGCGATGGCGTGGGCGATCAGACCACCCAGCGACCAGCCCAGCAGATGGTAGGGACCGTGCGGCTGGATCGCTCGGATCTCCTCGACGTAGCGCCGGGCGATGTCCTCGATCGACCTCGGACCGGGGAGTTCGCCACCGATCTGCGGCGCCTGGATGCCGTAGATCGGCCGACCGGCGGAGAGGTGTTCGCCGAGCGTGTGATAGCACCACGACAGGCCGGAGGCGGGGTGGATGCAGAACAGCGGCGGTCGCGTACCGGTGGTCCGGATCGGCAGCAGCACATCGAATCCCGAGGTGCCTGCGGCCGCGGCCTGACCCGAGCGCATCGCGGATTCGATCCGCCGGGCCAGATCGGCCGGGGTGGGGTCCGACAGCATCCAGCTGATCGGGAACTCGTAGTCGAGTTCCTTCTTCAGCTCGGTCACCACCTGCACCGACCGCAGCGAGTTACCGCCCATGGCGTAGAAGTCGTCGTCGACGCCCACCCGGTCGACTTCGAGCACCTGCCCGAAGATCCGGGCAACCACACCTTCCAGCCACGACGCGGGCTCCCGGAAATCCCCGGCCGCGAGCACCGGATCCGGTAGTCGCGAGCGGTCCAGCTTGCCCGACACGGTGAGTGGCACCGTGTCCAGCATCGTCAGCGTGGCGGGCACCATATAGTTGGGCAGTTCGCTCGCCGCGTGCGCCAGCACCGCTGCGGTGTCGATGGTGGAACCCGCGGCGGGCACGAGATACCCGACGAGCTGAGCCCCGCTGCCATTGGAACGCACCGCCGCGATCGCCCGTGCCACGCCGGGGTACTCGGCGAGCACCGTCTCGATCTCACCGAGTTCGATGCGCAGGCCGCGCAGCTTCACCTGGAAATCGGCGCGGCCCAGGTATTCCAGTTCGCCGTCGTGACGCCAGCGCACCACGTCGCCGGTGCGGTACATCCGCTGCCCCGCGTCGAACAGGTCGGGGATGAACCGTTCCGCGGTCAGGCCCGGACGCGACTGGTAGCCGCGGGCGACCTGAGCTCCCGACAGGTACAGATCGCCGGCGACGCCGGGCGGCACGGGACGCAGCCGCGAGTCCAGGATGTAGGCCCGGGTGTTCCACACCGGCCTGCCCGTCGGCATGCTTCCTTCGTCGGCTTCGGTCACCCGATGGCAGGTCGCGTGGACGGTGGTTTCGGTCGGGCCGTACAGATTGTCCAACTCGGTCTCGGGCAGGATCCGCCGCACCGCGGCCACCATCTCCGAGCCGAATGCCTCACCGCCCACGAGAATCGCCCGCAGCGACCCCAGCGGCTGTGCCGGCGCCGCGTCCGCGAACACCGCCAGCATCGACGGGACGAAGGAGGTTACCGTAACCTGTTGAGCAGCAATGGTTTCGGCGAGGTACGCCGGATCGCCATGCCCGTCTGGCCGCGCGATGACCATCCGCGCACCGACCATGGGCGTCGCGAACAGCTCCCAGACCGACACGTCGAACGTCATCGGCGTCTTGTGCAGCACCACGTCCGCCGGTGTCAGCTCGTAGGCCGCACACAGCCACCGCAACTGGTTCATCGTCGAACCCTGCGATACCGCAACACCTTTCGGGCGTCCGGTCGATCCCGAGGTGAACAGCACGTAGGCGATGTTGTGCGGCCGCACCGGGGCGATCCGATCGGCGTCGGTGACCGGCGCCTCGTCGAATCCGGACAGCTCCAGCCCGTCGAGGGTGGACAGCTCCAGCACGGGCGCGGCGGTCGAGAGCATGTACGCGATGCGCTCGTCCGGCAGGTCCGGATCGACCGGCACGTACCCGCCACCGGCGGCCTGTACCGCGTGCACGGCGGTGACCTGGTCCAGCGAACGCCGCATTCGCAACGCCACCAACGACTCCGGACCCACGCCGCGCGAGATCAGCCAACGCGCCAGCCGGTTCACCCGCGCGGCGAACTCCGCGTACGTCAGCGACTGCTCGCCACTGATCACCGCGGTCCGATCCGCATGCCTGCGTGCCGATTCGGCGAGGACCGAGGCGAGCGTGTCGTCGGCCGGAAGTGCCACTTCCGTCGAATTCCAGCCCGTCAGAACGGCTTCCCGCTCCTGCGCGTCGAGCAGATCCACCTCGTACACCGGCCGCGCGGGATCCGCCGCCGCGGCGTCGAGCACCCGTAGCAGGCGATTCACCGTCGCGGTCACCGTGGCGGCGTCGAACAGGTCGGTCGCGTACGTCACCGCACCGTCGATCCCCGCCGGCGCGCCGTTGGGGCCGTAGGAGTCCGACACCGTGATCTGCAGGTCGAACAGGGCGATATCGGTGTCGGTCGTCAGGGTCGACGCCGACAGACCCGGCAGTTCGAACTCGGCGGCGGCGAGGTTCTGGAAGGCCAGCATCACCTGGAACAGCGGGTGGTGGGCGTGCGAGCGCACCGGGTTCAGCACCTGCACCAGCCGCTCGAACGGAACGTCGGCGCGGCCGAACGCGGCCAGATCGGTCTCCCGCACGTGTTCGAGCAATTCGGTGAACGTCATCGCCGGGTTCAGCCGCGTGCGCAGCACCAGGGTGTTGACGAACATGCCGACCAGATCGTCGAGCTCGGGTTCGCCGCGGCCCGCGTACGGGGTGCCGATCGCGACGTCGTCGGCGTCGGCCAGTCGGCCCAGCGTGGCCGCGAGCGCGGCATGCAGGACCATGAACAGCGTCGTGTTGTGCGTTCGCGCCACGGCCTGCAGCCTCGCGTGCAGATCGGCGGACACGGTGAACGGCACACTCGCGCCCGCATAGGTCTGCACGGGCGGACGCGGCCGGTCGGTCGGCAGTTCCAGCAGCGCCGGCAACTCCGCCAATTCGGTTGTCCACTCGTCGATCTGGGCGCGCAGCAGCGACTCGGGATCGTCTTCCGAGCCCAGCACCGCCTTCTGCCAGATCGAGTAGTCGGCGTACTGAACCGGCAGCGGCGACCAGTTCGGCGCTTCGCTACGCGTGCGCGCGGTGTACGCGGTCATCATGTCCCGCGCCAGCGGAACCAGCGAGGACCCGTCACAGCAGATGTGGTGCACCACGATCGCCAGCACCGATTCGTCCTGCCCCAGTTCGAACAGCCTGGCCCGCACCGGCGTCTCGATCGTCACATCGAACACCGCTCCGGCGAACGCCGACAACGATTCGGCCAGTTCGGATTCCGCGATCGAGACCACGGTGATCGGCGAGATGGCCGCCGCGACCGGAAGGACGACCTGGGACGGCTCGCCCTCCGAGTACGGGTACACCGTCCGCAGCACCTCGTGCCGGTTCAGCACGTCCTCGATGGCCGCGCGCAACGCGTCGAGATCGAGCCGTCCCGACAGCCGCAGCGCGATCGGAATGCTGTAGGCCGCCGAGTCCGGTTCGAGCCGGTTCAGGAACCACATCCGCTGCTGTGCGTACGACAGCGGAATTCGCCGCGGCCGCTGCTGTGCGGTCAACGCCACCCGGCCGGTGTCGGCATGCGATTCCGCACGCGCGGCCAGCCGTGCGACGGTCGGCGCCTCGAAGATCATCGCCACCGGAATGGTCGCATCCAGAGCCGCGCCGATCCGCGCGGCGACCCGGGTGGCGACCAGGCTGTTGCCGCCCAGATCGAAGAAGTCGTCGTCGGCTCCCACCGGACCGCCGATACCCAGCACGTCGGCGAACACCCCCGCGACCACTTCCTCGACCACCGAGGCCGGAGCCCGGAACCGCTTGGCCTGGACCACGGGTTCGGGCAGGGCCGCGCGATCGATCTTCCCGTTGGGCGACAACGGAATCCGGTCGATGATCATCACCGCGGCAGGCACCAGGTAGGACGGCAGCGCCTCGGACAGCCCAGCACGCAGCTGTTCGGCCGAGATGCTCGACCCGGGTTCGGGCACCACATAGGACACCAGCATCGCCGGACCGACACCCGCACCGCGGGACAGGGTCACCGCGTACGCCACGTCCGCGCGCTCCCGCAGCACCGCGTCGATCTCACCCAGCTCGACCCGGTAGCCACGGATCTTCACCTGGAAGTCGTTGCGGCCCAAGAACTCCAGATCACCGTCGGAGTTCCGGCGCACCACGTCGCCGGTACGGTACATGCGATGTCCCGGCTCGGCGAACGGGTTCGCCACGAATCGCGCCGCACTCGTCGCCGCCCGGTTCAGGTATCCGCGCGCCAGCGCCGGGCCCGCGAGATACAGCTCGCCGGCCACCCCGACCGGCGCCGGCCGCAGCCGGGCGTCCAGAACCAGTGTCTGCACACCGGCGAGCGGGCCGCCGATCGTCGGACGCTGCCCCGGGCGCAGCCCGTTGGTCGACGTGGTGACCATCGTGGTCTCGGTCGGGCCGTAGAGCACCCGGAACTGGCGGACACCGGCGAGATCGGTTTCCGCCCAACGGTTCACCAGATCCGCCGGGACCTCGTCGCCACCGGACATGACCAGGGCCAGATCGTCCATGCCCGCCGGATCCACCGAGGCGAGCGCGGCCGGGGTCAAGAACGCATCCGTGACCCGTTGCGACCGCAGCAGCTCCGCCAGTTCCTCACCGCCGTACATCTGTGTCGGAGCCACGATGAGCGCACCGGCCCGGCCGACCGCCAGCAGGATCTCCAGCAGCGAAGCATCGAACGACGGCGAGGCGAAGTGCAGCACCCGGGACGTGTGCCGCCGTTTCGGGGCGCCACCCAGCGAAGAGACGAAATCCGCCGTGCCCGAATGTGTTACCGAGACGCCCTTGGGCACACCGGTGGATCCGGAGGTGAAGACCACGTACGCGGTGTTCGTCGCGCGCAGCGGACCGCGACGTTCGTCGTCACCGATCCGGCCGCTCGCCGACGCGTCGATCCGGGCGGCGACCTGCGCGTCGCCGAGGTCGATCCAGTCCACCGAATCGGGCATCGCCGCACGCGCCGAGGGCACCGTAACCCCGAGTGCCGCACCGGAATCCGAGACCATCTGGGCGATTCGCCCGGCAGGGTAGGCGGGGTCCACCGGCACGTACACCGCACCGGTCGCGACCACCGCCCACCAGGACACCACCGATTCGATCGATCGCGGCACCGCGACCAGCACCGGGCTCTCCGGGCCCGCACCACGAGCGATCAGCAGCCTGGCCAGCCGGTTCGCGCGTTCGTCGAGTTCGGTGTACGTCAACGTGGTGGTTCCCGAGACGAGGGCGATACCGTCGCCGTTCTCCCGCACGGCCGCGGCGAACAGATCCGGCAGCAGTTCGGGTGGCCGTTGCCGCGCCGCGACGCGCGCGCCCACCTGCGAGGTGAGCATCGAACGTTCCTCGGCGTCCAGCCATTCGATATCGCCGACCCGGACGTCCGGATCGGTGGTGACCGCCTCCAGCACCCGCATCAGACGTGCGACGAATCCCGCCGCGGTCGCCTCGTCGAACATATCCCGCGCATAGCTCATCATGCCGGAAATGCCCTGTGCCGCACCGACTTCACCGGCGTCCTCGGACAGGATCAGCTGCAGGTCGAATTGGCTCGCGCCGGTGTCGACCTCGGCCCGGGAAATCCGCACACCGGGCAGCGTGACATCCATCGTCGACATGTTCTGGAAGGCCAGGACCACCTGGAACAGCGGATGACGAGCCGGGGACCGCTCCGGATTCAGCTCCTCCACGACGCGCTCGAACGGCACGTCCGCATGATCGAACGCCCGCAGATCCGTCTCCCGGGCGCGCATCAGCAACTCGGTGAACGGCTCGCCGATATCGACCCGGGTCCGCAGGGCGAGGGTATTGACGAACATGCCGACCAGATCGTCCAGACCGGGTTCGCCACGTCCCGCGATCGGGGTGCCGATCACGATGTCCTCGCTGCCGCCCAGGCGACCGAGCACCGTGGCCAAGGCCGCGTGCACGACCATGAACAGCGACGTCCCGTGCGCGCGGGCCAGCTCGAGCAGCCGCCCGTGCACCTTCGCATCGATGCGCACCGGCACCCGGCCACCCGACAGCGAGGCCACGGCCGGACGCGGCCGATCGGCGGGCAGATCGAGCCGGTCGGGTGCGCCCGCGAGCGCCGAGCGCCAGAATTCCAGCTGTTCGGACATCAGCGAGGCCGGATCGTCCGCGGTGCCCAGCATTCGGCGCTGCCACCAGGCGAAATCGGCGTACTGCACGGCCAGCGGCTCCCACTGCGGGGCGCGCCCGGCCAGGCGGGCGGCGTAGGCCGCCATCACATCACGTGCCAGCGGGCCCATCGACTGGCCGTCCCCGGCGATATGGTGCACCACCAGCACCAGCAGGAATTGCGCTGTGCCACTGTCCTTCTCGGCGTCCAGTTCGAACAGTCCGACGCGCATCGGCACCCGCGCGGTCACATCGAATCCGCGCCGCACGAACTCACCGACCGTCTCGGCGACCGCATCGTCCGGGACGCGCATCCGCTCCACCGGCACCGCGGGCTCGTCGAGTACGACCTGTCGCGGCTCACCGGAGGATTCCGGATAGATCGTCCGCAGCACCTCGTGCCGGGTCATCACGTCGCCGAGGGCATCCGCCAGCGCCGCGACGTCCAGTTCTCCCGACAGCCGCAGCATCACCGGGATGTTGTAGGCCGCCGAATCCGGCTCGAACCGGTTCAGGAACCACATCCGCTGCTGCGCCAGCGACAGCGGCACCGGATCGGGGCGTTCCTCGGCCACCAGCGGCAGCCGTCCGGCTCCGCCGAGAGTCGCCGCGAGCACGGCCAATCCGCCGACGGTCGGCGCCTCGAACACCAGCCGCACCGGCACGCGCACATCCAGCGCCGAACCGATGCGCGCCACGACGGTCGCCGCGCTGAGCGAATCGCCGCCCAGTGCGAAGAAGTCGTCGTCCGCGCCCACTCGCTCGACGTCGAGCACCTGCTCGAACGTCTGCGCGATCAGTTCCTCGGTCCCCGCGGCGGGTGCGCGGAATTGCGTTGCGGCGGTGACCGGTTCGGGCAGCCGGTCACGATCCAGCTTCCCGTTGGCGGTCAGCGGCACCTCGTCCAGCACCAGCACCGCGGAGGGCACCAGGTACGGGGGCAGCGCGTCGGTCAGTGCCGCGCGCAACTCATGACCCGAGATCCGCGTCCCGGCCGCGGGCACGACATAGGACACCAGCGCCACCGGTCGCCCGCCGTCGCTGCGCGGCACCGTGACCGCGTACGCCACGTCCGCGCGCGCGCCCAGCACCGCGTCGATCTCCCCCGGCTCGACCCGGGTGCCGCGCACCTTGACCTGGAAGTCGTTGCGCCCCAGGAACTCCAGCTGGCCATCGGCGGTGCGCCGGACCATGTCGCCGGTGCGGTACATCTGCTGCCCCGCCGCGCCGAACGAGCAGGCGACGAACCGTCCCGAACTCAACCCGGTCCTGCCGACGTACCCGTCGGCCAGTCCCGCGCCGAACAGATACAGCTCGCCCGCCACACCGTGCGGCACGGGCCGCAGCCAGGTGTCCAGCACCAGTGCCGCGACGGGCCCGACCGGCTTGCCGATCGTGATCGGAGCGCCGGGAACCAACCGGTCGCTGGCGGTCGCCCAGATGGTGCTCTCGCTGGGGCCGTACAGATTGACCATGGTGCGATACGGCGCCCACCGCTCGACCAGATCCGGCCCGACCGGTTCACCGGCCGTCGCCAGCACACACAGTGCGTCCAGGCCGTCGGGCGGTACGGTCGCCAGCGCCGAGGGCGTCACGACCGCGTGCGAAACATGTTCGCGCGCCAGCAGTTCCGCCAGTGCGGGACCGGCGTACACATCCGCCGGCGAGACGACCAGCCGACCGCCCGAGCCGTGCGCCAGCAACAGTTCGAAGATCGAGGCGTCGAAGCTCGGCGAGGCGACCTGCAGCACCACCGACCTCGGGCCGACGTGCAGTATTCGCCGTTGCGCGGCAACGAGATCGGCCAGTCCGCGATGGGTGACCAGGACGCCCTTGGGGGTTCCGGTCGAGCCGGAGGTGTAGCTCACCCAGGCGAGCTGATCCGGCCGAATCGGTTCGCCGCGTTCGGCATCGGTGATCGGACCGGCGGCCGCGACCCGGTCACCGAACGGCTGCTCCTGATCCAGGATCAGCCAGTCGACGCCGTGCGGCAGCGAGGTCCGGCCGACCTCGTCGGTCACCCCGAGCGTCACCGTCGAATCCGCCAGCAGGAAATCGATCCGCTCCACGGGCAGGGTCGGATCGATCGGCAGGAATGCCGCACCGGTCTTCGCCACCGCCCACAGGCTGACCACGGCCGCGGGCGACCTGGACAGCACGACGGCGACGATCCGCCCCCGACGCGCCCCGTGCCGCAGCAGGATTCGAGCCAGCCGGGTGGACAGTTCGTCGAGCCGGCGATAGGTCGTGGCGACCCCGCCGTATCGCATCGCGACCGCATCGGGGTCGTCCGCGACGGCGTCGGCCAGAATCCGATCCAGCGTGCCCGGAATCTCGTGTTCCGCATCCACTATCGGCCGCGCCGGTGACGGTTCCTCGTCCAGCGACAGTTCACCGAGTCGCACCGACGCGTTCGCCGCGAGCCGGCACAACAGCGCGACCGTACGGTCGAGAATGCGCCGCGCCGAGGCGGTGTCGAATTCCCGGTCGTGGAATCGCAGGACGATCCGCAGTCCGCGCGCCTCACCCTGCTCGTCCGGGACCGGTTCCACGACCAGGCTCAGCGGGTACGGCGTCGCGTCCACGCCGGTGAGTTCGTCCACCCGCAGACCGGCCGCGTCGACCAGCTGTTGCAGTGCGGTCCGGTCGACCGGGAAGGACTGGAACGTGATCGCGGTGTCGAACAACTCGGTCATACCGACGCTGCGGTGGATCTCGGGCAGGCCGATGTGGTGGTGGTCCAGCATGCGCGCGTGCCCCGCCTGGATGCCGGTCAGCAACTCGCGCACCGTCATCGCGGGTTCGAACCGCACGCGCACCGGAATCGTATTGAGGAACATGCCGAGCGTCTGCTCGACCTGCGGCAGCTCCGCGGGCCGGCCGGACACCGAGGCGCCGAAGATCACATCGGTCTCACCGGTCAGCATGCGCAGGTTCAGTGCCCAGGCCGCGGAGACGACGGTGTTGACCGTAACCGCCGCATCCGCTGCCGCCACGCGGAGCTCCTCGAAACGATCCGCCGTCAGCTCGGCCTCGACCTCCCCGGCGGAGACCGAACCCGTCGTGCCGGATCCACGCGAAACCCTGGTCGGCGAGTCGACATCGGAGAATGCCTGTGCCCAGGCCGCTTTGGCGACAGAGCTGTCCTGCCGGCGCAGCCAGGCCAGATAGTCACGATAGGACGGCGCGGGTCCGGCGGCGCCGATGTGCGCGGGAGATCCGTAGTAGTCCAGCAGTTCTCGCATCAGCAGCGGCATCGACCAGCCGTCCAGGATCACGTGGTGATTCGTGACCAGCAGCCGGAATGATCCCGGGGCCAACCGGATCAGGGTGAATCGGACGAGCGGAGGAGCCGACAGGTCGAACCCCGCCGCCGCATCCGCCGCGGCGATGCACTCCGGCGACGCCGCATCGTCGTCGTCGGTGAGATCGATGTCCCGGAACGGGATCTCGGCATGGTCCAGCACGATCTGGCACGGCCCGGCCGAGGTCTCCACGAAGGCGGCCCGCAGGATGTCGTGCCGGTCGACCACGGCCTGCGCGGCGCGGCGCAGGCGGTCGGCGTCGACCTCGCCGGAGAAATCGATCGCCGTCTGAACCGTGTAGTCGTCCCCGGCGTCCGGATCGTACGTCGAGTGGAAGTGCACGCCGGACTGCATCGGCGACAGCGGCCAGATGTCGGCCAGACCGCTGTACCGCCGCTCGAGCCGATCGATGTCCCGTTGGTCGAGTTCGACGAGCGCAGCGCCGTCGGATTCCCGGGGAGCCTGCGCGCCACCCGCCAGTGCCGCGAGGGCCGCAACCGTCTTGGCCTCGAACACATCTCGCGGGGTGAGATTCAGCCCGGCGGATCTGGCCAGCGCCACCATCCGCATCGACACGATGCTGTCCCCGCCGAGGGCGAAGAAGTTGCTGTCCGCGGACACCGTGTCGAGGTGGAGCACGTCGGCGAAGAGTTTCGCCACGATGCGCTCCTGCGGTGTGGACGGCGGCCTGCCACCCATCGCCTCGGGACCGAAGGCACGCTGCTGCAACGCTTTCCGGTCGATCTTTCCGGTCGGCGTGCGCGGCATCCGATCGAGTTGCACGATCGCCGCGGGATTCATGTACCGGGGCAGCGTGCGCGCGAGCTCATCGGTCAGCGCCGGTAGGTCCACCCCGGCAGGCGACGCGGAGACGACGTAGCACACCAGAATCGGTTCTCCCGCAGGTCCTTCCACCACGACCGTGGCGACGCTCGCCACATCCGGGTAGCCGGCCACACGGGCGTCGATCTCCCCGGGCTCGATCCGCAGACCGTGAATCTTGACCTGCTGATCGGAGCGACCCAGGTATTCCAGGGCCGGACCGGTGCGACCGCGCACCCACCGCACCGAGTCACCCGTGCGGTAGATCCGCTCACCGGTGGCCGATCGCGGATCCGCGACGAATCGCGAGGCGGTCACGTCGGGTCGATCGACGTACCCGCGCGCCAGACCCGGTCCGCCCAGGTAGAGCTCGCCGGCGACACCCATCGGCACCGGCCGCAGCCACATGTCGAGAACCAGCGCGCGCACGCCGTGGATCGGACCGCCGATCGTCACCTGATCACCGGGCAGCAGGGCATCCGAACCGGTCGCCCAGATCGTGCTCTCGGTGGGTCCGTAGTGATTCATCAGCAGCCGCCCGGGGGCCCACCGATTCACGGTGTCGGGCCCGGTCGCCTCGCCGACGACCGCGAGTGTCCGCAGCGACGGGATCCGGGACGGATCCATGGTGTTCAGCACCGACGGGGTGATGATCGCGTGGGTAATCCGTTGCGCCCGAATCAATTCCTCGAGATCGACGCCGCCGTACACCTCCGGCGGCGCGACCACCAGACATGCGCCACTGCCGTGTGCCATCAGCAACTCCGACACACAGGCATCGAATCCCGGCGACGCGACCTGCAGCACCGCCGCGTCGGGTCCTACGCCGAACGCCTCGGCCTGCGCCGCGACCAGATCGGCCAGACCCCGATGAGCGAGATGCACGGCCTTGGGTTTACCGGTCGATCCGGACGTGTAGATCACGTACGCGGCGTTGTCGGGCGACAGCTCGCCCGTGGGCACGGCCGTGCCGGAAGCACGGATCGACTCGGCCTCGGCGTCCAGTACCAGCCACTCCACGGTGTCCGGAAGAGTCTGTGCCACAGCACGTGTCGTCAGGCCCATCCGGGTTCGGGTGTCGGACAGCAGTTCCGCGGTGCGCGCGGTGGGGTTGTCGGGATCCAGCGGGAGGAAGGCGGCGCCGGTCCGGGCCGCCGCCCAGATCGCGACGATCAGTTCGGCCGAGCGCGGAATAGCCAGTGCGACAATTGATTCGGCACCGGCACCGCCCTCGGTCAGCAGCTGTGCCACCGCCTCGGCGCGCTGCGCGAGTTCCGCATAGGTCCAGGTGGTCGCCCCGGATCGGACGGCGACCGCATCCGGATACCGTCGCGCGGTTCCCCACAGGATCTCGCGCAGTACGGTGTCGGCGACCGGCTCGGCACCGTGCACCGAGATCAGTTCCGCGCGTTCGGCATCCGCAGAGGAAGTGACCGCGGCCACCTTCCGCGCCGGATCGGTGACGATCTGGGTGAGCAGCGACTCGAATCGTTCGAGCAGCACCTTCGCGCGGTCCGGATCGAACCGGTCGAGGGCGAATTTCAGTGCCACCGTGTAGGTCCCGGACGCGCCGTCGGCCGAATCGCCCGCCCGACCCGACCTCGGCGGGGTCACCTGCAGACTCAGCGGATACGGCGTGGCGTCGTGGGCGTCGATGTCGATCAGACGCAGACCCGCGTCACCGAGGTTGCGCGTCAGCAGTTCCTGGTCGACCGGGTAGGACTCGAGCACCGTCGCGGTGTCGAACATGTCCGCGATGGCGGTGACCCGCTGCAGCTCCGCCAGGCCGATGTGCCGATGTTCCACCATGGCGGCCTGTTCGGATTGCACCCGAACGAGCAGATCGGCGACCGTTTCGCCCGGATCGAGCCGCACGCGCACCGGCAGCGTGTTCACCAGCAGACCGACCATGCGCTCCACATCCGGGATCTCCGGCGGACGCTGGGAGACGGTATTGCCGAACACCACGTCGGACCGGCCGGTCAGGGCCGCGACCAACAGCGCCCACGCCACCTGCAGCGACGTATTGGCCGTGACGCCGTGCGAACGGCCCAGGTCCGCGATCGCGGCGCTGGTCGCGACAGCCAGATCCAGGGTGACCTCGCCGTTGCGCACGGTCGCGGCCGGATCCGCAGCGGTGGTGACCCGCGTCGGGCTGTCGATCCCGGCGAGCGTGTCCCGCCACGCGGCCACGGTGGCCTCGTGATCGCGCTCCCCCAGCCAGCGCAGATACTCCCGATACGACCGCGGAGGCGCGAGTTCGGCAGTGTCGCAATCCGATACGTACAACGCGAGCAGTTCCTGGATCAGCAGGGGCATCGACCAGCCGTCCAGCACCAGGTGGTGATTCGTGACGATCAGCCGATACGCATCCGCTCCGGTGTGCACGAGGTGGAAACGCATCAGCGGCGGGCGGGCCGGATCGAACGCGGCGGCCTGCGCGGTCGCCAGGCGATCGAACGCGGCGGCGCGCTCACCGGCGTCGGCGATCTCCGCGACGCTCGTGGCATGCCATTCGACCGAGGCGTCGCGCGTGACGATCTGACGTGGCCCCTCGGCACTTTCGACGAAGGCGGTCCGCAGACTGTCGTGGCGGTCGACGAGCAGCTGTGCGGCCCGCTGCATCCGCTCACCGTCCACCGCACCGGTGAACGTCAGCGCCGCCTGCACGATATAGCCGTCGACGTCGTCGTCGGCATAGACCGCGTGGAACAGCAGCCCGGACTGCAACGCCGTCAGCGGCCACACGTCGGTCATCGACGGGTATTCGCGCACCCAGCCGTCGATATCGTCCTGGGACACCTCGACGAGCGGGAAGTCCGACGGCGTGAAAACCGGCGCGGTATCGGACCGCGCGTGCTCGGCAAGTCCGCTCAGCGCCTTCGTCCACAGCCCGGCGATTTCGGCGACCTCGTCGTCCCGCAGAATTCGCGAGGCGAAATCCCAGGTCGCATCGAGATGCAGGCCGTCGGGTCCCGTCTCGGCGATCGCGTTGACGTCCAGTACCGCCGGCAACGTCATCGCCGGATCGCTCGTCCCGGTCAGTGCGGTGAATTCGGTGGTCGGCGTCCAAGGCCCGGAAAGTTCGGCGGTACCCACCCGACCGAGGTAGTTGAAGCTGATCTGTGGTTCGGGCAGGCCCGCGAGTTCGGCGCTGCCCCGGGTATCCAGATAGCGCAGCATGTCGAAGCCGATGCCGTTGTCCGGCACCGCTCGCAGCTGCTCCTTCACCTGCTGCAACGCCAGCCCCGCGGCCGCGCCGCCTGCGAGCGCGTCGTCGAGGTCGATATCGGCCAGTCCGATCCGGAGCGGGTAGCGGGTGGTGAACCAGCCCACCGTCGCGGCGAGATCCGCGCCGGGCACGGCGCGCTCCTCGCGGCCGTGTCCCTCGAGCGAGATCAGCTCGTCCGGGACCGTTCTGCCGTGCCGACGTCGCCACACGCCCAGTGCCAGGAGCAACGCCGTCAGCAGCGGATCGTTGGCGTTGCAGTGGAAACGTTGCGGAATGGTGGTGAGCACGGCGTCGGCGATCTCCGCCGGGATCCGCTGATGTACCCGGTCCGCCGAAGCACCGACGTCACGACCCGGCTCCAGCGCACGCGACCCGAGTAGCCGATCGCCCTGTCCGAGAACGTCTTTCCACATGTCCAGCTCGGCCGAGCGCCGGGCCGGCGCCTGCTCGACCAGACCGTGCACCCATCGGCGGAACGATGTGGTGGCCGGGCCGAGATGCGATTCGTCGTCGTCGGCCTGCGACCAGGCCTGCGCGAGGTCGGCCAGCAGAATGCGCCAGGACACCGCGTCGACCGCGAGGTGATGGATCACCAGCCACATCAGGTCGGGCCGGGAATCGTCGTCCTGCATCCAGACCGCCTGCACGAGAACACCATCGGCCGGATTCAGGCGATCGGCCGCCCGTTGCAGATGCCGGTCGATCTCGGCGTCGTCGCGGTGTTCGAGCCGGACCTGCGTGAGCGCGCCGTCCGCGTCGACCGCACCCCGGTCGAGTACCCGGACGAACCCGTCGACCGACTGCGCGCCGCGCAGCACCGCGCGCAGCATGTCGTGGCGATCCAGCAGAACCCGCAGTGCGCGCACGAGTCCCGAGCGATCGACCCCGTCGGGCAGTTGCACGAGTGCGGCCTGCGCGAACCGGTCGTAATGTCCGCGCGCGACCATGGCGCGCATGATCGGGGACAGCGGTATCGCCCCCACGCCGCGGCCGGGAAACTCCGCCAGTTCGGGGGTATCGGATGCCTCGGTCGCGATGGCCGCCAGGCCCGCAACGGTCTTGTGCGCGAACACGTCCTGAGTGGAGAAGGCCACGCCCAGGGACTTGGCCCGCGCCACCAGCCGGATCGACAGAATGCTGTCACCGCCCAGCGCGAAGAAGCTGTCGTCCGCCCCGACTCGCGGCACGCCGAGCACCTCGGCGAACAGCTCCGCCAGCAGCTTCTCCCGGACAGTGGCCGGTGCGCGCCCGACCGGCGCGGCCCCGAATTCGGGTGCGGGCAGGGCCCTGCGATCCAGTTTGCCGAATGCGTTCGTCGGCAGGCTCGCCAACGGGCAGATCACCGCCGGAACCATATGCGGCGGAAGGGATTCGCGCGCGAAGCGCTGCAGGTCGAGCGGATCGAGCCGGCGGCCGTCGACCGGGACCACATACGATGCCAGCACGGTCGCGCCGACGTTGTTGCGCACCGGCACCGTGACGGACAGATCCACATCCTCGTGAGTGGTGAGGGTGTCGTCGATCTCCCCCGGCTCGATCCGGTACCCCCGGATCTTGACCTGAAAGTCGCTGCGCCCCATCAGTTCCAGCGCGATCTCCGAGCCTTCCCCGCTCCAGCGCGCGATATCGCCGGTGCGATACATCCGCTCGCCGACGCGGCCGTACGGATCGGCGACGAACCGGGCGGCGGTCTCCCCGAACAGATGACTGTATCCCCGGGCCAGCCCCGGCCCGGCCAGATACAGCTCGCCCGAGGTGCCCTTGGGCACCGGTTGCAGCGTCCGGTCCAGGACCATCGCCGAGACGCCCCGGATGGGACCGCCGACGGTGTGGGACCGATCGGCCCGCAGCAGGGCGCCGATGGCGGTCACGGTCGTCTCGGTCGGCCCGTACTCGTTGTACATCGACAGCGACCGGGTCCACCGCTCGATGACATGCGGTGCGCACACATCACCACCGACCACGACGACCTTCAGGTCGGCGGCCTGACTCGGGTCCACGGTCGCCAACATCGTGGGCGTCAGCGTCAGGTGGGTCACGTGCTCGTCGGCCAGCAACTGCGTGAGCGGCTCGCCGCCGGTCACGTCGGGCGGCACGACCACCAGGGTGGAGCCGTTGGCGAAACAGGTCAGGAACTGCTCCAGCGAGGCGTCGAAGCTGGGCGAGAGCGCATAGGACACCCGGGAGGTGGTGTCGACGCCGTAGGTTGCGGCGCGGTCCGCGATGAGATTCGCCAGACCGGCATGGGTGACCTGCACGCCCTTCGGCAGGCCGGTGGAGCCGGAGGTGTAGGTCAGATAGGCGATATTGGACAGCCGCAGCGGCCGAATCCGGTCAGCGTCGGAGATCGGGCCGTCGGCGGCCTGGTCGCAGTCGAAGACGGTCGCGGGGTCGTCGAGTTTCACCAGTCGAGTCGTCTCCGGGAGCCGCTCGGCGAGCGCGTCGATGGTGATCGCCACGTTCGCACCGCTGTCGGCGACCATGTGCGCGATCCGCTTCGCCGGATAGTCCGGCGAGAGCTGCACGAACGCCGCTCCACATTTCGTGACGGCCCAGGTCGCCATGACCGATTCGACCGAGCGGCGCAGCAGGATCGCCACGACGGTGTCCGGCCCGCATCCCCGAGCGATCAGATGCCTGGCCAATTGGGAGGATTTCGCATCCAATTCGCCGTACGTCATCGATCGACCGGTCGAGGTGATCGCGGGCGCACGGTTATTTCGGCGTGCACTCTCGGTCAGAATGTCCGGCAGCAACCGGGTAGCGACCCCGCCGGGTCCCCGCACGGGCAGCAGTTCGGACCTTTCCGCGCCTTCCAGCAGCGGGAGCTTGTCGACCGGATATTCACCGCCCCCGGCGAGGAACTCCTGCAGAAACATGAGAAACCGCTTGTGGTGACCGGCGAGTTCAGCCGGAGTATACGCGCTCGGATTGCCCTGGAAATCGATATGCGTACTGTCCCGTCCCGCACCCGGATAGATATTGATGAAAAGATCGGCGGTAGGGCCGGAGGTGAGGACATTGAGACGGCCGGTGGTATTGCCCAGAACAACCTCGTTCTCGACCATCATGATATTCACGGCCGGTCCGAAGGATGCCGCTTCGTCACGCGCAATACCCATATCGTGGAAAATGTCTTCCTGCCGGTAGCGCTGCCGCCGGAGGGCACTGGTCAATTCACTTTGTGTGCCGTTGATCACATCGCCGACGGTGCGTCCGGCGACGCGAACGCGCAGCGGGACCACATTTGCCACCATCCCGCCGGAACGGCGCAGTACCGCGGAATGCCGCCCCGAAACGGGCAGGCTCAGCAACACCTCGTCGCTTCCGGTCATCCGGGCGAGGTAGGACGCGAAGGCCGCGACGATGACCGGAGTCACGCTCGTGCCCCGCTCGACCACGACCTCGTCCAGCGCACGCGCGGTGCGATCCGGCAGCGGCATGCTGATCAGGGCCGGATGGATGGTGGGCTTGTCCACGCGATCGGCCAGGCTCACCACCGGCGGCGCGGCGGCCAGATGTTCGGTCCAATAGTCGCGGTCGTTCTCGAAACGCGTCGAATCCCGGTATGCGAGATCCTGTTCGACGACTTCGCCCAGATCTCGCGCGGCCGACGGCGGGGCCTGCTCGCCGGCGATCCACGCGTTGTACAGCTCGGTGATCCGGTGCAGCATGGTCACCGCGGCGAATCCGTCGAGCGCAATGTGGTGCGCGCGTTGATACCAGAGGAAATGGTCCTCACCTACGTGATAGATCACGCTGACCATGAGGTCGTCGTGCAGCAAGTCCAGTGGCGCGGAATACTCTTCGACCATCATCCGGCGTGCCGTGGTGACCGGGTCGGCGTGCCCGCGCAGGTCCATGACCGTGACCGGCGCGCCGTGCTCCTCGTCGACGAACTGGCGTGGCTCACCGTCGACCTCGACCAGATGCAGGTGGCCGGACCCGAATTCACGGCTGGCGGTCCGGCACGCCTCGGCGAGCAGGTCGGCATCCAGCGCGCCGACGATCTCGACGTACTGGGCCACGGATATCGGTGACGACTCGGCGAGGTGCTGGGCGAACCAGATCCCCCGCTGCGCCGCGGTCAGCGGACGCACTTCAGGGGACAGCCGTCCCCCGGCGATGCCATTGTTCGATTGGGGCATATCGATCTCCACTGATCTTCCATTTTCGCAACCGACGAGAGGGTTATGTTTCCGCAACAATTCCCGTGCCGACGCGATAGATGTTTGCAATTTGATAACTGCGATACATCTCCCCGCTCATGTACTACGGCTCATCGCAGTCGACGCCCGTTCCATCGACTCACGCCGACAGCCCCGAAACCCGGACGGTTCAGTCATGCCTCCATCGTCGGACCATTCATGACCAGAACCCCAGGGACCAAGGTCACAAACGCAGGGTGTCGTTCGCCCTTCCCTTTCGGATGTGGCCAAAGAATTGCTATGTAGCCGAGACGCTCGTTGCATGATGTCGCATGGCTATATGAACGCCCATACTGCGCCCAGAACGGCAAAACCAGCTATGATGCAGCTAAATGCGCTCTGAGAATCGCGGGCACGAAAACCCGCGTGAAACCATTCAGGTCTGAACCTCACCGTGACGTAGAGAGTTTCGTCGAATGCCGGCAGCCACCGGGCCGCCGAGACCCGCGAATCCTGGGCGATCAGAACGCCTGTCCCCCGTCCGGGGCATGATGAAGGTTCCGATTCGAACCATCGAGGAGAATCACCCTATGCCCCGTATCGCTACCGCCGACCGTGTCGAACTGACCGCGCTGCTGGAGTTCCTGCGGCCTCGGCACCGTGGCGTACTGATCACCTCCCGCGCCGACGGCAGCCCGCAGATGTCACCGGTGACCTGCGGCGTCGACTCCGAGGGACGCATCGTGGTGTCGACCTATCCGGGCCGTGCCAAGACCGCCAACGCGCGGCGGGATTCCCGGGTATCGATCTGCGTACTGTCCGATGAGTGGAACGACGCGTACGTCCAGGTCGACGGACGCGCCGAGGTGCTGGACATGCCGGAGGCGCTGGACGGGCTGGTCGACTACTTCCGCTGCATCTCCGGCGAGCACCCGGACTGGGACGAGTACCGCGAGGCGATGGCCAAGCAGAACAAATCGCTGATCCGCATCCACATCGAACGCTGGGGCCCCGTCGCCACCGGCGGATTCCCGCCGTCGAAGGACGCCTGAGGCGTCAGGCCGGACCCTCGATCCGGTACTCGACGATCGGCGTGCTCAGCGAGACGCCGTTGAGATCCAGATAGAGCACCCGCTCGGTGACCGATACGCCGAGGGTGTTGCGGCGGTCGAGCGCGGCCACGGCCGAATCGATCACGGCCCGCTCGACGCCGTACACCGGAATCTGCGCCGCACGGTGAATCCGCTTGCCGGACAACGCTGTCAACAGCTTGGCCGGATCGCGATGGGTGTACACCGCCACCCGATCGGCCGCTTTGCTGCCACGATGCAGCCGATCCGCGTCGGGCGCGCCGACCTCGACCCACGCGATCGACCGGCCGCTGAGATCACGCACCAGCACCGCGGGCTCATCGCTGGAGGACACTCCGCCGTCACTGAACGCGATGCCCTCCTCGTACTCGAGGCAGTACGCCAGCACCCGCGTCACCATGAATTCCGCCGTCTCCGACGGATGCCGCGCGACCCGCAACTCGAAGTCGTCGTAGATCCCGCGGTCCACATCGGCCAGTTGGACCGTGAACGTGTACAGAGTTGCGCCGAGTGCCACAAGTCCCCGAGCCTAGCCCCCACCGTCGCGGGCGCTGCCCGACCGGGTCGCAGATGTCGCCACCGTCCTGCGTGCGCGATCCTCCGGCGGGATTGACGAACGAGCCTCTCGAAGCGAATCTCGCCGACGACCCCGTGCATAGGATTCTCGTGTGGCAGCGATCGGGTCGTCGTGCCCTGAGCGTCCGAGTACGGGGCGCATACAGCGGATTACTGCCCTCCAGGCCCCTCGGAGGGGTTACGCGCGGCTATCAGTGCGCGCCCGCAGTTGCTGGTTCCTTCGGACGAGTTGTGGGGGTGGCGGTTTCCTTCGGCGTGGTCGTCACGCTTCGGGTTTCGGTGGGAGATGCGGCAGCGGTGGTCGGTGCCGGGGTTGCCGAGGTTCGGGCGACTTCGGTTGCCTCGGGCTCGACGGTTGTCTTGGGCTCGGCGGTTGCCTTGCGCTCGGTAGTTGTCGTGGTGGGCGCGGTTGTCGTCGTGGCCGGGGTCGTTGTCGTCGTCGGGACGGCCGAAGTTGTCGTTGTCGCGGGGGTTGTCGTCGTCGCGGGGGTTGCCGTGGTCGTCGAAGCGGCCTGGGTTTCGGCGGCGGCCTTGTAGGCGGCGGCGACGTCGGTGGAGGTGGGCTTGGACGTGGTGTCGATCTGCTTTCCGGCCTGGGCCTGCTGGGCCAGGTGGGTGAGCCAGGCGGCGGCGTATTCGGCGGAGGTCAGCGGCTTGCCGTCGGCGGTGCTCGAATCACGCCAGTAGTCGAAGTGGTGTCCGGTGCCGTTCGGGCCGAGGGTGAGCTGGTACGGATCGCTCAGGATCACCGGAATCGTGTTCTGATTTGTCACGATCAGCCCGACGACCTCGTTGAGCACCTTCTGCGGCAGATAGGCCAGCGGCGCGAGCTGATCGGTCGAGATCGACTGTGCCGGAGCGGGATCCGCCTGCTGCTGGCCGGGCTTGTACGTCGGGTCGGACACCTTCAACAGCACCTGGAGCAGAGTTTCCTTACTGGCCATCCAGTTCGGCTGGGACTCGATGTACTGGAAGGCGTTGTAGCCGATACGGGCCAGCACCGTCGCGACGTCCTGTCCGGTCGCGGGGGTGAGCCCGTCGGACTGCAAGGCGTCCACGTTCAACTGCCGCCCGACGTTGGCCGCCAATTGCAGCAGCGAGATGTTCTGCGGCGCCGCGCAGGTCAGATCGCCCTCCGAGCAGAACGAGGCGACCTTGCCGTCGAGCGAACCGAAATCACCGCTGTTGCCCGGCATCGCGCCCTGACCGGAGATCGGCGTGGTGCCGTTCTGATACTTCTGATCGAAGCCGTCGGGGTTGCTGTAGGGATTCTGCGCACCGGGGAACGGACCGTCGCCCGCGGATCGACCCGAATCGGCGAGGATCACCACACCGGTCACGTTGGCCGGATCCACGATGGCGTACGAGCCGTCCTTCGCGGGCTCCTGATGTCCCACCTGCGTGGCCACCCGGCGCACCACGTCCGCCCCCTCGCTGTAGCCGACAATCGCGAATTTCGTTGCGGGACAGGCCTGTTTGATCTGCTCCATCACCTTCTCGGTATTCGCCACGCCCGCGTCCACCGCGTCCTCGTAACTGTTCATGTTCGCGGGATAGGCGATGTACACCGCGGCGTACGAGCCCGGATCGACCTTGCCGTTCGGCGCGTTGACCACCGGGTCGACCCACTGGCTGTGATAGTCGTCCGACAGCGCGGCGGGCAGTTCCTTGCCGTCCGCTCCGACCAGCAGTTTCGTCGTGCTCGCCGACGGGCTGTCGTTGCGCCCGGCGACCGAGATGGTCACCATGTCGTGACAGTCGGTGACCGACGCGATCAGCCGCGGCGCGGTCGTGCGCGGACCGGCGTCCGGCAGTACCGCGACCGCGACGGCGACCGCGGTGCCCAATATCGCGGGCGCGGCGACCGCCGCCGTAATACGATGGCGCACAACGAATTTACGTTTGCGTGCCCAGAATTCACGAGACGACATGCCCGATCCCCATTCCGAAGTGACGAGTGGAGGAACAGGCCTCCCCGAGGACCATGTGCCATACGGAACGTCGTCACGGAAGCGCCGGGCGTTACGAGGATTGGACAATCGACCGAAATCCGGATGCCCGCGGGATGCCACGATTCCTGTCGTACCCCTGTGGCATCGTGTGGTCCGCACGCACACCCCCGACCCGGTGCCGGATCGACAGCCGAGCCGGATGTCGGGCAGGATGTACGGCGCGGGACAGGCAACTGGAGGGAGCTCGAGCACATGCTGCGGTTGATCATCGGTGTTGCAGCCGGGTACATACTCGGCGCGAAGGCCGGACGGGTCCGCTACGAGCAGATCAGCAAGACCACGCGCGCCATCACCGAGAGCCCGGTCACCCGCAAGCTCGTCCAGGTCGGCCGTCAGAAGCTGTCCGACAAGCTCAGCACGCAGCCCAAGCTCGAGCCGATGGAACCGATCGACGAGCGCACCACGGTCCTGGTGCCGCACGATCAGCTGCGCGGCTGAGCGAAACCTCTCGGCCGCGCGTCAGTTGACGGCGAAGTCGCCCGAATTCCCCATGGCCTGAGCCTGCAGACTCCTGCGGTACTGCTCGAGCGCGACCAGATCGCCGAACAGGGCCATGTACGCCTCGGACTGCTCGGTCGAGGAGATCCGCTGCAGCTTCGACTTCAGCTCCGCGACCTGACGGCCCACCCACGCCTCCTGGGTGCGCGCGAGCACGCCGGTGATGAAGCGCTGGATGTCATCGATCGATTTGATCGGCAGCGGCAGTGCGGCCAGTTCGGAGACCAGCGCGCGCAACGTGAGATCGTCGGTGTGATCGGCGACCCGGGCCACCCATTCGGCGCCGCCGATTCCCGCGGCGGTTCCCCCGGCCTCGGTGATCGCGGACCGCACCGCGAGGTAGGTGGGGTGCGTGAACGCCTCGGGCTCGATCGCGTCGAACGCCGGACCGGCCAGCGCCGGATACTGCAATGCCGCGGCCAGCGCCTGACGTTGCGGCAGCAGCGTGGGATCGTTCGGATTCAGCGGCGCCGCCGGACGTTCGGCGGCGGGCTGCGCCGCCGGAGCCTCGCCACCGGACTTTCGGCCGGTAGCCGCAGACCCGTTGCCCTGGGCGCGATTGCGCCGCGCCTCGTCGCCGACCCGGCGCACCACCATCTGGATGTCGTCCCAGCCGATCCAGCCCGCCAGGCGCGTCGCATAGGCCTTGCGGGTGGCGTTGTCGGTGATCTGCGCGACCACGGGCACCGTGCGCCGCAGCGCCTCGACCTGTCCCTCCGCGGAATCCAGATCGTATTGCGCGAGATAGCCCTTCACGATGAACTCGAACAGCGGGATCCGGCGCGCGACCAGATCCTTCAACGCCGCATCGCCCGAATGCTGCCGCAGCTCGCACGGATCCTGGCCGTCGGGCGCGATGGCGATATAGGTCTGCATGGCGATCTTCTGATCGCCCGCGAACGCCTTCTGCGCGGCGGCCAGACCGGCCTCGTCACCGTCGAAGGTGTAGATGAACTCACCGCTCATCCAGGTGTCGTCCATCAGCAGGCGGCGCAGCAGCGACAGATGTTCGCCGCCGAAGGCGGTGCCGCAGGATGCCACAGCCGTCTTCACCCCGGCCATATGCATCGCCATCACATCGGTGTAGCCCTCCACGACCACCACCTGACGCCCCTTGGCGATCTCCCGCTTGGCGTGGTCGAGTCCGAACAGCACCTGAGACTTCTTGTACAGCAACGTTTCCGAGGTGTTGATGTACTTGGCGGTCATCTGGTCGTCGTCGAACAACCGCCGCGCGCCGAAACCGATCACCTCTCCGCCGAGGTTGCGGATCGGCCACAGCAGCCGCCGGTGGAACCGGTCGATCGGCCCGCGCCGCCCCGGCTTGGACAGGCCCGCCGCCTCGAGTTCCTTGACAGTGAATCCCTTGCGCAGCAGGTGTTTCGTCAGCGTGTCCCAGCCGCCGGGCGCATAGCCGCAGCCGAACTGCTGCCAGGAGGCGGCGTCGAAATGCCGATCGGTGAAGTACTTCCGCGCGGTCTCGGCCTCGGGCTCGCGCAACTGCGCGATATAGAACTCGTGCGCGGCGGCATTGGCCGCGACCAGCCGCGACCGGGTGCCGCGGTCGCGCTGCACCGAGGTCCCGCCGCCCTCGTAGTTGATCTTGTAGCCGATCCGGTCCGCCATCTGCTCGACGGCCTCGACGAATCCGACGTGCTCCATCTTCTGCAGGAAGGCGAACACATCGCCGCCCTCACCGCACCCGAAGCAGTGGAACAGCCCGTGATTGGGCCGCACATGGAACGACGGCGACTTCTCGTCGTGGAACGGGCACAACCCCTTGAGCGAATCGGCCCCCGCCCGCTTGAGCGCGACGTACTCCCCCACGACATCCTCGATCCGCACCCGCTCACGAATTGCCGCGATATCGCGATCAGGAAGTCTACCGGCCACGAGGTCCGAGTCTAGCTGGCCCGCCACCCCGGAACTTCAGCGTGCCGTTGGGGGCTGGGGTAGTCGGGCTTCGGGGCGGAGGGACTCGGCGGCACAAGCCGTCGGCAAACACCGCGAGGATGCGCTGTGTTGCCGCCTTACGTGTTGGTGTGTGCTCGATGATTGCGCGATAGGCTTCAGAGGTGGGGTGAGGGTGGACGGCACCGAGGCTGTGTCGGTTGTTCGGGTGTGGCTGTCGAACGTCAGGTGGGGCCACACCTCGGGGATTCATGTTTCGGGGTACCGATGTGGTGAATGAGTCCGAGGATTACCACAGCACGATGATCGCTCGCCCGAGTGCCCGGGTTGCCCTCGAGGCCATCAATCCGGGTGACCGGGTCGGCGATTTCGACCTGCTGACGATGATCGGGGAGGGCGCGTTCGCCCGCGTCTATCTCGCGCGGCAGCGCTCCATGCAGCGGCTGGTCGCGGTCAAGATCTCGTACAACCACGGCACCGAGCCGGAGACCCTCGCCCAATTGGACCACGAATACATCGTGCGGATATTCGACCAGCGACTGATCGCCGAGGACGAGCTCAAGCTGCTCTACATGCAGTACCTGCCGGGCGGCACGCTGCTCGATGTGCTGAACCGGCTGCGATCGACCCCGGCGCATGCCCGCAGCGGGCAGGTGCTGCTCGACGCCATCGACGGGGTACTCGAGGACAAGGGCGAGATTCGTCCCGCCGATAGCGCGGTGCGGACCCGCATCGCCGCGATGACGTGGCCGGAAACTATCGCCTGGCTCGGCCGCCGACTCGCCGACGCTCTCGGGCACGCCGCCGGGCGCGGGGTCCTGCATCGCGACATCAAGCCAGCGAACGTGCTGCTGAGCGCCGACGGTATACCCAAGCTCGCCGATTTCAATGTCAGCTTCAGTCGACAGATCCGGGGCACCAGCCCGCTGGCGTACTTCGGCGGATCGCTGGCCTACATGTCACCCGAACAGCTCGAAGCGTGCCATCCGGGGCTACCGGGGACGGCCGGCGATCTCGACACGCGAAGCGACATCTACGCGCTGGCCGTCATGCTGTGGGCGCTGCTCACCGGACGCGTCCCGTTCGCCGACGAGGAATGCGCCGGCATGTCGGAGACGTCGCTGGGCCGCATGCTCGAACTGCGACGTCGGCCCATCGATCCGCTGTACCTGTCCGACGTTCCCTCCGATTGCCCTGCGGCGCTGCGGCAGGTTCTGCTGACCTGCCTGTCACCGGACCGCGAGTCCCGCTACGGCAGCGGATCGGAATTGGCCCTGCAACTCGATCTGTGCCTCGACGCGCGGGCCCGTGACCTGGTGTATCCACCGGAGAACAGTTGGCGGGCACGGCTTTCGCGCCATCCCGTCCCGATCCTGTGGCTCATCGCATTGGCCGGCGCCGGACCGGCATTGGCCTACCTGTACGGGCAGACGTGGCAGTTCGGCAGAGGGCACCTGTCCGGGGCGACGGTCCACTCGGAGCTCATCGAAGCCTCGAACACTTTCCATCTGATCGCCTGGCCCCTGGCCATCGTGAGCTGGGCCTACCTGTGCCGGCATCTGATCGCGGTGCCACGCGGCCTGCGCGCGGGCAGACGCTACGACGAGGCGACGCTGGCCCGGGTCCGCTCGCGCACCCTTTTCTGGGCCGACTTCAACGTGATGTTCACCTTGATGTTCTGGATGATCGGCGCTGGGGTGTGGGTGACCATGCTCGGCGCGATAGGCGGTCGTCCGCCGCGGCTGTTGGCCCATGCGGCGATGCTGGTACTGGTGTGCGGCGCGATCGCGGTCTCCTACATGTTTTTCCTGCAGGCGTTCTACATCGTCCGCTGCGTCTACCCGATCTACCTGCGCTGTGGGCACACGATCAGTGGCGATGCCGTCCACCTGCGGGCACTGCGCCGGCGAAGCACCGTCTACCTCGGCATCGCCGCATCGGTGCCCCTGGTCGCCGTGCTGACCGGATTCCTCTACCTCGAGCCGGACGAGCGCGTCCGCATCACGAATTCGGTGCTGTGGTTGTGCGGGATCACCGCACTGGCGTTCGGTGCCACCTATTGGCTGTTCCGAAAACTCGACGCGGACCTGCGAGCCCTCGAATGGGTCGTCGAGAAGAGATCGGGTGTCGAGGTCGCATAGCTCGCGCACGAGGCTGTGGTGCTGTGGTTCCGCAGACGCCGGAGCCGGTCGTCGGCGGGGGCGCGGAAGGGGCGCTGGCTGGCTGACGACCGGCTCGGTCGAGTTCATGGGGGGTTGGTCAGCGGCGCCAGCCCTGGAACCAGCCCTGGTTGAAGTTGCTGAAATTGTTGACGAAGGGGTGGAAGAAGTCGGTGAAGGGCTGCCAGATGCTGTGGAACATGGTGTTTACCTCTCTGTCGGGATCATGAATCACCGTTCGGGGTGATTCATACTGCCGGGATCCAGATTCGGTGGTTCGAATTGGAGGATCGTTGGTGTGAACTGTCAGATTTCTGAGTGCCGCAGCTCATATTTTCCGGAAATACAGCCCGCGCACAGCGCAATCAAGCACCGGACCCATTTTTCGCCGCGAATATGACTGCTATCGACCTGAACATGGAGAAAGGTTTCGCGATGGGGCTCTTGATTCTGCTCGCTCTCGCGGTGGGAGCCGGATTTCTGATCGCCTCGATGACCCGGCGGTCACGGGCGGCGGGGCCGCAGCCCATGCCGTATGTGGATGCGGTTCCGGCACAGAACCGCGTGGTCATCGACGGTAACGAGTACGTCGGCTCGAACCGGCAAGGCACATCGACGCCGTACTACTACGGTGGCGGCATGGTCGGCGGACGTGCCGTGTCCCCCGGCTGGTACAGCACGCCGTGGTGGAAGACAGCCCTGGTCGCCGGTGCGGCCGGCGTGGGCGGCGCGCTGCTCGCCGATACCCTGCTGGACGGATTCGGCCACCATCACCACATGGGCGGCCCGGGATTCGGCGGCAATATGGGCGGCCCCGGATTCGGCGGATTCGGCGGCGATATGGGCGGCGGCGGATTCTTCTGAGCCCGCGCGGTTCGATTTCGAGAAATCGCCGATGAGCGACCGGGAACATCCGCGTCGCTCATCACATCGATATCGTCCCGGAAACAGCATGAGAATTGGCGGCAGAATTCACTATCCGATCGCGGTGGCGACTCGTTCGAGGCGGCTCTCGGTGTAGGAGGCGATCTGGTCGACGATGACACGGGTGCGGGACGCGTCATCGTCCGCCGCGTTCCACCAGGGCAGCAGGACCGGATCCAGGATGCGCGGGGCGTCGGCCAGCAGGTGGTCGGCGACCAGGTGGATGCGCTCGCGCTGGGCGGCCTGCCGTTTGTTGTGTTCCGGGTCGGACATCACATAGCGCAGCGCAACCGTTTTGAGCATGGCGACCTCGGCGGCCACGATGGGCGGCACCTCCAGATCCGCGGCGTAGCGGGACAGCCGACGGCCGCCCCAGGCATCCCGGGTGGCCGCCACCGCGGCGGTGGCGAAGCGGCCGACCAGATCGCTGGTGAGCCGCTTCAACGCCACCGAGGCACGCAGGGTGCCGTCGTATCCGGCCGCCTCGGCGATCACCGGCAGTTCGGACAGGCGTTGCGCCGCGGCGATCAGATCATGGATGGACAGGTCGCGATGCTGGGCGTGACCGAGTTCGGCCAGGGCGCGCTGCTCGGCCGGATCCGCCAGCGCACGCAGATCGATGCGGCCCGCGATCACCCCGTCCTCGACGTCGTGCACCGAATAGGCGACGTCGTCGGACCAGTCCATCACCTGCGATTCCAGGCTCTGCCGCCGCGGCGGCGCATCGCGGCGGACCCAGTCCAGCCGGTCCGCGTCGGCCGGGTAGACGCCGAACTTGCGGACCGAATCCGTTCTGCCCCAAGGGTATTTGATCGTCGCATCCAGCGCGGCGCGGGTCAGGTTCAGCCCGAAGCTCTCCCCGTCGGTGCCGAACACCTTCGGTTCGAGCCGGGTCAGGATGCGCAGGTTCTGCGCGTTGCCCTCGAAACCGCCGAAGGCCGAGGCGAATTCGTCCAGTGCGCGCTCACCGTTGTGACCGTAGGGCGGATGCCCGATGTCGTGTGCCAGCCCGGCCAGGTCCACCACATCCGGATCACAGCCGAGTTCCTCGGCGATACTGCGGCCGATCTGGGCGACCTCCAGCGAGTGCGTGAGCCGGGTACGCGGGGTGTCGCCGTCGCGCGGGCCCATGACCTGTGTCTTGTCCGCGAGACGGCGCAGCGCGGCCGAGTGCAGCACCCGGGCGCGGTCACGGGCGAAATCGCTGCGCCGCTCGGCGATCGGCGACCAGCTCAGTCCCGCACTCTTGGCGGACTCGGTCACCATGCGTTCATGATCCTGCGCGGTGTACGCCTGCGCGACGCCGCGCTCGGCCGATCCGCCGGGGAGGCCGCCGGTCATCACATCTCCTCGGAAATCACTGCTCCGCAGTGTATTTGAAGTCTGCGGGGAAGTGGGTCAGCTTGTACCAGAGCAAGGCCACGGTCTCGCGGGCAATGCCGTGGAACTGCGATTCGCGGGTGTAGACCGACGGACCGGTGCGGGTGGGCGCGGTCCACGCATCCAGCCCCGCATCGCGTGCCATGGTCCGGGTGCGCATCGAATGCCACGGGTCGCTGACCAGCACCACCGACGACAGATCCCGCGACCGCATGGCCCCGGCGACCGCATCGATACTCTCCAGGGTGTCCGAACCGGCCTGGACCGCCAGCACGTGATCGGCCGGAACCCCGTGATCGGTCAGATACATCTTGCCCGCCGCGGCCTCGGTGTATTCGTCCCCCGGACGTTTGCCGCCGACCGTGATCACCAGTGGCGCAATACCTTTCCCGAACAACCGGTAGGCCTGGCCCAGCCGTGCCTGGAATACCGAGGACGGCGTCCCGTCGTACTGCGCGGCGCCCAGCACCAGGATCGCATCGGCATGCGAGTAGTCGTCGATCCGCGCCACCTGCCACACCCGAATCGCCGTCCCGCCGATCAGCACCAGCGCAGCCAGCACGCTGCCCGCGATCACACGACGCAGCCAGCGCCCCGCCGAGGAGGATCGGCGCGGACGAGCAGCCGCCCGGACAGCGGGCGACGGTGCGGGACGAGTCGGGGCCCAGGACATTCCCCGAGTGTGCCAGGGTTCGATCACGCCAAGATTGCGGCTCTATTTTTTGGCCTCCGCTTCGCTCCGGCGGGTTTTCGGCGCTGTAAGACTCGCCGTTGCACGCACGAGACTCGGCCTTCGGCCATGCGCTTCGAGCGCGCAACGGCGAGCCCGCGCCGAAAACCTTTGGGGTTGGCGTTTCTTGCCTGACTGTTCCGGCGTACGGAGACGCTTTGCCGCTGGGCGCGTTGTGAGAAAGGTGCCTGGCGCTCATGTGCGGTCGGGTATTCGGTCGAGTTCGTTCTCTACCAGCCGCGTTCGCGCCATTCGGGGAGGTGCGGACGCTCCGCACCCAGGGTGGTGTCATCGCCGTGGCCGGGGTAGACGATCGTCTCGTCGGGGAAACGGTCGAACAGCTTGGTGGTGACGTCGCCGTAGAGCGAATCGAAGTCCTCTGGGGATTTGGTGCGGCCCACGCCGCCCGGAAACAGCGAATCGCCGGTGAACAGGTGCACCTGCCCGGCCCCGTCGGTCAGGACCAGCGCTACCGAACCCGGTGTGTGGCCGCGCAGATGGATCGCCTCGAGGGTGAGCTCACCGACCCGCACGGTATCGCCCTCGGCGAGCAACCGGTCGGGGGTGACCGGCAGCGGTGCGGCGTCGAGTTCGTGCGCGGCGGTGGGCGCGGACGTCCCGCCGACCACCTTCTCCAGGCCCAGCCAGTGATCGGGATGCTGATGTGTGGTGATGATCAGCTCCAGCCGGCCTGCGGCCTCCTGGCCGATCAGCTCCAGCAGGCGCTCGGGCTCGTTCGCCGCGTCGATCAGCAGACTCGCCCCGGTCGCGGTGTCCTGCACCAGATAGGCGTTGTTGTCCATCTGGCCGACGGACATCTTGACGATGCGCGCACCGGGTACCGCGCGCTGCTGCGGGTTCGACCCCTGCGAGACATGGCCGGTGTATGCGTCCAGGGTAATCACGGTTCGATCGTAACCACCGGCACCGACAGCGCGCGGATCAGCTCGCGGGCGGGACGGGCTCGCCCGAGCGCGTCGTCAGCCACTGCTGGATCTCGACCAGATTGCCCTCCGGATCGCGCAGATACGCGCACCGGATCCGATCTCCGAAAACCACCGGCCCCGCGGCGATCTCGGCTCCCCGGGCGGTGATCTCGTCGAGATATCCGGTCAGATCGTCGACGCGCAGCGACACCATCGCGGTGTCGCCCCGACCCGGCCGGAGCAGCTCGCCCAGCATCGCGTCCAGATCGCCGCGCTCGTGCAGGCACAGACTGCTGCCCAGCGCCGGTTTGAAGGCGATGTACGGCGGCGCGGGATCGGCCACCTGCGGTTCGAGTCCGACGACGGTGCGATAGAACTCCGCGGTACCCGCGAGATCGTCCACGATCAGCCGGATCTGAGTCAGATGCACGTCACGAACCTACGCCGGTCGCCCGCGCTACAACCAGCCCTGGCATTACAACCAGCCCTGCCGTTCGGCGGCCCGGATCGCCTCGGCGCGAGTGCGGGTGCCGGTCTTGCCGATGGCCGCGGACAGGTGATTGCGGACCGTGCCTTCGGACAGGTGCAGTCGGGCGGCGATCGCGCCAGCGGTGGACCCGTCGACCGCGGCGGCCAGCACCTCGCGTTCGCGAGCGGTCAGGGGTGAGGTGCCCGAGGTGAGGGTTTCGGTGGCCAGTGCGGGATCCACCACTCGCAGACCGAGATGGACCCGGCGCACCGCATCCGCCAATTCTCTTGCGGGCGTGTCCTTCACGACGAATCCGCTCGCACCCGCATCGATCGCGCGGCGCAGATATCCGGGGCGGCCGAAAGTCGTGACCATCAGGATCCGCACCTCCGGACGGCTCGCGTGCAGCTGCGCGGCCACCGAAATCCCGTCCGCCCCGGGCATTTCCACATCCAGCAGCACCACGTCGGGCGAGCTGCGCTCGACCGCTTCGAGCACCTCGTCACCACGGCCGACCTCGGCGACCACCTCGAGATCGGATTCCAGCCCGAGCAGCGCCGCGAGCGCACCTCGCACCAGGGCCTGATCGTCGGCCAGCAGCAGACGGATCACCGCGGCCACCTCCGTTCACCGCGCATCGGCAGATCTCCTTCCGGTCCTGTGGGGTGCGTACCGTGATCCGTTCGCACGGTGCTCATTCCGGGAAGTCGGCGGACACCCGCAGCCCGCCGCCGGGGGCCGCGGCGAGGGTGAGCGCACCGCCCTCCGCACGGACCCGTTCGCGCAATCCCGCCAGACCCGAACCGAATTCGGCGTTCCGACGCAGTCCGGTGCCGTCGTCGATCACCTCGATGCGCGACGGGCTCACCCGCACCGTGCAGCGCGAGGCGGCGCTGTGCCGCACGACGTTGGTCACCGCCTCGCGCAACACCCAGCCGAAGATCGGCCGGTAGTCACCGAAGTCGCCGTCGGGCAGTTCCGCCTCGATTCCAGCCGCCCCCAGGGCCGTTCGGACGTTGGCGAGCTCACCGGCCAACGAGACCTCGCGCAGTCCGCCGACCGTATCGCGCACACCGGCCAGCGCCTCGCGCGCGAGCCGTTCCACATCGGACATCTCGGCCCTCGCGCGTTCCGGATCGAGATCGATCATGCGAAGTGCCAGTTCGGTTTTCACCGTGATCACCGTCAGCGAATGCCCGAGGATGTCGTGCACGTCGCGGGCCACCCGGTTGCGGTCCTCCATGATGGCCATCTCGGCGCGCTGGCGCCGCTCCAGTTCGACCGTGCGCCGACGGCGAATTCCGATCTCTCGCCCGCCCCAGATCAGGACCGGGATGGCGGCGAGATAGAACGGAACGCCGCCGAAACGCCAGGAGGGCACCATCATCGGCACGACCAGCATGAGGATCGCGTAGGTGAAGACGAAGCGCGCGGATTCGCGCGAGGGCAGCAGGAATATGGACATCGTCGCCAGGTAGGTCAGGGTGGCGATGCCGGGACCGCCCAGCAGGAGCAACGTCGCGGCGCTCAGCACACCCAGCACACCGAGGATCAGCCAGGCCCGCCGATCCACGGTGCGGATCAGCAGCCCGCCGTCCCACCCCGGCTGCGGGAACAGCATGAACGACAACGCGACCACCGCACCGAACACGATCACGCAGACCCCCGCGATACCCGCCCGCAGGTGCTGTCCCTCACCCCAGCGCTGCGTGATCGGCGCGAACAGCCCGAACAACCACACCGTCGCCATCACCGCGCCGAACCAGCCACGGCGAACCGGGGACACATCGGGCGTGCCGACGCCCGCCAGACGATCCAGGACGCCGGATATCGGCCGCAGCACCGCGGCGAACCACGCCCTCACCGGCATCGGCAACCCTGTCCCACCCCCGCGCATCGGATCATCCATGGACGCTAACCCATCCTCGCCACACTCGGGCGAACCGCGGCCCCGGGCGTGACGGATGCGCCGGTGGTTCCCGGCCGGACCATGCTCATCGGGCGGTGTCGCGGCGGAACAGGATCGTCGAGCCGACGGTGAACGCCACCGCCCAGAACAGGACGTTCAACACGGCCAGGGCGATGTCCAGGCCGGTCGAGCCGCCGAACGGGATGCGGGCGAGGGTGGCCACGCCGTTGGTCGGGAACACCCGCGAGACGTCGCCGATCCAGCCGTGCAGCGGGAAGAACAGTCCGCCCGCGAAACCCAGGACGGCCAGCAGCAGGCCCAGGATCTGCATGATGCTGCTCGCGGGCAGCAGATAGCCCAGGAACAGTCCGAGCGCGGCGAAGATGAGCGATCCGGCCCAGACGATCAGGAAGCAGCTCACCCAGGCCAGCACCGGCAGACGTGCGCCGAGCACCGCGCCGAGGATGAACACCACTGCGGCGGAACAGAATCCGAGCAACATGGCGAGCATGATCTTGGTCGCGATGTAGAGAACCGGACGCAGCGGGGTCAGGCGCAACTGGCGGCTCCAGCCCGACGCGCGCTCCACCGCGACCGTCGCACCGCCGCTGGTGGTGCACAACATCGCGCCGTAGAGCGCCATCGACACCATCGCGTAGGCGGTCATGTTCCCGGAACCGTATACCTGACTGCGGAATCCGGATTGGGTCCCGTACGACAGGAACACCAGCGGCGGCACGATCAGCGCGATCATCATCGTGCGCCGATTGCGCAGCATGCGACGCAACTCCAGGACGAAGAATCCCCGGCTGAAGCCGCCACCGCGGCGAATTCGACCGGCGGGCAGGCCATTTCCGAGGGCGAGGGTGCTCATATCAGTGGTCTCCGGTGAGAGCGAGGAAGGCGTCCTCGAGGTTGTGGCCGGTGATCTCCAGATCGACGGCCGTGGTGGCGGTGATCAGATAACGCGCGACGGCATCGGAGTCCTTGGCGTGCACCAGGATTCGATCACCGCGCTGTTCCACCTGCTCGACGCCGGAAATGGCCAGCAGCCTGGCCTGATCGGCGTCGGGCAGGGTGGCGGACACGACGCGCCCGGCGGCGAGGTTCTTGATCGCCGACGCGCTGCCGTCGGCGACGACGGTTCCGTTGCGCACCAACACGATCCGATCGGCGTAGGCGTCGGCCTCGTCGAGATAGTGGGTGGCGAACACGACCGTGCGGCCGCCGCGGGCATCGGCGCGGATGGCGTTCCAGAACTGGCGACGCCCCTCCACGTCCATACCCGCGGTCGGCTCGTCGAGGACCAGCAGATCCGGATCCGGCAGCAGCGCCAACGCGAATCGCAGGCGCTGCTGCTGGCCGCCGGAGCATTTGCCCACCATCCGACCGGCGATGCCGTCGATGCCCGCGCGCACCAGGACCTCGGTGACCGGACGTGGATGGCTGTGCAGACTCGCGACCAGTCGCACGGTGTCCGCGACGGTCAGGTCCGGCAGCAGCCCGCCGGTCTGCAGGACCGCGGAGATCCGGCCCGCCGCGATGGCCTGATCGGGTGTGCCGCCGAAGACGCCGATCCGTCCCTCGTCGGGGCGCAGCAGGCCCAGCAGCATATCGATGGTGGTGGACTTGCCCGCGCCGTTCGGCCCGAGGAAGGCCACGACCTCACCCGGTGCGACGACCAGATCGAGCCCGTCGACCGCGCGGACCGGTCCGGCGGAGGTGCGAAATGTCTTGCGCAGTCCGCGAATCTCGATCGCCGGGACGGCGGCGGTCCGGTGCGCCGAACCGGAGGTGAGTGCCGTTGTCATGGTTCGAGTCTGCGGCGCGCGAGACCGCGGCGCCTCCGCCGTCCGTCACGACTCCCCCATGACACCTGTCATGGTTCGACCGTTCAGGGATGCAGGACGATCTTCCCGTGGGTGTGCCCGCGCTCGAGCTCGGTGTAGGCGGCGCGCACATCGGCGAGCGGATAGACCGCCGCGACGGACACCCGCAGAGTCCCCGCGACGACGAGATCGGCGAGTTCGGACAGCACGTCGATGGTGTCGGCCGCACCGTTGCCCTCGGCCTTGACCCCGTACTTGGCCACGGCGGCGAAATCGGCGATCGTGTCGATGCGATCCGGCCGCACGCCCAGTTCGATCGCCAGCTCGACGTAGTCCGGCCCGTAGAGATCGATGAACGCATCCACACCGTCGGGCGCGGCGGCCCGGATCCGGTCCGCCAGCCCTTCGCCGTAGGCCACCGGGATCACGCCCAGCGACCGCAACCACTCGTGGTTACCGACCCCGGCGATCCCGATCACCGTGACGTCCCGAGCCCGAAGCAGTTGCACCGCAAGCGAACCCACGCCACCTGCCGCACCGGACACGACTACGGTGTCACCGGTCTCCGGACTCACCGAACGTACCGCAGCGAAGGCGGTCGTCCCGGCCACGAACAGCGATCCGGCCACGTCCCACGACAATTCGGCGGGTTTGGGCCCGATCTGCTCCACCGGCACGACCACCCGCGTCGCCTGGCTCGCACGCTCGTTGGTGAAGCCGAGCACCTCGTCGCCGACCGCGACCGCGCTCACGCCCTCGCCGACCGCGACCACCCGTCCGGCGAGGTCACTGCCCTGCCCGGACGGGAACTTCGCGGGCCAGAATTCGTGCAGCGAGCCGTTGCGAATCTTGCTCTCGCCGGGGTTGATTCCCGCTGCGACCACCTGAACGACGACCTGGCCCGGACCCGCCACCGGATCCGGCACCTCGACCACGTTCAGTACGTCGGCATCCCCGTAACGATCGAACCTGACTGCCTGCGCCATGGTGCATCTCCTGTCTGCGACGTCTACGACGTAACCGAACAGCACCTCCCGGCCCGAATATTTCCGGGCCGCCGGCTCGGGTCCGATCGGACGCTCAGGCTCCGATCAGACGCTGAGCCAGATAACCCTCGACCTTGTCCAGGGCGACACGCTCCTGCGCCATCGAATCACGCTCACGCACGGTGACCGCCTGATCCTCGAGCGTGTCGAAGTCGACGGTGATACAGAACGGCGTGCCGATCTCGTCCTGCCGACGGTAACGGCGGCCGATCGCCCCGGCATCGTCGAAATCGATGTTCCAGTTCTTACGCAGTTGTGCGGCAAGGTCTTTCGCCTTCGGCGACAGATCCGCGTTGCGCGAGAGCGGAAGTACGGCCACCTTCACCGGGGCCAGACGACGATCCAGCCGCAGGACGGTGCGCTTCTCCATGACGCCCTTGGCATTGGGCGCCTCGTCCTCGGTGTAGGCATCGATCAGGAAGGCCATCAGCGAGCGGGTCAGACCGGCCGCGGGCTCGATCACGTACGGGATGTAGCGCTCGCCCGAATTCTGGTCGTAGAAGCTCAGATCGGTGCCCGAGTGCTCCGAATGCGTCTTGAGGTCGAAGTCGGTGCGGTTGGCCACGCCCTCGAGCTCACCCCACTCGCTGCCCTGGAAGTGGAAGCGGTACTCGATGTCGACCGTGCGGGTCGAGTAGTGCGAGAGCTTGTCCTTCGGGTGTTCGAACAGCCGCAGATTCTCCGGGTCGATGCCCAGGTCGGTGTACCAGGCCAGGCGCGTGTCGATCCAGTACTGGTGCCACTGCTCGTCCTCGCCGGGCTTGACGAAGAACTCCATCTCCATCTGCTCGAACTCGCGGGTGCGGAAGATGAAGTTACCCGGGGTGATCTCGTTGCGGAAGCTCTTGCCGATCTGCGCGATGCCGAACGGTGGCTTCTTGCGCGCGGTGGTCTCGATGTTCTTGTAGTTGACGAAGATGCCCTGCGCGGTCTCGGGCCGCAGGTAGTGCAGGCCCTCTTCGGACTCGATCGGGCCGAGGTAGGTCTTGAGCATCATGTTGAAGTCGCGCGGCTCGGTCCACTTGCCGACGGTGCCGCAGTCCGGGCACCCGACGAGCTCCATCGACACGCTGTCCGGGTCGTCGATCTTGTGCTTCTCGGCGTACGCCTCCTGCAGGTGGTCCTGCCGGTGCCGCTTGTGGCAGTTCAGGCATTCCACCAGCGGATCGTTGAACACGGTGACGTGGCCCGAGGCGACCCACACCTGACGCGGCAGGATGATCGAGGAGTCCAGGCCGACCACGTCGTCGCGGCCGGTGACCATGGCCCGCCACCACTGCTTCTTGATGTTCTCCTTGAGCTCCACGCCCAGCGGCCCGTAGTCCCACGCCGAGCGGGTACCTCCGTAGATCTCACCGCTCGGGTAGACCAGGCCCCGCCGCTTGGCGAGATTGGCGACGGTGTCGACCTTCGACTTGGGTGCCACGACTGGAGCTCTCCCTCTGCACTGGTGATGGGACTGATTCGCCCCAGAGTATCGGGCGCACCCGACAACGGTCCAAGCAGTATGTGTGCTCCGACGCAACGACTGATCTCGCTCACACATGGGTAACTCCCCGGGAACGCCCGAAAAGGAACTGGCTACTCGGCCCCCGCCCCGACACGCAAGCCTCCCCGCACCCAACGACACGCTGAAGTTCCGGAGAGGCGGCATTGACATGCGCACGTGTGCATACTAATAATGGCATCGGTTTCCGATAAGGAGTTGGATTCGATGACCGCCGACAGTGGTGCCCCATCGCGCGAGGGTGGTGTCCCCGCACGTCGCAGCCGCGTTGCGGTGGAAGCGCCCACCCCGATCCCGCACGACCCGTTTCCGTATCGCGCGCCGCTCGCGCCCGCAGTGCCCACGCGGCCGGTGCTGGACAGTGCCGGTGAGCTGCTGCGCGCGCTGGCCGCGCCGGTACGGATCGCCATCGTGCTGCAACTGCGTGAGTCCCCCCGCTGCGTGCACGAGCTGGTCGATACCCTGGGGGTGACGCAGCCGCTGGTGAGCCAGCATCTGCGCATTCTCAAGTCGGCGGGGGTGGTGCGCGGCGAGCGCACCGGCCGTGAAGTGATCTACGAACTGGTGGACGACCATCTCGCCCGCATCGTCGTCGATGCGGTCGCACATGCCGAGGAAGGGTGATCCGTGCCGGACAAGACGGGCACAGCAGACAAGATCGTCGGAGTTCGCAGTACCCGCCAGCGCAGCGCCATCGCGGCGCTGCTGAGTGATACCGAAGAGTTCCGGTCCGCACAGGACCTGCACGACGAATTACGGCGCCGCGGTGAGGGCATCGGCCTGACCACCGTCTACCGCACCCTGCAGTCGCTGGCCGACGCGGGCGTGGTCGACGTATTACGCACGGACACAGGCGAATCGGTGTACCGGCAGTGCTCCCAGGGGCACCACCACCACCTGGTGTGCCGACACTGCGGCCGCACCGTGGAGGTCGAGGGCCCGACCGTGGAAACCTGGGCCCAGACGGTCGCCCGCCAGCACGGCTTCACCGATATCAGCCACACCATGGAGGTCTTCGGCACCTGCTGCGAATGCGCGGCGGCCGGACGCTGATGCTGCGCGTCGGCCGGTCAGGGCACCAGCCCCTGCCTGGCCCGGCTCGCGCCGGACAGGACCAGTAGCAACATCGTCGCCAGAGCCTCGTCACCCAGGCCCGCGGCCGGGAAGGTGTAACGCAGGATGACGTCGGCCAACTTCTCGTGGCCGATCACCGTCAGCGAGCCGAATTGCAGGGCGTTGTTGCGTTCGGCGACGCGCTTGTGCAGTTGAGGCTTGAACGGTCGATCCCAGGCCAGCACCGCGGTGAGGGTGAGTACGTCCAGGCCGGGAGCCAGATTCACCGCACGCAGCGAGCACAGCGCGCCCTCGTATTCGAAACCCAGGGCCTTCTCCTCGACGCGAACGTCGACGCTGCCGTAGTGCGCCAGGCAGGCCCCGGCTCGCGCTTCGAGGTCCGAGGTGGTGTCGGTGGTGTCCTCGCTCATTTGACGCCACCGAACCGGCGGTCGCGCTTGGCGTAGTCCAGGCAGGCTGCCCACAGGTCGCGGCGGTCGAAATCCGGGAAAAGCGTGTTCTGATAGACGAATTCGGCGTAGGCCGACTGCCAGATCAGGAAATTCGAACTGCGCAGCTCACCCGAGGGCCGCAGGAACAGGTCCACGTCCGGCATATCGGGTTCGTCCAGGTACTTGCCGAAACTCGCCTCGCTGATCCGCTCCGGATCCAGTTCACCCGCGGCCGCGCGACGCGCGATCTCCCTTGCCGCATCGACGATTTCGGCGCGCCCCCCGTAGTTGACGCACATCGTCAGGGTCATCACCGTGTTGTCCTTCGTGAGCTCCTGCGCGACCTCGAGTTCCTTGATCACGCTGCGCCACAACCGCGGCCGCCGCCCGGCCCAGCGCACCCGCACACCCATCTCGTGCATCTCGTCACGACGACGGCGGATCACGTCGCGGTTGAACCCCATCAGGAAGCGCACCTCCTCGGGGCTGCGCCGCCAGTTCTCGGTCGAGAAGGCGTAGGCCGACAGCCATTTCACGCCGATCTCGATACAACCCTCGACGGTGTCCATCAGCACCGCCTCGCCGCGCTCGTGGCCCGCGGTGCGCGGCAGGCCGCGATCCTGCGCCCAGCGGCCATTGCCGTCCATCACCAGCGCCACGTGGCGGGGCACGAATTCGGCCGGGATCTCCGGTGGCCGGGCCCCCGAGGGATGCGGCGACGGCGGACGAATCGTGCGGGTGGACGGTGCGTCAGCGTTCTGGGTGCGATTACCGATCACGCCCCCATCCTGCCCGATAGCTCCCGAGGGTTCCGAACGCCTGGGGAATTTCCAGATCTCCCGCTGCGCTCGGTGCGCCGGATCGCCGCGCTCACCAGGTCCGGCTGGGGCGGCCGTTCTCCAGATGGCCGGTGAACCGGCGGGACCAGGCGGCGGGCCCGGCGCCGGTCAGGGTGAGGTCGTACCAACCGTCCGAAGCCGGGACAGCCAGGTCGTGCGTCGCGCCCGGCAGGACGGTGATGCGCACCCCATCGGCGAGGAACACGACCTCCGCCGGGGTCCTATTCCGGACGCTCACCACCAGGACGGGCTCCTGCGCCGTACCCTGCAACGCCGCCGACGCGACGACCCCGATCCCCTCGGAGCCACCGGCGGCCGAGAACCGGAATCCGTTCGGCGCGTATACCTCGACGTCGTAGTTCCCGGACCAGGCGATCTCCCGCGACGTCGCCGCGCCGCCCTCGACGACGATCTGACTCACCTGCGCACCGCCCTCGGGCCGAAAGGCGTACGCCTGGAACGCGATCGCCGCCCGCCCCTGGTTGGCCAGGTGCACCGTGAGGCTCGCCGCGCTCACCTCGGCCCACACGATCGGCTGATAGGGCAGCGCCCGCGCCTTCACCGATCCCGGATCCTGATGCGGCACCGACTGTTTCGCCGGAGGCGAGGGTGCGGGCAGCTTCGACTGCGTCCGATCCGCCTGGGTGCGCAGGGCTTTCGCATCCGGCAGCGACGGGATGCTGGTATCGGGATTCTCGAAGTCGAAGCAGCTGAGCAGATCTCCGCAGACCGCGCGCCGCCACTGCGAGATATTGGGCTCGCGCACCCCGGTCCACTGCTCGAGGAAACGCAGCACCGAGGTGTGATCGAACACCTGCGAATCGACCCATCCCCCACGGCTCCACGGCGAGACCACGATCATCGGCACCCGCGGCCCCAGCCCGATCGGCGTCAGCGCACCGTGCGGGTCGGCGGATACCGCAACACCCGTGCCGGTCTGAGTGAGCGGCAGTTGCTCCCCCGGCGTCCCGGGCGGGGCGGTCGGCGGCACCAGATGATCGAACAGTCCGTCGTTCTCGTCGAAATTGATCAGCAGCACCGTCGAGCGCCACAGCTCCGGATCCGCCCAGAGCGCCTGCAGCACCCGCTGGATGTAGGCCGCACCGTCCACCGGCCGCGCCGCGGGATGTTCGCTGTACCCCTGCGGCGCGACGATCCAGGAGACCTGCGGCAGGGAATGCGTCCGGCAGGCCGAGATGAATTGCCGCAGCACGTGATCGACACTCTTGCCGTTCTCGTCGGTGGCCAGCGGCCAGCTGCCGGTGACATTGGCCCGCTCGGCGAGCCGCCGCACCGCGGGATCGGCGGAGTTCAGCGCCTCGTGGTACGCCCGGAACAACCACAGCGGATTGTCGCCGAAATCGCCCAGGAACATCTCGTCGGTGTCACCGGCGACATCGTCGGCATAGACCTGCCAGGACACCCCCGCTTTCTCCAGCCGCTCGGGATAGGTCGTCCAGTCGAAGACCGGCCGGTAGTCGGGCGGATTGTCGGTCGCGGGCCCGCCTCGGCGTCCCTCGGGGTCGATGGTCCCGGTCCAGTGATAGAGCCGATTCGGCGTCGTCGGGCCCTGGATCGAGCAGAAGTAGTGGTCACACAGCGTGAACGCACCGGCCAGGGCGCGATGGAACGGGATGTCGGCCTCGGTGAAGTAACCCATCGTCATGGCCGATTTGGCCGCCACCCACCCGTCGTAGGCGCCGCCCGCCCAGGCTCGATGGGTCGAGGCCCAGTCGTGTTTCAGATCCGACATGTCCTGGCCGTCCACCGCACGGGTATCGATCCGGAACGGCAGCCGGTAGCCGACGCCGCTGCCGGTATCGGGCTGGGCCAGCACCGTCCCCGGATGTTTCGGCGCCGGACCCGACAGCGCGCTGCCGACGTCACGGCCCGCGAATCGCGCACCCGCCCCGCCCGCGGCGGTACGTCCGGCGGACGAGCGCAGTGCGGTGGGATCGCCGAAGCCCCGGACCCCGGCCATGGTGCCGAAGTAATGATCGAAGGAGCGGTTCTCCTGCATGAGGATCACCACGTGCCGGACGTCGGCCAGACTGCCCCGGCGCGGCGCGCCCGACGCGCGTGCCGTGCGGCCGGGCAGTGCGCCCACCCCGGCGATTCCCGCCGCACCCATCATGCCGCCCAGTACGGTGCGACGCGTTGTTCCGGACGTTCGGTTCATCCGCCTGACTCCCCACACATTCGGTGGACGAGAAGTCCTCGCCGATACTTCGGGTGGCTCCGGATGACGACAGGATCGCAAGCGAAAAGGGACTGCCGGTTACTCGCGGCCGACCGCCCCGATGAATTCGGCCCACCGGTCCGGTGAACGAGGACACCGGCTGTTCGGGCTCCCGTTTCCCGCAGGTCACAGCGGCGTGGTCGGCCACGGCCGGTGGCGCGCGCCGGATGTTCCGTCGATCTCCGGGCGCCACCGCCGAAAAGTGGCCTGCGATCTGCAAACCATTCCGACCAGTACTGCTAATCTGGCACGGTCGTCGGGTTTCGGTCGATTGTCCCGGTCCATCGGACCGCCATTACCGAAACCCGTTGTCCTGCAACGGTTATGAGGTAGATGGTCCCGACGTAGTCGCCCGCCTCGACCGTATTCTCGTTCGACCGTCTGGAGTCCCCTATGAGCATGCCTCCGCCGTCCGGCACGGCCACGCCCGGAATCTGTCCCGTCCAGCACGGATCGCCCCACGACTCGAACGAGCCCCGAATCCTGCTGGACACACCGGAATTCGCGGCGGACCCGCACAAGATGTACCGGTGGATGCGACGCGAATACGGTTCGCTGGTGCCGATCGAGTTGTCTCCGGGTGTTCCCGCGACGCTCGTCGTCGGATACCGCACGGCCCTGCGGATCCTCAACGATCCCGAGCACTTCCCGGCCGACCCGCGCCATTGGCAGGACACCGTGCCGGAGGACTGTCCGGTGCGTCCGATGATGCAGTGGTACCCCAACGCGCTGCGCAACGCCGGCACGGTGCACAGCCGCTACCGGCAGGCCTATGTGGCCGCCATCGACGGAATCGACCTGCACGCACTGCATTCCACGATCGAGCGGATCGCCATCCCGCTGATCAACACCTTCTGCGAGAAGGGTTCGGCGGATCTGCAGGCCGAGTACGCGTTCCCGCTGGTCTTCGAGGCGCTGAACCAGATGGTGGGCTGCTCGCCGGACATCGGCCAGCGCATCGCCACCGGAATGGCCGCGCTGTTCGACACCGAGAACGCCGCCTGGGGTATGCAGCACACGGCCGAGGCCATGATGGAACTCATCGCGCTGCGTCGCGCGGAACCGGGCGACGACGTCACCTCCCGTCTGGCGCACCACCCGGCCGGGCTGAACGACGAGGAGATGCTCTACAACCTGATCAGCTTCTACGGCGCGGCCATCGAACCGCAGACGAATCTGATCACCAACACCTTGCTGCTGATGCTCACCGACGACCGTTTCGGCGGCGGGTTCCTCGGCGGGGCCACCTCCACCCGCGACGCGCTGGACGAGGTGTTGTTCAACGACCCGCCGATGGCGAACTTCTCCATCACCTATCCGCGCCAGCCGATCCTGATCGACAGCACCTGGCTGCCCGCACATCAGCCGGTGGTGATCAGTCTGGCCGGATGCAACAACGATCCCGCCATCGCCGGTGGTGACCGCACCGGCAACCGGTCGCATCTGGCGTGGAGCGCCGGACCGCACGCCTGCCCGGCCCGCTCGGTGGCCTACCTGGTCGTACAGGACGCCATCGATCAACTGCTGGACGCGATTCCCGAACTACGCCTGGCTGTCCGGAAGGACGAATTATCCTGGCGGCCAGGACCTTTCCACCGGGCGATGGCAGCGTTGCCGGTCGTCTTCCCGAAGTCTCCCGCGTTGAATGTGATGTAAGGAGTCCGTTGATGGTGCACGAACCGATCGTTCTGGATACCAGCGGCGTCGATATCCAAGGCGAATCCGCCCGGATTCGCGCCCGTGGTCCGGTGACCCTGGTCGAGTTGCCCGGCGGTGTGCCGGCCTGGTCGGTGACCGATGCCACGCTGCTGCGCACCCTGCTGGCCGATTCCCGGGTGTCGAAGGATCCCCGGCGGCACTGGTCGGCATTCATCAACGGCGATATCACCGAGTCGTGGCCGCTGCTGCCGTGGGTGATCGCGGAGAACATGTTCACCGCGTACGGCACCGAGCACCGGCGGCTGCGCACCCTGGTCTCCCCCGCGTTCACCAATCGCCGCACCCAGGCCATGCGTCCGCGCATCGAGGCGATCACCCGGGATCTGCTGGACACCCTCGCCGCCACCCCGCCCGGCGAGGCCGTGGATCTGCGTGCCGGTTACGCCTACCCGGTCCCGATCCGGGTGATCAGCCAGCTGCTGGGTGTGCCCGAACATCTGGACGCCGACATCCACAAGTGTGTCGACGGATTCTTCGACGGCTCGCTCACCCCCGAGGAGTCGATGGCCAACTATCTCGAAATGGCCCGGCTCGTCGGCGAACTCGTCGCCTACCGCAAGCAGAATCCGGGCGACGACATCACCTCGGTACTGATCGACACCCAGCAGGAGGACGGGTCCCGGCTCACGGACAAGGAGCTCGTGGACACGCTGATGCTGGTCGTCAACGCGGGCCACGAGACCACGCTGAATCTGATCGATCAGTCGATCCACGCCGTGCTGACCCGGCCGCAACTGCGCGAGGACGTACTCGCCGACCGGATCTCCTGGGCCGACGTCGTCGAGGAGATGCTGCGTTACGAGGCTCCCGTCGCCCATATGCCGCTGCGTTATGCGGTGGAGGACATCGAGATCGACGGCATCTCGATTCCCAAGGGCGAAGCCATCCTCGCCTCGTATGCCGCGGCCAACCGCGATCCGAAGGTGCACGGCGACACCGCCGACGAGTTCGATCCGCTGCGCTCCACCAAGGATCAGCATCTGGCCTTCGGTCACGGCGCGCATCACTGCATCGGCGCCCCGCTGGCCCGGATGGAGGCCACGGTCGCGCTGCCCGCGCTGTTCGCGCAATTCCCGGAGATGCAATTCGCCACGGAGCCAAGCACATTGGCGAAGCTGGGTAGTTTCATCTCGAACGGGCACGTGGAGTTGCCGGTAGTCCTGCAACCTGCACGATAGGTCTGTCGCCTCCGGGGACGTCGCGTCCGCGGCGTCCCCGTTTCGGTCCCATACCCCAAATCTCACCCTCGTGGCGCGTGAGATCGGTTACCGTGAGCGTCGGTTCGTCCCAGTCTGATTCGGGAGGGCGCTGATGCTCAACCGGCGTGATCTGCTCCGTAGTGGCGCCTTGGCGGGTGCGGCTCTGGCCGTGCCGAGCCTGGCGGGCTGCGGATCGAGTTCCGACGCACTGACCTTCTTCTTCCAGGCCGCACCCGACGAGGCCACGGTGCGGATGCAGATCATCGAGGCATTCACCACGTTGTACCCGGAGATCAAGGTCCAGGTGCAGATGTCCGGGCCCGATCCGAACCAGCAGATCCTCACCTACGCCGCGGGCGGCAAATGCCCGGACGTGGTGATGCAGTGGGAATCCTATTCGCACATGGTCGAACTGGGCATCCTGGAGAACCTCGACTCCTTCCTCGATGCCGATCCGGCCTATGCGGCCCGCCTGCGCGCCGACGGCGAACCGGCGCTCTACGAGATGTTCCGCTACCGGGGCGGGCAGTACGTTCTGCCCGAGCAATGGGCGGGAATCTTCCTGTACTACAACAGGAAACTCTTCGAGGAGGCCGGCGTGCAGCCGCCGCCGGGCCGCTGGGAGGACGCCTGGACCTTCGAGGAATTCCTGGCCGCGGCCCGCGCGCTGACCAAGCGCGACTCCTCGGGGAAGGCCACGCAGTGGGGATTCGTCGACGCCTGGCCGGTCCCGCGCTACTCGGCGGCGATCTTCGGCATGAACAACGGCGGCGAGTGGTTCGTCCCGCCCACCGATCCGCAGCGCACCGGAATCGACGGCGACGAGTTCATCGAGGGCTTCCAGTTCTACGCCGACCTGTCGGGGAAATACGGTGTCGCACCGCGTTCGAGCGATTCGGAGGCGCTGCCCTCGATCGAACTGTTCTCCCAGGGCAAAGCCGCGATGGTGCTGACGGGCCACTGGCAATACAGCGCGATGCTCGCGGTGTCCGACCTGGATTTCGACGTCACCGTGCTGCCGGTCGGCCCGCACGGGCACGGTGCGAAGTCCGATATCGGCACCACCGGGCTGGCCATCTCGGCTACGAGTCCCCGCAAGGAATTGGCCTGGGAATTCGTGAAATTCGCGACCGGCCCGGAGGGGCAACAGGCCGTGGCCAAGTCCGGTCTGTTCGTTCCGGCGCTGAAATCGGCCCTGCACTCGGAGGATTTCGCCAAGGCGCACAGCAAGATCCGAAATCTGGAGGTGCTGACCGGCGGGCCGTCGAACTCGAATCCCATTCCGGTCACGCCGAATTGGGCCCGGATCGATGACGCCTACCATCGCGCGGCGGATCACATCCTGCGCGGCGCGGCTCCGGCCACCTACTTCAAGGGAGACGTGACCAGGCATATCGAAGATCTGCTCAGGAGTTCGGAATGACGGCGATCGACGAGAAACCCGCACCGCCACGACCACAATCGGCACTGACCCGCACGAAGTCCGCGGCCGGACGACGGTTCATCGTGCCGAATCTGCTCGCGGTGCTGATCTTCATGCTGATCCCGCTGCTGTTCTCGCTGTACCTGAGCTTCGAGAAGTGGGATCTGTTCCACGCCCCACGATTCGTCGGGATCTCGAACTATCGGCGGCTGTTCACCGGCGACCGGATGTTCTATGTCGCGCTGGTCAACACCGTGATCTTCACCGTCGCCACGCTGGTCCCGACGATGGTGATCAGTCTGGCCGTGGCCGCGGCGCTCAATGCCAAGGTCAAGGGGATCGGGTTCTTCCGCAGTGTGATGTTCCTGCCACTGGTGTCCTCGATCGCGGCGATGGCCGTGGTGTGGCACTACATGTTCGACGCGGACACCGGCATTCTCAACGTGATCCTGGGCTGGTTCGGCATCAGTCCGGTGCCGTGGCTGATCGATCCGCACTGGGCGATGGTCTCGCTGTGCGTGGTCAGCGTCTGGAAGAGCGTCCCGTTCGCCGCGGCGGTGCTGCTGGCCGCGATGCAGGGGGTGCCGGAGGATCTGCACGAGGCCGCGCGGATCGATGGCGCGGGCGGGTTCCGGCGCTTCCTGTCGATCACCGTGCCGCTGATCCGGCCCGCACTGGGCTTCGTCTTCGTGATCTCGATCATCAACTCGTTCCAGGCCTTCGATCAGGCGTACGTGCTGACCGGCGGCCCTCCGGGCGGTGCGGGCGGACCGGAGTCGGGCACCTACATCTTCGGAATCATGTTGTTCCAGAACGCCTTCCAATTCGACGACCTGGGCTACGCCTCGGCGCTGGCGTGGGTGCTGTTCGCGATCCTGCTGGTACTCACCTATCTGCAGCTGCGGATGGGACGAAAGGACGAGCGATGACCGGACCCGCTCCGCTGTCCCCCGGATATCAGCGCGTCATCGCCCGGCGCAGCGTGCGCGGGCTGCTGGCGTACGTCGTTCTGGTGGTGATGGCGTGGTGTGCGCTGTTCCCGATTCTGTGGGCGCTGTCCGGATCGCTGAAAAAGCAAGGGCAGCTGACCAATTCGCTGATTCCGCCGCATCCGCAGTGGTCCAACTATCACACCGTGTTCGAGTACGTGCCGTTCGGCCGGATGTTCCTGAACACGGTGATCTACGCCGGCTGCGTCACCGCGGGTCAGGTGTTCTTCTGCTCACTGGCCGGATACGCGTTCGCACGCCTGCCGTTCAGGGGCCGTGACACGCTGTTCCTGGCCTATCTGGCCACGCTGATGGTGCCGCTGACGGTCACCGTTATCCCGCAGTTCATCCTCATGCGCACCTTCGGCTGGGTGGACACGCCGTGGGCGATGATCGTGCCCGGTCTGTTCGGCAGCGCGTTCGGCACCTTCCTGATGCGGCAGTTCTTCCTGACCCTGCCCGCCGAACTCGAGGAAGCCGCGATCCTGGACGGCTGCACGATCTGGCAGACCTACTGGCGGGTCCTGCTGCCGCACGCACGTCCGGCGGTGATGGTGCTCGCGGTGCTGACCTGGGTGACGGTCTGGAACGATTTCCTGTGGCCGCTGGTGATGATCCAGCGCACCAGCATCTCCACCCTCAACCTGGGCCTGGTCTGGATGCAGGGCCAGTACACCTCGCACTGGCCGGTCCTGATGGCCGCCTCGATCCTGATGCTGCTGCCCATGATCGTCATCTACGCGTTCGCCCAGAAAGCCTTCGTCCGCGGCATCGCCACCTCGGGCCTCGCGGGGCGCTAGCAGGCGGCCCCTACTCCGCCAAACCTCGCAAGGCCTCGGCGATAGCACGTACGTCGTCGATGTACTCGGATACAGCCGCATTCACGATCGCATTCATGGACTGCCCCTCGGTGCGGGCATAGTCGCGGAGCCTGTTCTCGTTCTGCTCGGTCAGCCGGATCACACCCTGATTGGTGCCACTGTGGTACCAGCATCAGCCCGCTCGGGTGGCCGATTCCGCGGGTGTGTCGTGCGGGCGGGTGCGTTCGATCAGGGGCAGGGTGCGGAGCTGGCGTTCGAGGTGCCATTGCAGGTGGGCGGCGGTGAGACCGCTGGACTGGCGGCGGATGTTCTCGGGGACGGCTTCGATGCCGGACCATTCGCCGCGATACAGCGCGCTCATCAACTCGAGCACGCCCACCGACGGCGTGGCCGAACCGGGCGGGCGGCAGTGCACGCAGACCGCACCGCCCGCGGCGACGTGGAAGGCGCGGTGCGGGCCGGGGGTCGCGCAGCGGGCGCATTCGTCCAGGGCCGGAGCCCAGCCCGCGAAACCCATGGCGCGCAACAGGAATGCATCCAGGATCAACTCCTGCGGCCGCTGCGCGGCGGCGATCGCGCGCAACGCGCCCGCGGTCAGGGTATGCAGTCGGGGTGCGGGTGCGCGCTCCTCACCGGCCAGGCGTTCGGCCGTCTCGAGGACCGCGCACGCGGCGGTGTAGCGGCCGTAGTCGGCGACGATGGCGGAGGCGAACGCCTCCACGGTGTGTACCTGGGTGACGGTGTCGAGATTGCGTCCGGGATACAACTGCACGTCGACATAGGCGAACGGCTCGAGCCGCGCCCCGAATTTGGATCGGGTGCGACGCGCCCCCTTCGCCACCGCCCGCACCAGCCCGTGCTGACGCGTGAGCAGCGTGACGATGCGATCGGCCTCCCCCAGCTTGTGCTGGCGAACCACGATCGCCTGGTCCCGGTACAACTGCACGGTCCCATCCTCCCACGCCGCGACAACGCGGCACGCCGAGCCACGCACATCCGGCGGCATCGGCCCCCGGTCAGACCGGGCGATACACGCTCTCGCCGTAGACCTGGGCGATGCGCGGGGCGTGAATCGTGCGCAACAGCAGGGTGGTCCAACCGCGGCGGGTGCGATCGATCTCGTGGTCGTCCGCCTCGATCAACATGCGTTCGGGCCCTTGCAGTTCCATCGATATCGCCGGATGACCGAGCGGGACGTCGATCAGCGCCTCCCGGTTACCCCACACGACGAACCGCCGCCGACTCATCGCGACGGTCCCCTGCCCGATGTTCTCCCAGCTCGAGGAGGCGTAGTGCAACGGAGTCCGATAACTGCGTCGTGCCACCGATCCGTCCACGGGACCGAACACCACGATCCCCTCCCATTCCATATCCGAACGCAGTTGGGGCGGCAGCTCTTTCGAACCGAACGCCCGGGACATCCACTTCACCTCGCCGATCGTAGGTGCGTCCGGCACCGCACGCATCGGCCCTTTTGCGCCACCTGCGGAAATACCGTCCGACCGAGATCACACTGTGACTCCGGGACTCAGAAGCCGAGCTTGCCGAGCTGTTTCGGGTCGCGCTGCCAGTCCTTGGCCACCTTCACGTGCAGATGCAGATAGATGCGCGTGCCGAGGATGTGTTCGATCTGTTTGCGGGCGTTCGTGCCGACCTCCTTGAGCCGCGCGCCGCCCTTACCGATCACGATCGCCTTCTGACTCGGCCGTTCGACATAGAGCAGGGCGTGCACGTCGAGCATCTCCGAGGACGAATCATCCTGTCCCTCATACCCTTCGCGCGGCAGCACCTCTTCGATCACCACCGCCAGCGAATGCGGGAGCTCGTCGCGTACGCCCTCGAGCGCGGCCTCGCGGATCAGCTCGGCCATCAGGGTTTCCTCGGGCTCATCGGTCAACTCGCCGTCCGGATAGAACGCCGGACCCTCGGGCATCTTCGAGGCGATGACGTCGACGAGGACCTCGACCTGCTCCCCCTTCGCCGCCGATACCGGCACCACGTCGGCCTCGGGGCCGAGCAGTTCGGACACCGCGACCAACTGCTGGGCGACCTGGTCCCGCCCCACCTTGTCGATCTTGGTGACCACGCCCAGCAGCGTCGTCTTCGGAGCCATCTGCCGGATCTGGGTCAGGATCCAGCGGTCGCCGGGACCGACCTTCTCGTCGGCCGGAATGCACAGCGCGATCACGTCGACCTCGGAGTAGGTGTCGCGCACGAGGTCGTTGAGGCGCTGACCGAGCAGCGTGCGCGGCCGGTGCAGGCCCGGGGTGTCGACCAGGATCAGCTGCGCGTGCTCGCGATGCACGATGCCGCGAATGGTGTGCCGGGTGGTCTGCGGCCGCGACGAGGTGATCGCGATCTTCTGTCCCACCATCGCATTGGTGAGCGTGGACTTGCCGGTATTCGGCCGCCCCACGAAACAGACGAAGCCGGAACGGAATTCGGCATCGCTCATTGGGTTGCCTCGGCGCCCACGGTGTCGTAGACCGCGCCGTTCCGATCGGCGAAGATGATCTTCCCCGACGACGAGATCTCGCGCACCGCCGAGATTCCGGCATCGTGGAACGAAGCGCCGATCACCACCGCCGCCTCGAATCCCTCTGCGCCACTGGAGATCGCCGCGGCCACCGCGGCCTGCAGCGCGGTGAGCGTCAACGCCCGCAGCTCCACCGCGCCCGCGGCGTAGGTGCGGCCGTCGGTGTCGCGGACCGCCGCGCCGCTGCTGCCGCCGGTGCGTCCCATCGCGCCGCGCGCGAGCACCAGCAGCTTCTCGTCCTCGGGATCCAAACCACCGGCCTGCGGCGCAGTGTCACTCATTGCTGTCTCCATCCTCGTATCCGGGTTCGCGATCGTGTTTCTTCTCCGGCGCCCGCCGCACCACCACGGTGTGCACCCGCATCCGGCCCCGCCCGTCCGCGCCGCCCTCACCCCGCAGTTGCAGGCCGTGGATGACGCCCTTGGATCCGGGCAGCGGCACGCGCCCGAGCGCGTGCGCGAGCAGACCGCCGACGGTGTCGACGTCCTCCTCGTCGATCTCCATGCCGAACAGCTCGCCCAGGTCTTCGATCGAAAGCCGGGTCGAGACACGGAATTTGCCGTTGCCGAGCTGTTCCACGGGTGCGATCTCGTCGGTGTCGTACTCGTCGGCGATCTCCCCGACGATCTCCTCGAGGACGTCCTCGATGGTAACCAGACCCGCGATACCACCGTATTCGTCGACCAGCAGCGCCATATGATTACGGCGCCGCTGCATCTCGTCCAGCAGCGCGTCCAGCGGTTTGGAATCCGGGATGAACACCGCCGGTCGCATCACCTCGCGCACCGCCACCTTGCGGCTGCGATCCCCGTACGGCACAAGATCTTTCAGATAGACGACGCCGAGAATGTCATCGACGTTCTCACCGATCACCGGAATGCGCGAATGTCCAGAACGCACCGCCAGCGAGGTCGCCTGCGCCGCGGACTTGTCCGCCTCGATCCACACCATCTCGGTGCGCGGCACCATCACCGCGCGCGCCGAGGTGTCACCGAGTTCGAAGACCGACTGGATCATCCGGCGCTCGTCCGAATCCACCACACCGCTCTTCTGCGCCATGTCCACGACCTCGCGCAGTTCGACCTCGGAAGCGAAGGGGCCGTTGCGAAATCCGCGACCGGGGGTGATCGCGTTGCCGACCGCGATGAGCAGCCGGCTCAGCGGGCCCAGCAGTGCGCCGATCGCCTGCAGGGGCAGTGCGGCGGTGAGCGTTATCGAATACGCGTGCTGACGTCCGAGCGTGCGCGGCCCGACGCCGATCACCAGATAGTCCACCAGCACCATGACCACCGCGGTCACCACCAGCGCCCAGCCGGTGCCCAGCGTGTTCAGCAGCGCCGCGGCCAGCAGCACCGTCGCGGTGATCTCGCAGACCAGCCGCAACAGCACCATCAGATTCACATAGCGGGGACGTTCGGCGACGATCCGAGCCAGCCGCCGCGCCCCGCCCCGATCCGCGCGAACCAGATCCTCCACCCGCGCGGGCGATACGGTGACCAGCGCCGCATCCAGCGCCGCGAACACCCCGCCCACCGGAACCAGCGCAATCGCCAGCGGCAGCAGGATCAGTGTGTTCACGGTGCTGTCCCGGCGGCATGAGCCGGGCCCTGCGTGGTGACGCTCCGCTGCCGCCTCCGGGCCTGACCGTTCATGCTGTGCCTGTCAACGGCATGAACGGGGCCCTGCGTGGTGACGCTCCGCTGCCGCCTCCGGGCCTGACCGTTCATGCCGGGTCCAGTGGATCGCCCGCATCGCCGAAACCAGTTTTGCCCAGGAGTTTGCGGTCGCGTTCGGCGAGGTCGGCGCGGCGCTGGGCCTCGCGCAGGCTCTCGTACCATTCGGCCAGCAGGGTGTTCTGCAGGCCGAACATCTCCTTCTCCTCCTCCGGCTCGGCGTGGTCGTAGCCGAGCAGATGCAGGACGCCGTGCACGGTCAGCAGCGCGAGCTCGTGGTCCAGCGAATGCCCGGCCTTGGCCGCCTGGGCCGCGGCGAATTCGGGGCACAGCACGATGTCACCGAGCATGGACGGGCCAGGCTCGGCGCCGTCGGGGCGACCGCCCGGTTCGAGTTCGTCCATCGGGAAGGACATCACGTCGGTCGGGCCCGGCAGATCCATCCAGCGCATATGCAGATCGGCCATGGTGTTGAGATCGACCAGCACCATCGACAGCTCGGCCGCCGGATGCACGTCCATACGGCCGATCGCGAAACGTGCGACGCTGACCAGATCTTCCTCGGGAACGTCCATCCCCGATTCGTTGGCGATCTCGATACTCACGCCGCACAGCTTAAGCCACCGGCGCCCGGCGTCCGCGCACTGCGCCGCCGCTGCTCAGTCGGCCGATGCGCCTGCCGACGAACCTGGCGCGGCACGCCACCGAACCCTGCGTCTGCTGATAGGTTCGCGGCGGTGAAGACCACACGCACGGCAGGCCAGGCCGCGGTCGCGACAGTTTTCGCCCTCATGATGTGCGCGCCGGTGGCCGCGGCGGCGCCACCCGCCGCTCCGGACGCCGGTTCGCTGGCCGCGGCGGTTCGCCGCGACCTGGGCATCTCCCTTCCGGAGTATCAGCGACGTGCGGATCTGGCCCAGCAACTGGCAGTCTTCGCCGCGACCGAGCAGCGCCTGTCGCCGGGTTCGGTGCGCGGGGTCCGGCTCGGCCCGGACGGCCGGGCGATGGTCGCGGCCGTCGGTGCGGCCGCGCGGGCGGCGGCGCAGCAGGCGGGTTTCCAGCTCAGCGATGATCCGGTCGATCCTTCGAATTCGGCTGTGCCCCAGAATGATCGGCCCGGTCGACAGATTCCGGCGGCGCAGGACACACCGTCTTCCAGCACCCCGACGGGTCCGATCGCCGGAGGCGATGTCTATCTGAGCCGCACGCCACCGAGCAACCAGGCGGCCAAGTGTTCCTGGGCGTTCAACGTGACCGCTGCGGACGGTATGCCCGCGGCGCTGACCGCGGGTCACTGCAACGAGTCCGTCCTGGCCGGACGCCCGATCAGCCCGGATCAGCAGACCTTCCCGTGGCGGAACGACCATGTGACCGGTCCGGCGACCGGTTCGTTCGAGAAGTCGGTGGTGGACGGCATCCGGGACTACTCGGTCGTGCGGATCGCCCCGGCGGCGCGAAACGCGTTCCGCAACAACCTCGTTCGCGGACCGATCGGCGGACCCGCGATCCGGGTCACCGGCGTCGGCATTCCGGTTTCCGGTGCGCCGGTGTGCAAATCGGGGTCCACGACCGGATTCACCTGCGGCGTGATCACCGCCGTGGACCAGCCCGACCCGCAGCGCCCGCCGATCCGCTTCAAGCACACCGCCCTGGCCCTGCCCGGCGACAGCGGCGGCGCACTGATCTCCGGAACCCTCGCGATGGGCATCATCAGCGATGGCGGAATCTATTCCGACCCTTCACGATTCCCCACCGACCGCCCCGGCGTCCTGCCGCCGGCACCGCCGGGCTCCCCGATCACCCTGGGCCGCATCCTGCAACAGATCGGCCCACAGCCCTTCCAGCAGATCGGCCCGCTGGTCGGTGGAGTCTTGCCCTACGTTCCGCAGATCGCCATGATCGCCCAATCCGTCGCCGACGTCCTGGACCAGAACCCGGGCCTGCACCTGCGCACCAGCTGAACGCGCCCGACCTACGGCCCGAACAGCTTCGGGCCGTAGCGAATTCGCATCCGACAGAACGGACCTCGAAGCGAAGCCGACTCGGCTCCGGCGTCCGCCGGTCGTGCCCGGCTCAGCGCCGCGAACGCTCCGCGGCGCGCCGCTGCGCCCGGTTGCCCGGGTAATGCGGGGCCGCCACTGCCGGACGGTCGGCCTCGTAACGCTCGTAGGCGTCGACGATGTCCGCGACCAGGCGGTGTCGCACCACGTCGCTCGAGGTGAGCTGGGCGAAGTGGATGTCCTCGACATCGGTGAGTATGTCGCTGACCACGCGCAGGCCGGATCGGGTGCCGCCGGGCAGGTCGACCTGCGTGACGTCGCCGGTGACCACGATCTTGGAACCGAAGCCGAGCCTGGTCAGGAACATCTTCATCTGTTCGGGCGTGGTGTTCTGCGCCTCGTCCAGGATGATGAACGAATCGTTGAGCGTGCGACCGCGCATATAGGCCAGCGGCGCGACCTCGATGACTCCCGACTGCATGAGCTTCGGGATCGACTCCGGGTCCATCATGTCGTGCAGCGAGTCGTACAGCGGGCGCAGATACGGGTCGATCTTCTCGTTCAGCGTGCCGGGCAGGAAGCCGAGCCGCTCACCGGCCTCGACCGCGGGCCGGGTCAGGATGATGCGGCTGATCTGCTTGTTCTGCAGCGCCTGCACCGCCTTGGCGACCGCCAGATACGTCTTACCGGTACCGGCGGGGCCGATGCCGAACACGACGGTGTGCTCGTCGATGGCGTCGACGTAGCGCTTCTGGTTCAGGGTCTTGGGGCGGATGGTCTTGCCGCGGCGGGACAGGATGTCCAGGCTCAGCACCTCGGCCGGAGAGTCCGAGGACCCCTCGGTGAGCATCGCGTAGGTGTGCCGCACGGCCTCGGGCGTGACCACCCGATTGCGCCCGGTCAGCGCTACGAGCTGTTCGATCACCCGCTCGGCCAGGGCGACGTCGGCGGCCCGGCCGGTGAGCGTCACGGCATTGCCGCGGACATGGATGTCGGCATCTAGCAGGCGTTCGAGTTCACGCAGGTTCTCGTCGGCCGAACCGAGGAAGCCGAAGACGGATTCTGGGGCGAGTTCGATGCTGGAGCGCGCGGTCCGCGCAGCCGGTCCGGTACCGTTGCCGCCGCCCCCGGCGGTGGGAGTAGTCGGGTCGCCTATTTCACCTGGTGTTCTCAAAAGTGCCTATGGCCTGCTTTCCGGTCTAGAACATCACTGGTTGTGATGAAAGTTTACAGCCGAGCACCGACACAGCCCAGTGAATAGACCACGGCCAGCAGGTCACGAGCCCGTGGCCGACGACGCCGCGGCGACCGGCCCGGCCTGCGCTGATGCGAGCGGCTCATCCGGCGCGCTGCGCCCAGCCCACGGCGAAGTCGCGAAACACCCGTACCGCATCCGAGGGCGCGGCCGACGCCGACCAGATCAGTCCCACCGCCCGCGCCGCGCCGGGATCGGCCAGCGGCACCAGCACCGGACCGGATTGCGCCCCGGCCCCGGCGCCGCGCACGACATCCCCCAGCGGCAGCAGCGCGACGCCCAATCCGGCGGCCACCAACCCGCCGACGGTGACCAGATCGCTCGATTCCAGCACGATCCGTGGCCGGAAATCCGCTGCGGCACAGAGATCTTCGAGAATCGCACGCATACCGTGACCGGTGCGCATGGCGACGAATTCCGCATCGGCGACCTCGGCCAGCCGCACCTGCCGACGCCCGGCCAGCCGGTGATCCGCCGGAACCGCCAGCGCCAGGCGCTGCCGCAGCAGCTCCCGCCACCCCAGACCGGTCGCGGCGGGTTTCGGCGAGACGATGCCCAGGTCGGCACTGCCATCCAGTACCCGGTCGGTGACGACCTCGGCGGCATCCTGGCTGAGCGTGAAGGTGACCGCCCCGGAGCGCCGCCGGAATCCGGCGATCAATTCCGGGACCAGGCGGCCCCCGAACGAGTGCAGGAAGCTCAGCCGCACCACGCCGTGCGCCGGATTGGCCAGATCGGCCAGTTCGCGGGCCGCGGCATCCAGTTCGGCCTGCGCCCGGCGCGCACGTTCGTAGTACACCTGGCCGAAATCGTTGAGCGACAGTCGTTTTCCGTGCCGGTCGAAGAGTTCGACGCCCAGTCGTCGCTCGAGCCGGGCGAGCATCCGCGACAGCGTGGGCTGCGACATCTGCAGGCGGTCGGCCGCCGCACCGACGTGCTCGAGTACCGATGCCTCGACCTCCATCGATGCCGTCGCCGGGCCGATCGAGACGGATCGAGACGATCGCCCGAATGCGCTCGGCGATGCCACCGCACGCCACGAACGCCGCATCACGATCGCGCTGTTCGCCGCGGGCCTGACCACCTTCGCCTCGATGTACAGCACGCAGGCGCTGCTGCCCAGTCTGTCGGCGGCGTTCGCGGCGACTCCGGCCCACGCGGCGCTGTCGGTCTCCCTGACCACCGGTCTGCTGGCGCTCGCGATCATCCCGGCGGGCGTGCTGTCCAGCCGGTTGGGGCGGACCCGGGTGATGATCGGCTCGGCGCTGACCGCGAGCGTGATCGGCCTGCTGCTCCCGTTCAGCCCGACGCTGGAGGTCCTGTTGGCCGGCCGCGCGCTGCAGGGCGTGGCCCTGGCCGGAGTTCCCGCGGTCGCCATGGCGTATCTCGCCGAGGAGATCGGTGCGGCCGGACTGGGTACCGCGATGGGCGTCTACATCTCCGGTACGACACTGGGCGGCCTTGCGGGACGGTTGATTCCGTCGTTCACCCTCGAAGCCGAGTCGTGGCGCTGGGCCGCGGCCGCGGTCGGCGTGGCGGCGACGATCTGCGCGATATGGTTCGCCCGGACGCTGCCCGCGTCCCGCGGATTCACCTCGCAACCGCTCGGATTACGTTCTCTGGCTGCCGATTTCGCCGGTCACCTGCGAAATACCCGGCTGCTGGCCCTGTTCGGGCTCGCCTTCGTCCTGATGGGCGGATTCGTCTCGATCTACAACTTCCTGGGCTATCGACTGATCGGCGGGAAGTTCGGATTGTCCGCCGCCACAGCGGGTCTGGTCTTCCTGCTCTACCTGGCGGGAACCGTGAGCTCGACCGCCGCGGGCAGACTCGCCGATCGCCTGGGCCGCCCCCGGGTCCTGGTCGTCTCGGTGCTGACGATGGGGATCGGCACCCTGATCACCCTGCCCGACCACCTGACCACCGGCCTGATCGGCGTACTACTCTGCACCGCAGGATTTTTCGGCGCGCATTCGGTGGCCAGCGCCTGGGTCGGCAGCACCGCCACCGGCAATCGCGGCAACGCGTCCTCGCTGTACATGTTCAACTACTATCTCGGCAGCTCGATCGTCGGCGGCGCAGCGGGCCTGGCCTACGGGTGGCACGGCTGGGCCGGGGTGACGCTGTACGTCGTCGTCCTGATCCTCGTAGCGGGCGCGCTGACCACCGGCCTGGTCGCGACCGCACGCCGGTCAGCAGTGTGAAATGCCCGCCCGGAACAGGGCGGGCGCTTCATCGCGGTCCGGCGATGTCAGACGGACATCGCCGGGTCTCCGGCCTTCGCGGCTTCGCGGGCCAGGATCCGCGCGCGCTGCTCCTCGAAACGGATGACGTCGCGGCCGAGTTTGTCCATGTACTCCGCGAGGTTCTCGCGGCTGCGCTCGCCACGGGCGGTGAAATCGTTGCGGCCGAAGATGTTCCAGGCCCGCAGGACCGGGTTGAGCACTTCGTCGAGGTGCTGGCGCAGGTCGTAGATGCCGTGTTTGACCATCAGTACGCCGTTGCGACGCCAGTTCGGCATTCCCTCGCCCGGCATCTTGAAGTGCATGATCACCTTGGCGATCGCCGCCATGCTCTGGTCGGGGGCAAGGTCCAGGGCCGTGGCGCACAGATTGCGATAGAAGACCATGTGCAGGTTCTCGTCGGCGGCGATTCGGGTGAGCATGTTCTCGGCGATCGGGTCGTCGCACACCCGGCCGGTCGTGCGATGGCTGACCCGGGTGGCCAGTTCCTGAACGGTGACATAGGCGACCTGGTCGAGCACACCGCCGAATTCGGCGGGCGCGTGCACGCCGCGGGTCATGTGCACCATCCGGTCGTTCTCCAGCGCCACCGGATCGACGCCGCGGGTAACCACGAGATAGTCACGCATCGCGATCGCGTGGCGGTTCTCCTCGGCGGTCCAGCGGCCGACCCAGGTGCCCCACGCGCCGTCACTCGAGAAATTCTCGGAGATGGTCCGGTGATAGGAGGGCAGATTGTCCTCGGTGAGCAGATTGGTGATCATGGCAACCTTGGCCACTTCGGACAATCGCGACTGTCCAGGCTCCCAGTCGATTCCGTCCATGGCGGCGAAGTTGCGGCCCTCGTCCCACGGAACGTAATCGTGCGGATACCAGTCCTTGGCGATGCCCAGATGCCGATCCAGGTTCTGCGCAACTGCGGGCTCCAACTCGCGGAGCATCTCCAGCTGCGTCAAATCCCTTGCCATACAATCCCTTTCGACGTCACGATCAACAGTTTAACGATCTGCCCCGGGTTTTCATTGCCAGTCGAGGGAAGCCCCCTCGCAAAGATCGACGTAACAGCCGTCGGCGGTCGAGACACTCGTCAGCAGTCTGGAAATCGGCGTCACGAACGCGGACAAAAGCTTAGGGCGAGCATCGAGCCGATGTCCAGCTAACTGTCCGCATCGAGCTGCGAAACAACTACTCGGCATGCCGCAGCTCCCGAGCCGCGGCACTCTCGCCAGGGATGTTCGCGAGTTCCCGAGCGCAGTGCGGCCAGTGGGGCGAGGGCGAACGCCGCGACGGCTGCGGCGATCACCGGCAAGAATCCCACCAGGCCCAGGGAAGAGGTCAGGCTGCCGAGCCCCGCACCGAGGCCGATGCCGAGGTTGAGCACGGTGATCAAGATGCTGCCCGCGGTGTTGCGGAACCGCTCCGAGGCCACCCGCATGACGCGAGCCTGCAGGACGACGGGCAGCACCCCGATCAGCACACCCCACAACGTGACCAGGATGACGTAAACGATTGGGCCACTGGATAATCCCATTCCCGCAGTGACTACGGCCAGCGCGAGCGCGGTCACCGGCAGGGCTCCGGTGGGCCAGCGATCACCGATCCGGCCCGCGACGAGAACTCCGGCGAAACCACCGATCCCGCTGGCGAGCAACACTCCCGGCATCGCTGAACCACCGATCCCGGCAGCGGCGCTGACGGGCACGACGAAGGTGAATACGGCGTAATACCCTATGAGAGAGAAGAATCCGCCGCCCGCCACCAGCAGCACCGACCTGGCCGACCGGTCCCATCGTTCGGGCTCGGGCCGGGACTCGCCGTCGCCGACCGGCGGCACCAGGATTCCGATCACCGCGACGCAGAGAACGCACAGTGCGGCGAGCGCGGCGAAGGTCACCCGCCAGCCGATCTGATGCGCCACCTGGGTTCCCAGGGGCACACCGACCAGACCCGCGATGGTAGGTCCGGCCAGCACGATCGACAGGGCGCGCCCGACCCGCTCGGGCGGAACCAGCGAAGCGCCGTAGGCGACCACCACGGCCCAGAACAAGCCGTGTGCGCCCGCGGCGACCATCCGCGCGATCAGCGCGACCGCATACGTCGGCGCCAGCGCCGTGGCGAGGTTCGCTGCCGCCATGACGCCGAGGCTCGCGAGCACCACCGACTTGCGCGACCAGCGCATCGTCAAGCGCACCAACGGAATTCCGGTCAGTGCGATGGTGCCCGCCCACCCGGTCACGAGCAGCCCGGCCGTCGACACGTCGACCGAGAGGGACGAACTCATGGAATCCAGGACTCCGGCAGGCATCATCTCGGCGCTGACCGTCGTGAAACTCGCCCCGGCGAGCGCCACCAGAGGTGTCAGGAAGTCTTTCGATCTGTTCACATCCGAGAACGTAAACTTTGACATCGGTGTCAAAGTCAAGAGGAAGTTCGAGCCCACCATGAAGATCGGCGAACTCGCGGAGCACACCGGAATCTCCACCCGGATGCTGCGCTACTACGAATCCCAGGACCTGCTGCGATCCGAGCGAGGCTCGAACGGCTACCGCTACTTCCAGCGCAGCGATATCGAACGCGCCCGAACCATCTCCAGCCTCATCCGATCGGGCCTGCCGACCAGACTGATCCGCGTCGTCCTGTCCGCGCAGGACCGCCCCGACGATTGGACCGAGGCATGCGACAGCGAATTCGCCGCACTCCTACGAGCGGAACTGACCACCCTCGAAGACAAGATCGCCTGCCTGACCCGAAGCCGAGACACCGTCAACGCCTACCTCGACCGCGCCGCGGGGTGAGCGTCATCGCATGACTCCGTCCTGAGCGCATTCACCCTCGCCGAGGAAGCCGGATGTTAACCCCGGGTTAGATCCGAGGCGGGTTCGCTGTGGTGGTGGGACGGGACCGACGACCCTTCGGTGACCCGCGGAGACGTGAGCGCGGGCTTATCGAGGAGGCATGGATGGCCACGACTGGTGCGCCGACGGCGCGCAATGTCTGGACGGCGTTGATCGGTGGTTCGATCGGGAACCTGATCGAGTGGTACGACTGGTTCGTTTATTCGACTTTTTCCGTGTACTTCGCCTCGGCGTTCTTCCCGAAGGGCAATCCGACGGCCCAATTGCTCAATACCGCAGGCATTTTCGCGGTCGGGTTCTTCATGCGACCGGTCGGCGGCTGGCTGCTCGGGCGGCTCGGCGACCGGAAGGGGCGGAAGGCGGCGCTGACCACCAGCGTGACGATGATGACGGCCAGTGCCCTGCTGATCGCCGTCGCACCCACCTATGCGCAGGTCGGCTACTTCGGCGCGCTGGTGCTGCTGCTGGCGCGGCTGTTGCAGGGGTTGTCGATCGGCGGCGAATACGCGGCCAGCGCCGCCTATCTGAGCGAGGCGTCCAAACCCGGCAAGCGAGGCTTCTTCTCCAGCTTCCAGATGGTGTTCATGAAGGTCGGGCAGTTGTTCGGGCTCGCGATGCAGATCATCCTGCAGCACTCGATGTCGGACCACACCCTGCACTCCTGGGGCTGGCGCATCCCGTTCGTCTTCGGCGCTTTCGCCGCGGCCGGTATCTACTACATGCGGCGCAAGATGCTGGAGACCGAGGCGTTCGACCAGGACGACACGGCCGGGCGCGAGCGCGGCACGCTGCGCGCCCTGTTCACCTACAAGCGGGAATTCCTGCTGGTGGTGGGATTCAGCATGGGCGGCACGCTGTGCGACTACATGTATTCCACCTACATGACGAAGTACCTGTCCAACACCGCCGGGCTCAGCAAGGACACCGCGGCCCTGGTGAGTTTCTGCGCCATCGTGGTGTTCATCTTCCTGCAGCCGCTGGCCGGGGCGCTGTCGGACCGGATCGGACGTCGCCCGCTGCTGATCTTCTTCGGCGTGACCTCGACACTGGGCACCGTGCCGCTGATGACCGCGCTGCGAAGTGTGCACGGTTTCGGGGACGCGCTGGTGCTGATGGTGGTCGGCCTGGTGATCATCACCGGATACACCTCGATCAGCGGTGTGGTGAAGACCGAATTGTTCCCCACCGCCGTGCGCACCCTCGGTGTCGCGCTGCCCTATGCGATCGCCAACGCACTGTTCGGCGGCAGCGCCGAATACGTGGGGCTGTGGTTCAAGCACGCCGGGATCGAATCGGCGTTCTTCTGGTACGCCTCGGGATGCTGTGCGATCTCGCTGGTCGTCTACATTGCGATGCGGGAGACCCGGAACGTGGCATTTTTCCATCGGGACCGGATATCGGAGCAGGTCGACGCGTAGTCTGTCGCGACGATGAGAGTGCTGCTGGTCGAGGACGACGATCGGTTCGCCGACGCCTTGACCACCGCACTGTCCGGCCGCGGTCATCGGGTCGAGCGGGTGAGCCGCGCCGACGAGGGATTGCGCCGCAAGAGCGGAGTGGACTTCGTCCTGCTCGACCTCGGCCTGCCCGACGGCGACGGCCTGGACATGCTGCGGCGGCTGCGCCAGGTCTCGGCGGTGCCGGTGATCGTGCTGACCGCGCGCGCCGAGGAGACCACGGTGCTGCGCGCACTGTGGGGCGGCGCCGACGACTACCTGGTGAAGCCGTTCCGGATCATGGAACTGCTGGCCCGCATGGAGGTGGTGCGGCGTCGGCTGCCCCGCCCCGGAACACCCACGGCCGGTGCGGATTTCGTCGTTGCCGGGGATGTCCGGATCGAATTCCCCACGCGCACGGTCACTGTCGCCGATGAAGCGGTGACGCTGACCAGTCGCGAATTCGATGTGCTGGCTCTGCTCGCCCGCACCCCGGGTGTGGTGCGCAGCCGGGCCGAGATCCTCGACGCGGTGTGGGGTGATGCGTTCCTCGCCGCATCCCGCTCACTGGATGTGCACATTCGTGGCATCCGCGCGAAAACCGGTCGCCCCGAACTGATCCGGACCCTGCGCGGCGCCGGATACCGCTTGGACCCCGGCGAGACGACCACGCCCTGATGCGTCGCCGGATCCTGGCCACCCACCTCACCCTGATCGCGGGATTGCTTCTGGCCCTGGCGATTCCACTCGGCTGGGCATTCGCGCTGGAGCGCACCAACCAGCTGCTGCTGGACCGGCGCGCCGACGCCACCAGATTCGCGCTGCTGGCCGAACAGGCCGTACAGGACGGCGACACCTCCCAGCTGCACACCGAGATCGCCCGCTACGCCGACCTCTACGACGCGACGGTGCAGGTCCGCTCGAACACCGGCGTGGTGCTGACCGCCGCGGGCACCTCGCTGCCCGCCGGCGCCGAGGAGGTCGCGCGCGGCGCCCGGCTGGGCCGGACCACCGAGAATCTCACCATGATCACGCCGTTCGGCCCGGTCCGAGCGGTGATCGCGGAACCGGTCGGCCGCGACGCACAGGTGCTGGGCACCGTGCTGCTGGTGACGCCCACGACCGCGGCGCGGCACGCGGTCGCGGCGGTCTGGCTCGCGCTGACCACCGCGGCACTGCTCGCCTTCCTGCTCGCCACCGTGGCCGCGCGGTGGCTGGCCCGCTGGATACTGCGACCGGTGGCCGAACTGGATTCGGCCACCGCGGCGATCACCGCGGGCCGCCTGTCCGCCCGCGCGCCGGTCCTCGGCCCACCCGAATTGCGCCAGCTGGAGCAACGTTTCAACGCGATGGCCGACGCCGTGACCGACGCACTGGATCGGCAGCGAGCCTTCGTCTCGGACGCCTCCCACGAACTGCGGACACCGCTGGCCGTGCTGTCGCTGCGACTGGAGAATCTGCGCCCGCACCTGATCGGTTCCGGCACAACGGCTTACGAGCAGGCGCTCGAGGAGATGGATCGGATGACGACGCTACTCGACGATCTGCTCGCCCTGGCCCGCATCGAATCGGGAACCGTCCTCGCGGAACCCGTCGATCTGGTCGGCGAACTGGAACCGCGCCTGCGAACCTGGCAGGAGGTCGCGGCCGCCGCCACGATCACCCTGCTGACCGAGTTGCCGCCACAGCTGCGCGCGGTCTGCCCACCGGAGACCGCCGACCAGAGCACCGACCGCCGACTCATCTTCACCGCGCACTCCTTCGACCCGTCCGATTCTGCATGATTCGCGATTCGGCCCCATCCCACACCCGATCGGGGCAAGATCCCTCTCACGGTGCCGGTGGTCTCCCCCTCGGCCTGATCACCGGCACCGACCGGCAGCGCCGATCGCGGCCCGCAAACTGAGAGCGAACCGGAAAGCATTGGCGGGAGCACCACCGGGTACTCCACAATTGGAGCGCACCGCATCGGATGCGGGGCAAGAACGGGGGTGAGAGCAATGCCGGTTCAACCAGCCGATTGGCTGATCAGCAGCGATATCGTGGACGAAGTGGCCTTCCGGGTCGACCTCCCGGGCGACGACCAGGGGAAATGGATCGTATCGTTCCTCCCGACCGAGTTCCGGCTGACCGAGAAGCAGGCGCTGACCTGCATGGAATTGGCCGAGATGGTTCTGCTCGCACTGGAATCGCCGGTCGATTCACTCGACCTGGAATTCGCCCGGATCCGGGCGACCGAGCTGGGACTGAGCCTGGAGGACCTGATGTGGTTGCTCGCGGCCCGTTCGACCCTCCTGCACGACGGGTCCGCACCGCAGGCCTCGGGATCCTCCGCACCGGCCTAGACGCACCGCACCGGCCGCAGGGCCGGTGCGGTGTGCGAGCCACTCACTTCACACAGGGGACGCCGCTGCCGTTCATGCTGGACAGGTCGGTCGGCGCCGGCGCCTTCGCGCCGAGGTTCGTCGCCGAGACCGGCGGCGGAGGCGGTGTCGTCGAGGTGGGAGTTTCGGAGGAACCATCGCCGATCGCGCCCACCAGCTTGGTCAGGGAGTCGCTCCCGGCCAGCTCCGTTCCCACGGTCAGCTGAATCGACTGCGAACTGATCGACGACGACTTGGTCGCGGTCAGACCCAACTGCCCGGCCAGCGCCGTGGCCGCCTGCTCCGCACCCGAACCGTAGAGCAGTGTGCTGGAGCTGCGCGCGGTACCGGTGATCGCCTCGCCCTGTGTGAACCCCCGGTCGGCGAGCGCCTTCTCCAGGCTGCCGCCCAAGCCGTTCTTGCCCGAACTGTTCACCACGTTCAGCACGATCCCCGCGGCCGAACCGATCGCGGTGGTGGTCGGCGGTGCGGTGGTCGTGGCGGCGGCCCCGGGCTTGGGCGGGTTCAGCAGATTCTTCACATACGCGTGGATCTTGTCCGTATCGACGATGTTGATGGCCTCGCCGTTGCTCGGATCGTTGCCGAAATCGTCGACCGGCAGCGTGAACAACGTCAGCCCGCCGGACATCAGCGAGGACGCCTGCGCGGCGAACTTGCCCAGATCCAGACCGCTGTCCACGGCCATGTTCTGCTGCGCGACGCCGAGCAGATTCATCAACTTGCCGGGGCTCGACATCGTTCCACTACTCTGCAGCTTGCTCGCCAGCGACACGATGAACGCCTGCTGCCGACGGGTCCGGTCCAGATCGGTGAAGTTCAGCGACTCGTCCGGGTCACGACGCTGCCGCACGAAAGCCATTGCCTGCGAAGCGTTGATCTGCTGTGGGCCCTTCACGAAATCCGCGCCGGAGAACTTGTCCTGCGTCCGCTCGTTCAGGCACACCGTGATCGGCTGCACCGCCTGGGCCACCTGGAAGAAGGCCGCGAGCGTGACCTCCACGAAGTGATCGATCGGCACGTCGCCGAGGAATTTGGTGACCGTACTGGCCTCGGCCTTGCGCCCCGCGTCACGCGCCTTGGCATCCAGTGCTTCCGGGCTCTTGATGGTGCCCTCGTACTTCTGCTTCGCCGCGAAGTAGGCGCGGCCGTACGCCTCCTTGATCTTGCCCTTGCAGATGTCACCGCCGCAGGAGGCCGGATCCAGGGTGACGTAGTCGTCGCGGGGAATCGAGATGGCCGTGGATTTGGAGCCGTCACCCGGAATGTGGATCAGCATCAACACATTCGAGTTCATGCCGACGACGCTGTCGTCACCGGCGTGCAGGGCGTTGTACATGTCCTGCGGCAGCGGATTGCCGTGTTCGTCCAGGCGGCTGTCCAGGCCCATGACGAGGATGTTCTGTTCCTGGCCCACCGATTTGGGGCCGTCGCTGATCGCGTCGGAGGTCGTGACCCCCTTGATCGCGTGGTCGTAGACCCGCCACGCCGCACCCGTGCCGACCAGAACCAGAGTGGAGACCAAGGCGATGAGCGTGCGTCCGGCCACCGCCGCCTTGCGGTTACGCCGACGCCGCATCGGAGGACGCGCAGGCCGACGCGGCCACGCCGACGCGGCCGACTGCGTTGCCTCCGACTGTGTTCCCTCTGCCGAGCGGCTGCCACCGGTCTGCTTTCCGGCATGTGACCGATCGCCGCGCGACGTAGGAGCCTCCGGCTCACGCGACGACCGCGGTTGGGTGCCGTGCGGCAACCGCTCGGTACTCGGACCGTCGGGATCTCGCCGCCGACGCTCCCCTTCATAGGTCATACGGACCGAATATAGGCTGCGATATCGCGGCTGGCGAAATACGCGGGCCACCGGCCCGAGGCCGGACTCACCGCACCCGAGAAGCGGCCGGTTCCGGAGGGATCAACCCCTCCGCTCTGTGAGCGGAATCACTTGACGCAGGGGATACCACTGCCCTTCATGCTCGACATGTCGGTCGGCGCCGGGGAGTTCGTGCCGATGTTCGTCGCCGACACCGGCGGTGGCGGCGGAGTCGTGGAGGTGGGGGTTTCGCTGGAGTCATCGCTCGACGTGCCCGCCATGCTGGTGATCGAGCTGCTGGCGGCCAGTTCCGTGCCGACGGTCAGCTGAATCGACTGCGCATTGATCGCCGACGACTTGGTCGCGGTCAGACCCAACTGCCCGGCCAGCGCCGTGGCCGCCTGCTCGGCACCGGAGCCGTACAGCAGCGTGCTGGAGCTGCGCGTGTAGCCCGTGCTCGCCACCCCCTGCGTGAAACCACGACCGGCGAGCGCCTTTCCCAGGCTGCCGCCCAGACCGTTCTTGCCCGAGCTGTTCACCACGTTCGCCGTCACCCCGGTCGCGGACGGGATGTTCGTGGTCGCCGGGCTCGCGCTGGCGCTGGTGGAGGCCGCGCCGGGCTTGGGCGGGTACAACAGATTCTTCACGTACGAGTGGATCAGATCCAGGTCGACGATGCTGGTGTCCTCGCCGTCGATGACCTTGAAGTCCTTGACCGGCAGGGTGTACAGCGTCAGTCCGCCACCCATCAGCGACGACGCCTGCCCGGCGAACTTACCCAGATCCAGACCGCTGTCCACGGCCATGTTCTGCTGGGCGACCTTGAGCAGACCCATCAGGGTGGTCGGACTGGACAGCGTTCCGCTGGTCTTCAACTTGGCCACCAGCGAGACGACGAATGCCTGCTGCCGACGGGTGCGGTCCATATCGGTGAAGTTCAGCGACTCGTCCGGATCACGACGCTGCCGCACGAAAGCCATTGCCTGCGAAGCATTGATCTGCTGCTGACCCTTGACGAATCTCGCGCCGGAGAACGTGTCGTGAGTGTTCTCGTTCAGGCACACCGTGATCGGCTGCACCTGCTCGGCGATCTCGAAGAAGGCCGCCATGGTGATCTCTACGAAGTGGTCGATCGGGACGTCACCCAGGAATTTGCTCACCGTTTTGAGCTCGGCCTTGCGACCGGCGTCCCGCGCCTTGGTCTCCGCGTCCGGATCTCCTTGGGCCTGCTTGCCCAGCACCGCGCCGTAGGTGCGGCCGTACGCCTCCTTGATCTTGCCCTTGCAGAGATCACCGTCGCACGCGGCCGGATCCAGGGTCACATAGTCGTCACGCGGGATGGAGATCGCCGTGGACTTGGAGCCGTCACCCGGAATGTGGATCAGCATCAACACATTCGAGTTCATGCCGCCGTTGTCGTTGTCACCTGCGTGCAGGGCGTTGTACATGGCCTGCGGCAGCGGATTGCCGTGCTCGTCCTTACGACTGTCCAGACCCATGAGCAGGATGTTCTGGTCCTTGCCAACGGATTTGGGGCCGTCGCTGATGGCGTTGGAGGTGATCACGCCCTTGACCGCGTGATCGTAGATCCGCCACGCCGCACCGGTGCCGACCAGCACCAGCACCGACACCAGCGCGATCAGGGTGCGGCCCACGACCACGGCCTTGGGGGTGCGCTGACGACGCGCCGGGCGGCGGGTGTGCCGACGCGGCCGCAGCAGCGTCGTGGCCGCGTCCGGATCCGGCTGTGCCTCTTCGGTCTTCGACTCGTCCGACTGTGACGCGCGCAACTCGGATTCGCGTGCCTGCGAACGGCTCTCCCGAGCCGGCGGCGCGGTCCGTGCTCTGTCGGCCCGCGATGCGCGCGCCTTCGCCACGCGCGACAGGCGCGGCTGAGTGCCATGCGGCAACCGCTCGGTACTCGGACCGTCCGGCTCCTTCCGCCGATGGCCCCCTTCAGAACTCATACGGACCGAATATAGGGTCGGCGCCCGAAGTTCGCCAGGCGAACGACTTCGGACGTGGAATTGATCACCGGCAACGGGTGCGGGACATGACGACGCGATCGAAGCGCTTGCGCGCCAACACAAGAAATGATTGCTCTACCACCTGGAAGTCAGTGCACCCAGCGCACCCAGCGCGACCGCGGCCGCGGTCGAGGTACGCAGCACGGTCGGACCGAGCAGTGCGATATCCGCGCCCGCATCGGCGAGCGCGGTGAGTTCGGCATCGTCCAGGCCGCCTTCGGGCCCGACGATGAGGACGATCCGCGATGCGGAGGCCAACGGCAGGGAAACGAAACGGGCCGTGCCCGATTCGTGCAGCGCGACAACGATCCCGTTGTCCGCCTTGGTTTCCCGCACGAGCGCCAGCACATCGGACGTACGATACAGCTCGGCGATCTCCGGGATGAAGGCCCGGCGGGACTGCCGCGCCGCCGAGCGGGCCGCGGCGCGCCATTTGTCGACGCCCTTGCGCGCCTTGCCTTCCCAGTTCGCGACGCATCGCGCGGCCTGCCACGGTATGAGGACGTCGGCACCCGCCTCGGTCATCAGTTCCACCGCCAGCTCCGAGCGATCGGATTTGGGCAGCGCCTGCACCACCGTGACCGGCGGCGCGGCCGGCGCCGCGAGAATCCGGTCGAGTACCCGCAGTTCGAGTCGATCCTTCTGCGCCGCAACGACTTCCGACGACGCGAGCACGCCGGCGCCGTCGGACAGCGTGATCGGCTCGCCGACCCGGATGCGTCGCACGGTCGCGGCATGGCGCCCTTCGGGCCCGGCCAGGATCGCGATAGCACCCGGCTCGGGAATCTCGTCGAGATAGAAAACCGTTGCCGCCACTGTGATTCCGTCGAAGTCAGCGACCGCTGAACGAGGCGCGCAGGCGCGCGAACAGACCGCTGTTGTGCTCGGATTGGGCCGAAAGCACCTCGGTGCGTTCACCGTTGCGCATGGCCTTGTACTTGCGCAGCAGATCGGACTGCTTGGCATCGAGCTTGGTGGGCACCACGATGTCCAGGTGCGCGATCATGTCGCCGCGGGCGCTCGAACGCAGCTTGGGCATACCGTGCGCGCGCAACACCGAAACCTCGCCCGGCTGTGTTCCGGCCGGAATGGTCAGCTCGGTCGGGCCGTCGAGAATCGTGTCGACCACCACGGTCGCGCCCAGCGCCGCATCGACCATCGGCACGCGGATGGTGCAATGCAGATCGTCACCGTCGCGGACGAACATGTCGTGTGGCTGTTCGACGATCTCCACGTACAGATCTCCGGCCGGGCCGCCGCCGGGGCCGACCTCACCCTGCGCGGCCAGCCGCACGCGCATGCCGTTGGCCACGCCCGCGGGGATCGGCGCGGCGATCTCCCGGCGCGAGCGCACCCGGCCGTCGCCGCCGCACTTGCGGCACGGATCGGGAATGGTCTCCCCCGCGCCGCGGCAGGTCGGGCACGGCCGGGAGGTCATCACCTGGCCGAGGAACGAGCGTTGCACGGTCTGCACCTCACCGGCGCCGCCACAGGTCTCACAGCGGACCGGCTTGGAGTTGCCGTTGGTGCCCGCGCCCTGGCACAGGTCGCACAGCACGGCGGTGTCGACGGTGAGGTGCTTGGTGACCCCGACCGCGCATTCGGCCAGTGACAACCGGGTACGCAGCAGCGAATCCGCGCCGGGCTGCACGCGTCCGCGCGGACGACGCGGACCCGAGGCGTTCATTCCGCCGAAGAATGCCTCGAACACATCGCCCAGACCGCCGAATCCGGCAGCACCGGAGAACCCGCCGGGACCGCCGCCGGACTCGAGCGGATCGCCGCCCATGTCCACGATGCGGCGCTTCTCGGCATCGCTGAGCACCTCGTAGGCCGCCGACACGTCGCGAAACCGCTCCTGGGCGTCCGCATCGGGGTTGACGTCGGGGTGCAGCTCACGCGCCAGCTTGCGATAGGCGCGCTTGATCTCCTGGTCGGACGCGTTGCGTCCGACACCGAGCAATCCGTAGTAGTCCCGTGCCACTTGCGTCTCTAGTCCTGTTCCGAATCCGTTTGCTTCACGATCTCATCGCGCACTGCACGCGGCGCACTCACCTGTCGGCGAGCACCTCGCCGATATATCGGGCGACTGCCGCGACCGAGGCGATCGTCCCCGGATAGTCCATGCGAGTCGGGCCCAGCACACCCATGCCCCCGAGCACGGTACCCGGCATACCGTACCCGGTCGAAACCACCGAGGTTCCGCGTATCTGCTCAAGCTGCGTTTCCTCGCCGATCTGCACCGTCACGGTGCCCGGATGTTGCGCGGCGGCCAGCAGCTTGAGCACGATGACCTGCTCCTCCAGGGCCTCGAGCACCGCGCGCAGCGAACCCGGGAACCCGAAGTCGTTGGCGTTGCGGGTGAGATTGGCGGTGCCGCCGAGCACCAGCCGCTCCTCGGGATGCTCCACCAGGGTCTCGACCAATACCGTCGACACCCGGACCAGGACGTCACGCAGGCGGGCCGGGGAATTCTCCGGCAGGCCCGCGACCGACGCGGAGGCCGCCGCGAGGCGTTTGCCGTCCATGGCCTTGCCCAGCATGGCGCGCAAGGCGGTCAGATCCTCGTCGCCGATCACCCCGCCCAGTTCGACCAGGCGCTGATCGACGCGTCCGCTGTCGGTGATGACCACCAGCAGCAATCGGGCCGGATTGAGTGCGACGACCTCGATGTGCCGGACGATGGAGGCCGAGACGGTCGGATACTGCACCATCGCGACCTGGCGGGTCAGCTGGGCCAGCAGGCGCACCCCGCGACGCAGCACGTCGTCCAGATCGACGCCGCCGTCCAGGAAATCCATGATCGCGCGTCGCTCGGCCGGGGAGAGCGGCTTGACTTCCGCGATGTTGTCGACGAACTGGCGATAGCCCTTGTCGGTGGGAATGCGGCCGGAGCTGGTGTGCGGCTGGGTGATGTAACCCTCGGCTTCGAGCACCGCCATATCGTTGCGCACCGTCGCACTGGAGACGCCCAGATTGTGCTTGTCGACCAGTGTTTTCGACCCGATCGGCTCCTTGGTCGCGATGTAGTCCGCGACGATCGCGCGCAGGACCTCGAGCCGCCGCTTCTCGGTGCTCGACATCGGGCCCACCTCCTCGTTCACCATCGGGCCGCCCGGTGTCTGCGAGCAGCATCGACCACGCGGATCCCAGGTTGATCCGCCCCCAGTTTAGTTCCTGAAAGCCGAATCCCCCGTGTGGCGTGGCACAACCGGAGTTCCGGCGACGGCGGCGGCGCCCGGACGAGCCGGTTCAGCCCAGCAGCGTGCGCACGACTCCGTCGGCCAGCAGGCGCCCGCGGTCGGTGAGAACGATCACCCGATCCCGCAGTACGACCGATCCTTCGGCGACGAGTCCGTCGATCGCCGCGCGCCCGTCGGCATCCAGATCCGCCACCGGCAGCCCGGAGCGCAATCGCACGGCGAGCATGATCCGTTCGGTGTACCGCTCGGCATCGGTGAGCTCCTCCCACCCGTCGGCGGGCAGGGTCGCCGACGCGGCGATCCGTTCCGCATAACGGCCCGGATGCTTCACATTCCACCAGCGCACGCCGCCCACGTGGCTGTGCGCACCCGGTCCCGCGCCGAGCCAGTCGCCGCCGTCCCAGTAGCCGAGATTGTGCCGGCAACGACCGGAATCGCTTGCGGCCCAGTTGGATACCTCGTACCACCGCAGACCCGCCGCGGACAGGCGCGCGTCGATGCGTTCGTAGCGGGAGGCGAGCACATCCTCGTCGGGGGCGGGCAGTTCACCGCGACGGACCTTGCGGGCCATCGCCGTACCGTCCTCGACGATCAGCGAGTACGCCGAGACGTGGTCGACTCCGGCCGCGAGCACCGCGTCGAGACTGGCATCCAGATCGGCATCCGATTCGCCGGGGGTGCCGTAGATCAGATCCAGGTTGACGTGGTCGAAACCGGCCTCGCGCGCCTCGCGGGCCGCGGCGACCGGGCGGCCGGGCGTGTGCGTGCGATCGAGAATGCGCAGGACGTGCGTCGCGGCGGACTGCATTCCCAGCGATACCCGGGTGTACCCGGCGGTGCGGAGGCGCTCGAAGAACGCCGGGGAGGTGGATTCGGGATTGGATTCCGTGGTCACCTCGGCATCGGCGGCCAGGGTGAAGTTCGCGCGGACGACCTCGAGTACGTCGGCCAGCCCGTCCCCGCCCAGCAGCGAGGGCGTCCCGCCGCCGACGAAGACCGTCGACACCGGCGGCTGCCGACTCGGCAGCGCATCGAAAGCCGCTGCGGCCGTGGACATCTCACCGCGCAATGCGTCGAGCCAGGACTCCGGCGAGGCCGAGCTGCCCAATTCGCCCGCGGTGTAGGTGTTGAAATCGCAGTACCCACAGCGCGTCGCGCAGAACGGAACGTGCACGTAGATGCCGAACGGCCCGCCGCCGAAATCACGCAGCGGCGCGGCGGGCAGTGCGGTCTGCTGGACGGCGGGGCTCACCCCTCCAGTGTGCGGCCGGGCCACCGCGGGGCCGGGCGCGGGTGCCGGTTCCGCACGCGTTCGATCGGGGCGATTTCGCGCCGGATCCGAAAGTGCGCACCCGGCTGTGACGGACATCTCCCGGGAGCCGGCCCCTCTCCCGCGCGAACCCGGGGATCGGCATTCGGGAGGTCGCGATCCGTGTTTGCGCGGATGATCTATGACGCATCTCACAAACTGGGACGAGCGTCCAGGGAATTTCCCTCGAATCTTCGGAAAATATGGGCGGTCGGTCCGAACTACCCGGTTGACATGGCACAATAGACCGCATGACCGGACTTGGAGTGCGCCTCGTGGCTCGTCGCCACGTCGACTTCAAGCGTGTCTGCAGTGCGAGCTGTCTGTCGGAAAGCCTCCGGTAGTTCGGCCCCTGTTCCCGGTTCCGGCGTCACCGTCGCGGCGTCCCGGCCGCTGACTACCGAAGGCGCGAGCAGCCCCTCCCGCCTGTCGCCAGGTCTGATCATCACCCCCAGGAGCGACCCCTATGACGTCGAGTACCGACGCCGGTCATACAGCCGAGTCCGAGCCCGTCGCACGCGCGGAATCCGAGCGTTCCGCGCGCGAGCAGGAAGTCGCGCGCGAGCGTGCGCAGGCCGCCCGCGAACGCCGAGCGCGCTCCCGCGCGGGCGAGCAGACCAGCGGCCCGCGTGAACGCACCGGAAAACCGCTGCGCCGCAAGTCCGAAGGCCAGTGGGCCCTGGGCTACCGCGAGCCGCTGAACGCGAACGAGCAGAGCAAGAAGGACGATCACCCGCTCAACGTCCGCACCCGCATCGAGAACATCTACGCCCCGGGCGGATTCGACTCGATCGACAAGGCCGATCTGCGCGGCCGGTTCCGCTGGTGGGGTCTGTACACCCAGCGCGAGCAGGGCTACGACGGCACCTGGACCGGCGACGAGAACATCGACATTCTCGAGGCCGCGTACTTCATGATGCGGGTCCGCTGCGACGGCGGCGCGCTGAACGTCGAGCAGGTGCGCACCCTCGGCGAGATCTCCACCGAGTTCGCCCGCGACACCGCCGATCTCTCGGACCGGGAGAATCTGCAGTACCACTGGATCGAGATCGAGAACGTCCCGGAGATCTGGCGGCGCATCGAGGCAACCGGCCTGCAGACCACCCAGGCGTGCGGCGACTGCCCGCGCGTGGTGCTCGGCTCCCCGCTGGCCGGTGAATCGCTGGACGAGGTCATCGACGGCACCTGGGCCGTGGAGGAGATCACTCGCCGCTACGTCGGCAAGAAGGAGTACTCGAACCTCCCGCGCAAGTTCAAGACGGCGATCTCGGGCCAGCAGGACGTGGTGCACGAGATCAACGACATCGCGTTCATCGGCGTCGAGCACCCCGAGCACGGCCCCGGCTTCGACCTGTGGGTCGGCGGCGGGCTGTCCACCAACCCGATGCTGGCCAAGCGGGTCGGCGCGTGGGTGCCGCTCGCGGAGGTGCCCGATGTGTGGGAGGCGGTCGTCTCGCTGTTCCGCGACTACGGCTACCGCCGCCTGCGCACCAAGGCGCGGTTGAAGTTCCTGATCAAGGACTGGGGTATCGAGAAGTTCCGGCAGGTGCTCGAGGACGAGTTCCTGAAGCGCAAGCTGATCGACGGCCCGGCGCCCGAGGCTCCGGTGCGGCCCATCGACCACGTGGGCGTGCAGAAGCTGCGCAACGGACTGAACGCGGTCGGCTTCTCCCCCATCGCCGGACGCGTCTCGGGCACGATCCTGACCAAGGTGGCCGAGGCAACCGAGCGGATCGGGTCCGACCGCATCCGGTTCACCCCGTACCAGAAGCTCATCGTGCTCGACGTCGCCGACGACAAGGTCGAGGAACTGATCGCCGAGCTCGAGCCGCTGGGCCTGCAGGCGCGGCCGTCCAAGTGGCGGCGAAACCTGCTGGCCTGCAGTGGTATCGAGTTCTGCAAGCTGTCCTTCGTGGAGACCCGCAAGCGCTCCCAGGTGCTCGCGCCCGAACTGGATCAGCGGCTGGCCGATATCAACGCCCAGCTCGATGTGCCGGTCACGATCAACATCAACGGCTGCCCGAACTCCTGCGGCCGCTCGCAGATCGCCGATATCGGCTTCAAGGGTCAGCTCGTCGACGACGGCGACGGGAATCAGGTGGAGGGTTTCCAGGTTCATCTGGGCGGCACCCTCGGCCTCGATGCCGCCTTCGGCCGAAAGCTGCGCCAGCACAAGGTGACCAGCGACGAGCTCGGCGACTACATCGAGCGCGTGGTGCGCAATTTCGTCAAGAGCCGCAACGACGGTGAGCGGTTCGCGCAGTGGGCGGTTCGCGCCGACGAGGCCGACCTCCGGTAAGGGAGTTAGAGACGCTATGACAACCACTTTGGATAAGCTCTCCGAGGACGAACTGCGGCGCATCGCCGAGGACGGCGCGGCCGCGCTAGGTCCCGACGCCTCGTCCGCCGATCTGCTGCGGTGGACCGAGGACACCTTCGGCCCGGGTTACATCGTCGCGTCGAACATGCAGGACGCGGTGCTGGTACATCTGGCCGCGCAGACCCGCGCCGGGGTGGACGTGCTGTTCCTGGACACCGGCTATCACTTCGCCGAGACCATCGGCACCCGCGACGCGGTGGAGACGGTGTACGGCGTGAACATCGTCAACGCGCAGCCCGAACACTCTGTGGCCGAACAGGATCGGCTGCTGGGCAAGGATCTGTTCGCCCGCGAGCCCAACGAGTGCTGCCGCCTGCGCAAGGTCGTGCCGCTGAAGCAGTCCCTGAGTGGTTACAACGCCTGGGTGACCGGCATCCGCCGGGTCGAGGCGCCCACCCGCGCCAACGCCCCCCTGATCTCCTTCGACGAGGGCTTCGGCCTGGTGAAGATCAACCCGATCGCCGCCTGGTCCGACGAGGAGATGGCCGAGTACATCGACCGGCACGGCATCCTCGTCAATCCCCTTGTGGAAGAGGGATATCCGTCCATCGGTTGCGCTCCGTGCACGCGGAAGCCGGAACCGGGAGCCGATCCGCGAAGCGGCCGCTGGGCCGGCCTCGCCAAGACCGAATGCGGGTTACACCAGTCATGACTCCTACCGCGACCGATACCCAACCGACCGACGCCGCCGACATCGACCGCGCGCTGCGCACCCCGGCCGCGCAATTCGACACTCTGGCCGCGCTGGAGTCCGAGGCCATTCACATCTTCCGCGAGGTGGCGGGTGAGTTCGAGCGGCCGGTGATCCTGTTCTCCGGTGGTAAGGACTCCACGGTGCTGCTGCACTTGGCGCTCAAGGCATTCTGGCCCGCGCCGCTGCCGTTCGCGCTGCTGCACGTGGACACCGGGCACAATCTGCCCGAGGTCCTGGCCTTCCGCGATCACGTGGTCCAGAAGTACGGGCTGCGGCTGCATGTGGCCGGCGTCGAGGAGTACCTCGCCGACGGGCGGCTGACCGAGCGTCCCGACGGCATCCGCAACCCGTTGCAGACGGTGCCGCTGCTGGACGCGATCACCGACAACCGGTTCGACGCGGTGTTCGGCGGCGGGCGTCGCGACGAGGAGCGTTCGCGCGCCAAGGAGCGGATCTTCTCGCTGCGGGACGCGTTCGGGCGCTGGGATCCCAAGCGGCAGCGGCCCGAGCTGTGGAACCTCTACAACGGTCGGCACGCGCCGGGTGAGCACGTCCGGGTGTTCCCGCTGAGCAACTGGACCGAGCTGGACATCTGGCGGTACATCGCTCGCGAGGACGTCGAGCTGGCGACCATCTACTACGCCCATCAGCGCCCGGTCTACCAGCGCGACGGCATGTGGATGACCCCGGGCAGCTGGGGCGGGCCGCGCGAGGGCGAGGAGCTGGTCACCAAGTCGGTGCGCTACCGCACCGTCGGCGACGGATCCACCACCGGCGCGATCATTTCCGACGCCGCCGACAACGCCGCGATCCTCGCCGAGGTCGCTGCTTCCCGGCTCACCGAACGCGGGGCCACCCGCGGTGACGACCGGGTGTCCGAGGCCGCGATGGAGGACCGTAAACGAGAGGGTTATTTCTGATGTCCGACCTATTGAGACTGGCCACCGCCGGCAGTGTCGACGACGGTAAGTCCACCTTGGTCGGACGACTGCTGTACGACACGAAATCCGTTCTGGCGGATCAGATCGACGCCGTCACCCGGGCCTCGGTCGACCGGGGCCTGTCCACCCCGGACCTGTCCCTGCTGGTCGACGGCCTGCGCGCCGAACGCGAACAGGGCATCACGATCGATGTCGCGTACCGCTACTTCGCCACGCCCCAGCGGTCTTTCGTCCTCGCCGACACCCCCGGGCACGTGCAGTACACCCGCAACACGGTTTCCGGCGCGTCCACCGCGCAGCTGGTGATCCTGCTGGTCGACGCGCGCAAGGGCGTCATCGAGCAGACCCGCCGCCACGCCGCGGTGATGGCGCTGCTGGGTGTGCCCAAACTCGTTCTGGCCGTGAACAAGATCGACCTGGTCGACGACGCCGCGGGCGTCTTCGAGAAGATCGTCGACGAATTCACCCAGCTGACAACGAAATTGGGCTGGGCGCGGGAGGACATCACCGAGATCCCGGTCTCGGCACTGCACGGTGACAACATCGCGTCTCGCTCGACGAACACCCCCTACTACGACGGCCCCTCGCTGATCGAGCATCTCGAGTCGGTTCCGGTCGACGCCGATGTGCACGGACGGCACCAGGTGGGGCTGCGTTTCCCGGTGCAGTACGTCATCCGGCCGCGCACTTCGGAGTACCCGGACTACCGCGGCTATGCCGGGCAGATCGCCGCCGGTGTGGTGCGCCCCGGGGACGAGGTCGTGGTGCTCCCGTCGGGCACCCGCACCACGGTCGAGCGGATCGACACCGCGGACGGTGAGCTCGAGTCGGCGCAGCCCGGACGCAGCGTCACCTTGATCCTCGCCGATGACGTGGACGTCTCGCGCGGGGATGTGATCGCCGCGGCGGCCGACGCCCCGGAGCCCATCGACACCTTCGACGCCACCGTGTGCTGGCTCGGCGACAAGCCGCTGCGGGCGGGCGCGCGACTGCTGCTCAAGCACGGCACCCGCACCACCCAGGCGGTCGTGGGCGCACTGCTCGAGCGTTTCGACGAACAGCATCTGGCAGCGGACACCGAGGCGGAGTCGTTGGCGCTCAACGACATCGGCCGCATCTCGGTGCGCGTCGCGGACCCGATCACCGCCGACGACTACCGGGTCAACCGGCACACCGGCAGCTTCCTGCTCATCGACCCCGCCGGCGGCAACACCCTGGCCGCGGGCCTGGTCGGCGACGTGCTGACCGCGGTCGAGGTCGGCACCGAGAGCTGATGTCGTACGACGGCGGCGAACCGCTCGACAGCGTCGGCCTCCGGGCCGGAGCCGGGCGGGTTCGCGGCGGTCTCGTGGCGCGGGGCCGGTTGGGTTCGCTCGGTGGTCCGGCGCTGATCGCGGTCGCGCACGGTAGCCGGGATCCACGGTCCGCGGCAACGATGACCGCGGTGATCGCCGACGTGGCACAGCGGAATCCGGGGTTGGACGTCCGGTTGGCGTTCCTGGACCTGAATACGCCGTCGGTCGAACAGGTCATCGATGCCGTTGCCGCACAAGGACATCGGGAGGTCGTCGTGGTGCCGCTGCTGTTGGGCAGCGCATTTCACGCACGCGTCGATCTGCCCGGCATGCTCGCGTCGGCGCGTGCACGTCATCCGCGACTGCGGCTGATCCAGGCCGACGTGCTCGGTCCGGACGCGCTGCTGATCACCGCCCTGCGCGAACGCGTGCTGGCAGCCGGGTTCGATCGCGACGACGACACGGTGGGCGTGGCCCTCGCGGCGGTCGGCTCCTCCTCCCCCGAGGCCAACCGCCGCACCCGCACCCTGGGCCGCCTGCTCGCCGCGGGCACCGCCTGGCGTACCGAGGCATGCTTCGCCACCACCGAACCCTCTCTCCCCCAAGCGATCTCGGCGCTGGATGCGCTGGGGTGCAGCCGGGTCGTCGTCGCACCCTGGTTCCTGGCTCCCGGTCTGCTGACCGATCGGCTCGCCGCCGCCGCGCCGCACGTCACCCATGCCGATCCGCTCGGGAGTCACGGGCTCGTCGCGAAAGTCGTTGTCCAGCGGTACGCGACAGCGGCACACGACCTGCGGGTGCGGTCCGACTCCGCTATCGCCGTCGCGTGATCAGTTGCCGAACCAGCGCTCCAGGACCACGGCGACGCCGTCCTCGTGGACCGAGCCGGTGACCTCGTCCGCGGCGTCGCGAGCAGCATCCACGGCATTGCCCATGGCGACGGAATGCCCTGCCCAGGAAAGCATTTCGCAGTCGTTGTAACCGTCACCGATGGCCAGGGTGGCGGTCAGGGGGACGTCGAGTTCGCGGCGCAGGCGTTCGAGTGCCCAACCCTTGGATACGCCCTGGCGGGAGGCAACGAGCCAGGGCTCGTCCTCACCGGACACCCAGCCCGCTCCGGGGAGCTCGTGCTCGCCCATCACCTCGACCATGTCGGCGAGCGAACCGCTGGGCCACCAGCCGTTCAGGCGTGTGGTCGGTTCCAGGCTCAGGTCACGGTCCTCGACGAAACGGAATTCGCCGAGCCGGAAGCTGCCGGGGTAGTAGCCGGTGGTCCAGGTGCCGATGCCGACCTTCTCCACCGACAGGACCATGTCCGGGAACAGTTTCCGCAGGACGCCGACGGACGGCTCCGGATCGAAGGTGTGCACATCTCGCGGCTTCCAGGTCGAAATATCCGCCTGCACAGCGCCGTTCGAGCAGATCGTCCGTCCCTCGCCCAGTCCCAGCTCCTGCACCACGAGCCGGGTCGCCAGGAGCGTTCGACCGGTCGCCACGACCACGTGCGCACCCGAGTCGACCGCCGCGTGCACCGCCTCGCGCACCCGCGGGGTGACCGACTCACCGGTCCGCAGCAGGGTTCCGTCCACATCCAGAGCTATCAATCGAGGTCTGTCGGCAGTGTCGTCCACCACCTCATTCTTGCCGATCGCACGAATGCACTTTCATCGCCGTGGATGATCACTGCCGATCCTCGAATTCGGGCAGTGGCAGATAGGGGGTGATCGCATGTGCGAGATTGGCAACGGTCAACGACTGCAACCACACTCGGCCCGGACCGGTGAGCGCGGCCAGGAACAGACCGTCGCCGCCGAACAGGATGTTCCGGATGCCGCGCAGGATCGTGATGTCGAATCCGACCGTGGCGTCGAACATTCCGACATGTCCGGGATGTACCCGCAGGCGCTCGCCCGGCGCCAGGTCGTATCGGATCACCTCACCGGACAACTCGGCCCACATTCGACCCGACCCACTCACCCGCTGCAACGTGAACCCCGCACCGCCGAAGATCCCCGCCCCGAGCCGCCGCTGAAAACTCAGCGAAATCCGGACATCACCTGTAGCACAGAGGAACCCGTGCCGATGCAGCAAGTAGTCCCGTCCCGGCTCCACCGGCACCGGCACGATCTGCCCCGGCAGTTTCGTCGCGAACGCCACCGTCCCCGGATGCCGCGCCGCCGTGTACTCGGTCATGAACAACCCGGCCCCCGCCAGCGCCCGTTTCACCGCCCGGAACACCCCACCCGACCCCGCCCGCGTCGAGGTGTGCAACCGAATCGACTCGGTCATCCACGACAACTGCCCCGACTCGGCAACCAGACTCTCCCCTGGCTCGAGCGAGACCTCGAGCACCGGCATCACACTTCCGATGATCCTGGGTTCCATCACTCCAGTGTGCGCCCGCCCCGCCCCCACCACCCCGAGATCCGATCCGCTTGCCGCACAGATGATCAACGAGTGTCGGCGATCGTTCGGTCACTGAATCGCACGGCCCGGCTGAGCAAGCTCGGCACTCGGCGACCGGCGGCACCGACGAGCTTCGACCATACGGTCGAGAGGGCCGGGTCGCTGGTCAGCGGGGGTCGAGGATGAGCACCGGAATCGGGCGGGAGCCGATGGCGCGTTGGTAGAGGTCGAAGGCCGGGAACAACGCCACGAAGCCGGGCCACAGGCGGGCGTGCTCGGCGTCGGTGGCTACGCGGGCGCGGACCTGGCGGCTCTCGGGGCCGAGTTGGATGGTCGTGTCGGGGTGGGCTCGCAGGTTGTGATACCAGGACGGGAGTTCGGGCTGTCCGGCCTTGGAGGCGGCGATGGCGGTGATGGCGCCGGTCTGCTGGACGATCACCGGCGAGGCCACGCTTCGCGCCGATGTGGTCGAGCAGCAGGATGCGGGCGTTCGGATAGCCGGTGATCCGGCCGCCGATGCGACCACGCGACCAGCGATACACCGCGACATGCCAACGCGTGGAACGTCTCCCGAGATACACCCCACGTCGATCGGCGAACTGCGACACCGCCGGCACCGGTCGAGCGAAGATCGACATACCACCATTGGAACGCGCCTCGCCGATCGAAGACCAGAGCAACGGCGCTGTGTCATCGTGTCGAATGGCTGCGGGGTCACATCGCGGGCCTCCGCCGTGCAGCCACAACACACTGTTCAATTCGGGTTGTCCAGTTCGGGGTCCTGCGTATCGAAGGCTCGCGCGACGGCGAGGGTGTCCTCGTAGACGTGGTAGCGGACGATGAGGCCGTTCTCGATCGTGAGGTGCAGCGCGAAACGGGAGCGGTACGCGCGGGCGGTGGGGCGGGCGGTCTGACAGATCTCGCCCAGTACCACCGCATCCGGGCCGTCGACCAGGATGCGCTCGATCACGGTGCCGACCTGTTCGGGCACGTGGTGGCAGGCGAGCTCGCGGAAATGCTCGGCCGCGTCGGCGCGGGTGGCACGGTGCCGGATCCACGGGGTCGCGGGGCGGTGAGTGTTCGTTGTCTGGCCAGTTCAGTTTCCACTCGACGGCCGGGGCGTACAGCGCGGCGATGGCGTCCGGATCGCCGACACCCATTCGACGCAGCAATTCTTCGACGACAGTGCGTGTGTTGTTCGTCCCGGGATCGTTCATACCCGACACCGTGCCCGCAGTAGTTCGTCCCGTCGATTACCTCCGGCGTAATGCCGTTGGGCCGCCGCCGGATACCCCGCCGCACCCCGCACTACTCCGCATTCGATGTCTCGGCAGGACATCGGACGGGGCAGGCGAACGGGGTGCGGCCGAGTCGGATTCGGACCGCCGCCCCTCATTTCGCGGCGGTCCGGATGGCATCAGTGGTGTCCGCCGCCGCCCGAGGAACCACCGTGCGAGCCGCCGCTCGACGCGCCGCCGTGGAAGCCGCCGCCGAAGGAGTTGCCACCTGCCGTGCTGTGCGAGGTGGCACCGCCCAACGAGTTGGAGGTGCCGTTCGACAACGCACCGCCCAGGGAGTTGTGCGACGTGGCGCCCCCCAGCGAGCTGGATGGTCCGTGCGAGGTAGAACCGCCCGAAGAGTTCGGGGTTCCATTCGACAACGCACCACCCAGGGGGTTGTGCGATGTGGCACCACCCGGCGAACTGGACGTGCCGTTCGAGGTCGCACCGCCCAAGGAATGCGGGATCCCGTTCGACGTGGCGCCGCCCAGCGAAGTGTGCGGTGTGGCGCCGCCCGGCGAGCTGGACGTGTCGTTCGACGACGCACCACCCGAGGAATTGGCGGTCGCGGTCCCGGGTGAGCTCGACATGTTGTGGGGCGCAACACTTCCGGGGGAGCTCGACAGACCGTTACCGGAGCCCGGCGAGGCCGCGGCAGCGCCTTCGTCGGAAGCGGCGGGCGCGCTCGGGGCCTGGTTGCCGTCGGCGGGACCGGTCGATGTCGTGTTGCCGCCCGACGACAGGGCCCCTCCCGGATGGGAGGTTGTGGAGTCCCCGGCAGCGGTTCCAGTGCCCGGATTCGTCCCGGGGCCGGAGGAGACCGTGCCGGGAGTCGTCCCCGGAGCCGAATTCTGCGCTCCCGCTGCCGAATTCACGTCCGGCAGATCGGCCCCGGCCTGCGGTCCCGTCATGGGCGGCAGAGTGCCGGTACCAGGCCGTGTCGCACCGGGATTCGTCAGCGAAGTCTTCGAGATCGAAGGCGGTGTGACTCGGGCCCCCGGATCCCAGGTGCCAGGCAGTTTGTCGTGGTCCGAAGAATGCCGGGGAACGCTGTCGCCCGAACTGTTGCTCGGACGAGGCAGGCTGATCCTGGGGACGATGGAACCGGACGTACTCGCGAACGGCAGCGGGTTGACGAACTGCGCGGGGTTGGCGTACGTCGAGGGCTGGAGACGATCCAGCGGGCTACAGTGCGTACCGGGGCCGTACTCACTCAACGCGTGTTGCGCCCGATCACTCGCCGAAGCCGAAAAGGTCTGCGCCACAATGCTGTACGCCTGCGTCCCGGAATAGGTTCGCAACGGCAACGCGGCATCGGACAGCACCGGGGAACTCATCGATCCCACCCCGGGGCCGGCGCCGTCGATCACCTGCACATCGCGCGCCGGATCGGGCGCGGGCCCCGCGAGGGCGGGCGCGAATTCCAGTGCCGGACCGTCGGCTCCGATCGGACCGCCGCCGAGCATGGTGGCCGCGGACATGGCCAGCGCCGAAGCTACCGCGGCACTGGACAATACCGCCGCGCCGCGCGCGTAGCGGCCGAGATCGGCGCCGGTGTCGGCCATCCGGAACGAAGCGAGCGCGGCGCCCGCCGCGACGGTGTGCGCCGGATCCGGCGAGATCACCACCGGGCGTCCGAGTTCCGCGATCACCTGCGCCACCTCGATCGGCCGCGCCGCGCCGCCGACCAGCAGAATCCGGTCGATATCGCCGATCGTGAGCCCGGCCGCGCGGACGCAACGCCGCGCCAGCCGAAGGGAATTGCGGATGTTCCAGGTGCGTAATCGGGCGGTGTCGTCGGCCGGGACGACCTTCGAGACCGGCGAGGACGCATCGGGCGCGAGCGCCCTGGCGTAGCGGGCGAGCGTAGTACCCAGCGGCCGCCCGCCGTATTCGTAGGAACGCACCGGTTTGCCCAGCACACCACGCTTTTCCCGGTCGGCCTCGGTGCGCACGACCGCGATGTCGAGACAGTTGCCGCCGAGGTCGTAGACGAGTGTGAGACCGGCCTCGGAGACGCCGTACTCGGCATCGAGCCACTCGACGGCCGCGACCGGCTCGGGCATCAACAGCGTCGCGGTGGCGCCGGCCCAGTCCAGGGCGTGCCGCAGTGCGGCCACCTGCGAGTCGGAATAGCAAGCGGGATAGGCGATCACCGGCTCGCCGTCGAATTCGGTGGCGCCGATCAGGCAGGTGGCCACGGCGGCAACGAGATCGGCCGAAGTCCAGATCCGCCCGCCCACGACGACCGGCTCGATCTCGCGCGTGAGGTCGGCGAAATCCGTTACCACGGGCGCGAATCGAGGCAGGCCGCCGATTCGCGCACCACCGGCGCTGTCGAAGGTGACGGCGGTGCGGCGAACCCGCACGGCGGGGAGGTCAGCATCTCCGGAAGTGGCTGCCCACACGGAGTTCACTGTGCCGATGCTCATGCCGAAGCCAACAGTCATTGCCATCCTGTCAAACGCACCGAGACCACGGCCCGGGGGACGAACCTCGTGGTCGCGGTCGTTTACCAAACAGCGCCCACAGGTTAGCTGGTCGATATCGTTCGCGGATGCCCAATGGGCGGAAAAGGTTTCATACCCACCGGTCCACATCGCATATCCCCTGATAGACCGGCGTCCAGATCAGAAAAATGGATGGCGGAATATGCGACACGCCCAATCAACCACAAAAACCAGCTACCTTTCAGTAACTGACTCCACAAACCAACCGGTGCGCTGTGAATGTGCCACAACGACTTTCCGGCATCCTCATTCGATGAGGCAATATGGAGTGGCTGAATAGTTGCCCCCGAAAGAACGGCGAACGTTTCAGACAGAACGACCACTTCGGACAGACCAGCCGGTATTCGATATCCGGCCTCGGACAGCGACATTCGCAGCCGACATCAGCACCCGTCGACGACGTGCCGCGCAGGGATTCGACCGCAGAACCGCTCCGCCATCCGACCCCGCGCGAGCGGCAGCCACCGACCCGGGCCACACTGCCGGACACCACAGTCGGCGGACCGCGTCTCGGCCTGGGCAGAAGCCGATTCACCCGGGAGGCGAGAATCAACTTCTGCCACACCGAACGAAACGACTTCGGCCGCAGAACAGAACGGCCGAGGATTCAGGCGCGCGCCAGCAGACGGCGCTTCCACCCGGGCCGCGCCGCTGCCGTTGCCGCCGCACCGCTGCGGATGGCCGAGGGACGACGAGCGGAGACGAGCGCATCGAAATCGACCGCGCCGCAGGCGGGTTCGGTGAGCCGACCGGTGTTGAAGTCCTCCACGAGCCCGCGCACGGTCTCCTGAGCACAGGACTTGTTGGTACCGATGAACCCGGTCGGACCGCGCTTGATCCAGCCGGTCACGTAAACGCCCGGCACGACCTCGCCGCCGGGAGCCGACTGCGCCCGTCCGGCGTCGTTCGGGATGACCCCGGCCGCATCGTCGAAAGGCAGGCCGGGCAGCGGCACACCGCGATAACCGACCGAGGTGAGAACCAGTCCGGTGTCGAGGGTTTCGGTGGAGCCGGTGGGCACCGCACGCACCGCGCCGTCCGCGTCGGTGGCGAGTTCGTTGTGCGCCAACTCGATTCCGGTGACCCGGTCGGTGCCGACCAGGGCCGTCGGCGAGGACAGGTAGCGGAATACGATCCGCTTGCGCCCGCTCACCGGACGATCGGCCAGACCGCGCAGCAGCCGCAACTTGTGCTCGATCTTCTGCGGCATACCCGGAACAGGTTCGGGCACATCGCCTTCCACGACAATGTCCACGTCGGCGGCAAGCAGTCCCACGAATTCCGGCACAGTGAAGGCGGATTCGGCCGGACCGCGCCGTGCGATGATCACGACCTCTTCGATCTTGCTGTGCCGCAACGCTTCCAATGCCCGAGGTGACATATCGGTATGGGACAGCGACTCGGGGTCCGCGGTGAGAATCCGCGCGACGTCGAGTGCGACATTGCCGTTACCGACGATGACCGCCCGGCGCTGGGTCAGATCGTATTCGCGCTCGGCCTGATCGGGATGGCCGTTGTACCAGGCCACGAAGTCGGTCGCCGACGCGCTGCCCGGCAGGCCCTCACCGGGAATGCCGAGTTTGCGATCGGTCGAGGCGCCGACCGCGTAGATCACCGCGTGGTTGTGCTCGAGCAGTTCCTCATGCGAAACATCCTGTCCCACAGTGAGGTTCAGATAGGCGCCGAATCCTGGCTGCTCCGACATCACGTCGTACAACCGGCTCACCCGACGAGTCTTGGTGTGGTCCGGCGCGACGCCGAACCGGGCCAGGCCGTACGGCACCGGCAGCCGGTCGATCACCGTCACCGAGACATCGGGCTGGGTCAGCAGTTCGTCGGCGGCGTACATCGCCGAGGGGCCCGAACCAACGATCGCCACCCGCAGCGGCCCGCCCTCGACCCGCGCGGCGGGCACCGGCTGTGCCAGCACCGCGCGCGGGCGCACCTGCCGATAGAAGTCGGCATTGATCTCGATGAAGGGCTGCTGCTCGGGAGTGAGCCGCTTGGTCGAGGTGATGGCGTCGACGGGGCAGGCCGTAGCGCACGCCCCGCAGTCCACGCAGGACGCCGGATCCACGTACAACATCTCCGCACTCAGGAAATCCGGCTCGTCCGGAGTGGGGTGGATGCAGTTGACCGGGCATGCGTAGACGCAGGACGCGTCGCTACAGCAGGATTGGGTGACGACGTACGGCACTGTGCGCTCGCCCTCAGCTCGCCTTGGCCACGCGCAGCGGCTCCGACCGGTAGCGGCTGCTCGGGCCGTCGATGCGCAGCATCTTCCACATCTGCTTGGCGACCGGATTCATCAAGCCGATCTCCTTGGCCAGCGCACGCACGTCGACGAAGTAGTCGGCGAAGACCTTCCGGGCCTCCTTCGAGCCGTAGAACAGCTCCTTGCGGACCTCTTCGGGAATGTCGAACTCGTCGAAGAAGGACTTCGGCGGCGTGGCGATCGACCGGCCCAGGATCCACATGATTAGCGGCATGGCCAGCGACAGCACGAACTTGTTGAACGACTTCTGCTCGGGCACATGATGCTTGAGGAATTCGTGCGCGAAGGAGATGTGCCGCGCCTCCTCGGCGACGTGGATCGACATGACCCCGCGCATGATCGGGTGCACCTCCTCGCCCGAACGCAGGATCGCCTTCTGGATGTGATCGATCGGCTCCTCGCCGGCGAGCACGGCCATGAAGAACAGGTTCGGGGTCAGCGTGGCCACCGGAACGCCCAGGTACCGCAGCTTGCGCACGAGCGGGCCCATGCCCGGTACGTCCGCGCCGATGCGGTTCACCATCTCCTGGAACATCTGGGTGTGGTTGAGTTCCTCGGTCATCTCGTGCGTGCAGTACCGGAACTCCGGGTCGCCGTTGGGCAGCGCGAAGGTGTGGTTCACCATGCCGCTGATCAGGATCGACTCGAACTGCAGACCGACCTTGGCGACGTTGGCCTGGCGGTACTTGCCGATCTCGATCTGCCGCGCCTTGGACTGCGACAGATACCACGGGTGCCGCCCGAGCGGGTCCGCCGAAACGGGCAGAATCCACCGCTCGGGAGCGGCATCGGGATCGAAATCAGGGTTTTCCCAGTCGATGTCCTCGAAAGGATCGAAGTGGCGGTTGACCGAACCTTCCGACAGCAGGGTCAGCTTGGCCGCGTACTCGCGTGCCTCACGAACGATCGGATCCTCGGGCTCGACGTGGTCGGCACCAGGCGTCGTGGCAACGGACGTCATCGTCACAGCCTCTCCACTCGTTGGGTAACTGTTTCCAATAGTTACACCAACCAGAGGTCACGTCAACCGCTGCAGGTCATCGATCCAGCGGCACCAGCCCCGCCTGGGCCGATCCGGCCGCCACCGCGGCCTCGGGCACCACGACTCCGGCCATCGCGCCGCCGCCGGCGATCAGCACCGCCGCCGCGACGCGCACCAGCCGCCGCTGCGACCACGCCGAGCGGATCCGGCGACGTTCTACCGCCCCGTGCGCCGCCTCGGCCGCGCGCTGCGCCAGGATCGCCGCACCCTCGGCGATCGTGCGCCCAGGATCCGCCGCCACGATCACCGGACGCGCGAGCTCCTCACCGAGCACCTGCGCGACCTCGCGCGGACGAGCAGCACCGCCGATCACCAGGACCCGATCCACATCGGCCATGGTGACATCGGCCGTGCGGAGGCATTTGTAGACCAGATCAACCGAACGCAGCACATGAATCGAACGCAGCGCCGAGATCGCGACATCGGAATCGGTGAGCGAACGCGGCGAGGCCAGGCGGCTCGCCCGCTTGGTCATCAGCGCCCCGAAGCCTCGGCCGCCGTACTCGCTCGAACGCACCGACGTGCCGACCACGCGATTGTCCGGCGCACCCGCGCCCACGCGGACCAGAGTCACGGTCAGCCCCGAACCACCCAGGTCGTAGACGAGCATCAGGCCCGGCGTGACCGGGCCCTGGGTGGCCTCGAACCAGGCCGCCGCCGCGACCGGCTCACAGATCAGCTCGGCCCGCGCGAGGCCCACCGTCTCGAGGGCCGCGCGTAGGTCGCCGACCTGCTCGTCCGAATAACCGACCGGATGCGTCATCGCCAGCGCGACATTCTCCTGCGGCTCCGCGCCCAGCGTCTCGGCGATCACGCCTTGCGCGACGGTCGCCACCAGATCCGCCGCGGTCAGCGTGCGGTTGCCGACCCGCGCGGTCGGCGTGGAACGCTGACTCAGATCGGCGAATTCGGCCAGCGCGCGGCCGTGTTTGGGAATCCGGCCGACGCGCGCGACGCCGACGCTGTCGAACGTCAGGGTCGTGCGCCATGTCGTGGGCACGCCCTTCTTCTTGTTCCGATGCGCGGCTCGGCCGGTTTCCCCTGCCGCGGCGCACACCGTATTGACCGTTCCGATGCTGATTCCGAGCCCAACCGTCATCTACACCCATCCTCGATCGACGAACAGCGTTTATGCAATCGTGATCCGAACGAGTCCCAGGCAATCATCCGCAACCCGGTGCTGACAACCACCGGACACGTGGTTGTCCGCTCGTGACATCTCCTGCACACACCGCTCAGAAGTGGGCACACAGCGCGGATCGACCGTCCGCACGTCTATCGGCGAACCGGGCGAATCGCCGTGGCGACTCGCCCGCGGCCGCACTCAGACTCCCGCCGGCAACTCCGGGATCCGGGTCGCGCGGGCGTACACGGTCTCACCGTCGCGCAGGTGCAGCGCCTCGGCGTCACCGCGGGTGACCTGTGCGGTGAACAGATCGCCGGTGGCGGCGTTGCGCAACTCCAGCCGCACCTCGAAGCCGAGCACCACCACCCGCTCCACCGTGGCGCGGGTGACGCCCGCCGATTCCGCGGTGCCCTCGTGCGAGGCCAGCGTCATCTCCGGATCGCGGCCGATCCGGATGTCGTGCGGACGCACCAGATGTCCGTTCAACTTTGCTACCGCGCCCAGGAAGGACATGACGAATTCGTTCGCCGGACGGTCGTAGACGTCCTCGGGAGTGCCGATCTGCTCGATGCGCCCCGAGTTCATCACCGCGATCCGGTCCGCGACGTCCAGGGCCTCCTCCTGATCGTGCGTCACCAGCACCGTGGTCACGTGGACCTCCTCGTGCAGCCGGCGCAGCCAGGTCCGCAGATCGGTGCGCACCTTGGCATCCAGCGCGCCGAACGGTTCGTCCAGCAGCAGCACCTGCGGATCGACCGCCAGCGCGCGCGCCAGGGCCATGCGCTGACGCTGACCGCCGGACAACTGCGACGGATAGCGGTGCTGGAAACCGTCCAGGCCGACGATGCCGAGCAGTTCGTCCACCCGCTTGGCGATCTCGTTGCGCGGCCGCTTGCGGATCTTCAGACCGAAGGCGACGTTGTCGCGCACCGTCATATGTTTGAACGCCGCGTAATGCTGGAAGACGAAGCCGATATCGCGCTTCTGCGGCGAGACCCGGGTGACATCGCGGCCGGAGATGGTGACCACACCCGAATCCAGCGATTCCAATCCGGCGATCGAGCGCAGCAGCGTCGATTTGCCCGAGCCCGAGGGGCCCAGCAGGGCGGTCAGCTCGCCCGCGGGAATATCGATGCTGACATCGTCGAGTGCGGCGAAGGTGCCGTAATTCTTCTTCGCATTCGCAACGGTGATCATGTGCTCGCCTCCGGCGGGGTTTGTCGAGGTCGTCATTTCGCGGTGCCCCGCTTGCGTTCGAGAAGGGTCATCAGAAGGAGGGTGACCAACCCCATGGCCATCAGCAGCGTCGCCGCGCAGTAGGAACCGAAGATGTTGCGGTCGTCCATGTATCGCGCGTTCACCAGCAGCGTCAGCGTCTGGCCGCCACCGGGCAGGCCCGTGGAGACCATGATCACCGCGCCGAATTCGCCGAGCGAGCGGGCCACGGTCAGCACGATGCCGTAGGTCAGGCCCCAGCGGATCGCGGGCAGGGTGATCCGCCAGAACGTCTGCCAGCGCGAGGCGCCCAGCGTGGTCGCGGCCTGCTCCTGATCGTCACCGATCTCGTGCAGTACCGGCTCCACCTCGCGCACCACGTACGGCAGTGTCACGAACAGGGTGGCGATCACCATTCCGGGCAGTCCGAAGATCACCCGGAAGCCGAGATGTTCGATGCCGCCGAACCATCCGGTCACCCCCCACAGCATGATCAGCGAAACACCAACCACCACAGGCGAAACCGCGAAGGGGAGATCCACCACGCCCTGAAGCAGGCTGCGGCCCGGGAAGTTTCCGCGCACCAGCGCGATCGCCGTGACGATGCCGAACAGGACGTTGAGCGGGACCACGATCAGCAGGATGATCATCGTGATGTTGAACGCGGAGATCGCCGCGGGCGTGGAGATCCAGTCGTAGAACTGGCCCAGCCCCTGGGCGAAACTGCGCCACAGGATGATCACCAACGGCGCCACCAGCAGCGCGAACAGATAGATCAGCGCGACCACGCGCAGCGAAATGCGGCTCAGCGGTGAGAGTTTCATCGGCTCGCCAGCTCCTTGCGCGCGGTGCGGTCGGCGAACAGCCGCAGCACCAGCAACGTCACGAATGAGATAACCAGCAGCGCAACGGAAACCGCGGCCGCACTGACCGGCCTGTCCACCTCGATCTGCTGCTGGATGTACTGCGAGGCCACCTGCGTGTGGCCGGGGATGTTCCCGCCGATCAGCACCACCGAACCGAATTCGCCGATGGCGCGGGCGAAGGCCAGGCCGCCACCGGAGACGATCGCCGGAACCAGCGACGGCAGCACGATGGTGCGGAAGGTGGTCCAGTTGCTCGCGCCCAGTGAGGCCGCGGCCTGTTCCACCGAATGATCCGATTCCAGTAGCACCGGCTGCACGGCCCGCACCACGAACGGCAGCGTGACGAACGCCAGGGCGATGATGACGCCGGGCTGGGTGGCGTTGAGGTGGATGCCGATCGGGCTGTCCGGTCCGTACAGCGCCAGCATCACGATGCTGGCGACGATGGTGGGCAGGGCGAACGGCAGGTCGATCAGCGAGTTCACGATCGACTTGCCCGGGAACTCGTCACGCACCAGCACCCAGGCCACCAGCGTGCCCATCACCACATTGAGCAGGGCCACCAGCACCGACAGCAGGACGGTCACCTTCAGCGCGTCCAGCGCCGCGGGTGCGGTGGCCGCGGACCAGAATCCGGACCAGCCGTTGTCGAATGCGTGAAATGCCAACGCCGCCAACGGAAGCAGGACGATCACGCTCAGCCACAGCACCGCCGTGGCAATGCCGAGCGGGCCGACCGATCCGGTCACCCGCAGCCATGATCTACGACTCGGTGTACGCACCGAAGCCGCGGTTTCGATCTCGGTCACTATTTCGTCGCCTTGTCGTAGATGGTCGCCACACTGCCGGTGTTCGGCGTGAACAGTTGCTTGTCCACCGTCTTCCAGCCCCCGAGATCCGTGATGGTCCACAACTTCTTCTCGGGCTTCGGGAAGTCCTTCCCGTACTCCGCGGCGACCTGGGGATCGACCGGCCGGAATCCGGCATTGGCGATCGCGCGCTGGCCCGCCGGGGTGTAGAGGAAGTCCTTGAACGCCACGGCCTTGTCCAGGTTGCGTGCGTTCTTGACGACGGCCACCGGATTCTCGATCTTGAACGTGATCGGCGGGATCATGTACTCGATCGGATCACCCTCGCGCTGGGCGAGGATCGCCTCGTTCTCGTAGCTGATCAGCACGTCACCGGTGCCCTGCAGGAAGGTCTCGGTCGCCTCGCGACCGGATTTGGGCTGCACCTTGATGTGATCCTTGGTGATCAGCTTGCCCAGGTAGTCCAACCCGGCCTGCGGGTTCTTCCCGCCCTCGCTCTCGGCGGCGTACGGGGCGAGCAGATTCCATTTCGCGGACCCGGAACTGAACGGGTTCGGGGTCACCACCTGCACGCCCGGCTTCAGCAGATCGTTCCAGTCGTGGATGCCTTTCGGATTGCCCTTGCGGACCACGATCGCCACCACCGAGCCGAACGGAATTCCCTTGTCCGCGTCGGCATTCCACTTCGAATCGACCAGACCCGCGGTGACCAGCCGGGTGATGTCCGGTTCGACGGAGAAGTTCACCACATCGGCCACCGCGCCCGCGGCGACCTTGCGGGACTGATCTCCCGAGGCGCCATAGGACTGCTGTACCTGCACGCCCGCGCCCGCGGCGGTCTTGTTGAACGCGGCCACAGCCTTGTCGAAGGCCGGTTTGGCGGTCGAATAGGCGAACAGCGTGAGCGCGCCGTTGCCTCCGCTACCGCCCTTGCTGCCGGGCACATCGCTGGTACCGCCACTACAGGCGCTGAGCAGCGCCACCAAGAGCACGACCACGGCGGCAGCCGGGAATCGCCGGGGGCCGGGCCCCTTGCTGGGAGACATTTCGGATGTGGACCTTCCTGCCTGCCCGCCTGGACTGCGGGTGAGGGATCGAGATGCCGCTTTCGTTGCCCTGCAAGAGATTCCGGCAACGCCGCGACGAGGCCCGAAGGGGCCTGGCGAATACGAACACATCTGGAAATTCGATCGCGGCCAGTCTAGGCGCGCAGTAGTGTCCGCCCTATCAGCGACAGTAGATATCCGCGACCACGAGGCAACCGACCGCGATCAACGCCAATTCATGGCGGACCTTCGGCATTGCACTCGATGACACGGGCAGACTGTAGCAGAACGGGACGAATCACCGCGACCCAACGAACCCCAGGGGGCATCTGTGACCGCAACGCCGAGCGAGTCCACCGACGGCGGCCGGACGACGGGCGAATCCGCCGCTCCGGACCGCGTCCGCCGCACTTTTCCCGGTATCAGCACACGTGCGTGGGAGCATCCGGCGGACCGCACCGCACTGGTGGCGATGCGCACCTTCGCCGGATTCGACACCGTGCTGCGCACCCTGTCCGGCCTGCTGCGGGAGCGCCAGCATCGGCTGATGTATCTGGCGACCGCGGTCCGGGTGGACGAGCGGCAGTTCAAGACACTGCACGACCTGCGGACCGATGCGGTGCGCATCCTGGACGCACCCGTCGCCCCGGAGATGTTCGTGCTGCAGGACCCGGTCGCGAACGCCTTCACCATCGGCATGGACGAGCCTTTCATCGTGCTGACCACCGGACTGGTCGAACTACTCGACGTGGAGGAGTTGCGGTTCGTCGTCGGGCACGAACTCGGGCACGCGATGTCCGGGCACGCGGTCTACCGGACCATGCTGATGCACCTGCTGAACCTGGCGTCCTCGTTCGGCTGGATGCCGATCGGCGGCTGGGCGCTGCGCGCGATCATCGCCGCGCTGATGGAGTGGAGCCGCAAATCCGAACTCTCGGGCGACCGGGCCGGACTGCTGTGCGGACAGGATGTGGAAGCCTCGGTGCGGGTGCACATGAAGTTGGCGGGCGGCGCGATGGTGAGTGAGATGAGTCATGCCGCATTCCTGCAGCAGGCCGACGACTACGACCGCACCGGCGATCTGCGCGACGGCGTGCTCAAACTGTTGAACATGGAACTGCAGACGCACCCGTTCTCGGTGCTGCGGGCGGCAGAACTGCGCCGCTGGATCACCGGCGGTGAGTACGACCGGATCCTGGACGGCCGTTATCCGCTGCGCGAGCAGGACAAGAACACCCGGATCAGCGACGAGATCCGCGAGGCCGCCCGCACCTACCGGGAAAGTTTCGACGCCTCGGAAGACCCCCTGGTCCGCACGGTGCGCAACCTCGGCCGCGATGTCGGGAGCGCGGTGAGCACCGTGGGACAGGAGGTAGGCGAGACCGTCTCGAAGATCGGCAAGAAGCTCGGGCTGTAATTGTGGCCTCCGCTCCGCTCCGGCGGGTTTGCGGCGCCCTTGGGCTCACCGCCCGGCCCCGTGTCGGGCACTCGTTCCTCGCACCCGCCACGCGTCCGGGCGGCAAGCCGCGCCGCAAACCAGGGGTTTGCGTTGTCTCAGGTTGGTGGAACGAGGTGTCCGGGGGTGTCCGGGTTGTGGCCGGAGATGTGGCTCGACCGCGCCGCATATTCAGCCGGTCGACCGAGCCGCGAAACCTCTAGTCCTCATCGACCTCGGGCGGGCTCTCCAGCAGATCCAGGATCCATTCCTCGGAGGCCGACTCCTCGCCGTCCTCGTCGGCCTCTTCGATCCGCAGGCGATTGTGCAGCCGAACCCCCAGGCCGAGCAGCTGGGCGGCACGCACCATCTCGATCGCCTCGTCGGGAGTGGCGTAATGGGTGGCGATCAGTCGGGGGCTCTCCTCGAGCTCCTCGGTGTCGAGCAGCTGGGTGAGCTCAGCGAAATCCTCATCGGTTGACATGGGCGAGAGCGTACCCCGGGCTACCGACAGCGGCAGGGCGTTCATGCCAGGGCAGAGGCGTACTCCCGTCCCACCGGTACGCGGGCTAGGCTGAGCCTGTGCATCGCATTGCTGGATGGTGGGACGGGTTCGAACTGTGGGTCGCCGGCCTGCCGTTCCTACCGCAGTTCGCGGTGGTGCTGATCGGGATGGTCCCGATCAGTTTCCTCATCGCCTACCTGCTCGACGGTCTCCTGCGCGAGGGCCTGCGCATGCTCGGCCGCGACCGTGTGACCGAACCGGAGCCGACCCCGCCGATCGATGCCGAGAACCACGCGGTCCCCACCGAGCCGGACTCCGAGTCAGCGGAATACGGGCCGCACCCGCTGGAATACGGACCGCAGCCATTGGAGTACGGACCACCGTTGCCCCGGCCCTCGGACGTGCGGCAGAAGGAAACGGTGTGATGCCCCGCTCGCGAGTCCAACTGGCCCTCATCGCACTGATCGTGCTCGTGATCGTCGCCTGGCTGCTCACCCGCTAGACAGCGCGCATTGCTGGACGGCAGTGCGGTAGCGGGCCGATGATGTCCCTATGACGTCATACGACGAACCGCTGAGCGACGCACCCGACGACGTCAGCGATGCGGACCTCCCGCCGCAGCCCGTTCCCGACGACAGCGTGCCCGCACACCGCGGGGATCCCGCCGTGCGCCGCAACGCGCTCGGCGATGTCGCAGACGATCAGCTCAACGCCGGATATCTGCCCACCTCGTCGGGTGTGACGCACAAATCCGCCTATCCGCCCATCGACGACTACGCCTTCCTGTCCGACTGCGAAGCGAACTGCCTGATCGCCCGCAACGGAGCGGTGGAGTGGATGTGCCTGCCGCGGCCGGATTCGCCGAGCGTCTTCGGCGCGATGCTGGACCGCAGCGCCGGACATTTCCGGATCGGCCCGTACGGGGTGAACGTGCCCGCGGCCCGCCGCTATCTGCCCGGCGGCATGATCGTGGAGACGACCTGGCAGACCGACACCGGCTGGCTGATCGTGCGCGACGCGCTGGTGTTGGGCGCATGGCACAACAACGACAAACGCAGCCGCACGCATCGCCGCACGCCGATGGACTGGGACGCCGAGCACATGCTGCTGCGCACGGTGAAATGCGTCAACGGAGTGGTCGAGCTCGAGGTCAGCTGCGAACCGGCCTTCGACTACCACCGGGCCCCGGCCCGCTGGGAGTACACCGGGAAGGTCTACGAGCAGGCCACCGCGACCTGCGAGGGCGAGGCCGACTGCACCAGCCTGACCCTGACCACCGATCTGCGCATCGGCATCGAGGGACGCGAGGCCCGCGCCCGCACCCGGATGAAGGAGGGTGACGAGGTCTACGTCGCGCTGTCCTGGTCCGAACTGCCCGCACCGCGCAGCTACGCCGAAGCGGCGGAGAAGATGTGGGCGACCACCGAATGCTGGCGGCAGTGGATCACCCTCGGCAAGTTCCCCGACCACCCGTGGCGCGGATATCTGCAGCGCAGCGCGCTGACCCTCAAGGGCCTCACCTACGCCCCCACCGGCGCACTGCTCGCCGCGGCCACCACCTCGCTACCGGAAACCCCTGGCGGAGAACGTAATTGGGACTACCGCTACGCCTGGGTGCGCGATTCGACCTTCGCGCTGTGGGGTCTGTACACCCTGGGGATGAACCGCGAGGCCGACGACTTCTTCGCCTTCCTGCACGACGTGGCCACCGACGGCAACGGCGATACGCTCCCGCTGCAGGTGCTGTACGGCATCGGCGGAGAACGCACCATCACCGAATACGAACTCGGCCATCTGCACGGTTACGACGGCGCCAAACCGGTCCGCATCGGCAACGGGGCCTACAACCAGGACCAGCACGACATCTGGGGCACCATCCTGGATTCGGTGTATCTGCACGTGCGTTCCCGCCAGCAGGTGCCCGAAACGCTGTGGCCCATGCTGGAGAAACAGGTGCAGGGCGCGATCGAGCACTGGCGCGAACCCGATCGCGGTATCTGGGAGGTCCGCGGCGAACCGCAACACTTCACCTCCTCCAAGGTGATGTGCTGGGTCGCGCTGGACCGCGGCGCGCATCTGGCCGAGATGCACGGCGAGACCGACTACGCCAAGAAATGGGCCGAGCTGGCCAGGGAGATCCACGCGGACATCCTCGACAACGGCGTCAACGAGGACGGCATCTTCACCCAGACCTACGGCGGCGACACCCTGGACGCGTCCCTGCTGCTGGTGCCGCTGCTGCGGTTCCTGCCCGCGGACGATCCGCGGGTGTGCAAGACCGTGCTGGCCATCGCCGACAACCTCACCGAACAGGGCCTGGTGCTGCGCTATCGCACCGACACCACCGACGACGGCCTGTCCGGTGTGGAGGGCACCTTCACGATCTGCTCGTTCTGGCTGGTCTCGGCGCTGGTGGAGATCGGCGAGGTGCAGCGCGCCCGGCACCTGTGCGAGCGGTTGCTCGGCTACGCCAGCCCGCTCGAGCTGTACGCCGAGGAGATCGACCCGCGGACCGGACGTCACCTGGGCAACTACCCGCAGGCGTTCACCCACCTGGCCCTGATCAACGCACTGACCCACGTCATCCGGGCCGAACAGTCCATCAGCGCAGGCAAATTCCGCCCCGCGCACCCCGCGGGGTGAGGCGTTCGTCGTCGGGGTGAGCCAGCGCGCGGAAGCCGTCGGCGAGACAGTCCTGTAGGACGGCCAGGTCCGGCACGGCGGCGGTATCGGCGTTGATTCCCACGCAGCAGTTCCCCGCGTGGGAAATCAGGATCACGTTGAATGCCGTGCCGAGTGTCGGGCCGAAGGCATACATCCGCTCGATTTCCGCACCGGCGATGTACATCGGCACCGGCGAGCCCGGGACGTTCGAGGCAACGAAGTCCACATGCTTCAACATGGCCCCGACCATGCCGACGGGTAACCGATTCAGCACGGCCGCCGCGGCTGCCGAATACGGCATGGCGGGTTCGCGACGACACTTCAGCACCGTTGCGTGCAGGGTCCGCATCAGATCCGCGGGGTCGGCGGTGTCGGCCGGAAGCGCGAGCCGGGCCAGGGTGATGCGATTGCCGCCGACCGGGTCGTCAGGCTTGCGCAGGCTGATCGGCATCGTCACGCGAAGCCGATCGATGGTCGCGCCATGACGGGCGTGGTAGGCGCGCAAACCCAGCATGATCGCGGCCAGGAAGGCGTCGTTGAACGTGCAGCCGGTGGCCTGCGCCGCCTCGCGCAATTGCGCGACCGGCACGTCGAGCGTCGCGAAGCGCCGTCCGAGACCACGCCGCGTCATCACCGGAGACCAGGTATCGGTCACCGGCCACACCAGATGCGCGAAGGATGCGGCCATCGCTGCACCGTCCCGGATGGTGCGGATCGGGTCTCGCACCGCCCGCCGGGCCAGTGGCAACAGGTGCGACAGACCGCCGCGAGCCAGCGCCGAGCCGACGGCCCGGTTCCAGGCCAGGATGGCGGCCAACTCGCCGGGCTGCTCGTAGGGCTGCACAGGCGCCGGACCACGATCGGCCGCGGACCGAGTGAAATCGACGATCTCGTTCGCCAGTTGGATGCCACCCACGCCGTCGCTCAGCGAATGATGGAACTTCAGAACCAGCGCCGCCGCACCGTCGGTCAGGCCGGTCAGCAGGGTCAGCTGCCACAGCGGCCGTACCGGATCGAAGGAGGTCATCGCCTCGTAGCGGGCGAACTCCAAAACGGACGACATTTCCGTCGATGCGGGCAACACGATGTGCCGCACATGCCAGGACAGGTCGAAGTCGGTATCCCGTGTCCATCGTGGCGGAGCCGAACCGATCGGCATCGCGACCAGCCGGTCCCGGAATCTCGGCGCCACTCGCGACGCGCGATCCACCGTCCGCAGCAACCGATCCACCTCCGGAGCGGTGTCCAGGAGCAGGATCGACACGACCGTAGAGCGCAGGATCGCGTCACGCTCCATGGTCCAGGAGAACAAATCCGACTGGGTCAGATGGGATTCGCGTGGATCGGTCGTCATCGTGCAACCGACGCTATCCACCTCGATCGGCGGACCGCTAGAGACCGAACGCCCACCCGGCGGCGCCCAAAGACCCTAAGGAGCCGGAGCAGGTCTTATCTCACGCACGCTCGCGGATTTCCCGGAGGCGGATCAGGGAGGATTCGATCTCGGTGAGGCGGCGGTCGCGGGCCGGGCCGGATTGTTCGGCCGCGGCCTCCTCCGCTGCGCGCAGGGATTCGTCCACCGAACGTAGTGTCTGATTGGCGATTTCGGTGAAATGGTCGCGCAGGGTGCGCTGCACGCCGCGCAGGCGGTGCCGGGATTCCTTGCTGACCTGGAAGATCACGTCGTCCATCAGGCGCGCGACGGCCGTCTTGGCCTCGGCCTGACGACGTTCGCGACGCAGTTTGCGGTCCTCCCACAGCGCGTTGACGCCCAGCAGTACCGCGGCCGCACCCGAATACCAGTTCACCGGCGGAATGTTCAGCACACTGGCCAGCACCACGCCGACCATCAGCAGACCGCCGTAGGAACCCCGCATGATGTTCAGGATCGGTTGGATCACACCGATTTTCGCCGATGCGAGCGGTTCCAGAGAGGCCACCGGCTCGAGCACGTCGGCCGGATTCTCCAGGCGCAGATCCGCGAGTACCGCGTCGTAGTCGGTGTCGGGGAACTTCTCCGCGACCTCCTGCGCCAATTCCACCGAGCGGTAGTGCGCGATGACGAAGTTCTCCTCCACCGCCTCACAGATGCGCGCGTCCAGATCCGCGCCGAATTCCTTCCAGCCGCGCGCCGGATCGCCCTTGACGATCTCGGCTTCGGCGTCGCGGACCAGGCTGCGCAGCCGGTGACGCAGATCGTGTTCGATATCGGCCATCAGATCCGAACAGCCGTCCGCGAGGGTGATCTGCCAGTTCGCCGAACGCTGCCGCAGACTGTCGGCCTCGGCGCGGGAACTGCGCAGCTGTTCGGTGATCTCGGTGAACCGCTGCGGATCTCGTAACGTCTCGGCCTCGCTGCGCAGGGTCAGCGCCAGATGATCGGTGATGGTGCGGATATCGCGCACCGCCGCCTCGTGGGCCAGCGCGTCCGCGCGCCGCAGCACGTACTCGCGCAGATGCTCGATCAGTTGCGGCACACCGGATTCCAGGTCCCGGCGCTGATCCGCACCGGCCCGCAGATGTTTCTCGGCGGAGATGGGCGCGACCGCGAATCCCAGACCCGCCTGGTCCAGCAGTTCGCGATTGCGTTGCTGCACCTGAGCCCAGACCGGATACCGGTCGATCTTGTTCAGCACGCAGATCACCGTCGGGCAGACCTGCTGGATCCGCGCCAGCAGCACGATCTGTTCGGGGGTGTACTCATTGCCCGCGTCGGCGACGTACAGCACGGCGTCGGCGGCGGCGATCAACGACCAGGTGGTGGGCGTATCGGCGGGTGCGCCCGGCGCGTCCATCACGACGAAACCCTCGGCCAGCAGCGGGCTCGGATCGGTGAACTCCGCGCGGACCACACCGTCCAGGGACATCGCCGCGGCCGGATTCAGCGGGTCGACCGGCTGCCGTTCGGTGCGGCCGCCGGCGACCGTGCGCACCAGCGTCGCGGTGGCCTGCGGCCCGTATTCGGCGATCACCGGGACGCTGACCGGACTGTCGGTGGCGCTGACCACCGTCCCGACCAGGCCGTTGACCAGGGTGCTCATCCCGTTCTTGGGTTCGCCGACCACGACCAGGCGCACCCGGGGATCGGCGACCCGGGACCGGGACATGCTCAGCCGGGCGGTCAGATCGGCGCGCCCGGCCGCACGGGTGAGCCCCAACAGCTCGTCGAGCTGCCGCAGCAGCGGCGCCATCACGTCGGGATGTTTGGCCGCGGCCGGATCGACCGTGGTCACAGTGCGATATGCGGGTCGGGAGCGGGATGGATCAGCAGGTGTGCGGGATCGGTGTCGGTTCCGGGCAGCAGACCGCCGGACAGCCCCGCGGTCAGCCCGACGTGGCCGGAATCCTGCCACGGGGTGTAGTCGTTCGAATCGTGCACCTGCGCAATGGGTTTCGTCGGCAGGTGCGGGCTCATGGTCAGCTGCGGCAGCGTCGGGGCGGGCACGCCGGGCACGGTACCGTGGGCGCCCGGAATCTGCGGCGCGGTGACGGCGGGCGGGGTTTCGTGGCTCGGCATCGTCGGCATGCTCGGCGTGTGGGAGGGCATGCCCGGCTCGCGGGTCGGCATCGGAACCTCGTGCGACGGCGTCGAATCGTGCGACGGCACGGGCTGCCGGGTGACGCCCGAATCGGAGGTGGACGTCGGGCCGTGGGTGGGCCGCGGGCCGTAGGCCGGCGTCGAATCGTGCGTCGGGGTGACCTCGCGCGTCGGCGTGGAATCCCGTGTAGACGTGGAGGATTCGTGACTCGGGGTCACGGTGGTCGGCGCGGTACCGGTACTCGGGTCGACCGTGGTCGGTCCGGGACGCGCGTCGGTGGTCGTGTCGTCCGTGTACGTCGGGTTCGGGTGCCCTGCGATGGTGGAGGTGGTCCCGGCGCCGTGCTCACTCGACGGCGTTCCGGTCACAGTGGGCTCGGTGGAGGGGCCGTATGCGTGGGACGGTGCCGTGCCGCCCGCGGTCGGGCCGTAGGTCGAATGCGTCGGCTTCAGCGGGTGCGACGGGTTCGCACCGCCCAGCTGCGGGATCGGCGGAATGGTCGGCATGGCCGGGATGCTCACGTGCGGCAGCGGGGAATGATCCAACGTCGCGGTCAGGGGTTGTGCGACCGTCGGCCCGGTGCTCGCGCCGTGCTCCGAGCCCGGGGAGGTGGGCCCCGGTGTGGCCGCGGGGACCGGACCGGGTTTGGGCAGACCGAGGAACGCCGCGGGCCCGACCGCAGCGGCCGCACCCAGCGGTATCGGCCCGAGATGATCCGGCAGCGCGCCGACCAGCGTGTGCACCGCCGCATCCGGATGCGCCGCGGGTTGCAGTGGCGTCGTGACGACCGGCTGCGGCACCGGGGGTGCGGCGATCGCCACGACAGCGGGCTGAGGCGCGGTGGCGACGGCGGGCGTGGTCACCGCCGCGGGCGCGGCGACCGCCGCGGGTACGGACGAGACGACGGGCCCGGCCACGGGCAGCGACGGCGACAATGCGGCGGTGGCCGGAACGACCGGCCCGGCAGCGGAGACGACCGGTCCCGCGATACTCACCGGCATCGCCGCACCGGGCACCGCTGCCTGCGGGATACCGGCCACCGGAACCACGCCGGGCGTGCCGACCGGGCCGTGCGCGGACCCCGGCCCTTCAGTAGCGGAAACGCCCATCCCCGAACGGATTCCGGGCGTCGGCCCGACGAGGTTCTGGACCAGTGCGGACTCCTGGCCCGGCGCCGCGGTCGGAGCGGACTCGCCGCCGCCCAGCCACTGTCCGTAGGTGTCGATCTGCTCCCCGATACCGCCGGCGACGCCACCCGCGGCCTGCGCACTCGCATGCAGCCAGACCCCGTCGAGTCCGGCATGCGCGTCGAGATGCGCCTGAACCCCGGCGTACACGCTCAACTCGACACTGCCCACCCCGTCGAATCCCGAAACCACGTGCAGCGCATCGTTTTCCGAGCCGAACGGACCGAAACCCGCTCCCCCGTCGGCGGCCGAGGCCGACGGATCACCCAGATCGATGGGCCCGGGACCGTCGGCGACGTCGGACATCGAGGCATCGGCCGGATGGACCAGGCTCGTCAACGTCGCGCCCTGACCGCCCTGCGCGGCGATCGGCGCCGCCGCCGGATGAATGCCGGGCAGACCGAAATCCGAACCCCCGTTGCCGGAATTCAGCTTCGGGATCTGAAATTCCGGGACCGAGGGGACGCTGGGCATCGCCGGGACGTCCGGCATCGCGGGAACGCTCGGCAGATCGAACGGCGAATCACCGGTGCCGGGAGTGTTCCCGAAGCCGGGAATACCGTTGTTCAGACCCGGGATTCCGTTGCCGAGGTTCGGCACCCCGTTGCCGAGACCGGGCACGGCGCCCGTACCCGGCAGATGATCGGTGCCGGTACCCGGCACGACCCCTTCGCTCGGACCGGGGACCACACTCAATCCCGGTGTGCTGCCATCGGTTCCGGGCATCCCGTGCATACCGGGAATCTTGCTCAGATCGGGCTGCTGTGCCCCGGCTGCGGGCCCGGTCTCGATCTGAACGTGAAATTCGAAGCCCGGCGGAAGATTAGGGAAGGCGAGCAGCGGATGGTCCGAGGCGGCCGCACCCGGATGGCTGAGGACCGGCGGCACCGAATCCGGGGCCGGATCCGGATAGGTGACGACCGGGCTGGGCGCATTGGGCTGCGGATCCTGGAGCGACCAGCCCGCAATCCGGCTGGCGTCGTGGGATTCACCGTTCTCCGGCGTGGTGCTGCCCTCGGCCACCAGGGCACCGCCGGTGACGTACGCCCCTGCCCTCGCGACCCGCGCAACGCCGGTCGCGACGCGATACGCGGTGTCCCCGGCGTGATCGCCCGGGTCCTTCGCGTCTGCGTCGAGGGGCAGGTCACGCGTCATACACACTCCACTCTCAGGTGTCCGGCCCGGAAACCGAACGGGTCTTGCCATCTGTCGAGAACAGGTAACACCATATTTCCGGATGGACCGGCTGTCACATCCTCCAGGCACGGTGAATACCGGATCATGGTGCGCCACACCAGGGTGCCAGTGCGCGGTTCGATTCGAAAGCCCCGATATCGACCGGCAGAGCGGACCGAACGACCGGAAACATCCCCGCCCGATCCCGCGATCAGAACGAGCACACCGGCCGGAGGCTATTTGCCCTTCGGTTTGTCCGATCCGGCCTCGGTCGACAACGCGGCGACGAAGGCCTCCTGCGGAACCTCGACACGTCCGATCGTCTTCATTCGCTTCTTACCCTCCTTCTGCTTCTCCAGCAGTTTCCGCTTGCGGCTGATGTCACCGCCGTAGCACTTGGCCAGCACGTCCTTGCGGATCGCCCGGATGTTCTCGCGCGCAATGATCTTCGAGCCGATGGCCGCCTGGATGGGCACCTCGAACTGCTGCCGCGGAATGAGTTCGCGCAGTTTGGTGGTCATCTTGTGGCCGTAGGCCTGCGCGGCGTCGCGGTGCACGATCGCGGAGAACGCGTCCACGGCCTCGCCCTGCAACAGGATGTCGACCTTCACCAGATCGGCTTCCTGCTCACCGGCCTCCTCGTAGTCCAGGCTCGCGTAACCGCGGGTGCGGGATTTGAGCGAGTCGAAGAAGTCGAAGATGATCTCCGCCATCGGCAGCGTGTACCGCATCTCGACGCGGGTCTCGGACAGATAGTCCATGCCGCCGAGTTCACCGCGCCGGGACTGGCACAGCTCCATGATCGAACCGATGAATTCACTCGGCGCGATCACCGTGCACTTGACCACCGGCTCGTACACGTGCCGCAGTTTGCCCTCGGGCCAGTACGACGGGTTGGTCACCACATGTTCGGCGCCGTCCTCGAGCACCACGCGGTAGACCACGTTCGGTGCGGTGGAGATCAGGTCCAGACCGAATTCGCGCTGCAGGCGTTCGCGGGTGATCTCCATGTGCAGCAGGCCCAGGAAGCCGCAGCGGAAGCCGAAGCCCAGCGCCACCGAGGTTTCCGGGGTGTAGGTCAGGGCGGCATCGTTGAGCTGCAGCTTCTCCAGCGCGTCACGCAGGTCCGGATAGTCCGAGCCGTCGACCGGGTACAGGCCCGAGTAGACCATCGGGCGCGGGTCCTGATATCCGGCCAGGGCCTCGGACGCGCCGTCGCGGGCGGTGGTGACGGTATCGCCGACCTTCGACTGCCGCACATCCTTCACCCCGGTGATGAGGTATCCCACCTCGCCGACGCCCAGGCCCTGCGTCGGCTTGGGCTCCGGGGAGACGATGCCGATCTCGAGCAGTTCGTGGGTCGCACCGGTGGACATCATCTTGATCTTCTGGCGCGGGGTGAGCTTGCCGTCGACCACACGCACGTAGGTGACCACGCCGCGGTAGGTGTCGTAGACCGAGTCGAAGATCATCGCGCGAGCCGGAGCGTCCGCCGCGCCCACCGGCGCCGGGATCTGCTCGATCACCGCATCGAGCAGCTCGGTCACGCCGACGCCGGTCTTGCCGGACACGCGCAGCACGTCCTCGGGCTCGCAGCCGACGATGTGGGCGATCTCGGCCGCGTAGCGGTCCGGGTCGGCGGCGGGCAGGTCGATCTTGTTCAGCACCGGAATGACCGTCAGATCCTTGTCCAGCGCCAGGTAGAGATTGGCCAGCGTCTGCGCCTCGATGCCCTGCGCCGCATCGACCAGCAGGATCGCACCCTCACACGCCTCGAGCGCCCGGGACACCTCATAGGTGAAGTCCACGTGACCGGGAGTGTCGATCAGGTGCAGGACATAGTCCGAACCGTCGACGGACCAGGGCAGCCGCACGTTCTGGGCCTTGATGGTGATACCGCGCTCACGCTCGATATCCATCCGGTCCAGGTACTGCGCGCGCATCGCCCGCTCCTCGACAACTCCGGTGAGCTGCAGCATGCGATCGGCCAGGGTCGACTTCCCGTGGTCGATGTGCGCGATGATGCAGAAATTCCGAATTTGCGACGGATCGGTAAACGTGGTATCGGCGAAGCTGGGCACTGGGCTCCTGGTCACGAAGGGTATTCAGGCGGCATCCATGATCCCACGAGCCCGCACCGACCCGACCCCGAGGTCCGAACTGGCCGCGGCAGTGCGCAAACCGGCGGCACGGCCGGTTCGGATCGCATATCTCGGATCGCATATACCGAGACGCCTCGAGAATTCGATACCGTGCGTGCATCGGACTATTCATCATCGGTGTTGGACAGGCATCAGTGACCGGCCGTAATGTCGTCGGGGCGTGAGGCGAGTCACTCGCGGTCCGGACATTCATTTCACGGGTTCGCGGCGCATTACGCGCCGTATTTCCCGGATCGAAAGGAGTGGACGATGGCGTTCACTCGCAATTCCGCGACGCCCCTGGACTCGGCGGTGAGCAAATTCTTCCGCCGCGTCGTCCCACTGCTGATCATCATGCTGATCTGCAATCAACTCGACCGCGCCAACATCGGATACGCCACCAAATACCTGGAGGCGGACGTCGGAATCGGCGCGGCCGCATACGGTTTCGGAGCGGGCATCTTCTTCGTCGCGTACGCGATATTCGAGTTGCCCAGCAATATGATGCTGGAGAAATTCGGCGCGCGAATCTGGCTGACCCGGATCATGGTCACCTGGGGCCTGGTCGCGGCCGCCATGGTCTTCGTCCGCAATGCCGAGATGTTCTACGCCCTGCGCTTCCTGCTCGGCGCGACCGAGGCGGGTTTCTTCCCCGCGGTGATCTTCTATCTGGCCAAATGGCTGCCCAACGCGCACCGTGGGCGGGCGACCGCACTGTTCGTCGCCGGATCCTCGGTGGCCGCTGCGGTGTCCGGCCCCATCTCGGGACCGCTGCTCACCATGAACGGACTGCTGGGTGTGCACGGCTGGCAGTGGATGTTCGGTATCGAAGGGCTGCTGTCGGTCGTCGTCGGCGTGATCGCGTACCTGCTGCTGGATTCCCGGATCGCCGATGCCCGATGGCTCAGCGACGCCGAACGGACCGCCCTGTCCGAGGCGGTCGAGGCCGAGGAGCAGCGCATCGTGGCCACCTCCGACAAACGCACCCTCTCCCGGTGGCGGATGCTGGCCGATCCGCAGATGCTGCTGTTCTGCTGGATCTACTTCGCCATTCAGCTCTCGATCTACGCCAACACCTTCTGGCTGCCGACCATCGTGCGACGTATCCACGGTCTCGGTGACATCACCGTCGGACTGCTCTCCGCGCTGCCCTGGCTCAGCGCCGTCGTCGCGATGTATCTCACCGCCCGGATCGGCGACCGCCGCGGTAATCGTCGTCCGTTGCTGATCGGCTCCCTGCTCACCGCAGCCGTGGGCACCTATCTGGCAGCGGTGGTCTCGCCCTGGCCTGCACTGATCTTCCTGTGCGTCGCGGCAATGGGCTTCAAGAGCGCGAGCCCGCTGTTCTGGTCCATTCCACAGTCCACCCTGCATCCGCTGGTACTGGCGCCGGCCATCGCGGTGATCAATTCGCTCGGCAATCTGGGCGGCTTCGTCGCGCCCTACGGCTTCGGCCTGATCAAATCGGCCACCGGCACAGTGACCTGGGGGCTGTACGCGCTGGCCGCGGCCTCCGCGCTCGCCGCGGCGTCGGTTCTGTTGATCCGGCGTCATCGACTCGGCGGACCGGCCGCCGCATCCGGCGCGACCGAGTCCACACCCCGTTTCGACAGCGGTGAACCCACCCCTGCCTGATCCTCGCCCACCCATCGGACAGAAAGTTGTTCATGACCGTGTCCTCCGCGACTACCCGATCCCACCCGGCACCCCGCTCCGCCGCGATCCCCGTCGTCACCGAGATGCGCGTGGTCCCGATCGCCGGACACGACAGCATGCTGCTGAATCTCAGCGGGGCGCACTCGCCGTACTTCACTCGAAATCTGTTGATACTCACCGATTCCGACGGCAATACCGGTGTCGGCGAGGTGCCGGGCGGCGAACCCATCCGGCGTACCCTCGAGGACTCGCGCGAGCTGGTGGTGGGGCGGCGCATCGGCGATCACCATGCGGTCCTGGCCGACATCCGGCGCACCTTCGGCGAGCGTGACGCGGGCGGGCGCGGAGCGCAGACCTTCGATCTGCGAGTCACCGTCCACGCGGTCACGGCGGTGGAATCGGCGCTGCTGGACCTGCTCGGACGGCATCTGGATGTACCCGTCGCCGCGCTGCTCGGCGAGGGCCAGCAGCGCAGCCGGGTGCGGGCGCTGGGATATCTGTTCTTCGTCGGGGATCGGAACCGGACCGACCTGGCCTATCGCGGTCCCGCCGACGAGGCCGCGGACGCGGACGAGTGGCTGCGCCTGCGGCACGAGCAGGCGCTCACGCCCGAAGCGGTGGTGCGCCTGGCCGAGGCCGCGCAGGCCCGCTACGGATTCGCCGATTTCAAACTGAAGGGCGGTGTCCTGGCGCCCGCCGAGGAGGCCGCCGCGGTCCGCGCACTCGCCGAACGGTTCCCCGAGGCCCGGATCACCCTGGACCCCAACGGCGGCTGGCTCCTGGACGAGGCGGTGCGCACCGCACGGGATCTGCGCGACGTCCTCGCCTACGCCGAGGATCCCGTCGGCCCGGAGGGCACGCTGTCCGGCCGCGAAGTGATGGCCGAATTCAAACGCGCCACCGGCCTGCCGACCGCCACGAACATGATCGCCACCGATTGGCGTGAGATGGGCCACGCCATCCGCTCGAACGCGGTCGACATCCCACTCGCCGACCCGCATTTCTGGACGATGGCCGGTTCGGTGCGCGTCGCGCAACTCTGCGATGCCTGGGGCCTGACCTGGGGCTCGCACTCCAACAACCACTTCGACGTGTCGCTGGCCATGTTCACTCATGTTGCCGCGGCGGCGCCGGGCGAGATCACCGCCATCGATACGCACTGGATCTGGCAGGACGGCCAGCGCATCACCGTCGATCCGCTGACCATCCGTGACGGACAGCTCACCGTCCCCGACGCGCCCGGCCTGGGCGTGGAGCTGGACCTCGAACGGGTCGAGGCGGCGCACGAGCTGTATCTGCGCGAAGGGCTGGGCGCGCGCGACGACGCCCGCGCCATGCGATACCTGATCCCGGACTGGCAGTTCGACAGCAAACGTCCCGCACTGTGCCGCTAGGCGGTTCGCTGCGACCAGGCGGGATGAGAACCGTGGAATCGGCCGTTATGCTCGCGGACTATGGCCGGTACGTGGAGCTCACTAGGCAAGCAGTTGGGAACCCTTGCCCGGGAACAGGGCCCTCGGATCGTCCGACAGCAGGCGCCCAAGCTGGTCGATCGGATGCAGCGCTCCACGATGTGGGATCGGGCGGTGGGCAAACGCCGTCCGCCCGGTGTGGCGGTGCGGCCGACGGCATCGGTTCCGGTGCCGACGCACGAGCGGGCCCGTCAGGTGGTCTACTGCCCGCGTCTGGACGGGCGGGCCGATCCCGGCGAAATCGTCTGGACCTGGGTGCCGTTCGAAGAGAACCCGAACGAGGGCAAGGACCGCCCGGTGCTGGTCGTCGGCCGCGCCGGGAACACTCTGCTCGGGTTGATGCTCTCCTCGAATCCGGAACGTTCGCGCGATCACCATTGGGTCGAGATCGGTTCGGGCCCTTGGGATTACCAGGGCCGGACGAGTTGGGTGCGGCTGGATCGCGTACTCGACGTGCCCGAGGAGGGCATCCGGCGCGAGGGGGCGATCCTGCCGCGCCGGACCTTCGACATCGTCGCGCATCGACTGTGCCGGGAGTATCACTGGCAGTGAGCCGGGCCGGAAGTTGGCGGCATTCTCCTGATTTCGATACAGTTCCGTCCGTAGTAAACGTCCGACCAGGGCGATTTCACTCGGAGTCCACCCGGCTGGTAGTCTCGATCGTCGGTGCGGCGCTACCCGAGCATCACGGTTTTCGACGTAGTGCGCCCAGAGACTTCCCGGTAGTACAGAACACACCACACAAACGACAGGAATCAGAGGAACTACGCGTGGCCAACATCAAGTCCCAGATGAAGCGGATCCGCACCAACGAGGCGGCGCGTCTGCGCAACCAGTCGGTGAAGTCCGCGCTGCGCACCTCCATCCGCAAGTTCCGCGAGGCCGCCGCGGCCGGTGAGAAGGACCAGGCCAAGGACCTGCTCGTCACCGCGAGCCGCAGCCTGGACAAGGCCGCCTCCAAGGGCGTCATCCACGCCAACCAGGCCGCCAACAAGAAGTCGGCGCTGGCGCTGGCGTTCAACAAGATCGGCTGATTCTTCGCGGTAGTACCTACCGCATACGCTTTACCGCCGCCGTGGCAGAGGGTCTGTGAAAGCAGACGACCACGGCGGCTTTTGTCGTGCTTGCAGCATTCGTTCTGACCCGGGATCGAACTTTGCGTGCCGTGATCGACCGGGGCGGGGAGCTGCGGCATCGAGATCGGCGGTGACTCGCCCGCGACCGGGAAGGATTACCTGCCCGCGATCCGGGAGCCGAACCGCAGCCGAACCGCCGATGGGTGGGACTCAGCGTGCAAACGGGTGGGACTCAGGCAACGCCGTGTAGGTCCAGAATGGTGGACAGGGCGTGTTCGAGGGCGTACGTCGTGTCGGCGGCCCCGCCCTTGACGTCGGCATTGAGGGTGGCGACGATCTGCAGGGCCGAACCGATCGTCGCGGCTGTCCAGCCGCGGGCCTGGCCCTGTGCCTTCTTCACTTTCCACGGGGGCATGCCGAGCTGAGAGGCGAGTTTGAACGGGTCGCCGCGACCGGCCGAGCCGACCCGGGCGATGGTGTGCACCGAATCGGCGAGGGCGTCGGCGAGCAGGACCGCGGGCACGCCGCGGTCGGTGGCCCAGCGCAGCGCCTCCATCGCGGCGGGACGATCGCCCGCGACGGCCAGATCCGCGACATCGAATCCGGTCACCTCCGCCCGGCCCGAGTAGTAGCGACGCACCGCGGCGATATCGACCTTGCCGCCGGTGTCGGCAGCGAGCTGGGAACAGGCCGCGGCGAGCTCGCGCAGATCCGAGCCGACCGCCTCCAGCATCGCCTGCACCACCTCTGCCTGGACCCGCAGACCCGCGGACCGGAATTCGTTGCGCACGAACTCGACCCGCTCACCGGCCTTACTGATCTTGGCGCAGTTGTGCGTGACCGCACCAGCCTTCTGCAGCGCCGGAGCCAGCGCCTTGGCGCGACCGCCGCCGGAATGCAGGATGACCAGAACCACGCCCTCGGGCGGCTCCGCCGCAGCGCTGGTGATGACCCCGACCGCATCCTTGCCCGCCTCGGCCGCGGACTCCAGGACGATCACCCTGTCCTCGGCGAACAGCGACGGGCTCAGCAACTCGGCCAGCTCGGCGGTGCTCGCATCACCGGCCCGCAACCGATCCACCGGTAGCGCTTCGGGATCCGGGGCGTCCGCACGCACGCCGGAGACGATCGAGGCGACCGCGCGCTCGATGAGCAACTCTTCCTCACCGAGCACGAGATGGACGGAGGCAGGACGATCGGTCACGTCCCGCATCCTACGGTGAGCCACCGACACCGCCGCACCTCGCCGCCGCAAGGGTTCGGCGAGCGTCACCGGGCGGCACGGCTGTCCTGCGACCGCTCTTCGGGTGGATCGGCCCCTGACGGATCCGGCGGGCGGGTGATGCGGTGGAACAGGATCAGCAGGCCGCCGACCAGTATCGCGAGGGCGAATCCGCCCCGCGGCCCGTCCGGTAGCGACACCGAGATACCCAGCGACGCACCATGTTCGGCGACGAACAACAGCCACCACAGCGGTGGTCCGGTCAGTCGCAACACCAGTACCCCCGCGGGCAGCCAGGCACAGGACAGCACCGCGCCGAGCGCACCGATCACCGTGATCGGTGCGATCACCGGCTCCACCAGCAGATTCGCAACGATGGCGAGCAGCCCGACCCGTCCGGTCAGTGCGACGATCAGTGGGGCGGTCAGCAGGAAGGCCGCCGTGGCGACGCCGACGGCCTCGGCCGGACCGCGCCGCCAGCCACGTTCCTCGAGCCAGTGCGACCATCGCGGCGCCAGCACGATCAGCCCGACCGTCGCCAGTACCGACAGCGCGAACCCGATGTCCAGGGCCAGCTCCGGAGACCACCCGATCAACCCGATCGTCGCACCGCACAGCGCGGGCAGGGCTTGCTTGCGACGACCGAGCAGCACCGCGAGCACGGCCACACCACCCATCACCGCCGCGCGCAGCACCGTCGGCGAGGGCCGCGCCAGAACGACGAAACCGATCAGAGCCAGTGCCGCGAGCACCGCGCCGACGCGAGGATCGATGGTCAGCAGACGCATCGAAATCATCACTGTGGCAAGCACAATCGTCACATTCGTGCCCGACACGGCCACCAGATGCGAGAGCTCGGTGTGCTGGAAATCCTCGCGCACCTGATCGGGCAGCCGGGATACGTCACCGTCGACCAACCCCGGCAGCAGCCCGGCCTCGGTGCGCGGCAGGGCGTGCGAGGCCGCCGCGGCGAAGTTCGCGCGAACCGATCCGGCCGCGCGCTGCCACCACGGCGCGCGCTCGACGGTGACCGGTGGCCCCTGCGCCCGAAGCACCGCCACCGTGAGATCGCGCCGCCACGGCCGATCCAGACGCGCCCGGAATCGCACCACCTGCCCAGGCAGCAGTCCCGGCCACCCGGGCTGCGCGGCGAGCACGATCACCGCACCACCCGCCCGCACCGGCACCGTACCGTGCCGATACTCCCGCAGATCCGCCTCGACCATCCACTGCCGACCGCCGAAGGATTTGGCGGGCAACGGTTTCGGATCATCGGTCGGCACGGCGATCACCGTCAGATAGGTACCCACCGCCGCCGTCCGCAACGGATGCGTCGCAACCCGGTACTCGCGCCACGCCGCCGCGATCCCGAACCCCGCCCCCGCGACCAGCGCGGCCAACAGCACCGCGGCAGCCATCCGCCACCCGCCCCGGCGAACCCGAACCGCCCCCACCCCCACCACCATCGCCACCCCGACCAACACACCCACCACCATCACCCCCACCCACCATCCCGCCAGCACAGTCACAACCGTTATCCCCCAACACATCACAGCCGCAGGAACCAACCGCGCATCCAACACCGTCGGCACCAACCCACCCGCCCCATCTCCGGTGCAAGCCTGGGGCGGGGTCATAGCGTCACCAGGTCGCGGAGACGGTTGAGGCGGGATTGGCCCAGGCCCGGGATTTCGGCGAGTTGGTCGATGGTGGTGAAGGGGCCGTGTTCAGTGCGCCAGGCGATGATGCTGCGGGCCGTGGCGGGGCCTACGCCGGGGAGTTCGTCCAGTTCGGATTCGGTGCCGGTGTTGAGATTCACCTTGGCCGCAGGGGCCGAGGAGGTGCCGGAGGTGTCCAGCGGGTGTTCGCTGCCGGATATCACGGCGCTGCCGAGTTGCGGTGCGCCCTCGTTCGGGCTCAGTGCGCCGACGATGATCTGATCGCCGTCGGCCAGTCGTCGCGCGAGATTCAGGCGTGCCAGATCGGCGCCGTCCCTGGCCACCGCGATCGCCACCGCATCGGCGACCCGGGAGCCGGCCGGAAGGTGCAGCAGACCGACGTGTTCCACCAGTCCGACCACGCTCACCACCAGCTCCGCCGGTCGGCTGGGTGGAGGCGCGGACGTGGTGGTCTCGGCCGATGTGCGGGATGCGGCGGGTACGGCCGCTACGTCCGAGGTCTGCACCATCGGCAGAGGTGGAACCGGCTGTGCGACAGGGCTTTCCTGCTGCGTCGCCAGAACAGCCACCAGCACCGCGGCAACCCCGACTACCGCGAGAACCAGCACCCCGCGCCGCCCCGGATGCAGCCGGACGCCGCGAAACCGCTCGGGCACCAGCCGCTCGTGCCACAGCGAGACGCTGCCCACCGGCTCGCTCAGCCAGTGCGGGGTATTCGGCACCCCGGACACCTCGTCGTCCCATCCCCCGGACGGCTCACCATCCCCATCGGACTCCTCGAACTCGACCTCCTCGGCATCCCACCGTCCCCCGCGCACCGCCCGCCGACCGGGGACCTGCCCATCGAGCGCCCCCAGCCGCTCTCGAACCCGCATCCGCTCGTCATCCCGCGCCATGCCAGCCACCGTAGGACCGACACCACCACCCGCTACCGCGCCGACCTGCGGTTACAACTCCCCTGTGGACAACCGATCGGCTGTGGACAACGCACCCGACCGGACCCGCGTATGTCGGTCCCCTGTGCTGATGCCGAGAACCACGCCCCGAGGTCAGCCGCAGCCGCCGGGAACCACCAGTACACCGACCGCACCCGAACCCAGGTGCACCCCGAGGGTCGGGCCGAATTCCGCAGTGATCAATTCGCGGATGTCGGGGATCAGTTCGTGGAGCTGGGTGGCGAGCGTGACGGCGGCGTCGGGGGCAGCGAGGTGCTGGACGGCGATCGCCGCGCCCGCCTCTCCGGCCGCATCCACCGCTGCGGCAACGAGTTTCGCGTAGGCCTTGGACCTGGTACGGGCCTTCTCGCGCAATTCGAGGCGGCCCTCGACCATCTGCAGCAGGGGTTTGGTCACCAACTCGGTGCCGAAGAACGCGGCCGCACTGCTGAGCCGCCCGCCGCGACGCAACTGCTCGGTGCGGTTGACCATGATGAACGCCCGGCCCCGACCGGCCGCGGCGACCGCCGAGTCGTAGACGATGTCCAGCGGCGCACCGGCCTCGGCGCGGCGCGCGGCGGCCAGGACCGGCAGCCCGGTGCCCAGCCCGGCGCCGAGCGAATCCACCAGACGAACCCGGTCGGCGGCGTCCATGTCGAGCACGGCCTGTCGCCCGGCCTCCCAGGTCGCCGAGAGCTGACGGGAAATATGTACGGCCACAACGCCATCGCCGCCGCTGAGTTCCAGCGCGCGCTCGTAGACGGCGCGCAGCTCACCCGGCGAGGCGGCCGAAGTGCTCACCGTCGCCGAGGCGTAGTCGATAGCGCATTCGTCCACGCCCTCGCGAATTTCACGGTCGTCCACCAGCACATGCAGCGGCACCACGAGAATGCCCAGGTCCGCCACCAGATCGGCAGGCAGGCTCGCGGAGGAATCGGTCACCACAACTACGGACATCGCCTCAGCGCCCTCCGGTCCGCATCGTCAGCAACTCACCTCCGAGATCACCTTCACCATCGCCCGCGCGACCGCGGTGTGCCCTTCCCAACCCCAGTGGATGCCATCCGGATTCGACTCGCCGTGGAAGACGTTGTCGCGCACCGCCTCCCCCAGATCCACCAGTGGCACAGCGGTTTTCGCGGACCATTCGCGCAACGCCCGCACCGCGGGCTCGCGCCCGGTGTGCACCCGGCCGTACGCCTCGCAGTCGTGCACCGACGGCAGCACACCCACCACCGGCAACTCGGGACGCAACTGCGCCAGCGAGTTACGGCACTGTTCGAGGTAGTCGATGCTCACCTGCGGCGGCAACGCCACCGGCCGGCCCAGTTTCGACAACCGCGGCTGCAACCAGTTGTAGCCGTCGCGCACGCGCCGCCGCACCGCGGGCGGCCGCACGTAGCGAATCAACTCACGCAGTGCGGTCGGCAGCGGCGAGGGCAGCGAGTCCATCCCGCCGGTCGCGAAGACCACCGCACCGGCCCGCGGCACCGCGGCCCACACCCGCGGGTCGCCGATCAGCGCCCAGTACGCGTCGCGGCAGGTCCAGCCGATCCGGCCGATCAGCTCGACGTCCCAATCCAGCTCCGCCGCAACCAGGTTCGGCCAGATGCGCGGATCATCGGCAGGCAGCCCGCCCTTGGGGCCGAAATAGGCCAGCGAGTCGGCGATCACCAACAGCACCGGCCGCCGGGATCCCTCGGCCACCGACTCCGGCTCGGCGCTGCTACTCACCGCGGAGCCGGTCTCGGCGACGGCCGGAGCATCCGCGTCGTCCGCGACCTCGACCTCCTCAGCCGAATCACTCTCGCCCGAACCGGATCCCAACTCCACATCGAGTGATGGGAGCTGTGCAACCTCGTCCGAGGACCCGGAACCGGCCTCGGACGACTCGCCAACGACTTCCGGCTCACCCTCGAGAACAACGGTATTCACCGACTCAGCCGATAGGGAGCCGGCGCGTTCCGCATCCACCGAAGCGTCAGCCTCGTCCGCTGTCACTTCCCCGGCATCGGACGATCTACCGATACTCGGCGAACCGACGCTCGAATCTGCCAGGTCAGCAACGGAATCCGCCGCGAGGCGGGTATCCGGCCCGGACTCGGCAGGCAACACCGGATCACCGGAATCACCAGCGACCACAGCGGTTTCGATATTCACCGACACCCCGGGCGGTCCGGTATCTCCCTCGGAATCACCCGGAGCAGTCTCCGAACCGACGTGTCCGTCCTCGTTCGCCCCCGAGTTCGGTTCCGACGCAGCCGGTTCCGGCGCGGGCCCGCCGAACAGCAGGTCCGGCAGATGCCGCACGGGCCCGCCGGACGCCTTGCGCAGCAGTTCGTCGGAAACGGTCCCGCCCTGCTCGGGTGCGGGTGTGTCACCACCGGCCGATACGTCACCGGGCCGAGCGGGCGCGGGCCCGCCGAACAGCGCGTCCGGCAGATGCCGGACCGGCCCTTCGGACGCCTTGCGCAGCAATTCGTCCGAGACCTGCCGGGTCGCATCGTCCCGGTCGTTCGGGGTGGGTTTCTCAGAGGACATCAGGTGCTACCTTCGCCGCCGCGTTCCATACATCCAGCCGCCACCCGGGCTGCTCGATGCTCGGACCGTGACTGCTGAGCTGCACCCAGCTGGTATTCGCCAGTCCACCCAGGACGGGCCAGTTCGCCGCAGGCAGTTCGAGCAGCGCGGCGGTCAGAGCCGCGATCAACCCGCCGTGCGCGACGAGGATGATCGTACGGCCGGGCCAGTCGGCGCGCGCGTCGAACAATTCGCGTACCACCGGCAGTGCCCGCGCGCCCACCTCGAGCTTGCTCTCACCACCGGGCGGGGTGAACGAAGCATCCAGCCGCCACCGTTGGCGCGCACCGGGATAGCGTGCGTCCACCTCGATATGGGTCAGGCCCTCCCAGTCGCCGAGCCGGGTCTCGCGCAGCCGCTGATCGGGCACCACGTCCAGATCGCTGTGATCGGCCAGGGCGCCGGCGGTGTCGAAGGCGCGACGCAGATCCGAGGAGATCAGCGCGATCGGCTCGATCCCCATCAGTTCGCGGGCCGCGTCCTTGGCCTGCCGACGACCCAGTTCGCTGAGATCGGTGTCGTACTGGCCCTGCATGCGGTCGGCAGCATTCCATTCGGTCTGGCCGTGCCGCAGCAGGATCAACCGGCGAACGCCGACGTGCTTAGTCATCTGTATCCGTATCCGTCTCCGACGCCGAGCCGACCACCGGACGCCGTGTCCTCGAACACGCCGCCGCGGATCCGTCGGTCACTCGGGCGATCCATCCGCCGTCCGGGCCTCGCCGACCCCCTCGACCGGCACCTGCGGGCAATCCTTCCAAAGCCGTTCCAGCCCATAGAAATCGCGCTCGTCGCTGTGCTGGATGTGCACCACCACCTCGACGTAGTCCAGTAGCACCCAGCGCCCCTCCCGGGTGCCCTCCCGGCGCACCGGCTTGTGCCCGGCCAGGCGTAGCTGCTCCTCGACGGCGTCGACGATCGCGTTGACCTGTCGCTCGTTGGGTGCGGACGCGATGACGAAGCAGTCCGTGATCACCAACTGTTCGGACACGTCGAGCACGACCACATCGGTGGCCAGCTTGTCGTCGGCAGCGCGCGCGGCCACCTGTGCCATCTGCACCGCTTCGGCGGATGCTGTCATTACGCCCGGCCTACCTTCCCGTTCCCTACCGGCACGTACAGATGCCGCTTCGATATGTACTGCACGACCCCGTCCGGCACCAGGTACCACACCGGCCTGCCTTCGGCGGCCCGGCGACGGCACTCGCTCGAGGAGATCGCCAATGCCGGGATCTCGATCACGGTCACCGCGTCGGGCGGGCTGCCCTGCAGATGCTTCTCCAGATGATCGGTGTTCAGTTCGTACCCCGGACGGCTCACCCCGACGAACTTCGCCAGTTCGAACAGTTCGGCCCAATCCTGCCATGTGAGGATGCTGGACAGTGCGTCCGCACCGGTGATGAAGTACAGCTCCGCGTCGGGATGCTGTTCCTTGAGGTCACGCAGGGTGTCGACGGTGTAGGTGACCTTGCCGCGGTCGATGTCCGCGCGACTCACCGAGAACCGCGGATTGGACGCGGTGGCGATGACCGTCATGAGATAGCGGTCCTCGGGCGGACTGACCTGCTTACCGGACTTCTGCCAGGGCTCGCCGGTGGGGACGAAGATCACCTCGTCGAGCTCGAAACGATGCGCGACCTCGCTGGCAGCGACCAGGTGTCCATGGTGGACGGGATCGAAGGTTCCGCCCATCACGCCCAGTTTGCGCCGGCCTGTTTCTTGCACGACTGCCGAGCTTACTGGGCGGCGTTTCCCTGGCGTGTCACTCCCCGCCCGTCGCGGGCGCTCGGGGGCGGCGCTCAGCGGTGTACCAGCGACCTGAATCCCGCCGCCGCGCAGCGTTCCACCCGGACCACGGACGTCCGGTGGTGATGTCCGGACTGGGTCGCGGTGCAGGAGGCCGATCCGGAGCCGGCCCACAGACATGCGCCGATCACCGCGAGGATCACCAGCACCAGGGCCGCGCGGGGCGCCATGCCGGTCATATCGCGCTCGCCTCCTCTCGCATCGTGTCGAGCTGTCGGCGGGTCTGCAGGAGTTCACCGCGTACCTCCGCTGAGGATGCGATCCGTGCGAGCCGCTCCAGATCTTCCAGCAGAGTCCGCATGGTCGCCAATCCGACGCGCTGTGCCGCCGCGACCGATTCCCCGCCCCAGAACTGCAGCCATGCCGCCGAACGCAGACTGCGCGCTCGCGGACCGACGCGCTCGAGGGTCTCGAACAGATCCGCGGCCCGCAGATACGCGACGAGTGCGTCGGCGTCGCGGCCGCATACCGACAGCGCCGCGGCCTCGGCGTGCACCAGTTCCGCGGTGAGCCCGCGCTGCTGCGGATCGTGCTCGATCAGCCGGGCAGCCTCGGCGAATTGCGCGGCGGCGTCGTGGTATCGGTTCAGCGCGTTGAGCGATTCCCCGAATTGTTTTCGGATCAGCGCGATCTCGGTCGGCGGATAGGGAATCGCGGTGTCGGGCAGGGCTTGTCCGGACGAACCGGACTCCAAGGCCAGCGGCTGCTCGAACAGCGCCGCAGCCTCGCCGTGCCGCTCGGCGCGGTGATAGGCGCGCGCCGCGACCAGGGTGTGATGCAGTGTGTCGACGGCCGAGAGCGGCTCCCACCGCCAGGCCGCGACGAGCGCCGCGTCGGCCAGGGCGGATTCGCGTCCGCGCTGTCCCGAGATCGCGGTCACCAGCAGCGAACTCAACCGGGCCAGTTGCTCGCCGGGCAGTACCGACGCGCCCGCCTCGAGTGCCCGGCGCAGGCGCTGCTCGGCCCCGGCCGGATCCACTCCCAGCCGGGCGACGGCCACTTCGGCCAGCCGCTCGGCCTCGGGCCGTGGTCCGGACCTCGCGGTCGGCGCGGTGGGCCGGATCGGCGGCCGCACATCGACCGCGGCACGAACTCCCAGCGGCAGATGGTCCACGAGGGGAGCCCGGTCCAGCCGTGCGCGTACAGACCTGCTGATCGAATCGGTGCCGTTGCGAGCGTCGTATCGGGCGCACAGTCCGTAGATCTCCGCGGTGAGCGTCTCCAGCAGCGGCGCGGCGGCGCTCTTGCCGATCCGCACGTCGGCGCGTCCCAGTTCGACCAGCCGCCGCAGCAGTACGCAGACGCCGGTGAGGAATTCCAGTCGCAGATTCGCGTCCGCGGCGCCGTCGGTCAGCCAGTCGATGTGCTCGGCGAGGATGTCCAGACCGCGCGCCTCGTTACCGGTCAGCGCACAGAACTCGATGTGCTGAGCCACCGCGTGACGTAGTCCGAGAACGCCTCTGACCAATGGGTATCCGGTGAGGTGCGCGGCACGGGCCGCATCGAAACCGCCGGTTCGCACCAGCGGCAGCAGGGCGTGCGCACTGACCCGGTGCGGCTCGTGCGCACACCGCCGCCTACCGTCCAGCACCGGAGCCCACCGACGCAGCGCATCGACGTCCGCGTCCATGGCGACCGACAGCGATCCCGCCCAATTACATTCGCACGCTTCACAATCGGTCATCTCATCCCGCGGGGCATCGAGTGCGAGGGCGCGCAACCGCGCGGCCTCCTCGTAGTCACCGAGGTCCCGGGCCAGGATCGATCGCAGCTTCAGTACCGGGCGCAGGCTGTATCCCGCCGCGCGATAGCGGTTTTCGAGTTCGCCGAACCAGCGGCGGACGGTACCCAGCGGAACCGCCGGATTGTCGATCAGGTCGCTGGTCATCCATTTCATGTACCAGTGCACCGAACGCGACAACTCCGCGGTGGCATCGGGATGCTCGTCGAAGATCCGCAGCAGCCGGACGATGGCGATGGGCGCCAGATCCCGTTCTCCCGCATACGTGTACGCCTGCACCAGGTCCAGCAGCACCTCCGCCTCCGCTGCGCGATCGGCGCCGATGCGCGCGGTCGCGGCGAGGGCTTCCAGGCACCGGGTGCGCTCACGGCCCTCGGGTACCGTGCGGGCACGGGTGAGTGCGTGCCTGATCTCCGCCGAATCCATGCGTGGATGATCGCTACCCGCTCATGCGGTGCGCTTAATAAAAGCTAATGATCACCCCGCCGCTCAGATCGGGAGCAGTCCCCCGACGACGGCGGTCAGCTGCCGGGCCGACCGGCATTCGTACATCTCGACGATCTCCGCATACCGTTTGGCGGCAGAATCACCTGTGCCCCAGGACTTTTCCGCCTCGGGATTGAGCCAGTACGCATGTTTGGCGGTATCGGCGAGACGGCGAAGAGTATCGAGCGCGGGATCGCGATAGTTGGTGCGCGCGTCGCCGAGAATCAGCAGCGAGGTGCGGCTGGTGACCGCGTCCGGCCACTGTTCGGCGAATCCTTCCAGGGCGGCACCGTAATCCGAGTGCCCCTCGATGCCCACCACCTTGGTCTCGGTGAAGATGCGCCGAGTCACCTGATCCAGCGGCGTCACCTGATCGAACAGGTGCGTCACCTCGTCGGCGCGATCCACGAACGCGAAGATCCGCACCCGGGAGAACTGTTCGCGCAACGCGTCCACCAGCAACATGGTGAAACTGGAGAATCCCGCCACCGAGCCCGAGATATCGCACAGCAGAACCAGATCCGGACGTCCGGGACGCGGTTTGCGCGAGGCGAGATCGATCGGCACCCCGCCGGTGGACATCGACCGCCGCAACGTCTTGCGCAGATCGATCTCCCCGCGCCGGGCGCGACGACGGCGCGCGGCCAGCCGGGAGGCCAGCACCCGGGCCAGACGCTGACTGCTGCGCCGCAGCTCGGCCAGTTCGTTCTCGGAGATGCGCAGGAAATCCGCATCCTCGGCCTGTCGCTGCACGCCGTAGGTGGCGACGCGTTCGCGGCCGATCCGCTCGGCCACCCGGCGCCGGGTCTCGGCCTCCACGGTGCCGCGGAACTCCTTGACCCGCGCCCGCGCGGCCCGGCGCGCGACCTCCGAACCGAAATCCGAATCGTCCACTCCCGCGGCCAATCCCGCGAGCAACTTGCTCACCAGCAGTTCGGGCTGCACATCCTTGAGCGTCTGATAGGCGGAGAACGACGGGCCGTTGGCCGATCGATACTGTCCCATCTGCTCGACCATCTGCGCGGCGAGCTGCTGCAACTGCTGGGTCCGCTCGCCGGAGGGATCCGCGACGAGCAACTCGGCCAGCATCTTTCGCAGTTCGAGGATGTCGACCTCGCCGTCGGGCCGACGCGGGATCTCCACCTCGTCCGCACCGGTGCGCTCGCCGAGCGCAGCGGGGAACCACAGGTCGAACAGGCCGTCGAAGGTGGCGCGCTGGGTGGTGCGGCGCAGCAGCGCGCAGGCCAGGCCCTCGCGCACCATCTCGCGGTCCATCAGATCCAGGACCGCGATGACCTGCCCGGCGTCCACCGTCTCCGAGGGACCGACCGGAATTCCCCTGGCGCGCAACGCCTCCACGAAGCCGACCAGATGCCCGGACAGCCCGTGCGGCGCCGCGTCCGGGAGGTCGGCGGGCGGGCGTTCCGTTCCGGGCGTTCGGGCTTTGCCGCCGAACATCAGGCCAGCTTCAACTCGGCCAGCGCACGCTGGTGATCGCTGTGATGTTTGAGCACCACGCCGAGGGTGGCGCGCACGGACCTGTCGTCCAGATCCTTCAGGCCCAGAGCCAGCAGCGTGCGGCCCCAGTCGATCGACTCCGCCACCGAGGGCAGCTTCTTGAGCTGCATACCGCGCAGCACGTGCACGATCCGCACCAGCTGCGCGGCGACCGCCGGTTTGAGTTCGGGCACCCGGCTGGCCAGGATGCGCCGTTCGAGCTCCTCGTCGGGGAAGTCGATGTGCAGGTAGAGGCAGCGGCGCTTGAGCGCCTCGGACAGCTCACGGGTGGCGTTGGAGGTCAGCACCACGAACGGGGTGCGGGTGGCGGTGATGGTGCCCAGTTCCGGGACGGTGACCGCGAAATCGCTGAGCACCTCGAGCATCAGGCCCTCGATCTCGACATCGGCCTTGTCCGCCTCGTCGATCAGCAGCACCGTGGGATCGCTGCGCCGGATCGCGGTCAGCAGCGGGCGAGAGAGCAGGAACTCCTCGCTGAACACGTCGGATTTCGTTTCCGCCCAACCGTTCTCGGCCGTACCGGACTCGGCTCCGGCCGCCCCGGCCTGGATCCGCAGGATCTGCTTGGCGTGATTCCACTCGTACAGCGCCCGCGCCTCGTCGATGCCCTCGTAGCACTGCAGCCGGACCAGTTCCGCGCCCGCGACCTGCGCGACCGCGCGGGACAGCTCGGTCTTACCGACACCGGCCGGACCTTCGATGAGTAGGGGTTTGCCCAGGCGATCGGCGAGGAATACCGAGGTCGCGGTCGCCTTGTCGGACAGGTAGCCGGTCGTGGCGAGGCGGGAGATCACATCCTCGACCGACGCGAAGATCGGTTCGTGCACCGGGGTCTGCACTGTTGGACTCCATCCTTGCGAAGTGGGCGGCCACTCCCGTCGGCCCTATCGGCCGCTACTCGACTGTATACCGTACAAACGTAACTTACCCATCGGTAACGTCACCTCGACGGTAAGGGTGCTGTCGCCGTCATGCGCCTCGCCTCATGGCCTGACCTGGCCGTCTCCCCACACGATCCACTTGGTGGAGGTGAGTTCGGGCAGCCCCATCGGGCCGCGGGCGTGCAACTTCTGGGTCGAGATGCCGATCTCCGCGCCGAAGCCGAACTGCTCGCCGTCGGTGAACGCGGTGGACGCGTTCACCATGACCGCGGCCGCGTCCACGCGATCGGTGAACTCGCGCGCGGCGCGCAGATCCGCGGTGACGATGGCCTCGGTGTGGCCGGTACCCCACCGATTGATGTGTTCGACGGCCGCGTCCAGGTCGTCGACGACCTGCAACGCGATGTCCAGCGACAGATACTCCTGCGCCCAGTCCTCCTCGGTGGCGGGCACCAGTCCCGGCAGATCACCGTGCACGGTGACGCCCACGCCCTCGAGCGCACCGATCAGCCGGGGCACGGCGGCCTCGGCAACGGCCCGGTCGATCAGCACCGTCTCGGCGGTGTTGCACACGCTCGGCCGCCTGGTCTTGGCGTTGAGCAGGATCGACTCGGCCATATCCAGATCGGCGGCGGAGTGCACGTAGACGTGGCAGTTACCGGTGCCGGTCTCGATGGTGGGCACCTGCGCGTCGCGCACGACGGCCTCGATCAGCCCGGCGCCACCGCGCGGGATCACCACGTCGACCAGGCCGCGCGCCTGGATCAGATGGGTGACGCTGGAGCGGTCGTGACTCGGCAGCAGTTGCACCGCGTCGGCCGGAAGTCCCTGTGCGACAAGCGCATCGCGCAGCACCTCGACCAGGGCGGCATTCGAGCGCGCCGCCGAGGACGAGCCGCGCAGCAGCGCGGCGTTACCGGATTTGAGCGCCAGGCCGAACGCGTCGACCGTGACGTTGGGCCGCGCCTCGTAGACCATGCCGACCACACCGAGCGGCACTCGCACCTGACGGATCTCCAGACCGTTGGGCAGCGTGGAACCGCGGATCACCACGCCGACCGGATCCGGCAGGCCCGCGACCTGACGCAGGCCCGCGGCGATGCCGTCGACCCGGGCCGAGGTCAGGCGCAACCGGTCCAGCAGCGAATCGGCGGTGCCGCCGGCGCGGGCGGTCTCGATGTCGTCGGCATTGGCCGCGAGCACCCGGTCCGCGGCGGCGAGGAGGGCATCGGCGCACGCCTGCAACGCGTCGTTCTTCTCGGCGGTGGTCAGCCGGGCGAGCGTGCGCGAGGCCACCCGGGCACGGCGAGCCGCGTCGTGCACCGCCGTGCGGACGTCGTCGAGATCCGGGGCAGTGGGAGTGGGACCATCCGTCACCCGACCGCCGCCCGTCAACGAATCACTACGCGATGCTGTCATGTCGACCAGCGTACTGACCGGGTGATACATCCCACCCCGGCATCCCCCGGCGAACCATTGCCGACCCGGGAGACCCATTCCTAAGATGTCTGACATCTGACAGGAGGTATCGCCGTGGAGCTGACGCCGGTGGCGACCGGATCGACCGTGGACGCCGTGCTGGACCAATTGCAGGCGAGTGTGATGAGCGGGACGTGGCCGGTGGGCCAACGCATTCCCGGCGAACTCGAGCTCACTCGGCAGTTGCGGGTCAGCCGCCCCGCGGTGCGCGAGGCGATCCGGGCGCTGAGCCACATCGGCCTGCTCGAGGTGCGGCGCGGCGACGGCACCTATGTGCGCAGCACCGCCGATCCGCGCCCGCTGCTCCAGCGGATGCAGCGCTGCGACGTGCGCGACGTCTTCGAGGTACAACTCGCCTACGACGTCCAGGCGGCCCGCCTGGCCGCGCGCCGTCGCACCGACGCCGACCTCGCCAGGCTCACCGAACTGCTCGAGGCGCGCGATACCGCCTCGGACGCAGGCGAATTCGGCGACGCCGATGCGCAGTTCCACCTCGCGATCATCGAGACCACCCGTAATCCGGTGCTCATCGAAGCCGCCCGGTTCTTCGCGACCCGGTTGCGCGAGGCGCTGGGCGCGGTGCGCCTGGATCACGAGGTGCCCGAGGCGGGCCCCGCGCCGCACCGCGCGGTGCTCGACGCGATCGCCGCGGGTGATGCCGAGGCGTCCGGGCGATTGGCCGCCGCCGTGGTGGAACCGACTCTGGCCGTGCTGGATTCGCTGACCGAGCAGGAGAGACGATGACGGGACATCGGCTACGCCTGCTGCTGATCGTGCTGGTCGCGATCAATCTGCGCCCGGCGGTGACGGCGGTCGGCCCGCTGCTCGACGAGATTCAGCGGCAGTTGCACCTATCCGGCGCCGCGGCGGGCGCGATGACGACGCTGCCGCTGGTCTGCTTCGGTCTCTACGGTCTGATCGCGCCGTTCCTGCGACGTTCGCCCGCACCGGAAACTCTGCTGGTCGCCGCGATGGGCTTGCTCACCGCGACGTTGCTGATCCGGATCATCCCGGTGACGGCGGTGTTGTTCGCAGGCTCGCTGGTGGCCGGTGTCGCGATCAGCATCGGCAATATCGCGGTGCCCGCGATCATCAAACGCGACTATCCAGAGCGGGTCACCACGGTGACGGCGGTGTACACCGTCGCGGTCACCGTCGGCGCGGCGGGCGCTTCGGCGCTGGCCGTCCCGGTCGAGCACGGTCTGCGTTCGAGCTGGCGACTTCCGTTGGCACTGTTGGCCATTCCCGCGCTGGTGGCGGGGCTGGCCTGGCTGCCGCGGATGCTGCGCGCCCGTGGACAGGGCGCGAGCGCACCGGGCGGGCACGGCGAGTTGTGGCGCGACAAACTCGCCTGGCAGGTGACCGCGTTCATGGGGTTGCAGTCGCTGCTGGCCTACGCGGTGATCGGCTGGATGCCGACCATCTGCATCGATCGCGGCATGGGCAAGGAAGCCGCCGGATACGCGGTGTCCCTGGTCAGTCTGACGCAGGCGGTCGGGGCGATGGCCGTGCCGATCTTCGAGCGACGCCTCACCGATCAGCGTCCGCTGGTGGGCGCCGTCGTGGTGCTGAACCTCATCGGCTTCGCCGGAATCGCCTGGGCCCCCATCGGTTCGGTGTGGAGGTGGGCGGTGGTGCTGGGCATCGGCCAGGGCGTGGCCTTCGCCGCCGCACTGTCCTTCCTGGGCCTGCGCGCCCCCGACGCGCACACCGCCCGCCAATTGTCCGGTATGGCACAGGGTGTCGGTTACGTCCTCGCCGCGACCGGTCCGCTGGTCCTGGGCGCGCTGCACGATGCGGCGCGCAGTTGGACCCTGCCGATGATCATCATGCTCGGCGTCGCGGTACTCACCGGCCTTCCCGGTCTGGCCGCGGGCCGCGACCGCACCGTCCTGCCCCATCGCGCACCGGCGGCCCGAGAAGCCGCGCATGCCACTAATTGACCACTAGCGCAATCCCGCTCGTGACAGACGCAACAATCACGCGCGGTCGACTGCTCAGGCGGCCGCGGTGTGATGAGCCACCAGGGTGGACATCTGGGCGGCGACGCGTTCGAGAGGTGCGGGCGAGCGGGTGGCCAGGGACATCACCACCGCGCCCTCGACCGCGGCGATGATGGTGGTCGCCAGGGACCGGGCCAGTTCGGGTGCGATGCGTTCGGCGCGCAGACGTTCGGCGAGGATCGACTCCCAGTCGGCGAAGGTCTCCCCCGCCGCGTCGGCGGCCTCGGGGGCGTCGGCGCGGCCCAGGGCGGCTGCCACGATCGGACAGCCCGCGGTGAAATCACTGTCGATGACCGTATCCCGCCAGAGCGCCGGAAATGCGGCCAGGCACGTGGCCATATCCGAACTCGCGGCGACCGAGCGCATCAGCGCGCTGTAGGCGCGACCGGCGCTACGGGTCGCCTCGGCGACCAGTTCCGATTTGCCGGACGGGAAATTCAGATATATCGAACGCCGCGAGACGCCGCTGCACTGCAGCAACTGCGCGATACCGGTCCCGGCCACGCCGTTGCGCCGGATGAGATCGATCGCGCCCTCGATCAGCCGATCCCGCACTCCCATGGGCGACCTTCCTGGTACGCATTTCCGCTGTCTCACCAGCATACCTTGCCGCTATACCGATCGGTGTACTACCCTCCCATTACACCGATCGGTCTACCCGTTGGTGACCGCAGACGAGGGAGCACGACGATGGCGAATCCGCACGACCCCCTACCGCTGCCCTGCGGGCAGACACTGCCCAACCGGATCATGAAATCCGCGCTCAGCGAGGGGCTGGGCAACGCGGCCCTGGCCCCGGACGAACGCTTGCGGCGGCTCTACAGTCGTTGGAGCACAGGCGGTTTCGGCCTGATCGTCACCGGCAACGTGATGATCGACCGGACACAGCTCGGCGAGCCGGGCAACGTCACGATCACCGACGACCGGGACCTCGATGCGCTGACCCGCTGGGCGAAGGCGGCGAAGGAGGGCGGCACGCCGATCTGGATGCAGCTGAATCACCCTGGGCGGCAGGCCAATCCGCTCGCCGGACGGCACCGTCCCGTCGCTCCCTCGGCGATCGCGCCGTCCATCCCCGGCATGCCGACGCCGCGGGCGCTGAGCGAGGATGAGATCGTCGAGCTGATCGAGCGTTTCGCCACCGCCGCCCGGGTGGCCGAGGCCGCGGGGTTCGACGGGGTGCAGGTCCACGGCGCGCACGGATATCTCGTCTCGCAATTCCTCTCGCCGCTGTCCAACCAGCGCACCGATGCCTGGGGCGGGGACGCCGCGCGGCGGATGCGTTTCGCCCTCGAGGTGGTGCGGGCGATTCGCGGCGCGGTGCGGCCCGGCTTCGCGGTGGCGGTGAAACTCAATTCCGCCGACTTCCAGCGCGGCGGATTCAGCGAGGACGAATCGCGAGACGTGCTCGAGGCGCTCGCCGCCGAGAGTCTGGACCTGCTCGAAATCAGCGGCGGCAGTTACGAATCCCCAGCCATGATGGGACGGCCGCGCCAGGCCGAGAGCACCCGGGCCCGCGAGGCGTACTTCCTCGAATACGCCGAGACGGTCCGGCATTCGGCGGGCGCGGTGCCGCTCGCGGTCACCGGCGGTTTCCGGTCGCGGGCGGCGATGTCCGCGGCGATCGAATCCGGAGCGTGCGATGTGGTCGGCATCGGTCGGCCGACTGCCGTACTGCCCGACGCCGCACGCGATCTGCTGGAGGGCCGCACCGATGTGCTACGCACACCGGCCATCTCGCTGGGGCTGCGCGGACCACTCGCCCGCAGCGGCGGTCTCAAATCCTTCGACGGCGCGCTGGATCTGCAGTGGCACACCGATCAACTGCATCGGCTCGGCGCCGGACTGAATCCGGATCCGGCCCGTTCCCCGTGGCGCACGGCGGCCACGATGGTGCGGCGCAACGGAATCGAGGCGCTGCGGCCCCGGCGCGGCGGGTCCGGATCGCGCCCCGACCCGCTGGCTCGCAAGTTCGCCGTCGAACGCAATGTCGGTCGGTACGTGGTGAATCCGCTGTTCCGCAACCTGAACCGGATCGGGATCCGGTCGAGTTTCGCGACCGAACTCGAGACGATCGGCCGCAAGTCCGGACAGCCGCGCCGGGTTCCGGTCTCGGTCCGGTTCGAGGACGACGGCGCCTGGATCATCTGCCAGCACGGCCTGCGCTCGGGCTGGGGCAACAATGTCGCCGCCAACCCGAATATCCGTCTGCGTCAGGGAAACCAGTGGCGTAGCGGGATCGCCGAACTACGTCCCGAGGACGATGTCGTCGCCCGCGCCCGCGCCTTCGCACCCCATCGGCTGCTCGCCCCGCTCACCGCAGCCGGGTTCGCCGCCCTGCAGACGACCCCGGTCTCGGTGCGCGTGACGTTCACCGACGACCGGTAACCGCACTCCCGTCTCGAAGGCGAACGTGCGCCGGGCGTCCGGATCGGTGATCCCGATCCGGACGTAGCCGAGGAAACTGAAGGCAGCCACTGGGATCACTCCTCGGGTGTTTCCGGTCGAGCCGAAAAGACATATAGCCGACGGTAATCGGAACAGCTCGGAGCGCTCGGTAGTCAATACGTAGCCCCGGTGACCGGGACGAATCGGTAGAAGATACGTAGTTCCACCGATTCGCCGTTCCCCGCGAGAGTCCACTGTGACTGGTAACACGAGTATGCAACCCGAACATGCCCAGTCCACATACTTCGAGACTGCATATGAGCCAACGGAGGAACATATGACCGTCACCGCGCTGCCCGTCACCGAACGCGCCGTTCCTGCCCGAGGCCACGCGAGCGATTCCGACCGGCAGCCCGCGCACGCCGCGGCCCGGCCGATCCCGGTGTCGATGATCGAGCGGATGACGCTGATCCTGGACGTGTTCGACGCCGCGACCCCGACGCTGACCCTGGTGGAAATCGTTGAGCGGACCGGACTTCCGCGGTCGACCGTGCACCGGATCCTGGATCAGATGATCCGGCTGCGCTGGCTCGCGCACACCTCCGGCGGCTACCGGCTGGGCATGCGCACCCTGGAACTGGGCGGCCTGGCCGCCGATCACAACGAGACCCGCGACGCGGTCGGCCCACTGCTGCACGAACTGGCCCAACGCACCGGTCTGGTCGGTCATCTGGCCGTACTGGACGGCCGCGAGGTGGTGTACCTGGACAAGGTCGGCGGCCGGTTCGCCGCCGCACTGCCGACCCGCCTCGGTGGCCGGATGCCCGCGCACGCAACGGCTCTGGGCAAGGCGATGCTCTCGACGCTGGAGCCGCCCATCGCCGAATCGGTGGTCCGCACCCGTCCGGCGCGGCTCACCGCGCGCACGGTCTGTGAGCCCGAGGCATTGCGGCGCGAACTCGAGCGCATCCGGCTTCGCCAGGGCGTGGCGATCGACCACGAGGAGGCGATGGCCGGAATCGCCTGTGTCGCAGCGCCGGTGCGCGTGCGCGGCGCGGCCCCCGCGGCGCTGTCTCTCACCGGCCCGGCCGATGCGATGGGTTTCGATCGGCTGGCCCGGGTCGTACTCGAGGTCGCGCACGAGGCCGGACGCGCCCTGTTCCCGAGGCGTGCGCGGGGCCGTTAGTCCGGACGTGGATTCACCCGGCGCGCGATCCGCGCCACCCAGGCCGCGGTCTCCACGTTCCCGTCCGCGTCGGCCCGCACCCCTTCGAGGGCTTCCGGCGACAGGACCGCGGTGATCCGGCCGCGATAGCGCGCGGGCTGCAGGTCCTCCAATTCCCATCCCTCGCCGAATGATTCGCGAATCATGCTGTCGCTGATCCGCGGCCCGAAGCCGGGCTCGGCATCGGAGAGCGCCAGCAGCAGGACTCGACCGCCCGGTGCGCACAGCGCGTGCAGGGCCCGCACGTAGGCGGACCGCGCCTGGGAATCCTCCCGGAAGACGTGGAACAGCGCACTGTCCAGAATCGTGTCGAAGACGCCGAGTTCGGCCGCGAGGCCGGGATCGCCGCCGATCGCGACCATATCGGCGAGTTCGAATCGCGCAGCGGGAACGCCCTTGTGCGCGGCGTTGGCGCGCGCGTAGGCGACCGCGCTGGGCGAGAGATCCACGCCGAGCACGTCGTAGCCGAGGGAGGTCAGTGCAATGGTGTGCTCACCCGCGCCGCACCCGGGATCCAGGACACGACCACGGATCCAGCCCTCCCGCTCCAAGGCCAGCACCTGCGGCTGCGGCTCCCCGATCACCCAGGGGGCGGTGTCGTTGTCGTAGACGGTGTTCCAGGTCTCTGCGGACTGAGTCATGAGTCCAGCCTGCAACCTCAACCACGGTAGAGGTCAACCGATCGTGGACGAAATTGTCTCCGAGCAGTTCAGAGCCTGTTCTCGGCCAGCCAGCGCTTGGCCCGCGTCGCCGAGGCCCGGGACAACCAGGCGTCCTGCACGACCTCGCGCAACTCGTCCAGGTGCAGTTCGCCGAGCCGGCCCGCGCGGACCAGGACCGAGGAATGCCCGTCGAAATGCGCGGTGCTGAACCAGGGCGACTCCTGATCCTGCACCAGTGCCAGCTTGTCGGACTCGGAGGGAACCCAGATCACGATCACATCCGGATAGCGGTCCCCGGCGTCCGGATCGACCGCGTCCGGGCGCGGGGTCCGGAAGAAGATGAACGACTTGCGCCCGACCTGATAGATCGGATTCTCCTGCGGACCGTACTCGACCGTGACGTGCGGCATGGCCAGCGCCAACTCGTGCACGTCCTCGACCCGGGCGCGCCGTGATCGGGGCACGGGTCAGTCCGCCAGCCCGGTGAGCAGGGCTCGGGTGCGGACCGCCTCCTCGCCGCCGACGAAGACAGCGCCGACGAATTCGGTGGCGCCTGCGTGGAAGATGGACCGAATGCGTTCGGCGACATACTCTTCCGAACCGATGATGGCCAGATCCGCCGGGCCCTCGGCGCCTTCGCGATCCATCATCGCCCGGTACGAGGGCAGCGAACCGTAGGCGGCGTAGACCTTGGCCGCCTGCTCCCGGGCGCCGTCCACGTCATCGGTGACGCACACCGGCAGCGGGCACACCACACGCGGTGCGGGGCGTCCCGCCTCGGCCGCGGCGGCCGTGATCGCCGGTGCGACGTGATCGCGAACGGTCGCCGGACCCGTCATCCACAGCACGGTGCCGTCGGTGACCCGGCCCGCGAGTTTGAGCATCGCCGGACCCATCGCGGCCAGCAACACCGGCACCGATCCCTCGTTCGGCACCGACAGCGCCAGATTGGCCTTCACCGTCTCGCCGGCGAAAGAGACCGGCTTGTTCTCCAGCAGCGGCATCAGCACCGACAGGTATTCGCGCATGTGCCGGGCCGGGCGTTCGAAGCTGTACCCGAACATGTTCTCGATCACGATCTTGTGCGACAGGCCGAGACCGAGCGTGAGCCGCCCCGGACCGACCGCGAGCGCTGTCGTGCGCGCCTGCTGGGCCAGCGCGCCGGGATGACGCGGATAGCTCGGCACGACGCCGGTGCCGATATCGATCCCCGGCACCTGACTGCCCGCGACGGCCAGCGCGGTGAGCGCGTCCACGCCGAAGATGTGCGTCATCCAGGCGGAGTTGAAGCCCTCGTCCGCAGCGCGGCGCAGCTCGTCGGTCAGGCCGCGCAGGCCCTCGGGCCCGGTCGGTTCGTTCAACAGGATGCCGATACGCACAGCGGGCCTCCTCGGTCGTCGGATGCTTCTCGCTCGTGGCCCGCACCGGCGCCGACCACGCATCGGCAAGCCTATGCCCGCCGGATCGGTGGCCCGCAGCCGGTTCGCCGCGAGGTCGATTCGAGCGATCCGGGCACGCGCTAGTGTGGCGGATATGGCGCGGCGTGTCAGCGGGAACCTTCCCGCCGAGGTCACCAGCTTCGTCGGCCGCCACGACGAACTGGCAGCCGCGAAGCGTCTGCTGTCGACCACGCGAGTGCTGACGCTGCTCGGGCCGGGCGGCGTCGGCAAGACGCGCCTGTCGCGTCGACTCGGCGCATCGGTCGGACGGGCCTTCCGCGACGGGGTCTGGGTGGTCGAACTCGCCGACGTGCGGGATCCGGATCTGGTGACGCTCAGCGTCGCCGAGGCGCTGCACCTGGGCGACGACACCAGCGATCCGCTGCCACGACTGCTGAAATTCCTCGCCACTCAGCGAATGCTGCTGGTCCTGGACAACTGCGAGCACCTGATCGACGCCTGCGCCGAACTGGTCGAGCGCATCGTCACCGCCACCCCGGCGGTGCAGGTGGTCGCGACCAGCCGTGAGGTGCTCGGTATCGCGGGCGAACAGGTGATGCCGGTGCCGCCGCTGCCGGTCGGTGGCCAGCCCCGCGGACGCGAGGAGCCGGGCGGCGACAGCGATGCGGTGCGGCTGCTGGTCGAGCGGGCCGGTGCGGTCGATCCCGGTTTCACCAGCACCACCGCCAACCGCGCGACGCTCGCCGCGATCTGCCGTCGTCTGGACGGGATGCCGCTGGCACTCGAGTTGGCGGCCTTGCGTTTTCGCGTCTTCACCCCCGCGCAGATCCTGGACCGTCTCGACAACACGATGACTCTGCTCAGCGCCGGTCCGCGCACCGCGCCGCGCCGTCAGCAGACCATCGAGGGCGCGATCCGCTGGAGCTATCAGCTGTGCACCGACGCGGAACAGACGCTGTGGCAACAACTCTCGGTCTTCGCCGGTGGGCTGGACATCGATGCCGCAGAGGCGGTGTGCGCGCTGTCCGCCGAGGGGCAGGATCTCGTCGGCGCACTCACCGGACTGGTCGACAAATCGGTGCTGCTGCTGCGTCAGGACGACGAGAAGGCCAGATATTCGATGCTGGAACCGATTCGGCAGTTCGGCCATGACCGGCTGATCGAATCCGGCACGGAGGCGGCTGTGCGGGCGCGCCATCGCGACCACTATCGACGGCTGGCATTGCGCGGACCGCGCGCCTACTGCAGCTCCGAGGATGTCGCCTGGTTCCGGGACCTGTCCCGCGAACACGCGAATCTCCGTTCGGCCCTGCAATTCTCGATGTCCGATGCGCCGCGCCTGGCCCTGGACACCGCCACCGCGCTGCGCCCGTACTGGGAGCACTACCGGTTCCTGTCCGAAGGCCGCCGCTGGCTCACCGACGCCCTGATGCGCACCCCGACGACGCCCTCGCGCGAGCGGGCACGCGGTCTGTCCTCGGCAGCGTCGCTCGCCGCGCTGCTGTCCGATCGCGAATCCGCGGCCGGATTCGTCGAAGAGAGCCTGGCGCTGGCGACCGAACTGGGCGCGGCGGACGTCCTCGCCGAGAACCGGCTGGACAGCGCCTTGATCGCATTCACCGACGGCGACACGCGGCGCGCGCTGACGATGGCCGAGCAGGCCGCCGCACTGGCCCGCGACGCCGGGCACACCACCACCGAAATGGACAGTCTCTCTTTCGGATTCATGTGCGCGACCTTGCTCGAGGACGACCGGTCGACCACCATCGCCGAAACCCTGCGAGCGTTGACCGAACGGCACGGCGTGCACCTGCTGGGCGGCCTGGCGCTGTGGACGGTCGGGGTCGATCATTGGCGGCACGGCAATCAGGAGGCGGCCGCGGCGTACATGAGTCGCGCGGTGGAGATGTTCGCCGAATTCGACCGATGTATCTGGCTGGCTTCGGCATTCGACGGTATGGCCTGGTCGGCGGCGGCCCGCGGCGATATGGTGCGCGCAGCACGGCTGATGGGCGCGGCGCAGACCCTACAGCGCGACACCGTGCGCCTGGCCCACGCCATCGCCACCGCGGTCGGTGAGAAGGTACGTGTCCAGGTCCTGGAAGAATTGGGCGAGAAGGGATTCCGCGAGGCGTACGACAGCGGCGCGGCCCTGACGCTGCCGGCCGCCATCGACTACGCGCTGGGCCGCACCGCCGCCCCCGCGCAGACCGAGCCGAGACCATTGCGCGCCGAACCGGTCGACGATGCGGCCGTCGACGTGCTCACCCGCCGGGAGAAGGACGTCACCCGGCTGGTCGCGGCCGGTCACAGCAACAAACGCATCGCCACGGATCTGGTGATCTCGGTGCGTACCGCCGAAACCCACGTCGAGCACATCCTGACCAAACTCGGCTTCACCTCCCGCACCCAGATCGCCGCCTGGGCCCGCGATCACGGTCTGTGAGAGTTATTCGCCGGTCACACCGTCGATCCGTTCGCGCAGCAGGTCGGCATGGCCGTTGTGGCGGGCATACTCCTCGATCATGTGCAGGTAGATCCAGCGCAGGCTGATCTCGCGACCGGTGCGCGGGTGGACGAAGGTGTAGTCCAGCGCGAGCGGGGCGACCGCGGCGTCGCACTGGTCGATCTCGTTGCGGTACAGCGCGAAATCGTGTGCCGCGTCGGCGGTGTCGACGTCGTCGAAATCGCCGTCCTGGTTCTGCTCGGTGGTGTGCTGGTATGGCACGTCCTGCGCCGCCGCACGTTTGCGGAACCAAGCTCGTTCCACCTCGGTCATATGCCTGACCAGGCCCAGCAACGTCATCGAGGATGGTTCGACACTGCGGATCACCAACTGTTCGGCGGTCAGGCCACGGCATTTCCACAGCAACGTCGCACGATGGTGATCGAGCCTGTTCTGCAGCATCGAACGCTCGTCCCCCACCACGAGTTGCGGCGAACGCGCTGTCTCCGGGGCGGTCCACGTCATCCCCCGAGGCTAAGCGGCCGGTCGTCGCGGCGAAACCGAATTCCGTAGCGCCCCGACGCGCCGAGCACGGACCACCGGCGGAGCCGATCCAGCCCCGCGAGCACCGGTGGCATGCAAAAATCACAATGGTGCACGAGATATGGCGGATCGATCAGGCCCGGACCCGCTCCATCAGCCCGGAGAACCCGACCGGCGCACCGGGCGGGGGCGGGCGCGCCACGGAGGGCACCGGCGCGCATGCGGCCGCGGAGCTGGGCGTCGGCTGGAAGATGTCGCCGTCGATCGATCTCTCGCCCGGCGAAACCGCCACCCTGGCCGACGTTTCCGGCCCCGGCGTGGTCCGGCACTTCTGGCTGACCACCGACCGCGCGGTGCTCAACGAGATGACGCTGCGGGTGTACTGGGACAACGATGCCGAACCAGCCATCGAGGTGCCGCTGGGGTCGTTCTTCTGCAACGCCTGGGAAGAACTGGCGCAGGTGAATTCGGAGATGGTGGTGGTCGCCCCGGCGGGCGGGCTGAACAGCTTCTGGCCCATGCCGTTTCGCGCGCACGCCCGCTTCACCCTGCACAACGGCGGCGATCGCTCGGTGCCGGTCTACTACCAGATCACCTATCTGGAAGAGGATGTGCCGCGCACCGCGGGCTATCTGCACGCATGGCGGCGGCTGAGCAATCCGCTGGGCAATCCGGCGATTCACACTGTGCTGGAGGATATTCCGGGACCGGGTCGCTATGTCGGCACCTATCTGGCGATCGTGCCCAACGCGCCGGGCTGGTGGGGTGAGGGCGAGATGAAGTTCTATCTCGACGGCGACACCGAATACCCCACCATCTGCGGCACCGGCACCGAGGATTTCTTCGGCGGCGCATGGAATTTCGACATGCAGGACGCCTACCACACCTACTCCACGCCCTATCTCGGCCTGGTGCAGGTACTGCCGCCGGACCAGATCTACCAGCCGCAGCAGCGTTTCGGCATGTACCGCTGGCATGTGCGCGACCCGATCTGCTTCGACCGGAGTCTGCGCGTCACCCTGCAGGCGCTCGGCTGGCGTGACGGCGGCCGGTATCTGCCACTGGAGGACGCCGAGGTCGCGACCACCTCGTGGTGGTATCAACACCGGTCGGTCACCGGGCGACGCCACCGTCTCTGAATCGGAATCCGCTGCCCGGCAGTGAAATTCATGATCGGGAGTCGGCGGTGACCACCTCGTGCCGGTGGGAGCGGTGCGAGCGCCGGTACTCGCTGGGCGAGATGCCGACCTCCCGGCCGAAGTGCGCGCGCAGGTTGGCCGCACTGCCGAGGCCGCAACGTCCGGCGACGACGTCCACCGAGAAGTCGGTGGCCTCCAACAACTCTCGCGCCCGGATCAACCGCTGGGTGAGCAGCCATCGCAGCGGTGTCGCACCGAGTTCGGCATGGAAACGCCGGGCCAGGGTCCGCTCACTCATCCCGGCCCGCTTGGCCAGATCGCCGACGGTGAGCGGAGTGTCGAGCCGTTCCAGCGCCCATTGCAGGGTCGCGGTGAGACCGGGATCGGTGGCCTGGGCGGGCACCGGCGCGGCCAGGAATTGGGCCTGGCCGCCCGCGCGATGCGGCGGGACGACCAGATTCCGGGCGACGGCATTGGCGATGCGTGAGCCGAGATCCTTGCGGACCAGGTGAATACACAGATCCATCCCCGCCATCGTGCCCGCGCTGGTGAGGATGCGGCCGTCATCGATGTAGAGCACCGACGGGTCGACGTCCATGCCGGGAAACCGGTCCAGCAGGACATCGACGTGCTTCCAGTGCGTGGTCATCCGCCGGCCGTCGAGCAGTCCCGCCGCGGCCAGTACGAAGGCTCCCGAGCACAGCGCCACGATCCGCGCCCCGCCCGCATAGGCCGCGCGCACGGCCTCGACCAGCTCGGCGGGCGGATCCTGCCGGACGTTCGGCGTGCTGGGGACGATGACGGTGCCGGCGGTGAGCAGGTCGTCGTAGTCGTAATCGGTGAGCGTGACGAACGGATCGCGAAGTGTCGCATGCCGAGTCCCGCGCGGGCCGCACAGCCGCAGGTCGTACCAGTCCGCTGCGTCGACACCGGGCGGCGGTTCGAAGAACACCTGATACGGAATCGCCACCTCGAACATCGGCTGCCCGGGAGCGACGGCGATGGCGACGGTCCGCTCGCGACGATCGGTCATGTCGGTAATCTAGCGCATATTGTCGATTCTGCCACTGGCTGCGCTTGGTTCGTGACGGGATAGTTGCACCCATGACTGTTTCCGCCAGTGTCAATGGGCTTGCACGAGTCGAGTTCGTGCCCCTGTCCGCATCATCGCGCCGATGGCGGGTGCTGGCGGTCGCGGCCGTCGCCCAATATCTGGCCATCCTGGATCTGTTCGCCGTCACGGTCGCCTTCCCCACCCTGCAGACATCCTTCGGCCACGCCTCGGCGAGCACCGTGTCCTGGGTGCTCAACGCCTACACGATCGTCATGGCCGCGCTGCTGGTTCCCGCGGGCCGTCTCGCCGACGACACCGGCCGCAAACGCGGATTCCTGCTCGGCATAGCGCTTTTCGGGCTGTCCTCGATCGCCTGCGCGGCCGCGCCCGGCCTGGGCGCGCTGATCGCCGCCCGCATCGTGCAGGCCGTGGCCGCGGCGCTGCTGGTACCGACCGGTCTCGGACTCGTACTGCCCTCGTTCGACAGGCGCGAACACCCGACCGTGATGGGCATCTGGACCGCGATCGCCGCCGCGGGCGCGGGCAGCGGACCGGTGATCGGCGGACTGCTGCTGCAGGCGGGCTGGCGCTGGATCTTCCTGCTCAACATCCCGTTCACGGTGGCGGCCTTCGTATTCGGGCTGCGCGTATTGCCCGATATCCGCGGGCAGAAGGGACGGAAACTCGACATGTTCGGCGCGGCACTGATTCTCGCCGCCACCGCCGCCCTGACCACCGTCTTCGTGCAGGCATCGGACTGGGGATACACCTCGCCCGCCACGATCGGCACGCTCCTGGCCGCGCTGGCGCTCGCGGGCGTTTTCGGCTGGCACGTGCGACGTCACCCGGATCCGGTCGTGAGCCCGGCTGTCCTGCGGCACAAGATGTTTCGCATCGCGACGGCCGGTGTGTTCGCCTACTACCTGGCCTTCGCCGCGCTGATCCTGGAGGGCACCCTGTTCCTGACCCGGCAGTGGCACTACTCGCAATTGGCCGCGAGCCTGGGCATCGCGCCAATCCCGATCAGCTGCCTGCTGCTCTCACCGCTGTCCGGACGCCTCGTGGCCCGGTTCGGTGCGCGGACCTGCGCGGCGCTGGGTGGGGCGACCATCGCGCTGGGCGCGGCATGGTGGATCCTCACGGCCGGAATCACCACGTCGTATCCGATCATGTTCCTGCCCGGCGCGATCCTCGCGGGGGCGAGTACCGCGCTGTTGCAGCCGCCGCTGTTCGGAGCCTCGGCACTGCTGCCCGTCGATCAGCTCTCGCTGGGTTCGGGGACGTTGATGATGGCGCGGCAGACCAGTTCCGCACTGGGCGTGGCGATTCTGACCGCCATTCTCGCGCGGGCGGCCGTTCCCGGACTCGGCGACTATCGCGCCGGATGGATGTACATGGTCGCGGTCGGTCTGCTCGCTGCCGTGGCCGGGCTGGCGTACCGGCCCGAGGCACGGGCTCAGCTCACCGCGGCGCCCCGCAGCCCCGGCCAGCCGTAAAGGCGCGGTCCGTCGGCCAGTCCGGCGATCGGATGCTGCTGCTGAGCCAACTCCGGGACCTGCGCGAGTTCCGGATTCTGCTTCACCAGCTCGCGCCGAACCTCGTCCATGTCCAGCCACATGATCTCCTGCACAACGTTTTCCAGTTGTTCGGAGGTCTTGAAACCGGGCTCGGCGTAGACCGGCAGGCCGTCACGGAAGGCCAGCAGCATCGGCAGGCTGCTGACCTGCGCGACGGCCGCCAACTGCTGTTCGACGTCGGCATCGACGGTGGCGTGCACGATATCCGGGTGCATCCGCGCGGATTCCTCGTACACCGGCGCGAATCTGGTGCACCACCCGCACCAGGTCGCCCAGAAGTCCACCAGAACGATGCCGCCGCGCGAGACGACCTGCTGGAAATTCTGCTGGTTCAGCGCCTGCGTAGGCATGCGGCCCTCCCGATATCACAACTCGCCTGCATGGCATCGGATTCTTCCACGAAACCCCGGCCACGTCACTGTCCGGGACACCCACCCCGGATCACTCGGCTCACACCGCGTGAGCTGCGGCCCGAGGTGCGGGAGTTCCGGTCCGCCCCAGCGCGGCTCGCAGCAGTCGCACATAGCGGTTCCAGCGCGCCGGGGTGCGCACGGATCCGGTGAGTTCGAATTCGGCGCGATCGAGCAGATCCTCGATCAGCGCATCGTGCAGCCAGCGCACGGCCAGTGGCCAGAGCAGCCGGAACCGGCCGCCGAGCCGGGCCGCCAACTGATGGACCAGCAGCGTCTCGCCGTCGGCGTCGAGGATCAGGAATTCATGGCAGCCCTCGACGTCCGTCGAGCCGAAGACACTGTCGAATCGGCAGTTCAGCCACCTGCCCGGCTGATATCCCTGCACCGTGTAGCGGACCACGCCGTGGCCTCCGGACGCGCCGACCGACAGCGGCCGGTCCAGCGCCACGGGCGGCCAGGAGTCGCTGGGCCACAGTGCGTCGTGCGGACCGGCGAGCGTGTCGAGTAGAGCTCCCGCCTGCGCGGCAGGCACCGGAATGCGGCGGGTGTGGGTATTGAGCACGGCCATCGTGAATCACCCTCTCGGCCGGACCCGCGGGTCGCGGCCGGTTCGATATGGAATGTTCCCTCTATATCGAATTAGAGCATATATTCCATATCAACACCATGGCGCTGGCCGTGAGCCGGGACACGGGGTGCGCGAGAGTCAGCTCGAAGCGGTGCGATGCTGCTCGGCGGCGAGGAAATGCGCTGTGTCGCTGGTGGATTCATAGAGTGCGCGATAGTGCCGGTAGTACTGCCCATACAGTTCGGTGTGTGCCGGATCCGGCTCGACCGTGGTGACCACCGGATTCCACCGGGTGGTGTCCACCCCGGCAGCCTCGGCGGCGAGCATGGCGTCACCGAGGCAGGCGCCGACGGTCTCGGCCGGGAGCTGCTGCGGCAAGCCGGTGATATCGGAGACGATCCGCGTCCACAGACCGCCCTTGGTGCCACCCCCGACCGCGACCAGCCGGTGCGCCTGGCCACCGGCCTCTGTCATCGCCTCGAGATTGTGCCGCACGCCGTAGCCGATGCCCTCGAGCGCCGCGCGATAGAGCTCGGCGCGACCGTGCGTCAACGTCAGTCCGGCGACGATGCCGCGAGCGTCCGGATCGAACAGCGGCGTGCGCTCACCGGCGAAATAGGGCACCACGATCAGCCCGCGACTGCCCGCCGGAACCTGGCCCGCCTCGGCGACCAGATCGGTGAAATCCCCGCCGACCAGGCGGCGCAACCAGTCGGTCACCGCGCCGGAGGTGGCCATACCGGCCGCGAGAGTGTATGTGCCGGGCCAGGTTCCGCACGTGCCCCACAGACCCGGATGCGGATGCGGATCGGTCAGCACCTGCACCAGGAACATGGTGGTGCCGTACATCACCATGGCGTCCCCGGGCGCGCGCACCCCGACGCTGGTGGCCTCGGCCCAGGCGTCGATCGTCCCGGTGGTGACGGGCAGACCGACCGGAAGTCCGGTCGCGGCGGCCGCGGTCCGGCTCACCTGCCCGACGATCTCGGTGGGCCAGCACAATTCGGGCAGTTCGAGTCCGGGCGCGACCGAATCCGCCCAGTCCGCGGCCCATTCGCGGCGGCGCAGATCGTACATCGGCACGCACTGGCTCGCCGATTGGTGATCGAGTACGTAGCGACCGGTGAGCCGATGCACCAGAAAGGAACTCGCCATCAAGAACATGCGGGTGCGGGCGTAGATCTCCGGCTCGTGCCGCGCCAGCCAGCGCACCTTCGGCCCTACGGCCTGACTGGTGAGCGGCGAGCCCGAACGCGAAAGTACCTGTTCCGCACCCAATTCCGCGTTCAGTTCCGCGATTTCGGTGGTTGCGCGAGTGTCCACGCCGTAGAGGATGGCCGGACGCAGCGGAGTTCCGGTGGCGTCGGCGGGCAGCAGACACGGACCGATACCGCTGACCGCCAGCCCGCGAACGGATTCCGGCCCCGCGGCATCGAGCAGTTCCCGTGTGACCGCGACGAAGTCGGCCCACCACACCGTCTCCGCATCGTGTTCGACCCACCCGGGCCGCGGCGTCGAAACACCGTGCACCCGTTCGGCTCTGGCCACGATCGTGCCATCCGCGGCAACCAGCACACCCTTGGAACCCGAGGTGCCGATATCGATCCCGAGAAACATCAGCGCTCCCCTTCCTCGCATGCCCGGACACATCGTCCCGATCCCGCGCGGATCAGTCGGCCGACGCCACCAGAATTACAGGTCCACGGCTCGGTCGGCCGCAATTCTGTCGAACTCGGCGCAGATTGCACCTCGAGGGATTGCACGTACACCCGCCGCTCGGCTTGCATACCGAACAATGGGGACGAATCTCGCACGCCCGGGGATATCGAGACGGGCCCGGCGCTCGTTCAGGTCGGGTCGGCGAAATGCAGGGGTGCGATGTGCACGCCACCCTGGCCCCAGCCCGCAGTCGTGATCCACCAGTCGCCGTCGTCGGTGACGATCTCGGCGGCGTGGGCATCGACGTGGCCGACGCGGTCCTGGACGCGAAAGTGCAGCGGATCGGAGCTGCGGAACACGTCGGTGCCGACGTAGTCGGGGCGCGGGCCGACGAACAGATACCAGAAATCGTTGTGCCGCACCACGAATGGCGATTCGGTCGGTCCGGCGCCGGTGCCGGTGGCCGGATCGGTGTAGGCGATCGCGCGCTCGCTCCAGTGCACGAGATCGGTGCTGGTGCGGTAGGCGACCACATGGTTGCCACCCGCCGGTTCGCTGGTCGCGCAGTAGTACATCACCCAGCGGTCCGCCAGGCGCAGCACCATCGGATCGCGGGCGTCGTAGCCGTCGCGGAACACCGGGCCCTGCGGATGACGTGTCCACTGCCGCAGATCGGTGGAAGTTGCCAGATTCATCGCGGTTCCGGTGCGGTCCTCGCCGCCGCCGTCGTAGAACATGGCGTAGCCCGCGCCGCCGTCGACGACGTACGGGGCCCACAGATGCGTCTCGCCGTACTCGCGGTCGACATTCAGCGCGGGCGGCTGCTTCGTCCACGGACCCAGCAGATGTTCGGCGGTCGCGTGCGCGAACTGCGTCTCGTCCCACGGATCGGCGGGCTCGGGGTGGGTGATCCCGAACAGGTGCCAGAGCCCGGCCCCATCGCGAATCACGGTGTGGTCGTTGATGTACCACGGATGCGTCTCGCCGTCACTCGGATCGTAGATACGCCGGAAGGGGCCTGCGGTCACCTGCATACGGCTACCGTGCCGCCTCCACCGAACGGGTACACGCCGACACGCCGTCGGCCCTGCGGTGGGAGGAATCCGCGTTCGTTCGGGTACCCGGTCAGCATGGCAGGACATCCGCGCCGGACTGCGTTCCTGGGAACGCTGATGATGCTGGTCGCCTTCGTCACCGGGCTGTGGGTGCACGAACTGCCGACGACCGCGCTGCGAGTGAGCGCGTACGTCCTGCTGTTCCTGCTCGCCGCCCTCGGATTCGTGCTGAGCTTCCGCGACTACTCCTGACGCTCAACGTCTGCGGATCAGACCGGCGAAGCCCGCTCCCATCAGCATGAATCCGGAGATCAACGCGAATCCGTTGGTGACCCAGGAGTGCAGTGCCACCTGCCAGGTGGAATCGATCGACGGTAGATCGCCGATCAGTCGGAAGGTGTCGTCCGGGAACAGGATGTGCAGAATCCCCGGGAACACGCCGTACACCAGCCCGGCCGCGAAGGTGCCCGCCGGGGAGAACGCCGCCATTGCCGCCACCAGCATCAATATCACCGAACCGACGATGATCTCACCGGCCGCGGTCCAGCGGTCCGTGACACCGCCGATGATCACCCAATACCGGATGTCCGCGCCGCCCTTGGCCGCGAAGGCGATACCGATCGGCGTCACCACCAGCCCGATCAACACACCGATCACGGTGCGGCCGGTTACGCCATGGCTCTGGAACTGCGCACCGGGCGGCGCCCAGCCCGGGGGTGACTCGAACTTGTTCGGCATCGCCCGTCCTCCCTGCTCCCGCGGTGCTCGAGGGCTCATCGCCTCTCCCGCACCCATTGTCGCGCCCGGCGCCTGAATTATCCTCGCGGACGCCGAAATCCTTTGCGCGACGACTCGCCGGGTTGCGGACGGTTAGCATCGGATATGCCCGATGCGATCTCACAGCCCCCCGACATCGCCGGAGTGCGCCGCAGCCACATCACCGCCCGCGGTGTGCGATTCCACGTCACCGAGGCGGGCCCGGCCGAGGGCCGCCCGGTCCTGGTATTGCACGGCTGGCCCCAGCACCACTACGCCTACCGGCACCTGCTCGCCGACCCGCCGCCCGGACTGCGGATCATCGCGCCGGATCTACCCGGCTACGGCTGGTCCGGACCGGCGCCGCACCGCTGGTTCAAAGAAGAGGTCGCCAGTGATGTGCTGGCCCTGCTGGATTCGCTGACCTCCGACCGCACGCTACTGGTCGGTCACGACTGGGGCGGGTACATCGGATTCCTGATGGCGCTGCGCGAACCCGAGCGGTTCTCCGGATTCGCACCGCTGAACATCGTGCACCCCTGGCAGACCCCGCGCACCCTCGCACCGCACCTGTGGCGATTCCTGCTGTATCAACCTCTCGTCGCGGCACTGGGTATGCCACTGCAACAGCACACTCCGTTCCTGAACCAGCTGTTCCGGCTCGCGGTCGCCGACTCCACCGAATTCACACCGGATGTGGTGCACGCCTATACCGATCGTTTCCGCGATCCGATCCCCGCCCGCGCGGCCACCGACACCTACCGCACCTTCCTGCTGCGCGAGGTCCCCGCACTGCGACGCGGTGAACGACGTCGCGCCACCCTCCCGATCCGCGCCCTGTTCGGTACCGCCGACGGCGCCATCCACCGTTCGCTGGCCGCCGCCGAAACCGCCGACGCCACCGACTACACCGTCGAATACGTCCCCGGCTGCGGGCATTTCATCCCCGAGGAACGTCCCGACCTGGTCCGGGCGCACCTGCTGGCCCTGGCCGCCGAAACCGCCTGAGCGCGAGAGCGCGACCCCGGCTCGGGCGGTTGTCGCCGCCCGAGCTGCCGCCGTACCGGTGTGCCTTCCGGTGCGAATACCGCTGTCGGTCAGAGACTTCGGATCACCAGGGGTCTGGGCTCGGGTAGGGAGGAGCGGCGGATGTGTCCGTGCGGGCGTTGCCGGCCGATGCGGGTCAGTGCGGCGCGGAAGCGGGCGGCCACCGCGGCGGTGGGCAGCTCGTCCCAGGTCCAGCGGATGACGTGAAACCCCGTGCTGCGCAGGGCATCCTCACGTCGGCGCTCGGCCGCGGCGGTGTCCGACGAATCGTGCCCGGGGTGTGACCGGCGGCCGTAGCGAGTGCGGCCGTCGAACTCGCCGACGACGCCCGTGTCACCGAAATAGAAGTCGACCCGGCCCAGGAATCTGCCCTCGGCGGTGAAGACGTCGCCCTGCGACTGCGGTATCGGCAGACCGAGTTCGCGCAGCATCACCCGGCTGCGCGACTCGCCGACGCTCTCGCTGTGCGGATTCAGGAAGTTCGCCACCTGCCGTGCTCGATCGATACCCCGACGGCGACCGGCGGCCGCCAACTCCACCTCGAGATCGGCTGCGGTGACACCGTATTCACGAGCCAGCCAGTCGCCCGCGACAACCGCGGACTCGAACGGAACCGTGCGACCCAGATCGACGATGGTGCGCGCGGGGGTGCTCAGTACCAGACCGCCCACCTCGGCCACGGCGTCGATCGGCGCGCAGTGCACCTTCAGATCCGGCTTGATCCGACCGCCGTTGCGCCGGTTACGGGTGACGCACAGGCGGTCCATCGGCGCGGCCCAGATCGGCGCGCCGTAGAGCGCCGCCGCCGACTGGTGACTCACCACCGCGTCGGCCGCCATATCGGGCAATACCGCCGCGGCCAGAATGCGATGGCGGGCAACCACATCCAGTTCGGCGTAGACCGCCTCCTCGGAATAGATCCCGCGCCGCAGCCGCCGCCACCGCCCGCCGGTGCACATTCGGCGGATCTGATCGTCGGTCACGCCTCGGGCGAGCGCGTCGCGCCGCCGATGGATCCGGGCCTGCTCGTCGGACGCCGAACACGGCTGCACGGCGGCGCGGTCATGCGGCGCGGCGACCTCTCCCCCATCGTCTTCCACGGTCACCGGACCGAACGGCGGACGACAGCCCGGACTCGTCGACAACCCGGCGGGACGAGCCGGCCGATCGCCCGGACGCGGGCCGGATCCGGAACCGAAAACCGGATGCAACCTCGTGACGCTCATCGGAGATCGGTCTCCGGGCGCGAGCGCCGCGTGGGGCGCGAGGTGAACCGCTCACAGAGCTCACCGTGCCGGAGGACGGGGCGTACCCGCGGTGTGCGAGAGCTGATTCCGTTCCGCCACGAGGTGCGGCAACCTGGACAATTCTTCACGCTCGAACCTCCCCATACGAATTGAGTCGAACCGGGTTTGTTCTAGTTCGACGCGAGGTGGCTCGATCCGGTTCCATAGTCATTTGACCAGGTCACAGCCGCACCCGCTGGCATCATTCGCATACTTCGCAGCCCGGCCGAAACCGTGCGGATTCGGACACAAGGTGCGGCCGGTCAGCGCCCGACTCGGCACGATGCGAAGTCTTGGACGGTGTACAGACGACCAGTTCGCGCGATCCCGTCGCCGACGCAACCGATCGCCGACCCGCACCCTTTACCGACACCCGCACTCGAAGCAGGTTCTCCGAACGGGTGCACGCCCCGGCATCGGGTGCGTGTGCCGCCGGGCGGTGGAGTGTGTCGGTGGGGTCGGGCACCATGGTCGGCGTGACTACAACCGACCTGCGTGAATCCGCCGAGGCACTGCTGCGTGACCTGGCCGGGCCACAGGCTCGCCTGCGAGAGGACCAGTGGACCGCCATCGATGCGCTGGTCCGGGAGCGGCGGCGAGCCCTGGTCGTACAGCGCACCGGCTGGGGTAAGTCGGCGGTGTACTTCATCGCCGCCAAACTTCTGCGCGCGGCGGGCCGCGGGCCGACGGTGATCGTCTCGCCACTGCTCGCGCTGATGCGCAACCAGGTCGCGTCGGCTCGCCGGGCGGGTGTCGTCGCCGCGACGATCAATTCCGGCAACATGACCGAGTGGGACGATATCCACGCGCAGGTGGCAGCCGGTGCGGTCGATGTCCTGCTGGTCAGCCCGGAACGCTTGAACAACCCCGATTTTCGCGATGCGGTCCTGCCCGAACTGGCCGCCGACGCCGGACTGGTCGTGATCGACGAGGCCCACTGTGTCTCGGACTGGGGTCACGATTTCCGGCCCGACTACCGCCGGATCCGCACCCTGGTCGCCGACCTCGGCGACGATGTGCCGGTCCTGGCCACCACGGCCACGGCGAACGACCGCGTGGTCACCGATGTGGCCGGTCAGATCGGTACCGACACACTGGTTCTGCGCGGCACCCTGGACCGCGAATCGCTACACATGTCCGTCGTCCACATCGAGGACGCGACCGCACGCACCGCATGGCTCAGCAGATATCTGCACGAGCTTCCCGGCTCGGGCATCATCTACACCCTCACCGTGGCCGCGGCCCACGACCTCGCGGACGTCCTCGGCTCGCACGGCCACCGGGTCGGCGCGTACACCGGCCGGACCGATCCGGCCGAGCGGGAGGTGCTCGAACAGGCCCTGCTCGACAACGAGGTGAAAGCACTGGTGGCGACCTCGGCCCTGGGCATGGGTTTCGACAAGCCGGATCTTGGTTTCGTCGTGCACATCGGCGCGCCGTCCTCGCCGATCGCCTACTACCAGCAGGTGGGCCGCGCGGGCCGCGGCACCGCACGCGCGGAGGTCGTGCTGCTGCCCGGTCCGGAGGACAGGCGGATCTGGAGTTACTTCGCCTCCGTCGCCTTCCCGCGCGAACATATCGTCCGTGCCGTCCTGGACGCGCTGGATTCCGAGCGCCCGCTGTCCACTTCCGCACTCGAACCGCTGGTCGAGCTGAATCGCTCCCGGCTCGAGATGGTGCTCAAGGTCCTCGATGTCGACGGGGCCGTGCGCCGGGTCCGAGGCGGCTGGCTCGCCACCGGCCAACCGTGGACCTACGACACCGAACGCTACGAGCGCCTGTCCCGAGCGCGCGAAGCCGAGCAGCAGGCGATGATCGACTACCAGTCGAGCACCGAATGCCGCATGAGTTTCCTGCGCCGTCAGCTCGACGATCCGGCGCTTCCGGCACTGTCGGGAGCCGTCGCCGATGCACACGACTGCGGACGTTGCGACAACTGCACCGGCACCCGTCCCGATACGACGGTCGACACCGCGGATCTGGCCGCCATCCGCACCCGCCTGGACCGGCCCGGTATCGATCTGTCCCCACGCAAGCAGTGGCCGACCGGTATGGCGAAACTCGGAATTTCGCTGTCCGGCAAGATCACCGCCGGTCCGGCAACCGGCCGGATACTGGGCCGACTCAGCGATCTGGGCTGGGGCCAACGCCTGCGCCCCCTGCTCGACGGCCCCGATGCCCCGGTCCCCGATCACATCGTCGAGGCCTGCATCGCCGTCCTGCGCGACTGGGACTGGGAGCAACGCCCCACCTCCGTCCTGGCCATGGAATCGCCCACCCACCCGAAACTCACCGCCGACCTGGCCGCCCGCCTGGCCCACATCGGCCGCCTCCGTGACCTGGGCACCCTGCACATCCGCCCTGGCCGCCCGCCGGTCTCCGCCGCCAACTCGGCCCACCGGGTAGCGGCCCTGCACGATTCCTGGGAGATCCCGCCCCTCGACGACCTCGACGGCCCGGTCCTGCTCGTCGACGCCCTCACCGAGACGGGCTGGACCCTCACCCTCGCCGCCCACACTCTCCGAGCCGCCGGAGCCCCCGCCGTCCTCCCTTTCGCCTTGGCCACCCCCACCTGACACGTCCACGAGCCCGACTTTCCCGAGCATCGGCAGCAACCGAATCGACGGGTGACAGCCCGATTTCGAACGCCCGGCCGGAGGGACGATTCGGCACGGGCCGAGTACTCGGCCGGACGAACCCGCGAGACGCGGCTGTGGTTCGCCGTCAGCGCTGACCGGCCCCGGTGACAGTCGAGCATGGCGAGTGGGCATGTTCACGTGCGGTGAGCGTGATCGAGTCGCTATCGTCGGTCGGGTGGCCAGTAAGTCTGCCTCGCCGGCGGTGGAGTTGCCGGTCGGTGAGCATACGGTGCGGGTGTCCAACCCCGATCGGGTCTACTTCCCCGAGATCGGGGCCACCAAGCTGGATCTGGTGCAGTACTACCTCGGGGTGGGCGACGGGATCGTGAATGCGCTGCGGGATCGGCCCTGCATGTTGCATCGGTTTCCGAAGGGGTTGCCGGGCGGGAAGGTACATCAGAAGCGGCTGCCCGCCGGAGCGCCGGACTGGATTTCCACTGTGCGCGTGTATTTTCCGCGTTACGGGCGGCATGCCGACGAGCTGTGTGTCCGTGAGCTCGCGGACATCGTGTGGGCCGTGCAGATGTCCACCGTGGAGTTCCACCCGTGGAACTCGCGCCGGTTCGACACCGAGAGCCCCGACGAGTGGCGGATCGATCTTGATCCGATGCCCGACTGCCCGTGGTCACGGGTACAGCGGGTTGCCGGGGTGGTGCATGAGGTGCTGGACGAGATCGGTGCCGTCGGCTGGCCGAAGACCTCCGGGGGTAAAGGGCTGCACGTGTACGTCCGGATCGCGCCGGAATGGGGTTTCGCCGACGTGCGCAGGGCCGCACTGGCATTCGCCCGCGAGGTGGAACGCCGCGCGCCCGACGACGTGACCACCACCTGGTGGCGCAAGGACCGCGATCCCGCACTGCTGTTCGTCGACTACAACCAGAACGCCCGCGACCACACCATCGCCGCCGCCTACTCGGTGCGCGGCGTCCCGGAGGCGACCGTCTCCACCCCGGTGCGCTGGAACGAGATCCCGGATATCGAACCCCGCGACTTCACCATCGCCACCGTGCCCGCCCGCTACGCCGAACTGGGCGATCTGCACGCAGGCATCGACGACGCGGTCTTCCGGATCGATCAGCTGCTGGAATGGGCCGATCGCGAACCCGTCGACCTGGACGAGGACACCGCCGACGCCGAATCGGACGCATCCGGCTAACGTCGGATCCGACCGGCCCCGGACATCGCACAGGAGACCTCATGACGGCGACCCCCATCGCGCTCGGACCGACCCGCACTCCGCTGTTGGAAGGCGCGATCACCGGGGCCGGGGGCGCACTGGCCGACCTGGACGCCGCACGGGCCCTGATCTGGGACGCGGGTCCGGAGGGATTCCCGGAACATCTGCCCGAGAACATCGAATGGGTGCAACTGTTCTCCGCGGGCGTCGAGGAGTGGTTCGACACGCCGATCTTCGACCGGCACCCGAACGTCCTGTTCACCTCCGCGGCAGGCGCTTTCGCCAGGACCGTGGCCGAACACACGCTGATGCTGCTGCTCGCGGGTGTGCGCGCACTGCCCGAACATCTCGCGGCCCGCACCTGGCGCCGGCAGGAACTCGGCCGGAGCATCGGCACCCTGCGCAACGCTACGGTGGCCGTCGTCGGCGCCGGGGGCATCGGCCGCGAACTGATCACCCTGCTGGCCCCGCTCGGTTCCCGGGTGATCGCGGTGAACCGTTCGGGCACCCCGGTCGACCTGCCCGGTGTGGTGGAAACCCTTCCCGCACAGCGGCTCCCGGAGGTCTGGTCACGCACCGACCACGTGGTGATCGCCGCACCGGCCACCCCCGGCACCCGGCATCTGCTCGGCAAGGCCGAACTCGCCCAGCTCAAACCCGATTCGTGGGTGATCAACATCGCCCGCGGCAGCCTCGTGGACACCGACGCGCTGGTCGAGGCGCTGCGTGCGGGCACGATCGGCGGCGCCGGGCTGGACGTGACCGACCCCGAACCGCTGCCCGAGGGCCATCCGCTGTGGGATCTGCCCAATGCCCTGATCACACCGCACGATTCGAATCCGCCGCAGCTGCGCACCGTCGCCTTCGCCGAACATGTCGCGGAGAATGTGAGCCGTTTCACCCACGGCCGGGAGCTGATCGCCGGTATCGACGTCGCGGCGGGGTACTGACCGGACGGTTACTACTCGGCGTCCTCGGGATCGACGAATTCGAGTCCGGTGACCATATCGGGCAGGATGCGCACGAGATGTTCCCGCGGCCCCGGCAGCCACGGCTGCAGCAGCCCGCGGCAACGCTCGATCTCGTCCGGATCCTGCACCGGTTCGGCGGAACCGGTCACGATCACGCACCACCCGCGGCGGGTGTTCTCGTCGATGACATCCGCCTCGTACGCGACCATCTGCCGCTCGGCCGACAGCGCCGCGGCGCGATTGGCGTGCACCACGATCGTGTCACCGTCGACGATGTGATTGACCGGGCGAATGATGGGTAATGCGTAGCGCGCGAACACGATCCGCCCGTATCGCACCAGCCCCAGTCGTCGCAGCGACTCGGCGGAGGTCAGATCGCGCGATGCCTGCGGTGCCAGGGCATCCATATCGGCGATCATTCCCGCACCGTGCCCACCGCCCGGGGGCATGCCGGATCCACCCGACTGCCCGGGGTATTCCTCGGCTCGGTTGTCCATTTGCGCTATCTGCCCCGCTGATCATGAACCTGTTGTTCCGGGTCACCACAAGATTCCCGCAATCGGCAACGATCAAACCCATCCCAGGCCACGCGCACGGAAACGGTGGGCGAACAGCACTGCCTTTCCTCGGCCCTGCCACTGCCTCACTGTCCGGCAGCGCGCGGCGGCAGGATCTGTTCCGGGGGCGGGACCGGCGTCGTCCGGCGAACCAGCTCGGCCCACTCGTCCGCCAGGGCGGCCAGCAGGGACCACGCGGTATGGATGCGTTCGTCGCCGATGTCCTCACCGCCGCGCAGCAGTGCGACCGCGCGCACCTGAGCCGCGGCCATCGCGTCCACGACCGCGCCGAGCGATTGCGGAGCCGGACGCCGGGTGTGCGTGACCACGGCGATCCAGTCGTCGATGTGGGCGACGATTTCGGCACGGCGACAATCGATCCCGGCGGTGCGCAGGGGCGATTCCCGTCGGGTCAGGTGGAGTTCGGCGAGTGCGCGGGCCCAGCTCGTGACCGGATGGGCGTCGGGTTCCTCGCCGATGTGCCCGCAGAAAGCAGCGAGCAATTCGTGCCAATCCGGCAGGCGGGCAGCGGAATCGCCGCCCTGCCACTGTGCCGGATCGTCGGGTTGCGGTACGTACATGACGTGTACCTCCAAGACCGCGGCGAGCCGGTCCGGCGGCCTGCGTGCCCCGCAGGCAGTACCTCGCCCACCTTCACTACGTACACACCCGGCGCCACAAACGCGGGAACCGGACCGCGAGCCCGGTGTGGTAAGGGCGGACCACACCGGATCCGGTTGCGCCGCAATCTGCGAAGGGGACATCTCCTTGCGGCGCCGGGTGCACTTCCAGCATGCACTTTTCCGGCGGCCCTCCCACTGCCCTTTCCATGGCCTTCCGGTGACTGTCGAATCGCGGAATCGGCGACGTCGTCTGGCCGCCCCCGCGGTGCCCCGTTACGCTTGTTCGGGTTCGGGGGATGGAACGGTGAAGGGTGAGTCTGGGCGTGAGTTGGTCTTTCACTCCGGATGAGTTCGCACACATCTGGCGAGAGACCGACCTGGACCGGTACCCCTTCCCGATCCGGATTCTGGAGACCCCGCGCACCGAGCAGGAGGCGGCCGCACGGCGTCGCACGCTGGCCGAACGCATGCCGCTGGGGTCGGATCCGGATCTGTCCGCATGCCTGCGCATCCTCGCCCAGCCGCATACCCGGGTCGTGGCCATCGGCGGCGCACACGATCCGGGTTCGCAGATCCGGGCGCTGGGAGCCGCGGTCTACGACCACGCCGTGCTGGCCGTGCAGGACACCGGCTCATCGCCGGATTTCGGTGGGCAGGTGCATATTTCGATCGGCCACAGCGGCAAACTGGGCGCGCGCATCGCCGCACTGCTGCCCGAAGCTCCCGCCGGGCACGAACCGGCCCGCTCGGCGACCGCGGCCGCGGTGCGCGACGAGGAGACCGTGATCGCCGGTGACCGGCTGGCCGCGCGCATCCGCCGGCTCCTGCTCAAACCGCACAGCGCCGAGGGGCAGATCCGGATCGAACCGCGGCTGGACCGTCCGACCCCGCCTCCGCCGGTCTACTACACCTGGATCGATGTCGCCGGTGACGGCCGCTATCTGATCCGCGCCGGCGAACAGGTGCACCTGACCCCTGCCTCGACCCAGCAGATCGGCGCCCACCTGCAGAAACGTATTCCACGATGATGCCGTCGAAGCCGTCATCGCCTCACCGCGGTCGTACCCTGCGGTTACGCTTGGCACGACCGACCGATCCTCGAGGGGTGCGCATTGACTATCGATACCAGTCAGGCCGAAATCGCCCGGTTCATGCAGGCGGCGCGCAGCGGCACGGTCCGTTTCGATCCGGACGCGGCGCGGCGGTGCGCGGAACAGTACGAGGAGCAGGCCGAGGGGCTCATCGCCCTGCAGCAGCAGTTGGAGTCGGTGTCGCAGCTGCACGGTTTCGGTGGATTCTTCTCCGCGGAGCAGTTGCAGGCCGGGTTCTCCCGCAAGGCGCGCGACGCGGCAGCACAGCTGGATCGGTACATCTCCGCCTCCTATCGGATGAAGGAAGCCTTCCTGATCAGCGCCGGACTGTACGAGGAGGCCGATATCGCGCACGCGGCCGCTCTGCGCACGCTGTCGTCGAGGCAGCCGTGGTGAGCGAGTTCGAGCGTGGTCGCTGGTCGGTTCGGGTGCGGACAGGGGGCGTGTCATGAGTGAGCGCGTCCTGGGTTCCGCGCGGTTCGGCCCCCAGTCGCGGCCCGCCGATCCCGAATACATCAGCGCGATGGAACATTTCGAGTCCGTACCGCACGAGCGGATCTACGCGGGCACCCAGCAGATCGATGCCGGGGAGATCGCACGGGCGTCACTGGTGTGGCTGAACGGCGCCGCCACGATCGGCACGGCGATGCCGATCACCCGGTCCACGACGGACGGGGTGATGAATTCGGCCGGTTGGGAGGGCGCCGCGGCCGACGCCGCCTATGCCAGCACGCGCAGCTTCGCCGAATCGCTGGACGATCTGGCCGAGGTCATGGCCGAGGTCGGCGCGCGATTGGGTGCGGTCGCCGCCGCGGCCGAGGCGGTGAAACTGGCCGTCGTCCCACCCGGCGCATCCGGACCGATCGGCGCGGTCGCCCGCGCACTCGAAGCGGCGAACGTCATCGATGCCCAACTGGCGCAGGAGACACTGCGTCAGGAGGCCGTGCTGGCGATGAACATGATCTACAAACCGGCGTATTCGGGTGCGGGAACCGGAATTCCGGCACTGCCCGAACCGCCCGCACTGCCCGGAGACACCTCGCCGAAAGCTTCCGGCACGAATCACACTGCACCACAATCACTCCCGCCCCAACAGCAACACCCCGCGACGCCACAGCACCCCGAAGCGCCGCAAACCCCCACTCCCCCGGCAACTCCCACGCCTCCGACCGAATCCACGCCCTCGCCGACTCCCCCCGAGTCCACCCAACCCCCCTCGTCAGCTCCGACCCCGGCGCCCCCATCACCGAGCCCCTCGGCCGCCCCCGCACCTCCAGCTTCCCCCGCACCGGCACCCCCGGCCTCCCCGGCACCGGCACCCCCGGCCTCGCAGGCTCCTGCGCCCCCGGCAGACCCGAAACTCAGCGACCCGGGCGGCCAACCCGGCATCACCGGCCCCATCCCGCACAACACCACCCCGACCACTCCGGACCAACCCGGCATCTCTCCGGACCACTGACCCACCGGATTCGCAGCCGACCACAGCCGGGCCCTCAACTACCGAACGCTCGGCCACGATCCGCCGAATTCCCCTCGCACCCAACTCCACTCGACTCGGTCTCGGCAACTGAGACTCGCCGACGGCGGCGCAGTGCGGCCGACGGGCCCCTCCCGCGCGAGATACCACCGGCCCGGCCTCGGGCCCCGACTCGCATCGCGGCGGCCGAATCGTCGCATTCGGCCCACGGCTCATCGACTTACAGGCTCACCGATTGCCGCAATGCGCACTCCGGCAAACAGTGGGTGGGCCGATCCAACGGTGTTCTGCGAGCTTCGAGTCGCCGCACAGAAGGAAAGACTTGTCGCGGTGGGTGATTCATTGTCCAGTCGGCAGCGGTATCAGTGTGAGACCGATGCCGGACCGACTGACGAGGGTCAGACCTTGACCAGGTCGTCGGCGTGGATGACGGGGCGCTGCATGCCATCCGGGAGTTCGCTGGTGGAGCGGCCGACCATGGTCTCCAGTTCGGAGCTGTCGTATTCGACGACGCCGCGCGCGACGAGGGCGCCGTCCGGAGCGATGAGATCGATCACGTCGCCGCCGGAGAAGCGGCCGCGAACGCCGGTGATTCCCGCAGCCAGCAGAGAGCGGCGGCACTTGGCGACCGCGCGCACGGCACCGGCGTCCAGCAGCACCGAACCGCGGCTGTCCGCGGCGTGCCGAACCCAGAACTTCCTGGCGGACAGGCGAATCGGACGGGCGGCGAACGCGGTGCCGACCGTCGCCGAGGTCAGCGCGGCAGCGGCGTCGGAGGCAGCGGCCAGCAGCACCGGGACCCCGGCGTCGGCGGCCAGGCGCGCCGCGGACAGTTTCGAGGCCATTCCGCCCGTGCCCAGCGCACCACCACTTCCGGCGATCACGCCGTCCAGATCGGCGCTGCTGCGCACCTCCGGGATGAACGTCGCACCACCCCTGCGCGGATCGCCGTCGTAGAGGCCGTCCACATCCGAGAGCAGCACCAGCGCATCGGCGCCGACCAGATGCGCGACCAGGGCGGCCAGTCGATCGTTGTCACCGAAGCGGATCTCGTCGGTGGCGATGGTGTCGTTCTCGTTGACCACCGCGATCGCGTGCAGCGACCGCAGCCGGTCCAGGGTGCGCTGTGCATTGCGATGGTGCTCGCGCCGGGAGAAATCACCGGCGGTCAGCAACACCTGCCCGACCGTGCGGCCGTAACGTTGGAACGAGGTGCCCCAGGCATGTGCCAAGGCCAGCTGGCCGACGCTCGCCGCGGCCTGTTTGGTCGCGAGATCCTTCGGCCGCGAGGTCAATCCGAGTGGCGCGATACCCGCGCCGATGGCCCCCGAGGACACCACGACCACATCGGATCCGGCACGCATCCGCGCCTCCACCGCATCAGCCAGCCGATCCAGCCGCCCGGTGTCGAGCCCGCCCTCGAGACTGGTCAGCGCCGAGGATCCGATCTTCACCACCACACTGCGCGCCGACGCGATCACCTGCCGCGTCTCACTCAGCGCATGATCCGAATCCGCCTGCGTCATACCGGAACTCATCAAACCTCACCTGAACCGATCAACACCACAACATTTTTCGGACTGCTGTGTCCGAACACCGCTCCCCGGCACACCACGCCGCACGAGCAGTGGCGGCCGGGCCACCGACCGCCCACCACTCCGTACGGAAAACGGAGTGGCGGAAGCGGTTCGGCGGACAGCGATCATTCGGTGATCTCGTCCTCGGAGACCAGACCACGACGGACCCGGGACGCGTGCTTACGCTCGGATGCGGAGATGCGGTCGGACTGGTCCAGGCGCGGATCGGTGCCGCGACCGGTCATCACCATGTCGACACCCGCGGAAACCTGCGGCTCCCACTCGAAGGTGACATCGCCGATCGTGACAGGCGCACCCGGTACGGCGCCGAGCTTCTCGAGCTTCTCCTCGACCCCGAGACGAGCCAGCCGGTCCGCCAGATAGCCGACGGCCTCGTCGTTGTCGAACTGCGTCTGATGCACCCAGCGCTCGGGACGTTCACCGCGCACGATGAAACCACCCTCGATCTCACCATCGCGCTCGACACTGAAACCGCTCTCGCCCGCGGCGACCGGACGAATCACCTGCCGCGGCGGGGCCGCCTTCGGATGCGCCGCACGATACTCGAGCACCATCTCCGCGAGCGCGAAAGTCAACGGCCGCAACCCTTCCCGACTCACCGTCGAGATCGTGTACACCGGCCAGCCGCGCTCGGAGAATTCGGCGTTCACCATCTCGGCCAGTTCGGCGGCGTCGGGGATATCGGCCTTGTTGAGGATCACCACGCGCGGGCGGTCGGCCAGATCCCCGAGTTCGGCATCGGCCTTCAACGCGGGCTTGTAGGCGGCCAACTCCGCCTCGAGCGCGTCCACATCGGACACCGGATCGCGGCCGGGCTCGAGCGTCGCGCAGTCCACCACATGAGCGAGGACCGCACAGCGTTCGAGATGGCGCAGGAATTCCAGCCCCAGGCCGCGCCCCTCGCTCGCCCCCGGAATCAGGCCGGGCACATCGGCGACGGTGAACGTGGTGTCACCACTGGACACCACACCGAGATTGGGCACCAGCGTCGTGAACGGATAGTCCGCCACCTTCGGCTTCGCCGCCGAGAGCACCGAGACCAGCGAGGATTTACCGGCCGACGGGAAACCGACCAGGCCCACATCGGCGACCGACTTCAGCTCCAGAACGACATCGCGTTCCTCACCGTCCTCGCCCAACAGCGCGAATCCGGGCGCCTTGCGCGCCTTGGACGCCAGCGCCGCATTGCCGAGTCCGCCGCGACCACCACGGGCGGCGACATAGGTGGTGCCGACGCCGACCAAGTCGGCGAGCACCTCGCCGTCGGAACCGATCACCACCGTCCCGTCCGGAACCTGCAACAGCAGATCCGCCCCCTGTTTGCCGTCACGGTTACCACCCTCGCCGGGTTTGCCATTACCACCCTTGGCGTGCGGATGGAAGTGGAAGTCCAGCAGAGTGTGCACATTCGGGTCGACCTCGAGGATCACATTCCCGCCGTGCCCCCCGTTCCCACCGTCGGGGCCGCCCAGCGGCTTGTACTTCTCCCGGTGCACCGAAGCACACCCGTGCCCGCCCTTACCCGCGCGGACATGCAGCACGACGCGGTCGATGAACTTCGACATGCTGTTGATCATCCTCCTGTGTCTTCGGCCTCCGCTTCGCTCCGGCGAGGCCGCGGCCCCCTGGGGGCCGATTCTTCCCTCCCTCCGCTCCCCCGCTTCGCTCCTGGCGCTCCGGTCAGTCCAGAATCGACCCGGGCCGCGGCCTTTCGAGTCGGCGTTGTTCGAGGCGGGTGGAACTTGGCACTCCAGCGTGTAGCGACACTCTGGAGGTGATTCTTCCCTACTGCGTCTTCGGCCTCCGCTTTGCTCCGGCGGGGGGCCGCGTTTCCCAGAGGCCCATTCTTCCCCGCTTCGCTCCTCCGTTCCGGTGAGTCCGGAATCATTCGAAGTGGGCGGAGCCGGGTGACCTGCGGTTGCGTTGCCAGGAATGGATGCGCCGAAACCGTGAGTCGCTGGGCTCCATCGGAGCCGCAACCTCGTCGTCGGTGTCACTCGAGGTCGGTGAGCCCGAGGCAGCGACAACTACGATGCGGTTTCGGTGGGCAGCAACTCCATCGTGACTGCGGTCAGGTGTGTTCACCCCCGGTCTGGCGTGATGTTCGGCCGACGGCTGCCCCGGACGCACGAAGCGGGTCAGGGTTACTCACCCTGACCCGCTTCGAAGAATGTGTGGAAGGCTCCGGTGCGGCTCAGGCCTGCACCGGCTCCGGAACCACGATGTTCACGGTCTTGCGGCCACGCTTGGTGCCGAACTGGACCGCGCCCGCCTCGAGGGCGAACAGCGTGTCGTCACCGCCACGGCCGACGTTCACGCCGGGGTGGAAGTGGGTTCCGCGCTGACGCACCAGGATCTCACCGGCCTGAACGGCCTGGCCGCCGAAGCGCTTCACGCCCAGCCGCTGGGCGTTGGAATCACGACCGTTACGGGAGCTGGACGCACCCTTCTTATGTGCCATTGCTGGTTACTCCTCGTAGCCCGGGATGGTTGGTCCCGGGAATCCTGACGGACGTGTGCGGGGTGGAGTCCCCGCAGGCCGCTTATTTGATGCCGGTGACCTTCAGGACCGTCAGCTTCTGACGGTGGCCCTGACGCTTGTGGTAGCCGGTCTTGTTCTTGAACTTGTGGATGCGGATCTTCGGACCCTTGGTCTGGTCCACGATCTCGGCGGAAACCGAGACCTTGGCCAGCTTGTCCGCATCGGTGGTCAGCTCAGCGCCATCGACGACGAGCACCGGGGAAAGCGACACTGCGCTACCCGTCTCGCCCTCGATCTTCTCGACCTTCACCAGGTCACCGACCGCGACCTTGTACTGCTTTCCGCCGGTCTTGACGATCGCGTACGTTGCCATCGGTCGGCTGCCCTCTTTCTCTACTAGTGCTCGGCACTCTGCTCACACGGCAGCTTGTCCGGCTGATGCCGGAAAACCGTCGTACGACTGGTCTGGTATTCACCGCCGCCTCAGCGCCTGTGGCTCTCGTCGGAACCGGGCCACGGGCCAGCGCACAAGGCAGTGCTGACGCCGAGCAGCGACTGACCAAGGTTACAGGACGCGCACCCCAGCAACCAAACCAGGGCTACGTCGGTCGTCCACTCGGACAAGGCAGGACGCGGGGTCCGGGCGTTCGTGCGCCCGGACCCCGCGTCCCTGATCAGCTTGCCTGTTACCGACCGCTCAGTCGGTCACCTCGGCTCAGTCGCCCTGTTCCGGAGCTCCTGCAGCGCGTCCGGAGCTACGGCGGCGGGGACGGCTGCGCGGCACCACGACCGGCGTGAAATCCGTCACCGAGGTCGCCGGACCGTCCGACTGCTCGGAGCTGGACAGTACGAATACCGCCGCAGCGCTGTCGGTGCTGAGCGCGGCCGAGGAGCGAGCCACCCGGCGACGCCCCTTGCGGGCGGAATCCGACAGAGAGCTGTCGGCTGCCGCCTCGGCGGCGACGTCGCCGTGGTCAGCGGCCTCCTCGTCGGAAGTTGTGGCCACAGTGGATTCGGAGGTCCGCGCCGACCGGCTCGCGTCCTCGGCGGCATTCGCGCCCGCCGACACGGCCTCGGGCTCGGTGTAGGCCGCCGTCTCATCGGCATGAACCGAACCAGCCACAGCCACCCGATCCTCGTGCGCCGAGCCGACCGCCGCAGCGGACTCGGCCTGCGCCGACTCGTCCGGACGACCCGATTCCTCGGCATGCGCCGACTCGTTCGCACGCTCCCGCGCAGCCTCACGACCGGACCGCGAACGACGTCGACGCGACGGCCGCTCGGTGGTCTCCTCCGGCGCGACCGCGGCCTTCTCCGGCTCGGCGGACGAATCCACCGTCACCACGTCGACCCGTGCCTCGCCATCCTCGCCGTGGTGCGCGGCCATCGCCAGCGCCACCGGATGTGCGCGCTTGACAGCGGCATCCTCCTCGGCGTGCGCGTCGACGGGGGCCGCAGCCGCGGCGGGCGCGGGCGTACCGGACTTGTCCTTGTCCTTGCGACGACGACGGCCCTCGCGACGACCGACGCCCTCGTCCGCGGGTGCGGACTCGACCGGATAGTCGTGCACGACGATGCCGCGACCGTGGCAGTGCTCACAGGTGGTGGAGAACGCCTCGACCAACCCGGTGCCCAGCTTCTTGCGGGTCATCTGGACCAGGCCCAGCGAGGTCACCTCGGACACCTGGTGGCGGGTCCGGTCGCGGCCCAGCGCCTCGGTCAGCCGACGCAGCACCAGGTCACGGTTGGATTCGAGCACCATGTCGATGAAGTCGACGACGATCATGCCGCCGATGTCCCGCAGGCGCATCTGCCGCACGATCTCCTCGGCCGCCTCGAGGTTGTTGCGGGTGACCGTCTCCTCGAGGTTGCTGCCGCCCGCGCCGGTGAACTTGCCGGTGTTGACGTCGATGACGGTCATCGCCTCGGTGCGGTCGATGACCAGCGTGCCGCCCGAGGGCAGCCACACCTTGCGATCCAGGGCCTTGGACAGCTGCTCGTCGATACGGAAGCTGCCGAACACGTCGACGTTGTCGTTGTCGTAGCGCTCCACGCGCACCAGCAGATCCGGTGCGACGGTGCGGATGTAGTTCTCGACGGTCTTCCAGGAGCGCTCGCCCTCGATGACGAGCTTGGAGAAGTCCTCGTTGAACAGGTCACGGATGACCTTGACCAGCAGGTCCGGCTCCTCGTAGAGCGTCTTGGGCGCACCCGAACCGCCCTTGGACTGCTCCTCGATGGTCTTCCAGGTCGCCTGCAGCCGCTCGACGTCGCGAGCCAGTTCGGCCTCGGCCACGCCCTCGGACGCGGTCCGGATGATCACACCGGCGTCCTGCGGGACGATATCGCGCAGGATCTCCTTCAGGCGCTTGCGCTCGGTATCGGGCAGTTTGCGGCTGATCCCGGTCGACGTCCCGCCCGGCACGTACACCAGGAAACGTCCGGCCAGGCTGATCTGCGTGGTCAGTCGAGCGCCCTTGTGACCGACCGGATCCTTGCTGACCTGCACCAACACGGTGTCGCCGGGTTTGAGCGCCTGTTCGATCTTGCGCTCTCTACCGCCGAGCCCGGCGGCCTCCCAGTTGACCTCACCGGCGTAGAGCACACCGTTGCGGCCTCGGCCGATGTCGACGAACGCCGCTTCCATGCTGGGCAGCACGTTCTGCACCTTGCCCAGATACACGTTGCCGACCATGGACGCCGACCCCGTGCTGGTCACGAAGTGCTCGACGAGGATGTTGTCCTCGAGCACCGCGACCTGGGTGACCGCGTTCGGGTGATCGACGAAAGCCTTCTCGCGCACCACCATCACCCGATCCACCGACTCGCGGCGGGCCAGGAACTCCGATTCGGTCAGGATCGGCGGACGGCGACGTCCGGCCTCACGACCGTCCCGACGACGCTGACGCTTGGCCTCGAGCCGCGTCGAACCGCTGATGCCCTGCACCTCGTCCACGGACGCGGCGGCGACCCGGCGCTTGTTGCGCGGTTCGCGCTCGTGCACGACGGTGTTCGGCGGATCGTCCTCCGACACCTCGTTCTCGGCATCCTCACCGGCCTTGCGGCGACGACGGCGACGGCGACGGCGGGTCGAACCCTCGGGCACCGCGTCGCCGTCCTCGGCGCCGCTCTCGGCGGACTCGGATTCGGCGCTACCGGACTCCTCGGTGGAATCCTCGTTCTCCTCGGAGTCCTCCGACTCGTCGGCATCGTTGTCCGCGGACTGCTCGCCGCGGCCCCGGCCACGGCCACGACGACCCCGACGCCGACGGCGCGAACGGCCGCCGTCCTCGGAGTCCTCCCGGGACTGGTCGTCCTCCCAGTCGCCCGACTCGGTCTCGGTCTCGGCCTCGATGGTTTCGGTGGTGCCGGTGTCCTCGGCGGTCGCGCGGTCGGCGGCGGGCTCGGTCCGGGCCGCCTCCTGCTGGGCGGCAGCCTCCTCGGCCGCGGCCTGCTCCTCGGCGGCCTTGGCCTGACGAGCGGCGCGACGCTGCCGCCGGGCCTCCTCCGCGGCCGCGGCATCGGGCGGCAGGAACAGCGGTGCGGCGACCATCGCGGGCGGCTCGAAGGCCACCGGTTCCGGGGTCTGCGGCTGGTGCGCCTGGAAGGGGCTGGTGAACAGCGATTGCCGCTGCGGCGGCGCGGCCGGGGCAGCGGGTTCGGGCTGTGGCGTCTCGGCGACGGATGCCGGCTGCGAGGTGGTCACCTCGGCGACGGGGGTCTCGGTCGTCGAGGCGGGCGCACTCACCACTGTCTCGGGCGTAGGCGTCACCGTCTCGGCGGTGCTTGTCACCGGCTCGGGTGTATGCACCGACGGCTCGGATCCACCCGGCGCCGTCTCCGCGACATTCGTCACAGCGGTGGCCGCTGCCACCGGCTCGACGGCCGCCGGTTCGGCACTCGGGGCGTCCGGAGTGACAGTCGCCACCGGCGCGGGCGCGGCTTCCTGCTGTGGCTCGGCAGCCTGTTGTGCTTGTGGTTCGGCAGGCGCGGGGGTTTGCTCCGGCGCCTGCTCGGCGGGGACGAAGGCTTCACGCACCGACTCGGCGACCGTGCGATCCAGGCTCGACTGCGCGCTGCGGGCCTCGGCCCCCAACTCGGTCAGATGGGCCAGAATGCGTTTGCTGGTAGTTCCCAGCAGCTTCGCCAGCGCGTGTACCCGGATACGTTCCGGCAACTGCGCCGCCTCCCCTACCCCTGGCGCCTGCTGCGGCGCGTGTCCATTCGTATCGTGCGACGTTTCCTGCGGCTCTTGATCGGCCACGAAATCTCCTCGGACCCCCGGGCGCGTCCCACTCGACCGAGAGTGACGCGGCCAACGCGGGGGCGCTGTCCGTTCGCCTCACGCCCCGTGGACGCAAGGCCAAGTGGTCTCCGCCCCGCGTGACCCGTTGTCACCTTGTCGGTCGTCGTTCGGGTAACCGGTCACGCGGCGCCTGGCTGTTGGCTCCGACACCGAGTCCGAGCGCTCATCCAGCGTGCGGCCGGACAGCCGAGTCTTGGTAACCGTCCGGGGCAGCGATGATCGGCGTCGAGCCGCGGTGCCATTCGGTCGTACCCGCACCGGCCTCGTCGGCCGATCTCGAGCACTTCCACAGCCAGTATCCCACACGCTCCAGATGAAATGGCTTCCGTGTCTAATTGCCTGCGCTTCGCTCCGGCGTGTTCACGACCCCCGGGAGCGGCGCCCTCCGGGCACGGCCCCACACCGCATCGGCCCCGGCCCTGGGCGCACGAGAACCCGCCGAGGCGGCAACGCCGCTCCTCGGACGGGGTTCGTGCGGGAAACGAAGTGGATTCGGGACTCGGGGCAGACCGGGACTCGACCCGATCCGGCGGAAAGATCCGGCGACTACTGGGCGAACTCCGGGAACCAGAGCGCGATCTCACGCTTGGCCGATTCGGGCGCATCCGAACCGTGGACGAGGTTGTACTGGGTCTCCAGGGCGTAGTCGCCACGGATGCTGCCGGGCACGGCCTTCTCGACCGGATCGGTGCCACCGGCGATCTGCCGGAATGCGGGGATGGCGCGCGGCCCCTCGAGGACGGCGGCCACGACCGGACCCGAGGTGATGAACTCGATCAGCGAACCGTAGAACGGCCGCTCGGCATGCTCGGCGTAGTGCGCCGCAGCAAGCTCCTGCGATACCTGCTTGAACTCCAGCGCGGCAATCTTCAGACCCTTGCGCTCGATGCGGGTGATGATCTCACCGACCAGGCCACGGGCAACGCCATCCGGCTTGATGAGTATCAACGTCTGCTCAGTCACGGTGTCATTATTGCCTCCGCTTCGCTCCGGCGTGTTCGCGGCCCCGAAGGCTCGCCGTTCAGCCCTCGAGACTCGGGCTTCGCCCATGCGCTTCGAGGGCTGAACGGCGAGCCGGCCGCGAACTCCTCGCTCGAAGGCTCGCTCCGTGCGAATTGCGTTGGGAGGGCAGGTGACCGGGACGGGGGGCGTTGTCCTAGGGACTGCGTCGGATCAGGGCCGGCCGAAAATACAACTCAGGCTCGCTGGCTGGGGAGCAGGCCGCGGTCCATTCGCTTCTTGACATCGGAGCGCAGGACCAGGATGAACGCCCAGACCGCGACGAACACCACGCCGATGATGCCGATCGACAAGTGGACGAACGTGCCGAGCAGGAGCAGCACCTGCATGGCGATGTTGAACTGCATGGCCCAGGAACGCCGCTGCAGTCCGGCGCCGAGGAACATCAGGACGGCCAGGCCGACCAGATAGGTGATCGACCACCAACTCAACCCGCCGCCGACCGAGGCGACCACCGGCAGCGCCAGCAGTACGGTGATGGCCTCGAGGACCAGCGCGCCGGCCATCACACCGCGGAAACCCTTCCACGGATCGGTCGCCGGGGGTGGCACCGGATTCTCACTCATGCGGGATCCTTTCCGAACAGCGAACGCGCGGCCCCCGCGGTGACGACCGATCCGGTGATGACGATCCCCGCACCGGAAACCGGCTCCCCGGACTCGCCCGCCTCCTCCGCGATGGCGATGGCGGTCTCCACCGCATCGGCGAGCGTCGCCGCGGTGACCACCCGCTCGTCCCCGAACCGCTGTACCGCGATATCGGCCAGATCGTCGACCGGCAGGGCGCGCGGTGAACCGTTCGTGGTCACCACGACCTCGTCCAGCACCGGCTCGAGCGCGGACAGAATACCCGCGGCGTCCTTGTCGCCGAGCACCGCGACCACACCGACCAGTTTACGGAAGTCGAACTCGTCGGTCAGGGTCGCCGCGAGGGCCTGCGCGCCGTGCGGGTTGTGCGCGGCGTCCAGGAAGATCGTGGGCGCGTTGCGCATGCGCTCCATCCGCCCCGGACTGATCGCGTTCGCGAACCCGGCGCGCACGGCGTCGATGTCCAGCTGCCGATCCGCGCCCGCACCGAAGAACGCCTCCACCGCTGCCAGCGCGACCACGGCATTGTGTGCCTGATGCTCGCCGTGCAGGGGCAGGAAGATCTCGTCGTACACCCCGCCCAGGCCCTGCAGCTCGAGCACCTGCCCGCCGACCGCGGTCCGGCGCGACAGCAGCCGGAATTCCGCACCCTCGCGCGCGACCGCGGCATCGGCCTGCACCGTGCGGCGCAGCAGCACGTCCATCGCCTCGGGATCCTGTTCGGCGATGATGGCCACGGTCTCGCGCGGGGCCAGCGGATCCTCGGGAGCCTTCTTGATGATCCCGGCCTTCTCCCCGGCGATCGAGGTCAGATCCGGACCCAGATAGTCCATGTGATCCAGGCCGATCGGCGTGATCACCGCGACCTGGCCGTCCACCACGTTGGTGGCGTCCCAGGTGCCGCCCATCCCGGTCTCGACCACCGCGACGTCGATCGGCGCCTCGGCGAACGCCGCATAGGACATCGCCACCAGCACCTCGAACTTGCTCAGCTTCGGCCCGCCCGCGGCCTCGGACTGCTGGTCGATCATCTCGATGTACGGCTGGATCTCCCGATAGATCTCGACATATTTCGCCGGGCTGATCGGCTCGTTGTCGATGGCGATGCGCTCGGTGGCCAGTTGCAGGTGCGGACTGGTGATCCGGCCGGTGCGGCGGTGCAGCGCGGTCAGCAGCGCATCGATCATGCGGGTGACCGAGGTCTTGCCGTTCGTCCCGGCCACCTGGATGGCCGGGTACGCGCCCTGCGGGGAGCCGAGCAGATCGAGCAACGTGACGATCCGGGTCAGCGACGGTTCGAGTTTGGTCTCTCCCCAACGCTTGTCGAGTTCGGCCTCGACCAGCGCCATCTCCGCCAGATCCACCGGGGACGGCCCGGAGTGCAGCCGCTCGGACGACCCCTGCTGGAATTCCGGCTCGGAGTTCACTTGGTCGCCGCCGTATCCGATGCGGCGTCCGCGGGGCCCTGCGTGGTTACGCGAGCTGCCGCCTCCGGGCCTGCCACTCCCGCCGTGCGTGCGATCTCCTCGAGCCGCGCGCCGATGCGGGCGACCTCGGATTCGGCGACCTCCCGGCGGGTGCGGATCTTGGCGACCACCTCGTCGGGGGCCTTGGCCAGGAACGCCTCGTTGCCGAGTTTGGCCGTGGTGCTGGTCAGATCCTTCTGCGCCGCACCGAGATCCTTCTCCAGACGACGACGCTCGGCGTCCAGGTCGACCGTGCCGGAGGTGTCGAGTTCGACGGTGACCGTCGCCCCGGACAGTCGCACCTGCACCGAGGCGGTCGCGCTGAAATCGTCGCCGGGCTCGGTGAGCCGGGCCAGATTCCCGATCTGGACCGACAGCCCGGTCAGCTCGGCGTCCTCGATGCCGATCAGTGCGGCGGCCACCTTCTGCTTGTCGGTCAGGCCCTGATCGCTGCGGAAACGGCGGATCTCGGTGATCAGGCGCTGTGCGTCCGCGACGCGGGACGCGGCCGCCTCGTCGGCGGCGACGCCCGAGGACTGCGGCCAGGACGCGACCACGATGGACGCACCCTCCGCACCGCCGGTCAGCGCCTGCCACAGCGATTCGGTGACGAACGGGATGACCGGATGCAGCAGGCGCAGCACCGAATCCAGCACGGCGCCCAGCACCGTGCGGGTGCTCGCGGCGCGCTCGTCCGATTCGGCGAACTGGACCTTGGCCAGTTCCAGATACCAGTCACACAGCTCGTCCCACGCGAAGTGGTACAGCGCCTCGCATGCCTTGCCGATCTCGTATCGGTCGAACGCCGAATCCACTTCCGCGCGAACCTGTTCCAGGCGATCCAGGATCCACCGATCGGCATCGGTGAGGGCGGCGCGATCGGTGATCTCGCCCGGGGCCGCACCGTTCATCAGCGCGAACTTGGTGGCGTTGAACAGCTTGGTGACGAAACTGCGCGAGGCGGTCACGTGCGGCGGGCCGACCGACAGGTCACTGCCCGGCTGCGCACCGCGCGCGAGGGTGAAACGCGTTGCGTCCGCGCCGTATTCGACGATCCACAGCAGCGGGTCCACGCCGATGCCCTTGGACTTGGAGTACTTGCGGCCGAATTCGTCGCGGATCAGGCCGTGCAGGAACACGTCCCGGAACGGCACCTGCACCGAATCGGTCGGTTTACCGGCGGTGATGACCGGATCGTCGGCGACGAACGTGCCGAACATCATCATCCGGGCCACCCAGAAGAACAGGATGTCGTAACCGGTGACGAGAACGCTTGTCGGATAGAACTTCTCGAGCTCCGGGGTGGCGTCGGGCCAGCCCATCGTGGAGAACGGCCACAGACCCGAGGAGAACCAGGTGTCCAGCACGTCCGGATCCTGGACGTAGCCCTCGGGAGACTGCTCGTCCGGGCCCACGCAGACGACCTCGCCCTCGGGGCCGTACCAGATCGGGATGCGGTGCCCCCACCACAGCTGACGCGAGATGCACCAGTCGTGCATGTCGTCCACCCAGTCGAACCAGCGCGGTTCCTGGCTGGCGGGATGAATCACGGTGTCCCCGTTGCGAACCGCGTCGCCCGCGGCCTTGGCGAGGGATTCCACCTTCACCCACCACTGCATGGACAGCCGGGGTTCGATGGGCTCGCCGGAACGTTCGGAATGCCCGACGCTGTGCACGTACGGCCGCTTCTCCGCGACGATGCGGCCCTCGTCGGACAGCCGCTCGCGGATCTTCACCCGCGCCTCGAACCGGTCCATACCGTCGAATTCGGTTCCGGTATCGGCGATCTTGCCGGTCTTGTCCATGATGGTCGGCATCGGGAGGTTGTGCCGCATGCCGAGCTCGAAGTCGTTCGGATCGTGCGCCGGGGTGATCTTCACTGCGCCGGAGCCGAATTCGGGATCGACGTAGTCGTCGGCGACGACCGGGATCTGCCGTCCGGTGATCGGGTGGTAGATCGTCGTGCCGATCAGGCTCGCGTACCGGGCGTCCTCGGGATGCACCGCGACGGCGGTGTCGCCGAGCATGGTCTCCACCCGGGTGGTCGCCACGATGATGTGCGGCTCGTCGTCCTTCAGCGAGCCGTAGCGCAGGGAGACCAGCTCACCCTCGACGTCCTCGTATTTGACCTCGACGTCGGAGATCGCGGTCTCCAGGACGGGCGACCAGTTCACCAGGCGCTCGGCGCGGTAGATCAGGCCCGCATCGAACAGGCGCTTGAAGATGGTCTGCACCGCGCGGGACAGACCCTCGTCCATGGTGAAGCGGTCCCGCGCCCAGTCCACGCCGACGCCGAGGCGGCGCATCTGGCCCTGGATCGCACCACCGGACTCGCGCTTCCAATCCCAGACCTTGTCGACGAACAGTTCGCGGCCGAAGTCCTCCTTGGTCTTGCCGTCCCGCGAGAGCTGCTTCTCCACCACGGACTGAGTGGCGATACCGGCGTGGTCCATACCCGGCAGCCACAGCACCTCGTAGCCCTGCATGCGCTTGCGGCGGGTGAGCAGATCCATGATGGTGTGGTCGAAGGCGTGGCCCATGTGCAGATTGCCGGTGACGTTGGGCGGCGGCAGCACGATCGAGTAGGGCGCCTTCGGACTCTTCGCGTCGGCGGCGAAGTAACCAGCGGCTACCCAGCCCTCGTACAGGTCCGACTCCACATCGCCGGGATTCCAGCTCTTGGGGAGGGCATCGGCACGATTTCGTGAGTTCTCAGAGGCTGTGCTGGTCACCGTGTGATTCTAAGGAGTTGGGTCCAGGCCCGGACGACGGCCCCGGCAGAGTAGTACCGCATCGGCTCGCAGGCGGCTCCGCAGCGATCACGCCCGCGTGCCGAACGGGGGTGTGGATACCCGAGAGGGCGGGGGTTTCGGCGGATGAGGGACACCGAAAACCCCGCCCACAGACTCAGGTTACCGCCGATTCACGCCGTATTCCCATTTCCATATCGAATTCTCAGGTTCGGCGCCGAATCCTTTGTGTTCGTGCAGGATTGCCCCTCAGGCGCACCTCAGGTATCCACGCACCCGGGCCGCGCCGCGCACCGCTCGAGTTGCCGCCCGGCCCGCGATCCGGCCTACTTGGGTCGAACAGTGCAGATCTGCCTGTCCTGCTCCGGAAATTCGCTCGCGCCGTGATCGGACCGCCGATCACTCACGAAAGAGGATTCTCATGCGTGCTCGGACTGTTGTCATGGCCACCGTGGCCACCGCGGCGGGTATCACCGCTGGATGCGTCGGCGCCGGATCGGCCGCGGCGGTCGTTCCGTTCACCGTGCCGCGGACCGGCGGAGTCGGGGTGGAGCTGAACCACGGCGAGACGCAGACGTTCGCCAACGGTCCGATCCCCGCGCTGATCGATCAGGCCCTGCCGCCCGACGCCATCGCCGTCGGCATCGGACGCGGTTCGCAACTGCCCAGGACCGGCGACCACGTCCGGTCCGATCTGCCCGGCATCGTCACCGAGGCCGCGGGCAGGCCCGACGGCCGCGTCGCGCTGGTTCTGCAGCCGGGACCGGAACTGGCCGTGGTGCAGATCTGGTAGCCGAACCCGGTCAGGGAACCAGTACCGGCAGGGCGCCCGGTAAGGCGCGGAAGGTCGTCGGCAGCATGCCGACCGGTTCACCGTCCGCGGTCACCGGCGCGCCCGGCGCCCGCAGTTCGACGGCGGCCGCGCGATATTGGCTCAGCGCCGGATGGTCGATGCGCTTTCCCGCGGACAGCGCCGGAAGCAGGCGCACCATGTCCCGACGGGACATCGCGCCGACCACGGTCACCTCGAGCAGCCCGTCGTCGACCATCGCGTCGGGGCAGATCAGCATGCCGCCCCCGTAGGTGCGGGTATTGCCCACCGCGACCATCACCGCCTCGGTCTCGACCACCGAGTTCACCGATTGCCCTGGTACGCCTGATAATTCGAGACGGTAGGGGACGGCCAGCCGCCCGGCCAGTTCCCGCACGGCGGCGAAGGTGTAGCGCAGCCGTCCCCTCGGAAAACCCATCAGATTGGCGCGCAGGGTGACCCGGGCGTCGAATCCGGTACCGGCCACGGTCGCGAACCTGATCGGTCCGGGAATGCCGAATCCGATTCCCGCCGTGCCGGATTCGGATGAACCGGCCTCGGGAGCCGCGGCTTCCGCCGCGCCGAGATCGATGGTGCGCACCGTTCCGCCCAGCACGATGTCGGCCGCGGAGATCGGATCGTCCTGTGGCACACCGAGTTCGCGAGCCAGGTCGTTACCGGTGCCGCCCGGCACCAGGCCCAGCGGCACACCGGTCCCGGCCAGCGCCTGCAGCGTGATGCACACCAGTCCGTCACCGCCCGCGCAGACCACCACATCGGGCGCGGCATCGCCGGTGAGCCGATCCCGAACCAGGCGAACCGATTCCGCGGCACTGGCACCGCACACCTCGGTCACCGTCACACCGCGCGCCCGCAGCCGCGCCGCAGCCACGGCGCCCGCTGCCTGCCCCTTGCCATGACCCGACAACGGATTGGTCACCATCAGGACCGAACCCACCCCGGTGGATCCGTTCACGGGATCAGCTTTCCGGGATTGAGGATTCCGGCGGGGTCGACCGTCTGCTTGACCGCGCGCAACACCTGCACGCCCAGGTCGCCGATCTCTCCGGACATCCAGGGCCGGTGGTCCCGGCCGACGGCGTGGTGGTGGGTGATGGTTCCCCCGGCGGCGGCGATGGCGTCGCCGACCGCTCGTTTGGCGGTGTGCCACTGGGTGATCGGATCGTCGAGCTGTTTGGCGATGATCGTGAAGTACAGCGAGGCGCCGGTCGGGTAGGTGTGCGAGATATGGCACATGACCAGCGGCGGGGTGCCCTGGCCGCCCAGCGAGTCGGCCAGCGCCGCGGTCACCTTCGCCTTGAGTTCGGCGAGGTCGGACCAGTTCGTCGCGGTCTCCAGGGTTTCGCAGAGAATTCCGGTGTCCAGCAGCGCATCGCGCAGGTAGGGCGCGGCGAAACGGCCGTGCTCCCACTCCCGCGCGGGTTGTTCACCCAACGCGGTCCCACCGGCCGCGGCGAGCAGCGCACGCGCCTCGGCGCCGCGTGCCTCGACATGGGCCGCGGTGCCCTCGAACGTGGTCACCGCGAGACATCCGGTCACCGGCGCGCCGCCGATATCGCCCGCGCGGGCCAGATTCAGGCCGGTCTCGGCCTCATCGGACAGTCGCAGCACGGTCGGGGCGGCCCCGGTCTGGATCACGCTGCGCAGTGCCGCCGCGCCGGTCGCGAAATCCGGAAACGACCAGGCTTGATACGCAACGGTTTCCGGGACCGGATGCACCCGCAGGGTGACCTCGGTGATCACGCCGAGCGCGCCCTCCGAACCCGAGAACAGCTCGCGCAGATCGGGTCCCGCGGCCGAGGCCGGAGCGCGGCCGAGATCCAGTGTGCCGCGCGGAGTCGCGACCCGCAGATGCTGGATCATGTCATCGAAGCGGCCGTATCCGGCCGATGCCTGCCCGCTCGAGCGGGTCGCGGCGAAACCGCCGATACTGGCGAATTCGAAACTCTGCGGAAAGTGCCCGAGGGAGAAGCCGCGCGCCGAGAGCAGCGCCTCGGCCTGCGGTCCGGTCAGTCCGGCTCCGAGCGTCGCGGTGTGGCTGACCTCGTCCAGCGCCGTCATCGCGGACAGCCGCCGAAGATCCAGGGCGACAACGGCTTCGAAGCCGTCGCGGGCGGGATCCACGCCGCCGACGACGCTCGTGCCGCCACCGAAGGGCACCACCGCGACACCACGCTCGGCGCAGTAGCTCAGAACGCCCAGGACCTCGTCGTGATCCGCCGGGAAGACGACCGCATCGGGTGCGTCCTGTGGATCGGCGGAACGACGGCGCAGCAGATCCGGGGTGCTCTTGCCACCGGCGCGCAACAAGCGGGCGCGGTGGTCGGTGCGGACGTGCTCCGGGCCGACCACCGCGGACAACCCTGTGAGGTGCGCCTGCGACAGGGCCGAGGCACGCAATGGCACATTGCCCTCATCGCGACGCGCCATCGACTCACCGGACACTCCGAACACCTGCACCAGCAAGGTCCGGATCTTCTCCGGGAGCGGCGCATGTCCGGACGGAATGCCCCAGGCGTCCCACACCATACTCGGGCGGGAGGACAACTCGCCCGGCATTGCCACAGAAGACCCGCTCTGCCGTTCATCGACCATGCGTTACAGTCTTACATAGAATGTCAAGCAGTAATCAGCCGACGCGCGGACCGTCGACGCCCGCGCCCGACCCGACAAGTGATCCGATGCAGACAATCGACGTCGCCGGCACCGGCGACGAACCGTCCGAAATCGACCTGGCGATCCTGGACGCCGCCCGCGCCTGCGTGGAGGAGTTCGGAGTGCGCCGCACCACACTGACCGAGGTGGCCCGCCGCGCCGGCGTGAGCCGTCCCACGGTCTATCGCCGCTGGCCCGATACCGGCTCACTGCTCGCCGAACTGCTGGTGCGGGAACTGCGCAAGATCGTCGGGCGCACCATGCCCGGCAGCGGCCCGGCACGGACTCGCCTGGTCGACGGCGTCGTGTCCGGGGCGTCGACCGTTCGCGCGAATCCGTTGTTCGCCAAGATATTCCGCACCGACACCGATCTGATGCTGACCTACGTCTTCGGCCGCCTCGGTCGCAACCAGCGTGAGCTGATCCTGCTGTTCGCCGCCCTGATCCGGGAGGGCCAGCGGGACGGCTCGGTGCGTCCCGGCGATCCGGACGAACTGGCCACCATGGTCCTGCTGATGTCCCAGTCCGCGGTCCAATCCGCCGGAATGGTCGGTCACATCCTGTCCGAATCCCGGCTGGACGCGGAACTGTCCCGCGCCCTCGACGGCTACCTCGTGCCCGACGACCGCCGAGATGTGGAGTGGTGAGATGAACTCGAGCGCAAGAGCTCTCGGAGACTCCGCGCTGAATTCCGCACGCCGGGAACGGGAGTTGCGGGAGCTGGGCGACGGTGGAGTCGTCGATGTGCTGGTGATCGGCGGCGGGGTCACCGGCACCGGGGTGGCATTGGACGCCGCCTCCCGGGGACTGCGCACGGTTCTGGTGGAGGCGCGTGATCTGGCCTTCGGCACGAGCCGGTGGAGTTCCAAGCTGGTGCACGGCGGGCTGCGGTATCTGGCCAGTGGCGGAGTCGGGATCGCACACGAGAGCGCCGTGGAACGGCATATCCTGCTCACCTCGACCGCACCTCATCTGACCCGGCCGATTCCCCAGCTCGTGCCGTTGCTGCCGGATATCGGTGCGGCACAGCGGATGCTGGTGCGCGCGGGATTCGCCGCCGGAGACGTATTGCGGCGCAGCGCCGGAACTCCGGCCTCGGTACTGCCGCGCTCGCGCCGGGCCGCTGCCGCCGAGGCGTTGCGGCTGGCTCCCACGGTGCGCCGCGCCGGATTACGCGGCGGACTGCTGGCCTGGGACGGCCAACTGGTCGACGACGCGCGCCTGGTGGTGACCCTCGCGCGCACCGCGGCGGCATACGGGGCGAGCGTGCTCACCCGGGTCCGGGCCGAGCAGGTGAGCGGCGATTCCGCAGTGCTGCACGATGCGCTGTCCGGTGAAACCCTCACCGTCCGAGCGCGTTCGGTGATCAATGCCACCGGCGTGTGGGCGGATCGGCTGGATCCCTCCATCGAGCTGCGGCCCAGTCGCGGCGCCCACCTGGTATTCGACGCGGCCGCTTTCGGCGGGCTCACCGCCTCGCTCACGGTGCCGATTCCGGGCAGCACCAGCCGTTTCGTCTTCGCGTTCCCGGCCGCGCACGGCCGGGTGTATCTGGGCCTGACCGACGAGGACGCGCCCGGTCCGGTGCCCGACGAACCCGAACCTACCGACGCCGAGATCGACTTCCTGCTCGACACCGTCAACACGGTCCTGCGGGAGCCGTTGCACCGCAGCGATATCCGCGGCCGGTTCGCGGGGCTGCGCCCGCTGCTGCGCACCGCCGAGGGCAGCACCGCCGACATCTCCCGCGAACACGCGGTCCTGCACTCCCCCGGCGGCCCGATCACGATAGTCGGCGGCAAACTCACCACCTATCGCAAGATGGCGCAGGACACCGTCGACGCCGCGGTCGCCCACGCGGGCCTGACCGCGGGCCCGTGCCGGACCCGGCGAATCCCCCTCACCGGTGCGGTATCCGGCGCGGCACGCGATCGTCTGGACGCGCCGCCGACGCTGATCGAACGCTACGGCAGCCAGGCGACCGCGATCCTCGCTCTGGCGCAGGACGATCCGGACCTCGCCACACCCGTGGCTCCCGGAATCGATGTGCTGCGCGCCGAATTCGCGTATTCGATCAGCCACGAGGGCGCACTCGACGCGGACGATCTGCTCGATCGCCGCACCCGGATCGGCCTGGTCGCCGCGGACCGCGCGGCCGCGGCGCCCGCCGCGGCGCAGATGTTCCGATGATCCGCCGCCGATAGCGGCGCGGCTGCTGTCCGGCGCGGCGGCGTTTTCCTCCGTACGCTGAGAGCGATGTGCCGCCGAACGTTCCGATGAACCGCCACACGCGATATCGTCCCGATCGTGCCCGATCGGTCGAGCCCCAGGTTTGCCGGTGCGGGCAGCTGGAACAATGCGAAGGAGGCGGGTGTGGCCGATACCCGGCAGACGCCGACCGATACCCGACGGGCCGAGATGTTCGTTGCCCCCGAACACGATCCGCGCACCCGCCTCCACACCACCGGTGACGAACGCAGCGTCCTGACCGAGATACTGGGCGGTCAGCGCGCCACGCTGGAACTGAAGTGCGCGGGTCTGGGCAGCGAACTGGCCCGTCGGTCGGTCGCGCCGTCCACCCTGTCCTTACTGGGACTGGTACGGCATCTGGCCGATATCGAGCGGCACTGGTTCCGCCGGGTGCTCGCCGGTGAGAAGGCCCCGCCGCTGTTCACCTCCGCGGAACGCCCCGATGACGATTTCGACGGGGCGAACACCGATCCCGGATCGATCACCGCCGCCTGGGGCGCGTGGCGGGCCGAGGTCGCCTTCGCCGACCGCTTCACCACAGCCGCATCCGATCTGGGACTGACCGGCGAGGACCCCGGGCTCGGCAAGGTGTCGCTGCGCTGGGTGCTGGCGCACATGATCGAGGAGTACGCGCGCCACAACGGCCATGCCGATCTGCTGCGCGAGCGAATCGATGGTGCGGTGGGCCTGTAGTGGCGCCGGACGTCGCGGTGACGCCCGGCGTCGGAGTTCAGGAGTTGTTGCCGCCCAGGCTGAATCGCACGCCGCCCGGATCGATCACGGCGGCCATCCGCCCGTACGGGGAGTTCTCGGGTTCGCGTTCCACCGAACCGCCCAGGGACACCAGGGTTTTCACCGACGCGTCGACATCCTCGACGCCGAAGTAGACCCGCCAGCCACCCGGGGACCCGTCTGGCAGGAAGGCCGCGGAGTCCATCACGCCGCCCAGCATCGGGCTGGTCGAATGGATTGTGGTGTAACGGAATTCCGGGATGTCGGAGACGGTGAACGGGTCCTGCCAGCCGAATACCTCGCGGTAGAACTTCAGCGCCTGGTCGTAGGCGGGAGTGTGCAGTTCGAACCAGGACGGGTTGCCCACGTGCTCGCTCCACCGACCGCCGCTGACCTCACCGAGCGCACCGAATCCCGGATGCCCGCCCGGCTGCCACACGCCGATCCCGGCGCCGCTGGGGTCACCGAGAACGGCCATCGTGCCGAGTTCGCCGACCTGCATCGGGGGTACCACCACCCGACCGCCGTTGGCGGTCGCGGCCGCGGTGGTCGCCTCGGCGTCGGTGCTGGCCAGATAGATCGTCCACTGATCCGGCCCGCCGGAGGAGCCGTCGTTGCGCATACCGCCCGCGACGGGTTCGCCGTCTTTGCTGAAGGTGATGTATCCGCCGTATTCGGGCCCGGCCTGTTCGGCGGTCCAGCCGAGTAGTTCGCCGTAGAAGGCGATGGAACGCTCCGGATCGGAGGTGAACAGCTCGACCCAGCAGGGATCTCCGGGTTTGAAGGTGTAGGTCATGGTGGCTCCTGGGAAGACGTTGGGGACTTCGCATTGTTGAGACGGCACCGCGACAACATTTTCATCGGCCGCGCGTCGCACCGGCCGGCCACATATCGGGCAGAGTTCACTGTAGGCGGAAATCCTCTCCTTGACCTGAAGTTCGCTTCAGGTTTCACGATGGGGTCATGTCCGAAACATCCACAGCCCTCATCACCGGCGCATCGGCTGGACTCGGCCGCGCGACGGCCTTGGCCCTGGCCGAACGCGGCTGGGATCTGATCATCACCGCCCGCCGGGCCGAACCACTGGAGCAGGTGCGCCGGGCGACCGGCGCGACGGCCGTGCCGGGCGATGTGGCCGACCCGGCGCATCGCGCCCGGCTGGCCGCGGTACTCGCCGAGCGCGATCGGCTCGATCTGGCGCTCAACAATGCCAGTGCTCTGGGCCCGAGCCCGCTGCCGCACCTCGCGGATCTTCCACTCGACGCATTCGGCGCGGTGCTCCAGACCAATGTCGTCGCACCGCTGGCGGTCCTGCAACTGGCACTGCCGACACTGCGCGCCTGCGACGGCGCGGTGATCGATATCAGTTCCGACGCCGCGGTCGTGCCGTACGAGGGCTGGGGTGGTTACGGCGCGTCCAAGGCGGCCCTGGACCAGCTGACCGCCGTCTTCGCCGCCGAGAACCCGCGACTGCGCGTCTACAGCTTCGATCCCGGCGATATGCGCAGCGCCATGCACCAGGCCGCATTTCCGGGTGAGGACATCTCCGATCGCCCCGAACCGCAGACCGTCGTCCCGGCGCTGCTGCGGCTGATCGACACCCGGCCGCCCAGCGGCCGATACACCGCCGCGGAACTGTCCGTCGCGCACTGACCCCATCTACCACTCGGGACCGGGCCACACCCGCCGATTCCGGCCGAACATCGGAGGCAGCCATGACAGCCGTCCCACGCGAATTCGTCCTTCCCGCCGACCGCGCGGCGACCGCTCCCGCGGAGGCACGCGGACTCGCCCGCGACGAGGTCCGCCTGCTGGTGTCCGGCAGCACGGGCATCACCCATGCCAGGTTCCGGGAACTGCCGCAGTTCCTGCGACCGGGAGACCTTGTCGTGGTGAACAATTCGTCGACACTGGCCGCGGCGGTCGACGCACGGTATCGGGGCGTCCCCGCAGTCCTGCATTTCGCCGCGCGACTGGATCACGGCGGCTGGGCGGTCGAACTCCGCACCCCCGAGGGCACTCCGTTCACCGCAGCCGAGCCGGAATCCGGTGCCCACGTGGAACTTCCAGGCGCCTCGGCAACCCTGCGCGCCCCCTGGCTACCGCCCGCCCGACGCCTCTGGATCGCCGAGGTCGACACCGAGGTCACCGATCTGCTGGCCCGCCACGGTCGCCCGATCACCTATTCCTATGTGACGCAACGATGGTCGCCGGAGTTCTACCGCACGGTGTTCGGCCGTGAACCAGGCAGCGCCGAGATGCCCAGCGCCGCAAGACCATTCACCGACACCCTGGTCACCGACCTGGTGACGGCCGGAATCACGCTGGCGCCGATCACCCTGCACACCGGCGTCTCCTCCCCCGAAACCGGCGAACCGCCGAGCCCGGAACGTTACCGCGTCTCCGAAACCACTGCCCGCCTGGTGAATTCGGCCCACGCCACGGGCGGTCGTGTGATCGCAGTCGGCACGACCGTCACCCGCGCCCTGGAGTCCGCTGCCACCCCCTCCGGCCTGGTCCGCCCGGCCGCCGGATGGACGGATCTGATTCTCGGCGCGGACCGCCCCGCCCGTACGGTCGACGCCCTCATCACCGGATGGCACGAACCCGGCGCCTCCCACCTCCAGCTCCTCGAGGCGGTCGCCGGATCGGAACGCGTCGACACCGCATACCGCACAGCACTCGAAACCGGCTACCTCTGGCACGAATTCGGCGACACCGCCCTGCTGTTCGCCGATCGCTGAGCCGTATTCGCACTCGTCCGCACTACCGATCCAGATCGAGGAGTTCGGGACGCCTGCCGGTCCCAGCGCGCAGTGACCGCACGAGCGAATTCGGTCTTACTCCGCCGCTTCGAGTTTCGGCACCAGACGCTCGAGCATGCCCTCGAGCAGTCCTTCCTCCTCCGGCGTCAGCTCGGCGAGCGCCCGATAGGCCCGCACCTGCGAACCGCGGATCTGCGCGGCCAGGGCGCGGCCCTGGTCGGTGGCGGCCAGATATTTCACCCGGCGGTCGGCGGGGTTCACCGTGCGCAGGACCAGACCGCGGGACTCCATGCGGTCCGCGACGCCGGTCAGATTGGACGGGTCGCAGGCCAGGCGTCCGGCCAGTTCGCGCATGGGCAGTTCGGCGGGGGGTTCGTTGAGTGCCAGCAGGAGTTTGGCCTGGGTGAGGGTCAGGCCGTGTTCCTCTGCGGCGGTCAGGAAGTCCTGCAGGTAGGCCGAGACGAACCGTCCGATCAGTAACGCAAGGGGACTCGGTTCTGTGGCCTGACTCATAGCGGCGATCCTACCGGCGCGATTGACAACGAATATATTTGAAGCCTTAAATACTTGAGGACTTCAAACATATCTGTTCTCAAGTTTATGGAGGTGTCACATGACGCGGAGCAGTTCGCTGCTGACCGGCGTCCTCGCATTCGCCGCGATGATCGTCACCGTCATGCAGACCCAGGCGGTACCGATCCTGGGTCTGATCGCGACGAGACTGCACGTCTCCACGACGTCGGTGAGCTGGGTGACCACCGCGACCCTGCTGTCCGCTGCCGTGTTCACCCCGCTGCTGGGCCGGATCGGCGATCTGTACGGCCGCAAGCCCACGCTGCTGGGCACGCTGGTGATCGCGGTGATCGGCTCGGTGGTGTCCGCGACCGCCGGCTCACTGGGTGTCCTGCTGGCCGGGCGCACGCTGCAGGGCGTGGCGACGGCGATCTTCCCGCTGGCGCTGTCGGTGCTGCGCGACGAGATCCCGGCCGAACGGCTGAACGGCGCGATGGCCATCGTCAGCGGCACCCTCGCCTTCGGCGGCGGCATCGGACTGGTCACCACCGGTCTGCTCACCCAGGGCAGTGATCCCGGCTACCACGTGGTCTTCTGGTTCACCGCCGGGCTGGCGGTGGTCGCACTGGCCCTGGCGGCGATCGTCGTGCCCGCGACGGGCACCCGCCATCCCGGCAGCGTCGACCTACCCGGTGCGATCACCCTCGGCGGCGCACTGATCCTGCTGCTCCTGCCGATCTCCCAAGGCCACGAATGGGGATGGACCTCGGCCGCGACGCTGGGCTGCTTCGGCGGCGCGATCGTCATGGCCGCGCTGTGGGTGCTGATCGAACGTCGCTCGGCCGCACCGCTGGTGGACCTGGAGATGTTCACCCACCGGCCGGTGCTGTTCACCAACCTGTCCGGCGTCTTCATCGGATTCGCGATGTTCCTGCTGTTCATGGGGGTGTCGTATCTGGCGCAGATGCCCGCGCGGATCGCCGGATACGGCTTCACCGCCTCGATCCTGCGCGCCTCGGTGGAATATCTACTGCCCAGCACGATCGCCTCGATGCTCGCCGCTCCACTGGGCGGACTGCTGGTCGGGCGCATCGGCGGGCGGTACGTGCTGGCCCTGTCCGGCATCGTCGGCACGGCCGGATTCGCCTGGATGGCCCTGGCGCACGAGACGACCGGCACCGTGATCACCGCCAGTGTGGTGGTCGGCATCGCGATCAGCTTCGCCTACGCCGCCATGCCCGCCCTGATCGCCGCGAGCGTGCCGCATCGGCACAACGGCGTGGCCAACGGGATCAACTCCATCTCCCGCACCGTCGGCAGTGCGCTGGGCAGCGCCGTCATCACCACGCTGCTGACCGCGAAGCTGCTCCCGCATCTGCCGCTGCCGCAGGAAGGCCAGTTCACGGTCGCATTCTGGGTGGGCGCGGGAGCCTGTGCGGCGACCATCGCCGCGGCCCTGCTCGGGTTACGCCCGCAAACCCGCTCGGCCACAACCGAACCCGCCGCATCACAGCTGGTGAGCGCGGTCGGCTGAGCGCGACGCCGCAGAGCATCGGCCGTGGTGTCAGTGAGCTGGACGCGGTCTCAGTTCCGGTTGATAGCATGCCCGACCGTGACCCAGACGCTCAGTCGACACCCGGCCGATGATCGGCCGCTGGACCAACCCGCCCCCCGACGTGGGGGCGGTCGACTGTGGCGGATCCTCGCAATCGTGACCGGCATCCTCGGCGCGCTGCTGGCCGTGGCGGTGCCACTGCTGCCGGTGCATCAGGAGCAGTCCTCGCTGTCCTGGCCGCAGGCGGGCCGCGCAAGCAGCGTCACCGCGCCACTGGTGTCCTACTCCCCGACCAGCGTGCACGCCGACATCCCGTGCAGCGCCGCCACGGCGCTGGGACCGCGCGGCGGCACCCTGCTGGCCACGGTCCCGGCGGCGTCCGGATCGTCCTGGCACTACGGCCTGAACGTCCTGGTCGCCGCCGCACCCACCGGCGACCGATTGCAGGTGGTGCTGCGCGATCAGACGCTGATCGATACTCCGGTGCGCGACCTGCCGCGCGGCTGCACCATCACGATCTCCTCCGACAGCACCGCCACCACGGTCCAGGCGGGCGGCGCGCCCGTCACGCTGGCCGGTGAGCACCGCCCGCAACTGGTCGGCCTGTTCACCGATCTGACCGGCGCCGCACCGTCGGGTATGCACGCCGACGTGGTGATCGACTCGCGATTCACCACCTCCCCGACCGTGCTGAAACTGATCGCGATCATCGGCGCGATCATCGCCACCGCCGTGGCCCTGTACTCGCTGCACCGGCTGGACGGCCTGGACGGCCGCGGCAACCGTCGCGTACTGCCGCGTCGCTGGTGGCGGCCGCGGCTGGTCGACTTCGCCGTACTGGGCACGCTGATCCTGTGGTACTTCATCGGCGTCGGCACCGCGGACGACGGCTACATCTTCGGGATGGCCCGCACCGCCGGGCCCGCCCGATATCTGGCGAACTACTTCGCCTACTTCGGCGTCCCCGAGACGCCGATCGGCATCCCGTACGACAACCTGTTCGAACTGCTCGCCCGCGTGTCCACCGCGAGCATCGTGGTCCGACTGCCCGAGCTCATCTTCGGCATCGCGTGCTGGTTCCTGATCAGCCGCGAGGTGGTGCCGCGCCTGGGCGTCGGCGCACGCACCGAACGCTCGGCGATCTGGGCCGGTGGGCTGGTCCTGCTGGCGTTCTGGCTGCCCTACAACAACGGTCTGCGGCCCGAGCCGGCGATCGCGCTGGCCGTCCTGCTGACCTGGGTGTCGATGGAACGCGCACTGGCCACCCGGCGCCTGGCCCCGGCCGCGGTCGCGCTGATCCCCGCGGCGCTGGCCGTGGTCACCAACCCGTCCGGTCTGATCTGCTTCGCCGCCCTGCTGGCCGGGGCGCGCCCGCTGGTGCAGATCATCGTGCAACGCGCCCGCACCTCGGGTTATGTGGCGTTGATCGCACCCGCGCTGGCCGCGGGTCTGGTCGTGCTGACCATCGTGTTCGCCGGGCAGCCGCTGTCCGAGGTCTCGGCGATGCAGCAGGCGCACAAGGTCGTCGGGCCCGATATGCCTTGGTACACCGACTATCTCGTCTATCAGGATCTGCTCCAGCCGACCCCGGACGGCTCGCTCGCGCGGCGGTTCGCGATGCTGGTGATGTTCCTGGCCCTGGCCGCCGCGGTGATCACGCTGCTGTACAAGCGGGGCCGGATTCCCGGACTCGCCGCCGGACCCACCCGGCGCATCCTGGGCACCACGGTCGCCGCGGTGCCGCTGATGATGTTCTCCCCCACCAAGTTCACCCATCACCTCGGCGTTTTCGCCGGACTGGGCGGCGCGGTCGCAGTGGTCGCCGCGGTCGCGGTCGGATCGCGGTCGCTACGATCCGCGCGCAACCGCACCCTGTTCGCCGCGGCCGTATTCGCCATGCTGGGACTGTCCTTCGCCAGCTCCAACGGCTGGTGGTACGTCGCGAGTTACCGAATCTCGTGGTGGGACAAGCCGATCTCGGTGCACGGAATCAAGGCGGGCACGGTGCTGCTGGCGATCTCGCTGCTGCTGATCGCCGTGGCGGGCTGGTTCCACATCCGCGAACCGTTCCGCGCCGAACGACGCGCACCGCGACGCCCGATCCCGATCCTGACGATCGCGACGGCGCTGGTCGTGCTGTTCGAGGTGCTCTCGTTCGTCAAGGCGGCCGTCGCGCAGTATCCGGCGTACTCGCTCGCCACCTCGAACTTCCGGGCACTGACCGGCAATACGTGCGGTATGGCCAACGACGTTCTGGTCGAGCCGGACGCCAATGCCGGTGTGCTGCAACCACTGTCGGGTCGCCCCGGAGCCGCGCTGGGTGCCGGGACCAACGACGGATTCACCCCCGACGGCCTGAACCTCGCCGACCTGACCCCCGACGGTTCGGCCGCCGCGGCCGCCTCGGTCGGCCAGTCCCTGGGCAGTGCGGGCACCACGACCAAGACCGGCAAGGACAGCACCGGGACCGGGGGCGAGGCCGCGAAGCCGGGGATCAACGGCAGCACCATCCCGCTGCCGTTCGGCCTGAGTCCCGCGACGACGCCCATGCTCGGCAGTTACGGCAGCCCCGGCGCAGAGAAGTCGCTGACCTCGGGCTGGTACCGCCTGCCCGCGCCGGACTCCTCGGGCAGCCGCGGCCAGATCGTCTCGATCGCCGCCGCCGGGCGCGTCGCCTCCACCGATATCGACAACCTGCCCGTCGCCGGGCAGAACGTCCAGCTCGAATACGGCGTCGCCGGTTCGGGCGGAGTGCAGTCGCTGGGCCGGGTCACCCCGGACGACGTGAGCGTGCTGCAACCGTCCTGGCGTAACCTGCGAGTTCCGTTGCAGCAGTTGCCTTCCCAGGCCGACGTCGTGCGCGTGGTCGCCTCGGTGAACAGCTCGGACCCGCTGCAGTGGGTCGCGGTGACACCGCCGCGCGTGCCGCATCTGCAGACCCTCGACTCGCTCGTCGGGCACACCGATCCGGTGATGCTGGACTGGCTGGTCGGCCTGCAGTTCCCGTGCCAGCAGCCGTTCCGGCACCGGGAGGGTGTCGCGGAGATCCCGCAGTACCGCATCACCCCGGACTTCGCGGCCGCGATCATGACCACCAACTGGCAGAGCCACGCCTCGGGCGGTCCGCTGGGCTACGTCCAGCTGCTCACTCGTCCGGAGGTCATGTCCTCGTATCTGAAGGACGACTGGAAGCGCAACTGGGGCGAGATCGAACGCCTCGTCCCGCTGGATCCGAAGGCGACCCCCGCACAGCTGGACACGGTCACCGAACAGCGGTCCGCCCGGTGGAAACCGGGTCCGCTGAACTTCGACATCCGATAGACACCCGATAGACGAAGCAGTGCGGGCGGTTCCCCCGGAGGGGAACCGCCCGCACTCGTCTTCGAGCCTTCAGCGCCCGGCGGGCACGATCCGCGCGTTCACGAAGCGTCCGCCGCGCGCCTGGAAACCATTGCCGCTCAACCGAAAACGGCGCAGTTGTTGCCCATGTGCGCACCGTTGGCGACGCGAACGTCGACGTACGGCGTCGGCGCGCCGGCCGGTGTCGCGGCCTGCACGGCGGTGATGTGGTGCCAGCCGACCGTCGCCGGAGTCCAGGGTGCGACGACCGTGCCGCCCGAGGGCCGGAACCAGCCGATCGAGCCGTTGTTGTCGAAGACCTGGACCGGCTGCACGGGGTCGGAGACCGTCACCTGCACCGCGGACTGGCAGCCCACCGCGTAGTTGGTGCCCAGACCGTAGTTCATACCCGGTTCCGCACCGACCTGTGTGGCGGTCGCACCGGCGGGCGCGGTGAGCAGCGCGACCGGGGTGAGCAGCAGCGCCGCCACCCCCAGGCCCGCCGCAGCGGGACGTGCGAGGCGCCGGCGAATCCGCGCGGTCCTGAGTCCTTTGTCCATCCTGTTCCGATCCTTGCTGTCCGGTTCCGAGGCAGTTGCCCCGGCGGTCGCATCGATACTTGCCTCCCGAGGGCCGCCGTGGGGGCGATTCGCGGCATCCGCGGCAAGTGTGTCGTCACCGGACACCGCACGATCGTGCCGATTCGTGAACGATCCCAAACATCGTCCGCGACCACCGTGACACCGCGCGTAGGCTCGGCATTCGGCCTGCGATCGCCGATCGGCGCATGGGCCGTTTGTCCTAGTCGTTCGGTCAGGAGGACGATGGAATGATGCATCGCCGCGCGCCATCTCACGACATCGACGAATCCAAGGTCGCCCTCACCCCACCGAAACAGCAGGCGGCCGGCGTCACGGCCGTGGCGATCGCACTCGAGCGGGCCGTCGAGGAGATGGGCGTGCTGCGCACCGCGCGCACCCTGACCAGGGTGAATCAGCGGCACGGCTTCGACTGTCCCGGCTGTGCCTGGCCGGAGCCGAGCGATCATCGCCGCCCCGCGGAGTTCTGTGAGAACGGGGCCAAGGCGGTCGCCGAGGAGGCGACACTGCGCACGGTCGATCCGGAGTTCTTCGCGCGGCATTCGATCGCGGACCTGTCCGGCAAGTCCGGCTACTGGCTCGGGCAGCAGGGCCGGCTCACTCGTCCGATGGTGCTGCGCCCCGGCGAGGACCACTACAGCCCCATCGCGTGGGACGAGGCGTATCGGCTGATCGCCGAGGAGCTGCGCGCCCTGGACTCCCCCGACGAGGCCCTGTTCTACACCTCCGGCCGCACCGCCAACGAGACCGCCTTCCTGTATCAGCTGCTGGTGCGCAGCTACGGCACCAACAACCTGCCGGACTGCTCGAACATGTGCCACGAATCCTCGGGCACCGCGCTGAGCGCCTCGATCGGCATCGGCAAGGGTTCGGTGACGATCGACGACTTCTCCGCTGCCGAGGTGATCGTGGTGGCCGGGCAGAATCCGGGCACCAATCATCCGCGCATGCTCTCGGCGCTGCAGAAGGCCAAGGAGCACGGAGCCCGCGTGATCGCGATCAATCCGCTGCCCGAGACGGGTCTGCTGGGCTTCCGCGATCCGCAGACCCTGCGCGGCCTGACCACCGGGATCGATATCGCCGACGACTTCCTGCAGATCCGCCTCGGCGGGGATATGGCCCTGTTCCAGGGTCTGGGCAGGCTGCTGTTCGAGGCCGAGGACCGCGCACCCGGCACGGTCGTGGACCGCGCCTTCGTCGACGCGCACACCGCGGGTTTCGCCGAATACGAGAAGCAGATGCGCGCGGTGGATCTCGCCACGGTCCTCGAGGCGACCGGCCTGACCGGCGAGGATCTCGATCGCACCGCCGAACTGCTGGCCACCTCGAAGTCCACGATCTTCTGCTGGGCGATGGGCCTGACCCAGCAGCGACACGGGGTGGCCACCATCGAGGAGGCCACGAATCTGCTGCTGATGTGCGGCATGATCGGCAAGCCGGGTGCGGGCGTGTGCCCGGTGCGCGGACACTCCAACGTGCAGGGCGACCGCACGATGGGCATCTGGGAGAAGATGCCCGAAACCTTCCTTGCCGCACTGGATTCCGAGTTCGGCATCACCAGCCCGCGCACACACGGCTACGACACCGTCGATGCCATCCGCGCGCTGCACGAGGGCCGCGCGAAGGTCTTCTTCGGTATGGGCGGCAATTTCGTTTCGGCCACCCCCGACACCGCGGTCACCGAGGCCGGACTTCGGCAGTGCGCGCTGACCGTGCAGGTCTCCACCAAACTCAATCGCAGCCACGTCGTGCACGGACGCACCGCGCTGATCCTGCCCACCCTGGGCCGCACCGATCTGGACCTTTCGCCCGGCGGGGTGAAACAGCAGGTGTCCGTGGAGGATTCGATGTCGATGGTGCATCTGTCGACCGGCCGCCTCACACCGGTGAGCCCGGAGCTGCGCAGCGAGGTGGCCATCGTCTGCGAACTCGCGCAGGAGCTGCTCGGTCCCGAACATCCCGTGCCGTGGGCGAAATTCCGCGAAGACTACGACGCGATCCGCGACTCGATCTCCCGGGTGGTTCCGGGCTGCGCGGACTACAACGCGAAAGTCCGCGGCCGCAACGGTTTCCAGCTGCCGCATCCCCCGCGCGACGCCCGCGAGTTCCGAACCGCTACGGGCAAGGCGAATTTCGCGGTCAACGAGTTGCAGTGGCTGCCGGTGCCCGAGGGCAGGCTGATCCTGCAGACCCTGCGCAGCCACGACCAGTACAACACCACCATCTACGGCCTGGACGACCGTTATCGCGGCATCCACAACGGCCGCCGGGTGGTCCTGGTCAACGCCGAGGACATCGCCGAATTCGGTTTCGCCGAGGGCGATCTGGTGGATCTGATCTCGGAGTGGACCGACGGCGTGGAACGCAGGGTCACCGGTTTCCGCCTGGTCGCCTACTCCACTCCGCGCGGTAACGCGGCCGCCTACTACCCCGAGACCAACCCGCTGGTCCCGCTGAACCACGTGGCCGAACGCTCCAACACTCCGGTCTCCAAGGCCGTCACCATCCGGCTCGAACCGCACGTTCACACCGCGTGAGCAGCTACACCACATGACCGCGCCACGGGACCCGGAACCGATGACACGGGGCGAGAAAAGGAACGAGGCACAACCATGAGCAGGGTGACTGCCCGTCGCAAGACGCTGCGAATCACCGCCCACGGCCAGGTGCACCGCCCGGACACCCTGGCCGTGGAGGAACCGCTCGAACTGCGCGTCGACGGCGAGTCACTGACGGTGACCATGCGCACCCCGGGCAACGATATCGACCTCGCGCACGGATTCCTGTTGAGCGAGAACATCATCGGCTCGGCACAGGACGTCGTCTCGGCTCGATACTGCGCCGGTGCGGACCGCTGCGCGCCCGGCGCGAGCAATATGCGCAACCATCTCGGCTTCCCGGAGTCACCGCCGGACAGCACCGCCGGGCAGAACACCTACAACATCCTCGATATCGAACTACGCACGCCCACACCGATTTCCACCCGCAACGTGCTGACCACCAGCGCCTGTGGCCTGTGCGGCAGAACCACCCTCGACGAGGTCCGCACCCGCAGCCGCTACGCTCTGCCCGCGAACGGCCCGACCGTGGACACCGCGACCCTGGCCACCCTGCCGGACGAATTGCGGGACCGCCAGAAGGTTTTCGCCTCCACCGGCGGCCTGCACGCGGCAGGTCTGTTCACCGCCGACGGCGAGGCGGTGGCCGTGCGCGAGGACGTCGGCCGCCACAACGCGGTGGACAAGGTGATCGGCTGGGCCATGCGGGAGAATCGGATCCCCGCGCACGATCTGGTGCTGATCGTGAGCGGCCGCGCCTCGTTCGAACTCGTGCAGAAAGCCGTGATGGCCGGTATCCCGATGCTCGGCGCGGTGTCCGCACCCAGTTCCCTGGCGGTGGATCTGGCCCTGGAGACCGGGCTGACGCTGGTCGGCTTCCTGCGCGGAGAGACCATGAACGTCTACTCCGGACCCGAACGCCTCACCGCCCTCCCACTCACCGCACACGTCGACTGATCCGGGTCACCGCGACTGTTACGCTGCGAAACTGGAACACGTTTCAATCCACTGGGAGCAGTCATGGGTACGCAGCAGAGTCGCGCGACGGTCGAACGGTACATCGAGCTGGTGGGCGGCGGTACGGCCGCACAGATCCTCGAGCTCTACGCTCCCGAGGCGGTCGTGGAGGATCCGATCGGCAGCGAACCGCGTCGCGGACTCGAGGCCATCCGCGAGTTGTACGCGGTCCTGGAACCCTTGCAGCGCAAGGCCGAACCCACCACGATCCGCGTCTCGGGCAACCACGCCGCGGTCGCGTTCACCATGGTCTCCGAGGGACACGGACATCGGATGACCATCTCCCCGATCGACATCATGGAATTCGACGACGAGGGCCGCATCCTGAGCATGCGCGCCTACTGGAGCCAGGACGACCTGCAGGTCGACCCCATCTGACGCCACGCCACGCCGCCCGCCACGCCAACGCTCTTGTCCGCGGCATTCGCCCGAATTACCGTGACTGTGCAACGCGAGTGCGGCGAGGCGGGAGGATCGGATGCGGATCTCGTTCGAGCGTGCAGGGGACAACCTGCGGGTGCGAATGCGACTGGACGTCAACCGGCGACGCTGGCTGATCACCCGAATCACCTTGTGGATCCTGGCGATCGTGGGCATCCTGGTCGGGCTCTGGGGTGTTCTGGCACCCGGGCCGTTCTATCGGAGTATGCCCGGCCTCGGCCTGAACTGGGTCGCGATGGACGGCCCGTACAACCACCACCTCGTCGCGGACACGGGCGCATTCTTCCTCGCACTCGGCGCGATGACCGCCGCCGCGCTGTTCTACGGCGACAGCCTGCTGGCGCGGGTGGCCGGTGGCGGCTGGGTGGTGTTCGGGGTGCCGCACGCGATCTACCACCTCACCCACCGCCCGGACGGAATGTCCACGGGCAACTACGTTCTCGAAATCCTCGCCGCGCTCCTGCCGCCGTTGCTCGGCCTGGTCGCGGCGCTGGCCGCACCCCGCGAACGCACCCAACTCCGCGATCCGGCGCCGATGAATTTCCGGCTGCCGAGCCGTCGTAACAGATGAGCGGATCGGCGGTAACGAGCCTGGTACCACCGACGATTTCCTCAATAACGGACGAAGGTTCAACGGCGAACCAGGGAGGTCAACGACGACCTCCGGCAACGGGCACGAGCGGACATTCCGATCGTCACCGGTCCGTGGCGGGTGCGCCACAACGCACTCGCCGTGAACTCAAGGGGGCGTGGGACCGTCGTCCCGTCCGACGATCTCTTCGCGCGACACAGTCGAGAGGACGATCAGGGAATTCAGCAGACCCCGCCGATCGGCGGAACTGAGTCTGCTCAACAATTTTTCTTCCTTGGCCTGGATATCGGCCTGCGCGGCATCGCGCACCGCTCGCCCGTGCGCGGTCAACGCCAGAACCCGCGCCCGCCGGTCCGCCGGGTCCGGCCGACGCTCGATCAAGCCGCGCTGCTGCAGGTCGTCCAGGACCGGGATGATCCGCGTCTTGTCGGCGCCGATCTCCTGAGCCAGTACGCCCTGCCCACGGGCGGGTCCGCGATCGAGCCCGAGTAATACGGCATACGCCCACATCGTCAGCCCGTGCTTGTCGAGTACGGGCAGTTCCGCCGCCATCAGCGTGCGCGCCAGCGGCGCGATCATCGCCGCCAGATCGGGGCGCCCGCTGCGCGGCACATCGGATGTCGGCGGCTCGGGTGACCGCGCAGAGCCCTGTGAAGCGCCGCCGTCGAACTCGGTCATGTCAGCAGACTTTACGTGCTCTCAATTAGTAAGCATGGACATACGATACGCGCGCGCTTACTATCTGAATCATGACCACTCCCGATATCCGCGATCTGAATCGCCGCGCCGTCGACTACTCCGTCGAGATCGTCGGGCATCTGACCCCCGACCACCTCGAACGCCCCACCCCCTGTGCCGCCTGGACCGTGGCGGATCTACTGGCACACATGACCGTTCAGCATCGAGGCTTCGCCGCCGCCGCACGCGGCAACGGTGCGGACCTCGACGTCTGGAAGGTGCAACCACTCGCCGACGATCCGGTGCGCGACTACGCCGACGCCGCCGCGGAGGTGACCGCCGCCTACGACCGGCCCGACATCCTGGATCGGCTGTTCGATCTCCCCGAATTCGGACCCGGCGTCCAGGCGCCCGGCAGTATGGCCCTGCGCGCCCACTTCATCGACTACGTCGTGCACGGCTGGGATATCGCCCGCGCCCTGGATCTGCCCTATCGGCTCGCCGACGATTTCGTCGAACCCGCACTCGAGATCACCCTCATGGTGCCCACCGGCGAGGCCCGTACCACCGCACAGTCGGCCTTCGCCCCGGAGCTGACCGTCGCGTCGGAGGCCGAGCCGCTCGACCGCATCCTCGCCTACCTGGGCCGCAACCCGTCCTGGCCGAACTGACCCCGTACCGCTCGGGCACACCGGGTCGGCGACAGTGCGCCGAAACGAAACGGGCCCCGGGAGATTCACTCTCCCGGGGCCCGTTCGGACGGGTAAGCGGAAAACTCAGGCCGACTTCTCGCGACGCTCGGTCCGCTGGGACTGCTTGCGCGGGACGATGGTCGGCAGCACGTTGTCGTTGACGGTGTCGGCGTTCACGACCACCTTGGCGACGTCGTCGCGGCTGGGGATGTCGTACATCACCGGCAGCAGCACTTCTTCCATGATGGCGCGCAGACCGCGAGCGCCGGTGCCGCGTAGAATCGCCTGATCGGCGATGGCCTCGAGCGCGTCCTGGGTGAACTCCAGGTCGACGCCGTCCATGTCGAACAGCCGCACGTACTGCTTGACCAGTGCGTTCTTCGGCTCGGACAGGATCTTGACCAGCGAATCCTTGTCCAGGTTCGTCACCGAGGCCACGACGGGCAGACGACCGATGAACTCCGGGATCAGACCGAACTTGATCAGATCCTCGGGCATCACGTCGGCGAAGTGATCGGTGGTGTCGATCTCGGCCTTCGAACGAACCTCCGCGCCGAATCCGATGCCGCGCTTGCCGACCCGGTCCTGCACGATCTTCTCCAGGCCCGCGAACGCACCCGCCACGATGAACAGCACGTTCGTGGTGTCGATCTGGATGAACTCCTGATGCGGATGCTTGCGCCCGCCCTGCGGCGGCACGCTGGCCTGGGTGCCCTCCAGGATCTTCAGCAGCGCCTGCTGCACACCCTCACCGGAGACGTCGCGGGTGATCGACGGGTTCTCGGACTTGCGGGCGATCTTGTCGACCTCGTCGATGTAGATGATGCCGGTCTCGGCGCGCTTGACGTCGTAATCGGCGGCCTGGATCAGCTTGAGCAGGATGTTCTCCACATCCTCGCCGACGTAACCGGCCTCGGTCAGCGCCGTGGCGTCGGCGATGGCGAACGGCACGTTCAGCATCTTGGCCAGCGTCTGGGCCAGATAGGTCTTACCGCAGCCGGTCGGACCCAGCATGAGGATGTTCGACTTGGTCAGTTCCACCGGCTCACCGCGGCCGTCGCGACTCTTGTCGCCGGCCTGGATGCGCTTGTAGTGGTTGTAGACCGCGACCGCCAGAGTGCGCTTGGCGGTGTCCTGGCCGATCACATAGTTCTCCAGGAAGTCCCGGATCTCGGCAGGTTTGGGCAGTTCATCGAGTTTGACCTCGCTGGATTCAGCGAGTTCCTCCTCGATGATCTCGTTGCACAGGTCGATGCACTCGTCACAGATGTACACCCCCGGTCCCGCAATGAGCTTCTTGACCTGCTTCTGACTCTTTCCGCAGAACGAGCATTTGAGCAAGTCGCCGCCATCACCGATGCGCGCCATCTCGTGGGTCCCTACTTCCTTGTCCGCGTGCAACCGTCTGTTCCGGTCGCCGACAAGCCGCCTCCAAACAACGCTACCCGCAACACCCTGTGCGGTGTCGGCCGCCGGACGATACTCCCGGGCACCGACTTGTGAGTTTGTGCGGTCCTTGCCGACAACCACGAGCAAAGGTCCCTGGAAAGACCGTACCTGCTGGGCCCGATGGAGGGCGACAACTTGGCATGTTTCTCACGACGCCGTGTCCGGATCGTCCGAACCCGATGCCGTGGCCGGCGCGTCCCAGTGCCCGACAGCCTACGGCCACCGGGACGCCGCCGCCGCACTACTCACTTCTTCTGGGCGCTCAGCTTGCGGTAGTCGAAGACCTGATCGACGATCCCGTACTCCTTGGCCTCGTCCGCGGTGAGGATCTTGTCGCGGTCGGTGTCCTTGCGGACCTCCTCGGCCGTCTTACCCGTGTGACGGGCCAGGATGGCCTCCATCTGAGACCGGATGCGCTCGATCTCCGCCGCCGCGATCTGCAGGTCCGAGACCTGGCCCTGGATGCCGCCGGTGCGCGGCTGGTGGATCAGCACGCGGGCGTTGGGCAGGCAGGCGCGCTTGCCCTCGGTTCCGGCAGCCAGCAGCACCGCCGCCGCCGAGGCCGCCTCGCCGAGGCAGACCGTGGCCACATCGGCGCGCACGTACTGCATCGTGTCGTAGATGGCCATCAGCGCGGTCACGTCACCGCCGGGCGAGTTGATGTACATGGTGATGTCGCGGTCGGGGTCGAGCGACTCCAGCACCAGCAGCTGCGCCATGACATCGTTCGCGACGGTGTCGTCGATCGGCATGCCGAGGAAGATGATTCGCTCCTCGAACAGCTTGTTGTAAGGGTTCGACTCCTTGACGCCGAAGCTCGAGTGCTCCACGAACGACGGCAGGATGTAGCGCGACTGCGCGCCCTGTGACGCCTTGCCGCCGAGGCCCGCACGCGGGTCGAAAAGATTGGCCATCTTCGTCTCCAAAGTCCTTGTGGGTGTGCTTATTCGCTGCGGCCGTTGCCGGCCTGAGCCTCGCGACTGATCACGCGGTCGATGAATCCGTAGTCCAGGGCCTCCGCGGCGGTGAACCAGCGGTCGCGGTCGGCGTCGGCCTCGATCTGCTCGACCGTCTTGCCGGTGTGCTCGGACTGCAGGCGGTTCATCTCTTCTTTGTTCTTCGCGTACAGATCGGCCTGGATGGCGATGTCCGCCGCCGTGCCGCCGATACCGGCCGAGGGCTGGTGCATCATGATCCGGGCGTGCGGCAGGGCCAGACGCTTGCCCTTGGCACCGGCGGTCAGCAGGAACTGGCCCATCGAGGCCGCCAGGCCCATACCGATGGTCATGATGTCGCATTCCACGAACTGCATGGTGTCGTAGATGGCCATACCGGCCGAGACCGAACCGCCGGGCGAGTTGATGTAGAGCGAGATGTCGCGCGTCGGATCCTCGGCCGACAGCAGCAGCATCTGGGCGCACAACTTGTTGGCGATGTCATCGTTGACGTCGGTGCCCAGGAAGATGATTCGTTCCCGCAGCAGGCGCTCGTAGACCGAATCACTCAGGTTGAGCCCAGAAGTTGGGGATGTCATTAACGGATACCTGCCCTCTCTCACCGGCTCGCTGCTTGCAAGCACGCAGTCTCTATCCAACGTGCGATCTCCCGGGGGCACCCGGTCCTGAACCACCGGACCGCCCGTCGAATCGACCGCAAATCTGATTCGCTGACACAAACCCTAACGAAGCAGGGCGGCACCGAACTCCCGGTACCGCCCTGTTATCGCTTACAGCGCAACTTCGCTAGCGCTCAGTCGCGCTGTAAGCGAGTCGCGCAGTGCTCGATGGCGCACTCGCAAGCTCGCGCGTGGCACACCTTCGCTGCTAATTTCCCTGCTCACTCGGCGGTCGCGGCAGCCGTCTCCGCGGCCTGCTCGTCCTGCCCCTCGTCCTCGGAATCGGCAGGGCCACCGAACATTTCGTCGGTGTCGACGGTGTTGCCCGCGGTGTCGGTGACCGTGGTCTGGCCGACCACACCGGCCAGGGCCTTGCCGCGGCGCACGTCGGCGAAGATCGCGCCGAGCTGACCGGCCTGCTGCACCTGCTGGATGAACTGCTCCGGCGACAGGCCGTAGCGCTGCGCCTGGAACAGGATCCGCTCGGTCAGCTCGTCCTGGCCGACCTGAGTGTCCTCGGCGTCGGCGACCGCGTCCAGCAGCAGCTGGGTCTTGACCGACTTCTCCGCGGACTCCTTGGTGTCCTTGTCGAACTCCTCGCGGGAGGAGCCCTGCGCCTCGAGCGCCTCGGCGAACTTGGCCTCGTCGTGATCGAAGCCGTGCACGGCGTCGTGCAGGACCGCATCGATCTCGGCCTGCACCGCGCCCTCGGGCAGCGGCACCTCGGTCTGCTCCAGCAGGCTCTCGAGCACCTTGTCGCGGATGACGCCGGCCTGCTCGACCTTCTTGACCCGCTCGACGCGGGTGCGCAGGTCGTCCTTCAGCTCGTCGATGGTGTCGAATTCGCTGGCCAGCTGGGCGAATTCGTCATCGGCCTCGGGCAGCTCGCGCTCCTTGACCGAGTTCACCTTGACGGTGATGACCGCTTCCTTACCGGCGTGCTCACCGGCGACCAGGGTGGAGGTGAACTCCTTGGACTCCTCGGCGTTCATACCGGTCAGGGTCTCGTCCAGACCCTCGATCAGCTGACCCGAGCCGACCTCGTGCGACAGGCCGGTGGTGGAGGCCTCGGGGACCTCTTCGCCGTCGACGGTGGCCGACAGGTCGATGGAGACGAAGTCGCCGTCCTGCACCGCGCGCTCGGCGGCGGTCAGGGTGCCGAAACGCTGACGCAGCGACTGCAGCTGCTCCTCGATGTCCGCGTCCTCGATCGCGATCGGGTCGACCGTGACCGCGATGCCGGAGAAGTCGGGCAGGGTGATCTCCGGGCGGACGTCCACCTCGGCGGTGAAGGCCAGCTCCTGGCCGTCCTCGATCTTGGTGATCTCGATCTCCGGCTGGCCGATGACCTTGACCTCACTGGTGGTCACGGCCTCGCTGTAACGGGCCGGGAGCGCATCGTTGACGACCTGTTCGAGGACCGCGCCGCGACCCAGCCGGGCCTCGAGCAGCTTGGCCGGGGCCTTACCCGGACGGAAACCCGGAATACGCACCTGACCGGCCAACGCCTTGTAGGCCCGATCGAAGTCCGGCTTCAGCTCCTCGAAGGGCACCTCGACGTTGATGCGGACCCGGGTCGGGCTCAGCTGCTCGACGGTGCTCTTCACGGACATGCTCCTTGTTCGTTGTTCACTGGATAAAGTTCAAGTCTTCGTCCCCCCGGACGCATCCCGAACAGCCTAGTCGACCCCGGTCCCCGCGCAGAAACCGGCCAGGATGCCGACCGATCAACTGATCTCGGATGGACATGGGTAACTCCCGGGGTACGCCCGAAGCCCGAGCGCCCTCCCAACCGTCGGCCCGGCACGAAAGTCTCGTTGCGCCCGACGGCACGCTGAAATCGCGGGGAGGCGGGCTAGCCGACTTTTACCGCGTCGGTGACGAAGACCAGGGTTTCGTTGGGCTTGATGCCGTTGCCGCCCTCGCCGTAGCCGAGGTTGGGCGGGATGATCAGCAGGCGGCGGCCGCCCTGTTGGATGCCGACCAGGCCCTGATCCCAGCCGGGGATGACCTGACCCGCGCCGAGTTGCAGCGGGAAGGGCTCGTGCCGGTCGAAGGAGCTGTCCAGCTTCTTCTTGTCCGACCAGGTGATCAGGGTGTAGTTCATGCTCACCTGATCGCCCGTCTTGGCGGCCGGTCCGGTTCCGGTGATCAGATCCTTGGTCACCAGGTGGGTGGGCGGATCGCAATCGTCGGGAATGGTGATCGTCGGAGCCTGACCGAAACCGCCAGTGGTCTTGACGTCGTCGGCGGTGCATTCACGCCCGTGGCTCGCCGGTGCGGCGGACTGCGCATGCGGGGCCGTCGAGGCCGCGGCGCTGGTCGAGCTCGCCGAGGACGACGAGGTGCTGCTGCTACTGCACGCGGTGAGCGCGACCGCAGCCGCCGTGACCGCCGTCGCACCGAGAATTCTGGCCAGTGTGTGCATGCGCCGCACCCTAATCCACCGTGCTGTCGCGCACTGCGCCCGGTAGCGTGAGAGCCGAATCCGAAGCGGTTACGTCTCGCGTCATCCCGAGCCCAGCACAACCTTTCGTTCGAGAGGGGATTCTGCGCAATGACCGATCAGGCAACCATCTCCGAGGACACCTCGGCCGACAATGTCGGCGGCCACGACGGTGAGACCATCGCCCCGCAGCCCTATCTGCTTTCCGACGCACCCGGTCCGCTGAACCGCGAGGAACTCACGGATCTGGATGCGTGGTGGCGCGCGGCGAACTATCTGGCGGTCGGCCAGATCTATCTGATGGACAACCCGCTACTGCGCACACCGCTCGAACCCGCGCACATCAAGCCGCGCCTGCTCGGGCATTTCGGCACCGTCCCGGGATTGAATCTGATCTGGGCACATGCCAATCGGGCGATCCTGTCCCGCGATCTGGACGCGGTGTTCGTGGCCGGACCGGGCCACGGTGGGCCGGGCCCGAACGCTTGCGGCTGGCTCGAGGGGACCTGTTCGGAGCTGTACAGCCATATCGCCCGCGACGGCGACGGGATGCGCGAGCTGTTCGCGCAGTTCTCCTATCCCGGCGGTGTGCCGAGCCACTGCGCCCCCGAGACGCCCGGTTCGTTCCACGAGGGCGGCGAACTCGGCTATTCGCTGCTGCACGCGTTCGGTGCGGCACTGGATCATCCGGAACTGACGGTGTTCTGCGTCATCGGCGACGGCGAGGCCGAGACGGGTCCGCTGGCGGGTAGCTGGCACGCGAACAAGTTCCTCAATGCCGCCCGGGACGGCGCGGTGCTGCCGATCCTGGCGCTGAACGAGTACAAGATCGCCAATCCCACTGTGCTGGCGCGTATTCCGGAGGCCGAGCTGGTCTCGCTGCTGCGCGGATACGGCTACGAGCCGATCATCGTCGCGGGCGACGACCCGGCCGCGGTGCACCAGGCCACCGCCACCGCCGTGGACAGCTGCCTGGACCGCATCGCCGAGATCCAGCGCGCCGCCCGCGAGGACGACATGGACGAGCGTCCGATCTGGCCGATGATCGTGCTGCGCACCCCCAAGGGCTGGACCTGTCCCCCGGTGGTCGACGGCGACCGGGTCGAGGGCACCTTCCGGGCGCATCAGGTGCCGCTGCCCGCAGCCCGCACCGACGCGGGGCATCGAGCGGTACTCGAACAGTGGCTGCGGTCCTACCGACCGCAGGAGTTGTTCGACGAGACGGGCGCGCCGACGCCCCGGCTGCGGGCGCTGGTGCCGCTCGGTGATCGGCGGATGAGCGCCAATCCGGTGAGCAACGGCGGCGCGCTCGTGCGGGATCTACGGCTGCCGGATTGGCGGGACTACGGCGTCGAGGTGCCCGCACCGGGCGCGACCGCGCACGAGGCCACCCGGGTGCTGGGCGCCTGGCTGCGCGATGTCACCGCGGCCAATCCGGACAACTTCCTCACCTTCGCCCCGGATGAACTGGCCAGCAACCGATTACAGGACATCCTCACCGTGACCGGCCGCAACTGGCAGGCCGAGATCGGCGAGTACGACGTGAAACTCGACCGCACCGGCCGGGTCGTGGAGGTGCTGTCCGAGCACATGTGCCAGGGCTTGCTGGAGGGCTATCTGCTCACCGGCAGGCACGGGGTGTTCACCTGCTACGAGGCGTTCATCCACATCGTCGACGCGATGTTCAACCAGCACGCCAAATGGCTGGACGCCAGCGCCGCGGTCCCGTGGCGACTGCCCATCGCGAGCCTGAACTACCTGCTGTCCTCACATGTGTGGCGGCAGGATCACAACGGATTCACCCATCAGGATCCGGGATTCCTGGACGTCGTGCTGAACAAGAGCCCCTCGATCGTGCGGGTGTATCTGCCGCCGGATGCCAACACCCTGCTGTCCACCTACGACCACTGCCTGCGTTCGCGTCATTACGTGAACGTGGTCGTCGCGGGGAAACAACCTCAAGCGGACTGGCTTTCGGTGTCCGAGGCAAACGTGCACTGCACCCGCGGTATCGGCATCTGGGAGTGGGCCGGGCACAACGACGAGACCGGAACCAGTCCCGATGTGGTTCTGGCCTGCGCCGGTGACGTGCCGACGCTGGAGACCCTGGCCGCCGCGGCGATCCTGCGAGAACGACTGCCGCAGTTGCGGATCCGGGTGGTGAATGTGGTCGACCTGATGCGGCTGGTGCCCCGGGAGGAACATCCGCACGGACTCACCGACAGCGAGTTCGACACCCTGTTCACCGCGGACCGGCCGGTGATCTTCGCCTTCCACGGCTATCCGTGGCTGATCCACCGGCTCGCCTACCGCCGTACCAACCACAGCGGTCTGCATGTCCGCGGATACAAGGAGAAAGGCACCACGACAACGCCTTTCGATATGGTCATGCTCAACGACCTGGACCGCTACCACCTGGTCATGGACGTCGTGGACCGGGTGCCGGGCCTGGGTGAGCGCGCCGCCGGACTACGGCAGGAGATGGTGGACGCCCGGTTGGCGGCCCGCGCGTGGACCCGCGAGCACGGGGTGGACATTCCCGCGGTCGCGGACTGGAAGTGGCCGTATCGCACGAGGTGAACTCGGCGCGGCGGTGTCCGGAATTGGGTTGCCGCGATCGATGCGTGCGGGTGAAGATCGCAGAGTGTTGCTGAGCATTACGTGTACCCGAGCCGAAGGCGCCGACTGGGCTGCCACCGACCTGGGCTTTCTGCTGCACAAGAACCCGGCGCGGGTGCAGGTGTTCGAGCAGTCCTATGGTTCGGCGCACGTCCTGTATCCCGAGGCGACCGAGCAGCGGTGTACCGCGGCGCTGCTGCTGGAGATCGACCCGGTCCGGCTGGTGCGCGGAAAAACGCGTGGCACACCGGAATTCAGCCTCGGCCAGTACGTCAACGATCGCCCCTACGCGGCTTCCTCACTGCTGTCGGTGGCGATCTCGACCGTGTTCAAGAGCGCCCTGCACGGCAAGTGCGATCAGCGCCCCGAACTCGCGGCCGGTGCGCTGCCGCTGCGCATCGAACTGCCCGCGGTGGCCTGCAAGGGCGGCCCGGACACGGCCGAGCGGGGGTTCGCACCGCTGGGCTGGCAGGTTCGCGCCACCCCGATCCCGCTCGACCCGGCATTTCCCGAATGGGGCGAATCTCATTACGTACAACTGGAATTGACCGGAACGGTACGTCTCGCCGACGCCCTGTCCCACCTGTACGTGCTGCTGCCCGTCCTGGACGGCAGCAAGCACTACTGGCTCGCCGCCGACGAGATCGACAAACTGCTGCGCGCGGGCTCCGGCTGGCTCCCCGCCCACCCCGAACGCACCTGGATCACCCGCCGCTACCTCGCGCGCAGGCACTCCCTGGTGCGCACCGCGCTGGCCCGCCTGGCCGAGGTCGATGACATCGCCCCGGAGTCCCTCGATGCGGTCGATGAGGGCGGTGCGGACGAATACGACTCGGAGACAGCAACTTCCAGCGAGCCTCCGGAGCAGAACATTGTCGTGCCCGACATCGCCGAGACAGCGGCGGTCACGGCGCACGGATCGACCGTATCGGCACGGAACAACCGCTCCGACAACGCCGCGAGTGATTCGATGCACACTCCGGGCCCGGATGTTCCGGCCGAAGGCACGACGCAGGACACTGCACGGCCGTCGCTGGCGGTCGCGCGACGTGCTGCCGTACTGAGTGCGCTGCACGACGTGGGTGCGCGGCGAGTGCTCGATCTGGGGTGCGGTGAGGGCGCTCTGTTGCGGGAGTTGCTGGCGGACAGGACGTTCGCCGAGATCGTCGGAGTCGATGTGTCGATGCGGGCGTTGCGGATCGCGCAGCGCCGGTTGCGGCTGGATCGCGCGCCGCAGCGGGTGGCCGACCGGATCACATTGCGGCAGGGGGCGCTGACCTACAGTGACGCCGCACTGCGCGGCTTCGACGCGGCGGTGCTCATGGAGGTGATCGAACATGTCGATCCGCCGCGGCTGGATGCTCTGGCGCAGGCGGTATTCGGTTCCGCCGCACCGAAATCGGTGATCGTGACGACGCCGAACGGGGAATACAACGCACTGTTCGAGACGCTGCCCGCCGGGTCGTTCCGGCATCCGGACCACCGGTTCGAGTGGAGCCGTGCGGAATTCGAGACGTGGGCGGGTCGAGTCGCCGAAAAGTACGGGTACCTGGTGCGTTTCGAACCCGTCGGCCCGCAGGATCCGGCGTACGGATCCCCGACGCAGTTGGCCGTTTTCGACAAGTTGACGCAGGCGGCCGGGAAGGGAGCGGCGTGATGGTCGAACTGTCCGTCCCCGAACTGTCTCTGGTGGCGCTGGTCGGCTGCACCGGCTCGGGTAAATCCACCTTCGCGCACAAGCATTTTCCGCACACCGCGATCGTCTCCTCCGACGCGTGCCGCGGCATCGTCAGCGACGACGAGAACGATCAGTCGGCCACCGACGACGCCTTCGCACTCCTGCACCACATCGCGGCCGTGCGGCTGCGTCGCGGTCTGCGGACCGTGGTCGATGCGACCAATGTGCAGCAACACGGGCGGGCGGAGCTGATCCGGCTGGCCCGCGAACACGATGTGCTCCCGGTAGCGATCGTGCTGGACGTCCCCGAGCGGATCTGCCTGGATCGCAATGCCCAGCGCACCGAACGCGCGCACCTCGGCGCGCACGTGGTGACCCGGCAGCAGCGCGACCTGCGCCGCAGTCTGCGCAGCCTGGAACGCGAGGGTTTCCGCCGGGTGTTCGTGCTGCGCGGCGTCGAGGAGATCGATGCGGCGACCGTGGTCGACGAGAAGCTCTGGAACGACCGCCGCGAGCTGACCGGCCCGTTCGACGTGATCGGCGACGTACACGGCTGCCGCGCCGAATTGGAGACGCTGCTGGGCGAATTGGGCTACGCCCTGCGACGGGACGAGTCCGGACGCCCGGTGGACGCCCGGCACCCCGACGGGCGCACGGCGGTATTCGTCGGCGACCTGGTCGATCGCGGCCCCGACACCCCCGGCGTGCTGCGACTGGTCATGGGCATGGTCCAGGCCGGACATGCCTTGTGCGTCACCGGAAACCACGAGTACAAGCTGGTCCGCGCGCTGGACGGGCGCAAGGTCACCATCGCGCACGGTTTGGCCGAGTCGCTGACTCAGCTCGATCAGGAGGACGACGAATTCCGCAGGGCCGCACATGATTTCTGTCGCGGCCTGATCGGACACTACGTCCTGGACGGCGGCGATCTCGTGGTCGCGCACGCCGGACTCAAGCAGGAGTACCACGGCCGCGCCTCGGGCCGGGTGCGCCAGTTCGCCATGTACGGCGAAACCACCGGGGAGACCGACGAATTCGGCCTGCCGGTGCGCTACCCGTGGGCCGAGGACTATCGCGGCCGCGCCACGGTCCTGTACGGGCACACCCCGACCACCGAACTGCGCTGGGTCAACAACACTCTGTGCCTGGACACCGGCGCGGTGTTCGGCGGACGGCTCACCGCCCTGCGCTATCCCGAGCGTGAGCCGGTATCGGTTCCCGCACAGCAGGTCTGGTGTGAACCGGCGCGCCCGCTGGAGGATATCGCGGCGCCGGGCGGTGCGACGCACCGCGATCCGGGCGTCCTGGATCTGGACGACGTCCTCGGCCGCCGTGTGGTGGAGACCCGTCAACTCGGCCGGGTGAGCGTCCAGGATGAGAACGCGAGCGCGGCGCTGGAGGTGATGAGCCGATTCGCGGTCGATCCGCGCTGGCTGATCTACCTGCCGCCGACGATGTCACCGTGCGCCACAGCCGATTCCGAGGCTCTGCTGGAACATCCGGCGCAGGCGTTCGCGTACTACCGCAGCGAGGGCGTCCCCGCCGTGGTGTGTCAGGAGAAGCACATGGGTTCGCGTGCCGTCGCTGTGCTGACCCGCTCGGCGACCACTGCCCGGGACCGCTTCGGCATCGAGGACGGCAGCACCGGCGCGCTCTACACCCGCACCGGCCGACCCTTCTTCGACGATCCGGCGCTCGCCGAAGCAGTGCTGAGCCGGATCCGCGCAGCGGCCGAAAGTTCGGGCCTGTTCGAGGAATTGGGTTCGGACTGGTTCGCGCTGGACGCGGAACTCATGCCGTGGTCCGCCAAGGCGATGGGTCTGCTGCGTGATCAGTACGCCGCGGTCGGTGCGGCGGCGCGGGCTTCGCTGGGCGCGGCCGCCGAACTGCTCAGTGCCGCTGCCGCACGCGGCCAGGACGTCGGTGAGCTCGCGGCCCGCGCCTCCGCGCGCCGTGCGGACGTTGACGCGTTCACCACCGCGTACGGCCGGTACTGCTGGCCGGTGTCGGGCATGCACGGCCTGCGCCTGGCCCCGTTCCAGATCCTGGCCGCCGAGGGCGTGAACTATGCTGTGCGCGAACACGAATGGCATCTGGCCAAGCTGGATGCACTCGCCGCCGCGGATACCGAACTGTTCACCCGGACCCGCCGGACGATCGTGCAACTGTCCGACCCGCGGGCCGAGGCCGAGGCGACCGCCTGGTGGACCGAACTCACCTCGGGCGGCGGCGAGGGCATGGTGGTCAAGCCGGTCGAGGCGTTGACGCACGGAACCGCCACGCGCAGTGGACGTCCCGTGCAACCGGGTGTGAAATGCCGTGGGCCGGAATACCTTCGCATCATCTACGGCCCGGAGTACCTGCGCCCCGACCAGCTGCGCCGTCTACGCTCGCGCGGCCTCGGCCGCAAGCGCTCGATGGCTCTGCGCGAATACGCCCTGGGCCTCGAGTCGCTGGACCGCTTCGTCGCGGGCGAGCCGCTGTGGCGCGTGCACGAGGCCGTCTTCGCGGTCCTGGCCCTGGAATCCGAGCCGGTCGACCCGCGCCTGTAGGTGCAGGCGCGGGCCTCCGGTCTCGTTAGCGCGCAGCGTCTTTCGGTGTGGTGAGGTCGTAGACGGGCAGTTCACCGATCGTCGTCGCCGAGTAGTGCTGCTGCACCCACCGGGTGATCTCCGATGCCGCGGAGGTCCGGTCCCGAGAGCCGGGCCCACCGCGCATCTGTTCGGGGCGGCCGATGAAATAGTGGATCCGGCCGTGCGCGACGTAGTCCTGGAACTGCCGCAGCGTCGGCGACGGATCGCCGCCGGCGAAACCGCCGATCGGCATCACCGGATAGCCGGCTTCGAGTTGCAGGTCCGAGGACGCCATCGAGCCCACCGACGCCGCGGTCCAGGTGTGGTTCGGGCCGCCCGCACGCAACTTCGCGATCAGGGCCGGATCGGGCGGGCCGCCGAACGGAGGCCCATGATGCCCCGTGTTGTGGCCGTTCGGCTGCCCCGGAGTGCTCTTACCGCCCTTCGGCTCGTCCTGCGTCGGCGGCGGGCCGAAGGGAAAGTCGCCGAACTGCGTTTTCGGACCGGCCAGCACGATGCCGCCGGAATGCGGCGTCCCGATCGTCTGCAGCGAAAAGGCGAGCGGACCGGCCAGCGCGGTCAGCACCGCGGCCACTGCCGCCGGCACCGCGAGACCGTGCGGCCGGGGAATCAGCAGCGCCAGGGTGGCCAGGATGCCGACGACCAGCACCACCCAGCGCAGCCACGGCACGAAGTCGGGAGTACGCGAGAGCAGCAGAATGGCGGCGGCCGTGCTCAACGCGACGGCCAGCGCCGCGGCGAACCGCACCCACATCCGATCGCGGCCGCGCCAGACCATCACCGCACCCAGCCCCGCGGTCCCGGCGACCGCGGGCGCCAGGGCCACGGTGTAGTACTGGTGGAAGATGCCCTGCATGAAGCTGAACACCAGTCCGGTGACCAGCATCCAGCCACCCCACAGCAGCAGTGCCGCTCGCTGCGGATCAGTCCGTGATGCCTTGCCGCGCAGTAGAATTCCCGCGACAAGCAGCACCACCGCCGCCGGGATAAGCCAGCCGATCTGACCGCCGACGGTCTCCTGGAACATCCGGGTGATCCCGGCCGAGGATCCGAAGAAGCCACCCTTGGGCATATGCCCGCCGGGCGGCCCGGGGAACGGACTCGACGACCCGACACCCAACCGGCCGAGCCCGTTGTAGCCGAGAGTGAGCTCGATGATCGAATTGTGCTCGGAGCCACCGAAGTACGGCCGCGAGGCGGCGGGCCACAGCTGGGCGACCAGCACCCACCAGCCCGCGCCCGCGACCATCGCCACCCCGGCCGCGCACAGCTGCGACAGACGGGTGAGTACCCGCGGCGGACCGGCGATCAGATAGGTCACCGCGAGCGCGGGCAGCACCAGCAGCACCTGCAATTGCTTTGCCAGGAAACCGAATCCGACCAGCACCCCGCACAGCACCAACCACCGCCAGCGCCCGTCCTCCAACGCACGAGTCATCGCCCACACCGCGGCGATCATCAGGAACACCAGCAGCGCGTCCGGATTGTTGAACCGGAACATCAGCGCAGCGACGGGAGTCACCGCCAGCGCCAGCCCGCCGAGTACGCCCGCGGCGCTGCCGTGCGTGCGGCGCAACGTCGCCCACAGCAGTGCCACCGAGGCGATACCCAACAGCACCTGCGGCAGCATCATGCTCCACGGATGCATACCGAACAACCGCGCCGAGATCTCCATCGGCCACAGCGAGGCCGGAGTCTTGTCGACGGTGATCGAATTGCCCCAGTCCGAGGAGCCGAAGAAGAACGCCTTCCACGAGTGCGCACCCGACTGCACCGCGGCCGCGTAGAACGAGTTGGCCCAGCCGTTGACACCCAGATTCCACAGATACCCGGCCGCGGTCCCGATCAGCAGCAGGGCCACGCTCAGATTCTCCCGGCGCAGGAGGTCCCGTCCCGGACGGGCGGGCGGGCTGCTCGGCAGACTCGGCGCGATCGCGGTGTCGGTCATGGCGACCAATCATGGTCCATCCGTCCCCTCCTCTCCTGGGACCACGCTGAGAAAAAGCTGGGAGCCCCCTCCGCCTGCCCCGGAACACGACTGTGGCCGGGATCCGACGGGATCCCGGCCACAGTGCTGACCGATCGGGTGACTAGTCGGCGCAGAGCCGCTCGCCCTGAGAGGCCAGCGCCATTTCGGCCGTGGCGGCCTGCGGGGCGACCATCTCGGCGGCGACCATCTCGCTCGCGACCTGCTCGTTGCGGATCGCGTCGGCGGGAACCGCGTCGCGGAACACCCAGCGCAGCGCGACGAACCGGATCAGCGTGGCGACCAGATTCGCGACCACCAGCACGAACAACTGCAGGTGCACGGCCGACGCGGGCGCCCAGTGATGCAGCGCGAACAGCGAACCACTGGTCAGGAACCAGGTGAACGCGAAGATCAGCAGACCCTGGACCTGGTGCGAAACGGCCTTGGTCGAGCCGCGCACACCGAATGTGAAGGCCCGATTGGCCGCGGTATTGCCGACGGCGGTGATCAGCAACGCCAGGAAGTTCGCGGCCTGCGCGCCGGTCAGCGGCTGCAACACCAGGTACAGCAGCATGTAGGCCAGCGTGGAGACGACCCCGATGATGCCGAATCGCACCAGCTGCCCGACCATGCCCAGCGGCACACCGTCCACCAGCGGTTCGCGTCCGATGGCCGCGCGCAGCTCGTTCACCGGCAACGTGCCCTTGGCCAGGCCCTTGCTGACCCGCCAGACACCTTCCAGATCCTTGCGCGCGGTGTCCACGATGTTCACGCTCGAGTTCGGATCATCGATCCAGTCCACCGGAACCTCGTGGATCCGCAGTCCGGAACGCTCGGCCAGCACCAGCAGCTCGGTATCGAAGAACCATTCGCCGTCCTGCACCAACGGCAGCAGCTTGCGCGCCACGTCGGTGCGCATGGCCTTGAAACCGCACTGTGCGTCGGAGAACCGCGCCTGCAGCGACGCCTTCAGGATCAGGTTGTAGCAACGTGAGATGAATTCGCGCTTGGGTCCGCGCACCACGCGCGAGGACTTGGCCAGTCGCGTGCCGATCGCCAGATCCGAATGTCCGGACACCAGCGGTGCGACCAGCGGCAGCAATCCGTTGAGGTCGGTGGACAGGTCGACGTCCATGTAGGCGACGACCTGAGCGTCCGATGCCTCCCAGACCGCCCGCAGCGCGCGACCGCGCCCCTTGCGGTCCAGATGCACTACCCGGACGCCGTCCAACTCGGCCGCGAGGTAGTTCGCGACATCGAGGGTGGCATCGGTGGAAGCGTTGTCGGCGATGGTGATCCGCGCACTGAACGGGAACCCGTCGCCGAGGAACTCGTGCAGACGGCGCACGCAGACGCCGAGATCACGTTCCTCGTTGTAGACAGGAACAACCACATCCAGAACGGGTGCGATCACCGCCGCGCCCCTGCGGTTCGAAGCGGTAACGGTCGTAGTCTCGGTCATGTCACCAAGATTCTCCGGTCAGCCTTGGTGGGCACTGGATCGGAGCTGCGAGATCGCTGGGAGCCGATTGGCCGTCGGCCTGCGACTACTCCGGACGGCTGCGCGGCAGCACGACGGTGAACGTCGCACCCTCGCCCGGCGCACTGTCCACCGCCACCGTGCCGCCGTGCGCGGCGACCAACGCCTGCACGATCGACAGGCCCAGTCCGCTGCCGCCGCTGGCCCGCGCGCGCGAGGTGTCGGTGCGATAGAACCGCTCGAATACCCGCGCGGCCGCCTCGGGCGACAGCCCCGGGCCCTTGTCGCTCACCTCGAGCCGCACCGCATCCTCGCCGGGCGTCAGCCGCACCGTCACCGGCGTGCCGGGAGGCGTGTGTGCCATCGCGTTGCCGACCAGATTCGCCAGCACCTGACGCAGCCGCGCGGCGTCGCCGGGCACCTCCAGCGTGCCCGAACCGGACCGGATGTCCAGTGCCACAGGATGATCCGGGCCGTCCTGCTTGGCGGCCATCGCCTGCGCACCGTGCACCACGTCACCGGCCAGCGCGAGCAGGTCCACCGGCACCGATTCCAGCGGACGCTGCGCGTCCATCCGGGCCAGCATCAGCAGATCCTCCACCAGCAGACCCATCCGCCCGGCCTCGGCCTCGATTCGTTCGAGCACCAGCGCCGGATCCTGGCTCGCCCCCTGGCGATAGAGTTCGGCGAATCCGCGGATGGTCGTCAACGGGGTGCGCAGTTCGTGGCTGGCGTCGGCGACGAACTGCCGCATCTTGGCCTCCGAACGTCGCGCGGCCTCCTCTGATGCCTCGGTGGCGGTGACGCCGTGCTGGATCTGGGTGAGCATCACGTTGAGCGAACGAGCCAGGTGATCGACCTCGGTATCCACGTCACGCACCGGCACACGACGGCTCAGATCACCCCCGGCGATCGCCGCCGCGGTCTCCTCCACCTGACTCAGCGGGCGCAGACTACGCCGCACCACCAGATAGCCGCCCGCGCCGAGCAGAACCAGCGCACCCACGCTGGTGGCGATCTCGAATCCGATCAGTTTGGAGACGGTGTCGACATTGTCGGTGAGCGGCAGACCGATGATGGTCGACCCATGTGTGTTGGTGGTCAACAGAACTCGCCAGTCGGTGTCCGAGCCGTCCGAGGAAGGGACCGTCATCGGAGTGTGCGCTGTGAGCCCCGACAGTTTCGGCATCGAGGAGGTCTTGTCGGGCTGAATGCGATACAGCTCACCCTCCGGACCGCGACGCAGCTCGAAGAAGCGGTGCGGCTGGTCGGCCGAGCCGAGTTTGGGCGGCGGGGCGGTCGCATCGGCGGGAACCCACGTCATCTCGCCCTCGCCGGTGCTGATCAGCTTCATCGGCGTGGGCCGAGCCCAGGTGTGCGCCGCGTCGAACAACTGCTCGTCGGTGCGATCGGTCAGGGATTTCGACAAGGCGGAGGTCACCGCGAATCCCGAGGCGGCCAACACGACCCCGGCCAGGCTCACCATGGCGACGACCAGCGCGATACGCAGCGGGACCGCCGACACGCGACGCCCCAGCATTGCGCGGGTGCGCCGGAATACAGTGGTCACCGACCTATCTCTACCGAGCGAAGCTGGGAGCTTCCTGCACGCCGACTGGGCATTTCCTCCGGGCGCGTCAGCGGGTCGCGAGATGTTCGGCGAGGCGGTCCAAGTAGGGACGCTGACCCACGCCGAGTTTCTCGTGTGCGGTGGCGGTGTCGAACCATTCCGCGCGATCGATCTCCGGGAACTGTTGCATCCGGCCCGACCGCGGCGGCCACTCCATCTCGAACGTGCCCGGATTCACCTGCGCGGTATCGAGATTCGCCTCGACCGCCCAGACGGTGACCTCTTTCTTGCTGCGGCCACTGCCGTATCGGACCTCGCCGAGTTCGATCCATTCCCCGTCGGGCACCGGCAGTCCCAGCTCCTCGGTGAACTCCCGGCGCGCCGCTGCCTGCGCGGCCTCGGCTTCCGGATCGTATTCACCCTTGGGAATCGACCAGGCCTTCAGATCCTTGCGCGCCCACAGCGGCCCGCCCATGTGCCCGAGCAGCACCTCGATCCCCGAGGTACGGCGGAACAGCAGGACTCCGGCGCTGAATTTCATGTTCGGAGTCTATATTTCATGCTCAGGTCGCTGCCTGGATGCTCAGGACTCCTGCCGGATCCGCTCGAACATCCTGCGCATATTCGGGCCGATCTCGGCGATCTCCACGAACGGCACCCCCGCCGCCGCCCCGTCGAGATAGGCGAAGCGCATCTCACCGAACATATCGCCCTGCTGGACGATCTCGATACCCTGTGCGGATGCCGCCGCCACCGCCGCATCGAAATCCGTCGGCTCGGAACAGATGTGATGCAATCCGGGGCCGGACCGGTCGAGGAATTCGGAGTAGATCGACGCCCCGCGCACCGGCTGGATCAGCTCCAATTGCACCGCACCGCGATAGGACAACCCGATATGCGCGGTGAAATCCGCGGGTTCGCCACGGTACGAACAGGTTTCGGGACCGAAGTGCACATCCGGCATACGAGTCCAGGCTCGCACACCGAAGCAGGCGCTGAGAAATCGTTCGGTCGCCGCGATATCGGTCACCACCCAGGCAACCTGCGTGATCGCCTCGCCACCCGGCGCATTGTCGAAGTCGCCCACGCCGACCACCCTACGATGAGGTGATGGCCGGACCGAAGCGAGTGATCCTCGCCCTGGGCAGCGGTGGCGCCCGGGGGTACGCGCACGTGGGCGTCATCCGGGAGTTGCAGGCGCGCGGGTTCGAGATCGCCGGGGTCGCCGGATCCTCGATGGGCGCCTTGGTGGGCGGTGTGTTCGCTGCCGGGAAACTGGAGGACTACGCCGACTGGGCGACGACATTGAATCAGCTCGAGGTGGTGCGCCTGCTCGATCCGTCGTTCTCCGAGCCGGGAGCGATCCGCGCGGCGAAGATCCTGGGCCGCATCCGGGAGATGCTGGGCGACACCGTCATCGAGGAGCTCCCGATCCCCTACACCGCCGTCGCGACCGATCTGACCAGCGGCCGCTCGGTATGGTTCCAGCACGGTCCGGTCGAGACCGCCATCCGCGCGTCCATCGCGATCCCCGGGGTCATCTCACCGCTGGTGATCGGCGATCGGGTACTGGCCGACGGCGGCATCCTCGACCCGCTCCCGGTGGTCCCGACCCTGGCCATCCAGGACGCCGACATCACCATCGGCGTCAGCCTGACCGGCAACGATCCGATTCCCGAGACCCCACGCGACGCCGCCGCTCCCAAAGAGCCCGGCGCGATCGACGAATGGGTGGACCGTATCCGCCGCGGCGCCGCCCAGATGACCTCGACCATCATCGGCCGCTTCGGCGGGACTCCGCAGATCATCGGCGAACCGCATCACCGCGTCGCCGAAACCTCCCCCGCCGCCCCGAGACTGGGCCGCGTCGACCTGCTCAACCGCTCCCTCGACGTCATGCAGGCCGCCCTGACCCGCCACCAGCTCGCCGCCCAGCCCCCGGACCTGCTGATCGAAATCCCCCGCTCGATCTGCCGCACCCTGGACTTCCACCGCGCCGCGGACGTCATCGCGGGAGGCCGTGAAATCACCGCCGCGGCATTGGATGCGGCGGGTTTGTGGGGACCGACGGCGCAAGCACCGAAACCGCAACATCAACCGGAAATGGCGACGCCCGAGCGGGGAGCGGAGTCCGATGTGACCGGATCTCATTGAACAACAAGAAATTACAGTCGGGATGACAGGATTTGAACCTGCGACCCTCCGCTCCCAAAGCGGATGCGCTACCAAGCTGCGCTACATCCCGGAGGATCCGAATGGACCACAGAGCGGGTGACGGGAATCGAACCCGCACCATCAGCTTGGAAGGCTGAGGTTCTACCATTGAACTACACCCGCAGGCACACGACACCGACGGGATCGCCTCGATGTCGTCTGCGCCTGAGACTGTACCGAACCTCACTTCGGAAATGCCAATCGCCCTGCCAGGCGCGCTGGCCTGCCGCCGAGATCGGCCCGCCCGGAACGGCCGCGACCGGACGCGCCCACAGCGAACGAGACGCATGTCACATCAAGATTCGACGAGGTCGGTCGGGCTGTTTCGGCGCGTCGCGGACGACACGCTGGGTGCGGCTGTAACGCCGCAGCTCTCGCCGCGATGACCTACGCGTTGCCATTCGCCAAATTCCCCGAAGAGGTTGGAAAACAGCATTTTTCGGAGTCGGGTGGCTTGCTAGGATCCTTTTTGCCGGACGGGGGTATCTGGAAAGGGGGCGGTGAGCATGCACCGAGCTCGGTGGAGCGGACCGCATAGCAGTAGGCACGACCCGGAGGGTTTCGGTCCGGAGAGCACAGTCGGCGCGCCCGGCGCGCCCCGTGACGTCTGTACGGGGTGAGCGCCATGCTCGCCGACATCGATCCGGTGACCGCCGCCGCGGTCACCACGACGTCCCGGTACTGGGTCTCCGCGGTCTACCCCGGCAGTGGGCTCACGGTGCAGCCCGAACATCTCCAGCGAGTGTTCGCCTCGCTCATCAACGAACTACTCGACCTGGCGCGTTCGGAGCCGTTCCCGGTCCGGCCGGCCCGCGGCATCGGGCGACGACTGGCCGAGGCGCCGTTCGATCGCACCCGCATGCTCGCCCCCGCCAGTCGCGCCCTGCTCGGCTTCGCGCCGGGATTTCCCGGTTCGCTCGTGGCCACCCGCTGGCCGCTCGTGGCCAGTCACGCCATCGAGAGCTACGCCGAGGCGCTGCAGCAGCAGGCCCTCGCGCAGCAGGAGGCCAATCTCGAGGAGCGGGTCTCGGTCCGGGTCCAGGAGATCGCGGAGCTGCATCACCAACTGCGGCACGAGGCCACCCACGACGCACTCACCGATCTGGCCAACCGCTCGCTGCTGCAGGAGCGGGTGCGCCTGATGGCCGCGGACCGTTCGCGCGGCGTCGGCCTGCTGCTGATCGACGTGGACGACTTCAAGCAGATCAACGACGGATACGGGCACAGCGTCGGAGACGAAGTGCTGGTGGAGATTTCGCGTCGGCTGCGCGTCACCTGTCCGCAGGACACGGTGGTCTGCCGGTACGGCGGCGACGAATTCGTGCTCGCGCTCTCGGCCCGGCGCAACACCCTCGGCGAGGTGGCCATGCGCGTACTGGCCGCGTTGAACGATCCGGTGCCCACCGCCTCGGGCCCGGTTCCGGTGTCGGCGAGTGTCGGCACCGCGTACTGCCCGCCCGGACGGGCCTGTGATTTCTCCGACCTGCTGCGCAGCGCCGACCGAGCCATGTATTCGGCGAAAACCGCAGGTAAGCGGCGATTCGCGGTGTCCGAACCGGAGGACGAGGAGTCCGAACCGGGCGCGCCCATCCTCGCGGAACTGCCCTACGACGTCGCTGTCGCCGGATAACAGCAACCGGGCGGCAATCGAATCCGCGTACGCTGGACGACGTGGTGATACTCCTGGTCATCCTGGTCGTCGTTCTCGTGGTCTTCCTGGTGATGAACTTCGCCGGTCGCAATACCGCCCGCGGTCATCAAGCGACCCAGCTCGCAGACGCCAAGGCCGACGCTCGTCGGCTGATCGAGCGTCTCGGCGGGCAGGTCTACAACCTCACGGGCACCGATCAGGCATCCAAACAAGCTCTCGCCGATGCCGGTGAGCGGCTCAACGCCGCCGGATCGCAGATCGAGCAGGCGACCACCGTCGCCCAGGCCCACTTGGCGAAGGAGACCGCCGTGGAAGGGCTCTACTACGTGCGGGCCGCGCGGACCGCGATGGAGCTGGATCCGGGCCCGCCGATTCCCGAACTCGACGGGCAGCGCTCCGCGGGACGGGTCTCGGAGGATCGCACGGTCGACTTCGACGGCCGCAGCGTCCAGGCCTCGCCGATACCGTCGGCGCAGACGCCGAACTACTATCCGGGCGGCCGCGTCGCCGGACGACCGGTCCCGGCTGGGTGGTACTCCGAACCCTGGTGGAAGACCGCGCTGGTGGCCGGAGCCTGGGGCGTGGGCTCGGTTCTGCTGTTCGACACCCTCTTCCACGGCATGTCGGGTGTGGGGTACGACGCCGCCGGATTCGAGGGCGGCTACGGTTCGGGCTACGACGACGGCTTCGCCGCCGGACAGGACTTTCAGGGCGGTTACGACCAATCCGGTTACGACAACGGCGGATTCGACCAGGGCGGCTACGACCAAGGTGGTTACGACCAGGGCGGCGGATTCGACGGCAGCGGCTGGGACGGCGGCGGATTCGACGGCGGCGATTGGGGCGGCGGCGGATTCGACGGCAGCTTCTGAGCGCGTTCGCCCGAAGCCCCTCGACTACTTCCCCGCGGGGAGCCGGCCCGGCGCGGACGACCGCGCCCGCGCGAGTTCGGTGATCGCACTCGTCGCGTGCCGGTCGAATCTGTCGCGGGAGACGTCCAGCGCACCGTCGAGCCAGGGCCGGTACAGGAAGGCCAGAGCACCGAAGATGGCGTGCGCGTTGAGCCGGATATCGACCTCGTCCGGCGGATTCCTCTTCCGCTCGCCGCCGGCCAGACTCATCGCGATCGGCGCGGTGAATTCGACGATGAGCTGATTGCCGCGTTCACCCAGCGCCATGGTCGCCTGGGACTCCACGAACATGATCCGGCCGCGTCGCGGGTCCTCGTCCATGTAGTCGGTGAAACGGGTCACCACATGCGCGAAAACCTTGTCCGGCTGGGGCGGGGCATCGGCCAGCGCGGTGAGCAGCCGATCGCGGGCACCGAGCACGACCTCGTCGAGGATGGCCAGTTGCAGCGCGTCCAGATTCGTGAAGCTCTCGTAGAAATACCGCTCGGTCAGGCCCGCCGCGCGACAGACCGCGCGCATCGACATCTCCGCTGCCCCGATGGTCCCCATCAGCTCCAGTCCGGCGTCGAGCAACTGCCGACGTCGGGTGGCGATGCGGTCGGCGGGATCCTGTCCCCGCCAACGCCGTGACTCGCCCTTGCCGGGCTCCTCGGTGGCGTTCGGCATGTGTGTCCTCTCACAACAATGTCACCGGGCAGATGTTGACATCACACGCTGTTGACAGCAGCTGATGTCGATAATTACCCTGGTAAGTGTAACCCCCGCGATTCCAGTGAATTCAGGGCTCTGCCTACATCTTTCGGAATTCGATCATTTCGAGGAGAAGCCATGAGGTTCGGCCAGGCAGCACAGTCGTTGGTGCTGAGCATCCTGCGTCCAGGCGGGCTGCTGTCGGCGGTGCAGATCCAGCGCCAGGCACAGCTCACCGGATGGAGCACTCGGAACGCACTGGCGCGCTTACAGGCCCGCGGTCTGATCGTCGCGATCCCCTACAAGGGTTGCTGGCAGATCAGCGAACGCGGCCGGGAGCTGGCTCTCAGCACCCGGGCCCCGCACTGATCGAATCGCCCGCAGGCGAGGTGATTGCGGACTGTCAGCCGGGCTGACAGGACGGGCACCAGAACAGATTCCGGCCGTCCAGCACCGAATGCAGGACGGTCGAACCGCACAGGCGGCAGGGATCTCCGGCCCGGCGATAGACGTAGGTGCGAGGCTTCCCCTCGGCGTATGACGGTGCGCCGTGGTCGTGTTCGCGGCGAACGACGACGATCTTGCCGCGCCGCACCCCGACCCGCATGAGCTCGACCAGATCGGCCCACAGTTCGTCCCATTCGGCCGAGCTCAGCTCACGCCCCGGCCGATGTGGTGAAATCCCGTGGCGGAAAAGCAATTCCGCGCGATAGACGTTGCCGACTCCGGCCAGCACCTTCTGATCCATCAGCAACGCGCCCAGCGGACGAGCCGAACGCCGGATGCGATCCAGGGCCAACGAGGGATCGGCGTTGCGGCGCAACGGATCCGGCCCCAGTCGCGCGGTCAGCGCCGCGACCTCCGGCTCGTGCAGCACCTCGCAGGCGGTCGGGCCGCGCAGATCCGCGCCGTACAGCTGCGCATCGGCGCGACCGGCGCCGACCATCCGCATTCGCACCTGCCCCACCGGATCACCCAGTGGCCCGGCCGATTCGGTGAAGGTCCCGTACAGCCCCAGGTGCACATGCACGGCCACACCCGAATCGTAGTGGTGCAGCAGATGTTTCCCCCATGCCTCGGCGCGCACCAGCGTCCGGCCGTCCACCAGCGCGGCCCCCTCGGCGAATCGGCCCTGCGGACTGGACACCCGCACCACTCCCCCGGCGAACCGCTGATGATGCAGTTTCGCCAGCCGATGCAGCGTGTGCCCTTCCGGCATGCCCCGTCCTCACCTCATCCTTCACCCGCGACCGATGACACGCACCACAGACGACCGCACCCCGTCGGGCTCCGTGACGGGCTCCGCAGACGGGGTGCGATCGACTCCTGGTGGTGCGATCAGCCGGCGGAGACCTCCGGCGCCTTCCCCGTCTTCTCGTACTCGGAGATGATATCGATGCGACGCTGGTGCCGCGGCTCGTCCGACCACGGGGTCGCCAGGAAGGCGTCGACGATCGCCAGCGCCTCGGGCAGCGGGTGCATCCGGCCGCCGATACCCATCAGCTGAGCGTTGTTGTGCTGACGGGCCAGCTGCGCGGTCTCCACACTCCAGGCCAGGGCACAGCGCGCGCCGGGCACCTTGTTCGCGGCGATCTGCTCGCCGTTTCCGCTACCGCCCAGCACGATGCCGAGGCTGCCCTCGTCGGCGACCACGCGCCGCGCGGCATCGATGCAGAAGGCCGGGTAGTCGTCGGCGGCATCGTATTCGTGTGCGCCGCAGTCGACCACTTCGTGTCCGGCCTGCTTCAGGTGATCTTTGATGTGATTCTTCAGCTCGAAGCCGGCATGGTCGGCACCCAGGTATACGCGCATGGCAGCGATTGTGTCAGGCCCCTCGCACCGCTCCGACGCGGGGCCGACGGCGGATTTCTATAGAGTTCAGGGCATGCAGCCCGAGGACCAACTGCCGCCGTCGCCACCGCAGCAACCACCGGGCTGGAATCCGGTCACCGGCATGTCCGGCTGGGATCCGCGCCTGGGTCCGCCCGGCTGGTCCCCGCAGACGCCGTACACGCCGCCGCGGCCGCCGATGGTGCAGCAGGCCCGGGGACTGTCGCCGTACGGCATGCCCGCGCGGCACAGCTGGGAGATCCCGATGCTGATCGTCGTGATCGTGGTGACCGTGCTCGCCTATCTCGTGACCCTGATGCTGGTGCTGCTCGGCGTGATCAACGACTACACGCTGGCGTTCCTGGCCGCGCCGATCCTGCTGTGGTTCGGCCGCGGCGCGAATTACGCGATGCAGCGGGTCAACGCGGTGCAGATGTCGCCGACCCAGTTCCCCGAGGGCTATCGGATGGTGGTCGAGGCGGCCGCGCGCTACGGCATGCCCTCCGTGCCCGACGCCTACGTGGTGCTGGGCAACGGTCAGATCAACGCCTTCGCCTCCGGGCACGGTTTCCGCCGCTTCGTCTGCGTGTACAGCGATATGTTCGAGGTCGGCGGCCAGGCCCGCGACCCCGACGCGCTCGCGTTCATCATCGGCCACGAGGTCGGCCACATCGCCGCCGGACACACCTCGTACTGGCGCAATCTCGGCATGTTCCTGGTGCCGTTCCTGCCGATCCTGGGCAACGCCCTGATCCGCACCCAGGAGTACACCGCGGACAATCACGGCTACTGCAATCGGCACATGGGCGCACCCGGCGCGATGCGCGTGCTGGCCGCCGGAAAGTATCTGAACTCGCTGGTCGACATCAACGAGATGGCGGACCGGGCCCCGCGGGAGAAGGGGTTCTTCATCTGGATGGCCAACGCGATGTCCTCGCATCCGGTGCTGACCTGGCGGATCTGGGCACTGCGCGACCGCAGCCGCCACGGCAGGCTGTTCCTGCGGCCCAGCGCACCGGATCCGGTGCAGCACAACGGGGCTCAACTGCCCGGCTATCCGCCGCCGGGGCACTACACCGAGATTCCGAGCAACGTGCGCTGATCGCCCGGAAGCCACAGGGGCGCACCGGATCACGATGCGCCCCAGGGTGATTCAGTCGAATTCCGGACCCTCGGTCCGGGTGCGCTTGAGCTCGAAGAAGTGCGGGTAGGACGCCAGAGCCACCGCGCCGTCCCAGACCTTCCCGGCTTCCTCGCCGCGCGGGATGCGGGAGATCACCGGGCCGAAGAAGGCCACGCCGTTGATGTGGATGGTGGGGGTGCCCACGTCGGGGCCGACCTTGTCCATCCCGGCGTGATGGCTCTCGCGCAGCGCCTCGTCGTAGTCGGTGCTGGTGGCGGCCTCGGCCAGTTCCGCGGGCAGCCCGACCTCGGCGAGGGACTCCGCGACGACCAGGGCGAACGTCTCGGCACGATCCTCGCGCTCGTACTCGTCCTTGCGGTTGTGGATGCGGGTGCCCATCGCGGTGTAGAGCGGGGCGAGCACCTCGTCACCGTGCTTCTGCGCGGCGGCGATCGCCACGCGCACCGGTCCCCAGGCGGACTTCATCAGCTCCACATACCGTTCGGGCAGGCCCTCGCGTCCCTCGTTGAGCACCGCCAGGCTCATCACGTGGAATCGCGCCTCGATATCGCGGACCTTCTCCACCTCCAGAATCCAGCGGGAGGTGATCCAGCACCACGGGCACAGCGGATCGAACCAGAAGTCCACCCGGTCCTTGGCGCCGGTCGTCACATCGCTCACGTCGCAGTCCTCTCGAAAGTTCGGGGCGGTGGTGCACTCCCACCGTCAATTCTGATCAACCACGGAAAGTTCCGGATATTTCCCGACCGTGTCGGTGGGCCGCAGTAGGGTCGGAGACGACCTGGTCACCGTCGCACGGAGGGTTCGCATGAGCACAGATTCCAGGTTCGTCATCGTCGGCGGCGGGCTCGCCGCGGCAAAGATCGCCGAGAATTTGCGTGCCGGCGATTTCACCGGTGCGCTGACCCTCATCGCCGCGGAGGATCACCTGCCGTACGAGCGGCCGCCGCTGTCCAAGGAACATCTGCTGGGCAAGCAGGCGCTGGGCGATTTCACCGTGCAACCCGCGCAGTGGTACAGCGATCACGATGTCGAGGTGATGCTGGGCACCACCGTTGCCGGAATCGATCGTGCATCGAAAACCGTTGCACTGCCGGATGGTTCGACCCTGCCCTACGACAAGCTCGCCCTGGCCACCGGATCGCGCCCGCGTCGGCTACCGCTCGCCGGAGCAGACGCCCAGGGCGTCTACCACCTGCGGACCATCGAGGATTCCGATGCGCTGATCGAGTTGTTCGGCTCGGTCCGGCGGCTGGCGGTGATCGGCGCGGGCTGGATCGGACTGGAGGTCACCGCGGCCGCCCGCGCGGCGAACGTCGAGGTGACGATGCTGGAGACCGAATCGGTTCCGCTGCGTGCCGCACTCGGCCCGGAGATGGGTCAGGTGTTCGCCGATCTGCATCGCGCGCACGGCGTGGATCTGCGCTGCGGGGTCCGGGTCACGGAGATCGTCACCGATGCGGGTCGCGCCACCGGAGTCCGGCTCGACGACGACACCGTCATCGAGGCCGATGCGGTGCTCGTCGCCGTGGGCGCGCGGCCCAATACCGATCTGGCCGCCGATGCCGGACTCGCCGTCGAGGGCGGGGTCCTGGTCGACGAATCCCTGGCCACCAGCGATCCGGATATCGTCGCCGTCGGCGATATCGCCGATCAGCAACATCCGGTGCTGGGTCGGCGAATTCGGGTGGAGCACTGGGCCACCGCACTCAATCAGCCCACGGTGGCTGCGCAGACCATGCTGGGCACTCCGGCGGTCTACGACCGGGTTCCATACTTCTTCACCGATCAGTACGACCTCGGCATGGAGTACACCGGCTACGTCGGCCCGGACCAGGAGACCACTCTCGTGGTGCGCGGCGACACCGCCGCCCGCGAATTCGTCGCCTTCTGGTTGGACTCCGGCGATCGGGTGCTGGCCGGGATGAACGTCAACGTCTGGGATGTCACCGACCGCATCAAGGAACTCATCCGGACCGGCGATCCGGTCGACCGCCGGCGCCTAGCCGACACCTCCACGCCATTGTGATGCAAGTCACTGCGACGATGCGATAATTCTTCGCCCTCAGCTCCGACCTCACAGCAGACAACCGATACGGACCGATGCCCGCCGAAGCGGAGCAGCGGCCGACGAGCCACAGGAGCCGACCGTGAAATACATGCTGCTGAAGACCTATGCGCCCGCCGAATACTGCGACACCCCGATCACCGAGTGGACGCCGCAGGAGATCGCCGCGCACATCGAGTTCCAGCGGATGCTGGGCGAACAGTTGCGCGACTCCGGTGAACTCGTCGACGCCCAGGGCCTGGCCTATCCGGATCAGGCGCAGGTGGTCAGCTCCGACGGCCGCTCGGCGCCGGTGGTGACCGACGGGCCGTTCCCCGAGACCAAGGAATTCCTGGCCGGATACTGGATCGTCGACGTGGACACCCCCGACCGCGCCATCGAGATCGCCGCGCAGGCCTCGGCCGCCCCCGGTCCGGGCGGCAAACCGATCGGCGAACGCATCGAGGTCCGTCAGGTCATGGACGCCCCCGCCGCCGACTCGTGATCGAATCATTCTCCGCCGCACCGGAATCCGAGAGCGCACGGGTCGATGACAATCCACCGGACCGTGATGCGCAGACCGAGGCACCGGCTTCGAAAGCCGATACGGCCACCGGATCGGGTCGTACCGGAGCAGGTGAGCGGGACATGGAGATCGCTTATCTGCTGCGGGAGGTGGCGCCGATGGTGCTCGGGGTACTGGCGCGGCGGTTCGGGGACTTCGACGCCGCCGAGGATGCGGTGCAGGAGGCGATGCTGGCTGCCACGATGCAGTGGCCCCGGACGGGTCTGCCGGACAATCCCCGGGCCTGGTTGATCCAGGTCGCGCAGCGCCGGATGGCCGATGCGGTCCGGTCCGACATCGCGCGGCGCAACCGCGAGGTCACCGCCGCGACGCGAGATGTGCAGCCACCCAGCGATATCGAGCCCGCACGCGAGGACACGCTCACCCTGTTGCTGCTGTGCTGCCATCCCGCGCTGTCACCCGCGAGCGCGATTGCGCTGACCCTGCGCGCGGTCGGCGGCCTCACCACCGAGGAGATCGCCCACGCCTTCCTGATTCCGGAAGCAACCATGGCGCAACGGATTTCGCGGGCAAAGAAACGTCTCGCCACGCTGGAACGCCCGTTCGCCTCCTCGGCGCGAACCGAGACCGCCGCATGGGCCGATCGGCGCGACTCGGTCCTGCACGTGCTGTACCTGATGTTCACCGAGGGCCACACCGCCTCCACGGGCGAGGCCGTGCACCGCGCCGATCTGGCCGCCGAGGCGATCCGGCTGACCCGAATCGCCCAGCGCCTGCGCCCCGACGACCCCGAGGTCACCGCCCTGCTGGCCCTGATGCTGCTCACCGACGCCCGCCGCGCGGCCCGCACCGGTCCCGGCGGCGAACTCGTCCCCCTCCCCGAACAGGACCGAACCCGCTGGAACCGCACCCAGCTCACCGAGGGCATCCGCCTGGCCACCACGGCCATCACCGCCGGCCTCGACGGCCCCTACCGCCTGCAAGCCGCAATCGCGGCCCTGCACGCCCAGGCCCGCCGAGCCGAGGACACCGACTGGCCCCGAATCCTTTTGCTGTACACCAAACTGGCAGCGCTCACCCCGAACCCCATGATCACCCTGAACCGCGCGGTGGCCACGGCCATGGTGCACGGCCCCGCCGCAGCCCTGGCCCTGACCACCGACCTGGAACCCGCTCTGTCGACCAGCCACCGCCTCGACGCAGTCCGCGGCCACCTGCATGAAATGGCCGGCGACCGCACCGAAGCCATCGCCTGCTACACCGCAGCGGCCCGCCGCACCACCAGCACCCCCGAACGCGACTACCTACTGCTACGAGCCGCCCGCCTCCGGCAATAATCTGCTTTCAGCAGACCGGGAACCACACCCGAGCCAGCAGCGCGACCTGGTCGAACTCGCAGCGGAATCGAACGTCCCGAGGACTTACAGGCGATGGAAGGACATCAATGTCGTGGCGCCACGACCGGCGAACAACGGCGATCAAGCCTCCGGCCCCGAGCCTGCGCACTCGCCCGGCGGCCGAATCCCTGGAGTGATCACGCCCGAGGTGGGATCGCCGTATCGACGACGCCCGGGTCGGACGCGAGCTCCGGTAAGCTCCCGGTTGGGGAGTCATCGCAAGCAACATCAGGAGTTCGAATGAGTTTGCATGATGAGCTGGTCGAGCTCGCAGCGGGAATGGATGTGCCCGAAGGGTTCCGGGCCGACGCACAGGGGGAGGTAATAATCGTGTCGCCGCAACGACCCGAGCACTGGCGGATCATCTCGGATATCGACTTCTGCATCCGGCTGAATGCCCCGAACCTTCGCACCACCTCCGATGTCAAGATCCCAGGAACCGGCGAGCATGACAAGGCACCCGACTTCGGCCTTTTCTACAAGAACGCCGAGTTGCACGCCTCGAAGGCACTCGCCTTCGTCGAAGTCGTCTCGCAGAGCAGCCGGGAAACGGACTACGTGGACAAGACGCGTATCTACGCCTCGGCCGGAGTTCCCGAGTATTTGATCGTCGACCCGGAGCGTGCTGTGTGGACGTTGAACACCACACCGACCGCCGACGGCTATCGGACCACCCTCACCAAACCGATCGAGACTCCGGTCGAAATCGCCGGTGTGCAGGTCGAACTCGGCCGCTGAGCAACACCGACGCGAATCGATCTCGTGGGTGCTGTATCCGATCGTCACCGAAGGCCCGTCGAGAGGTCGCGCCGCCCCCGGATTGCCCTCTGTGACTCTCGCCCCTGGGTCGATCAGGCGACGGGCGCGGTCCAGGTTTTTCCGGTGATGAGTTCGTACGCTTCCTGGTACTTCTGGCGGGTGGCGGCGACGATGTCGTCCGGGATCTCGGGGCCCGGGTACTCCTTGTTCCAGCCGGTGGAAGTGGACCAGTCGCGGACGAACTGTTTGTCGAAGGAGGGCTGGGCTTGGCCGGGCTGCCAGGTGGCGGCCGGCCAGTAGCGCGAGGAGTCCGAGGTGAGGACCTCGTCACCGAGGGTGAGAACGTCTGCGTCCCAGCCGAATTCGACCTTCGTATCGGCGATGATCACACCGCTCTCGGCGGCGTGGGCCGCGCCCCGCGAGTAGATCTCCAAGGTCAGCTCGCGCAGGCGTTCTGCCACCTCGCGGCCCTCCTGGGCGACGACGTCGTCGAAGGTGATCGGCTCGTCGTGCCCCACCGCGGCCTTGGTGCTCGGGGTGAAGATCGGCTCGGGCAGCCGATCGCCCTCACGCAGGCCCGGCGGCAGCGCGATGCCCGAGACCGAACCGGTGCGCTGGTACTCCTCGAGGCCCGAGCCCGACAGGTAGCCGCGGGCAATGCATTCCACCTGCACCATCTTCAACGGTTTCACCCGGACCGCACGTCCGGCGAACTCCGCGGGCACATCCGTCGTCGAGAGAACGTGATTGGGGATGCCGGACAGGTGGTCGAACCACCAGTTGGACAACTGGGTCAGCAGCGCGCCCTTGTCGGGGATCGGCGTCGGCAACACCACGTCGTAGACCGAGACCCGGTCCGAGGCGACCAGGATCAGCGAATCGCCGTCCTCGTACAGATCGCGCACCTTACCCGCGTGGATGTGCTTCAACTGTCCTCCTCGTATGCGCGCCGGTGATACACCCGATTGCCGACCATGCACGCTCGGCACCGAGCGGCGCGGACGCCGCACAGCCTACCGAGGCGCACACCGTCGCCGGTCGCGGGCATGTGCACACCCCGCTCCCCTGCGACGTGGCATTCTGGGCAACGTTGCATTCGCACCCGTGCACGACAGGTGATCCCGGTCGGCGGCGCGGGCGGCGGACCGCACGACGCACCGAGCCGACGGTGCCGCCCGCTCCACGGACCGGAGCGGGCGGCCCGCCCGGCACAGCTCTCCGACCAGCGAAGGAGTCTCCTTGTCCGCACCGAACCTCACCCGTGAGCAGGCGATCGCACGGGCCGCGACGATCACAGTGGAGAACTATCGCGTCGAACTCGACCTGACGGATGAGCCGACCGGAACGAACACCGGCGAGACGTTCTTCTCCCGGTCCACCGTCACGTTCACCGCGCAGCCCGGGGCGGAGACGTTCGTCGACTTCGTCGGCGCCGGTGTGCGGTCCGCGGTGCTCAACGGCGCCCCGGTCGAGATCGTCGAGTACGACGAATCCGCAGGAATCACGCTGACCGGCCTGGCCGAGCAGAACGAACTCGTCGTCGAGGCCGACGCCGAATATTCGCACACCGGTGAGGGTCTGCATCGGTTCGTCGACCCCACCGACGACAAGGTCTACCTGTACTCGCAGTTCGAAACCGCCGATGCCAAGCGGATGTTCGCCTGCTTCGACCAGCCCGATCTGAAGGCCACCTACGACATCACCGTCACCGCGCCGCAGGACTGGGAGGTGATCTCCAACGGCGCGACGACCGATACCCAGCAGACCGGCGAGGTGGTGCGGCACACCTTCGCGACCACGCCGAAGATGAGCACCTACCTGGTGGCGCTGATCGCCGGTCCGTACGCGAAATGGACCGACACCTACACCGACGATCACGGCAACATCCCGCTGGGCATCTACTGCCGCGCCTCGCTGGCCGAGCACATGGACGCCGAGCGGCTGTTCACCGAGACCAAGCAGGGCTTCGGCTTCTACCACGCCAATTTCGGTGTGCCGTATGCCTTCGGCAAGTACGACCAGCTGTTCGTACCCGAATTCAACGCCGGCGCAATGGAGAACGCGGGCGCGGTCACCTTCCTCGAGGATTACGTGTTCCGCTCCAAGGTGACTCGCGCCTCCTACGAGCGCCGCTGCGAGACCGTGCTGCACGAGATGGCGCACATGTGGTTCGGCGACCTGGTCACCATGAAGTGGTGGGACGACCTGTGGCTGAACGAGTCGTTCGCGACCTTCGCCTCGGTGCTGTGCCAGACCTCGGCGACCGAATACACCAGCGCCTGGACCACATTCGCGAATGTGGAGAAGTCCTGGGCGTACCGGCAGGACCAGCTGCCCTCCACCCATCCGATCGCCGCGGACATCCCGGATCTGGCCGCGGTCGAGGTCAACTTCGACGGAATCACCTATGCCAAGGGCGCTTCGGTGCTCAAGCAGTTGGTCGCGTACGTCGGGCGGGAACCGTTCCTGGCCGGACTGCGGGACTACTTCGCCGACCACGCATACGGCAACGCCACCTTCGACGATCTGGTGGGCGCGCTCGAGAAGTCCTCGGGCCGTGACCTTTCCGGCTGGGGTGCGCAGTGGCTCAAGACCACCGGCCTGAACATCCTGCGCCCGGAGTTCGAGGTGGCGGACGGCAAGTTCACCTCGTTCACGGTGGTGCAGGAGGGCGCCGCGCCGGGCGCTGGTGAGCACCGGGTGCATCGGCTGGCCATCGGCGTGTACGACGAGCAGGACGAGGCGGGAGCGACGGGCGCGGAGGAGGCAGCCGGCGTAACCACGCAGCGACCCGCGGACGCCTCCATCCGACACAGCAAGCTGGTGCGCACCAAGCGCATCGAGCTGGACGTCGACGCTGCCGAGCGCACCGACGTACCCGAACTGGTCGGCGTGGAGCGCGGCAAGCTGGTGCTGATCAACGATGACGATCTCACCTACTGCTCGGTGCGGCTGGATCCGGAGTCCCTGGAGACGGTCACCGCCCGCATCTCCGATATCGCCGAATCACTGCCGCGCACGCTGTGCTGGTCGGCGGCGTGGGAGATGACCAGGCAGGCCGAGATGCGGGCCCGCGATTTCGTCGCGCTGATTCGCCGCGGCGTCGGCGCGGAGTCGGAAATCGGTGTGGTGCAGCGTCTTCTGATGCAGGCGAACACCGCGCTGAGCAGCTACGCCGATCCGGAGTGGGCGGCGGCCACCGGCTGGCCGGAATTCGCCGACCGGCTGCTGGAGCTGGCGCGCGCTGCCGAGGCCGGATCGGACCACCAGCTCGCCTTCGTCAACGCACTCACCGGCGCGCGGTTGTCCCCGGCACACACCGAGGTGCTGCACGCGCTGTTGTCCGGCGATCCCGCGGATGCGGGCCTGCCGGGGCTGGCGGTCGACACCGATCTGCGCTGGCGGATCGTGCAGGCGTTGGCCGCATCCGGCGTCATCGATGCCGCGGGCGTCGAAACACCGGTCATCGACGCCGAATTGGATCGTGATCCCACCGCCGCGGGTCGTCGTCAGGCCGCATCCGCCGCGACCGCGCGTCCGCAGGCCGCGGTCAAGCAGGGCGCCTGGGATTCGGTGCTGACCGATGATTCGCTGCCGAACATCACCACCCGCGCGATCGTGGGTGGTTTCGCACCGAACGGTCAGGCCGAACTGCTCGCCCCCTACGTGGAGCGCTACTTCGCCGAGATCCCCGCGGTGTGGGAACGGCGGTCCAGCGAGGTCGCGCAGACCGTCGTGGTCGGGCTCTACCCGCACTGGGCGATCACCGACGAGGCCGTCGCCGTGGCCGACAAGTTCCTCGCCGGCGACCATCCCCCGGCCCTGCGCCGCCTGGTCGTCGAGGGCAAGGCGGGGATCGAACGTTCCTTGCGCGCAAGGGCTTTCGACGCACACTGAGTGATCCGGGCGACGGCCCCTTCCCTGCGAATGCATCGTCGGGAAGGGGCCGTCCCGTGTTCGCTGCTGTGAGCAGATCCGCTCTGGGCAGCGTTGGGCGATTTCGTGGCGGCCGCCCGGCACTGTGGAGACATGGCTCAGGACGACAAAACTCCGATGTTCGGTTGGCGGATGCGCGAACAGCTGTTCGGCCGCCGCATTCTGGTTCTCGACGGTCCGCTGGACGACGACAACGGCACCGTGTTGATGACGCAACTGCTCACCCTCGCCGCGGAGGATCCGGGCGCACCCGTCTCCTTGTGGATCCACTCCCCCGGCGGCTCGGTGCCCTCGATGCTCGCGATCCGCGACACCATGCGGCTCATCCCCTGCGAGGTGTCCACACTGGCCCTCGGATTGGCTTGCAGCGCAGGACAATTCCTGCTCTCGGCCGGCAGCCCCGGGCGACGTTTCGCGCTGCCGCACGCCAGGATCCTGATGCATCAGGGCTCGTCCGGGATCGGCGGCACCGCCGGCGAGGTCGAGGTGCAGGCCGACGATCTGCGGCACACGGTGAACACGGTGCTCGGCATCATCGCCGAGGACACCGGACAACCCTTCGACCGCATCTACGAGGATTCGCTGCACGATCGCTGGTTCACCGCCGAACAGGCCAGGGATTACGGCTTCGTCGACCGGATCGTCGACTCCTTCGACCAGGTGATCCCGCAGCGCCCGCGGGTGGGGATCAACGCGTGACCGGCCGGACCACGACCAGCGAGGTGCACTCATGACCAGCTACACGATTCCGAACGTCATCGCCCAGCATCCGCGCGGCGAGCGGATCATGGACGTCTACTCACATCTGCTCACCGAGCGGATCGTCTACCTGGGCACCCCGATCGATGCGGGAGTTGCCAACGCGCTCATCGCACAACTGCTGCACCTGGACGCGGACAGTCCCGGACAGGACATCAACCTCTACATCAACTGCGAGGGCGGCGATCTGCCCGCCATGCTCGCGGTCTACGACACCATGCAGTACATCCGCTCACCCGTCGCGACGACCTGCGTCGGCCAGGCCATCGCGGTCGGCGCGGTGCTCCTCGCGGGCGGTGCGACCGGACGTCGCTCGATGCTTCCGCACGGCCGGGTCGTCCTGCATCAGCCCGCCACCCGCGGCCAGGGCGCCATCCCCGACCTGATTCTCCAGGCCGACGAGCTGGTCCGGATGCGCGCCGAAATCGAATCCATCCTGTCCCGCCACACCGGACAGAACGTCGAAACGCTCCGTCACGACACCGACCGCGACCGCGTCTTCACCGCGCACTCCGCCGTCGACTACGGCCTGGTCGACCAGATCCTCGACCCCGTCGCCTGACCGGCGTCCCCGGGGACTTCGCAGCAGTTCGCGAAACCGATTGCTACGGGCGGGCGCTCACGCCGCCAGGGCGTACATCGTCGGACCCGAGGTGCGACGGCGTGCGCCCGGGGTGGTGAATGCCGTGCGGCGCTGCTGATGCAGATCACGCACGACCTGTTCGGTGAGGCCGATCAGGGTGAGGCCGAGGGCGCCGGCCAGCGCGGCGATCATCTCGCTGGAGGGATCCTTGCGCCCGCGCTCGACCTCGGACAGATACTGCGGCGAAACCCCTGCGCGCCCGGCGGTTTCGACCAGCGTCTCGCCCTGCTCGGTGCGCAGCGTCCGCAGCCTTCGACCGAGCGCCTCCCGCCACAGCGGCTCGCCGGTCTGCTGCGGCGGTGCGGGGCGAGCCGCATCCGGCGCGGGTCGTTCGTCCCGTCCACCGGGGATCGCATGAAGTCGCGGATGCTGGGCCATGTGCCGAGCCTACGATCACCCCGCCCGCGGCACGGGCCGATTCTGCTCACAGCAGATATCGGCCCGCACATCACCCGCGGCTGCGACCGGACGTGGTCAGGTAAGCGATCGCCATATCCGAGGTCTCCTCGGTCCAGCGTGGCCAGGAGATGCCGTCCGGGACGGTCTGCACGGTCAGCATGCGGTGAATGCACCCACCGAGGACGAGGCGAAAGACCGTCGTCAACGCCGTCACGGGGTCCGCACGCCGCACCTGCGCCACATGCGGACTCGCGGCGTCCAGGAACAGGCGCTGCATGACCGACACCGCGCGCCCGGTGCGCTCCTCCTTCGCCTCGCCGCCCTTGCCGCTCAGTAGATAAGGGAACACATCGGTCCCCGCCGACAGTCCGCGGACGGTGGCTCCGACGAACGCGTCGACGACCCCTTCGAGTCCGGCGTCCGCGTCGGCCAGCGCCGCGGACAGCTCCTGTTCCAGGTTGTCGATCAGCCGGTCCTTCACCGCGTTGAGCAACTCTTCGCGGCCCGCGAACCGGCGATACACCGCACCGACCGACACACCGGCCCGTTCCGCGACGTTCGCCATGGTGAACGCATCGGAGCCTTCGGTTCGCAGGAGTTCCTCGGCGGCCGCCAGAACCTTGCGCAGCGCCTCCCGGCTCCGCTCCTGCTGCGGGGGACGCGGACCCGCGGCACCCGAACCCTCGGCGCTCATGGCATGGAGGCTACCCGGGCGCTACACCCGCAAGCGCGCGACCATCGGCGGCTCGGCCCCGGTCAGGTGGTAGTCGCCGACCCAGACCTCCTTGGCATCGGTCGGGTCGTGCAGGGAGAAGGTCCGGGCGTTGCGCCAGAAGCGGTCGAAGCGGTAGCGGTTCGACGCGCTGCGCGCCCCCGTGAGATCGAAGATGCCCGAGGTGACCTCCAGCGCGGCCTTCACACACGCGACCTTGACCGCGAACGACTCGATGGTCAACGCCGGATCCTCCTCGCCCGCGGACACCTGCGCCGCGGTGCGGAGCAGATACGCACGTGCGGCCCCCAGGGTCGACACGTACTCCCCGATCCGCCGACGCACCAGGGGATCCTTTGTCGCGGAGTCGAATTCGCCCGGCAACGTCGATCGGTCCAGCTTCCTGACATGCTCCAGCGCCGCGTCCAGTGCGCCGTATCCGGGCCCGAGCACGATCGCGGAGTGCATCAGGAACAGGGCCGACAGCACCGCGCCGGACATGCCGTGCCGCGGAAAGTGATACCCGTCGGGCACGAAGACGTCGTCGTATTCGATGGTCTGGCTGTGCGTGCCGCGCTGGCCCATCATGTCCCACTCGTGGGCGCACCTCACGCCTTCGCCGTCCAGCGGAACCAGCGCGTGATAGCTCATCGGCTCGTCGTCCTCGGCCATTCGCAGGCCCACGTTGGCCCAGCCGCCACCGCCGCTGTTGGTGTTGAACGTCTTCACCCCGCTGATCCGGATCCCGCCCGGCACCACGCGCCCCAGAACCGGACGCGCGGAACCGGTTTCGGCGTTCGAGGCGACGAACCGGACCCCCTCCTGCGTGATCAGGCGAGCCATCTCGGCCTTCGTCGATTCGGGCAGTCCGCTGTCCGGGCCGAAGATCTCGATGGTCACCAGCGTCTGCACCGAGTAGTTCATCCCGGCCGCCGAATCACCGGCGCACAGATCCAGCACGATCTCGGTGAAGTCCTCTGTGAACACGGCGGGATCACCCCCGGTGATCCCGCCGTACCGCGAAGGCAGATGGAACTCGTACAACCCCGCTTCCCAGATCCGCCGCATACTCTCCGTCGAGTCGGCGTTCGCGGCATCGGCCGCGGCCGCACTCTCCGGCAGCTCCCGCCGAAGCCCGCGCGCCCGCTCCTTCAGCTCCGCCACCCGCCCCGCCAGCTCGGACGGACGCACTTCGAACTCTTCCCGGACCGTCATCCCGGCCCTCCAATCGCCACGATATGAGAATCATCATTCCGGTTTTCCTCAGTCTGCCGCCGAAACCAAGCCCGGTCAACCGATAACTCTCAAAATGCCTGAACACAAGCAATTTTCGTGAACATTCAGCGTTGACCACACAAGCGAAGCATGACCGCAGGTATAATCATCGGAACATACATTCGCATTCCCTCGCTGGGGAATGAAACGGCCGACACCCGGCTACCCCGCGTCGACGATGCCCAAAGCCGATGAACTCCGGCCCACGCAAAATGCAGCCGCAAGCAGACCCCACCTCAACCCCCATCGCCCCCCGAAAAAGCGGTGTGCCCCGTTCCTGAAAGGAACGGGGCACAAGCAAAGCAACACGTGATCTCGCGAACACATGGGTAACTCCCCGGGGAACGCCCGAAACGCGACCCACCACCCAACCACCGGCCCGAAGCCAAACCCTCCACGCACCCAACGACACGCTGAAGTCGCGGAGGGGCGGACTACGAGATGGCTGAGCCCATGACTCGGACTGCGGAGACCAGGCCGTCGATCAGCTCGCCCTGGCGCAGCGCGCTGAGCAGAGCGGTCAGCCCGAGCTGGCAGATCCGGTCGTTGACGCGGTCGGCGACGTCGCGACCCGAACGCACCTCGACGGCCTTGTCGTTCGGGGAGACGGCGATGAGCACCGAACGCGCTGCCTCGGGAGTGGTCGGGAAGATCGCATCGGCGCCCGCGGCCGGATCCGCGCCCAGATCACCGATGAAGATGTTGAACCGAACCTTGGTGGCGCGGGTGACCTCGGCGAGCGTGTTGTCCATGATCAACCGCTCGGTGTCACTGAACGGCGCCTCCCGGAACACGGTGCCGGGCTCGTGCACCGCGGAGACGCGTCCGCTGGTGGTGACGACCGCTCCGTGCGGAAGATCGGCTTCGACCACCGCGGGCCAATTCCAATTAGAACTTGCCACTTGCCCGGCCTCCGATCAGGGACGACTCGGCGGATTCGATTGCCGCGTGGGTGTCGTGCGAGGTGTCGTGGTGGCCGTGGCCGGTCACCTCGTCGGTCGCGCTCCACAGCACCGGGTCCGCGGTCCACTTGTCGCCGAGGTTGTAGTGGACCGGCTTCTCCCCGGGATACGGCTTGCCCAGGAACGACAACCCCGCGATGACCGCGTAGATCACCAGCGGAATGCCGACAAAGATCAGCACTGTCTCGAGAATGCTCACGGCCTCACGGTAGTCGATGCGCTCGAGCGCGTCTTCGACCGGTGAGCCCTGTCGCCCGTGCGTGTCGGTTCGCACCCCTGCCGAGTGGCCGCTAGACCAGCCACGCCGCCGTGTCCGGCGGCAGCACGGCGCCCTCGAGCGGCACGCTGGACAGCAGCACCTCGCCCGGCGGCAGCGGCGTCGCCACGGTCGAAGTATTGAGTACGCAGATCAACCCGCCCGTGCGCCGGAACGCCAGGCAGCCGACCGGACTGCCGTACCACTCCAGTCCGGTGCCGGCGAATTCCGGTCGCACACCGCGCAATTCGATCGCCATCCGGCACAGCGACACCATCGAGTCCAGTCGCTCGAGCTGCGACTCGACGGTCAGCCCGGCCCACTGCGGCGGAATCGGCAGCCAGGACCGCTCGGCGCCGGTGAATCCGAACGGCGGATGCCGGCCCTCCCACGGAATCGGCACCCGGCATCCGTCGCGGCCGCGTTCGGTGTGCCCGGACCGCTCCCACACCGGATCCTGCAGTACGTCCTCGGGCAGATCGTCGACATTGGGCAGGCCCAGTTCCGAACCGTTGTAGAGGAACACCGCACCCGGCAGCGCCAGCTCGAGCAGGAGCATCGCCCGCGCCCGGCGCAGCCCTGCGGCCCCGCCGCCGTACCTGGTCACCTCGCGCTCGATGTCGTGATTGGACAGCGTCCAGGTCGGCACAGCACCCACCGATGCCACTGACTCGATCGAATTATCCACTGCGGCACGTATTTTCGCGGCGTCGAAGGGTGTCTCGGCGAGCCGGAAGTTGAACGCGAGATGCAGTTCGTCCGGGCGCAGGTATTCGGCGAACCGCGTGTTGTCGTCCACCCACACCTCGCCGATCGACACCGCGTCCGGATATTCGTCGAGCACCTTGCGCAGGCGGCGGTGGATGTCGTGCACCCCCGGATTGTTGAACCGCGGATCGCTGTCGTCGTGCACGAGCATCCGGGTGTCCACGCGGGCCATATCGGGTAGCCCCGGCGGCTTGGCCATACCGTGCGCCACATCGATGCGGAATCCGTCGACGCCACGGTTCAGCCAGAACCGCATGGTCTGTTCGAAATCCGCGACGACCTCGGGGTTCTCCCAGTTCAGATCGGGCTGTTCGGCGGCGAAGATGTGCAGATACCACTGACCGGGCTTGCCGTCGGGCGCGGTGACGCGAGTCCAGGCGGGCCCGCCGAAGATGCTGGGCCAGTTGTTCGGCGGCTCGGCGCCGCCGGGACCGCGGCCGTCGCGGAAGATGTAGCGATCGCGTTCGGCGCTGCCGGGCGCCGCCTTCAGCGCGGCGGTGAACCACGGATGCCGGTCACTGGTGTGATTGGGCACCAGATCCATGGTGACTCGCATCCCGCGGTCGTGCGCCTCCTCGAGCACCGCGTCGAGCACTTCGACATCGCCGAAGAGCGGGTCGATATCGCGCGGATCGCTGACGTCGTACCCACCGTCGGCCATCGGCGAGCGCATCACCGGGCAGATCCACAGCGCGTCCACGCCGATGAGTTCGAGATAGCCGAGCCGGTCCAGCAGGCCGCCCAGATCGCCGACGCCGTCACCGTCGGAATCGGCGAACGAGCGCGGATAGACCTGGTAGAACACCGCCGACCGCCACCACGGCCCGTCGGGCGCATCGGACTCGACAACGGCTGATTCGTCGGAAGTATCCGGCCCGGACGAGGCCGTCGGCACAACCACGGAGGACCCCATATCCGGCCGTACCGCCGGATCTCCGGGTGATGAAGGCGTCACGACACCCAATAGTGCCAAAGGTTCCCGGCGAAGGTGCGGCAACTACACAGTGTTGGCGACATTTGGCAAATGATCAGCAGACGACGCTTGCCGTCCGGAAAAGCTCTGGGTTGCACCAGGTTTTGTGCCACTACGCTCAGAAAGTCGAGTTGACCAGCGAATTCGCCGCCATCTCCAGGTAATCCAACAGCGCGCGGCGGTGTTCGTCGTCCAGCACGTCGGTTCCGATCTCGTCGACCGCGATGCGCATACACCGCAGCCACGCATCACGTTCGATCGGGCCGATTCGAAACGGCATGTGCCGCATACGCAGTCGCGGATGCCCGCGCTCGTCGGAGTAGGTGCGCGGACCGCCCCAGTACTGTTCGAGGAACATCCGCAGACGCCGCTCGGCGGGGCCGAGATCCTGTTCCGGATACAGCGGGCGCAACACCTCGTCGGCGGCGACCTCACGATAGAACGTCGCGACCAGTTGCCGGAAGGTCTGCGCACCGCCGACCGCCTCGTAGAACGTCGCCGGATCCGTCGCCGGTCCCGCTGCTCCCGCACCCGAACGCTCAGCCATGCGCGACCGCCTCGCTCGGTCCGGTGTGCTCACGGTTGTCCGCGGCTCGTCGTTCACCGGCCACCTACTCGCTCCATTCCTCGCCTCGTGCGCGGCTGCCGGACGCAGAACGCGCCCACGCCGCATTCCGTCTCTCGCAGCCGGATGCCCCGCCGTACTCGCAGCATAGTCGGCCGGCGGGAACCGGCCGGTCGGCCACGGGACCTCGACCCACCGATCAGCCCTGCTGCTGCTCGGCACGAAAACCCGCCGTGATCGGCCAGGACAACCACCGATCACGTGCTGTTCACCCGGGCGTGCCCGACAATGTACGAAATACTCGTGCATTGGTACGAGTTCCGTGGTCAACTGGGTGGCAGTGTCTGCCCAGATACCATACGAACCGGACTACACGAATTCGGGGTCCTCATGAAGCAGCGGCACGGCGCTCGGTCCCAGGAGGCCAGAGCGCATCGACAACTCCAGCCCGCCGACGTCCACAATCGTGGGTCGGGGGCCTCTCCGCTGCACATCTTGTCCGAACATTCCCATCCCGATCGTGACCACCCCGATCGCGAACATTCCGATCACTCTCCCTGCGACACCCCGGTGATTCGCACTCTGGAGAATCCACCGCAGGCCGCATGGCGTAAGCGCCGGGTGCTGCTTCTGAACGCCACCTACGAGCCGCTGACCGCCCTGTCCGCACGTCGCGCCATCGTGCTGCTGATCTGCGACAAGGCCGACGCCGTCCATCACAATGCCGAGGGTCCGGTCGTGCATTCGGCCGGTGCGTCGATCGCGCTGCCCTCGGTGATCCGACTTCGCAACTACGTCCGCGTGCCCTATCGCGCGCGCGTTCCGATGACCCGCGCGGCCCTCATGCACCGCGACCGATATCGCTGCGCCTATTGCGGCGGCAAGGCCGAGACCATCGACCACGTGATTCCGCGCAGCCGCGGCGGCCCGCACTCGTGGGAGAACTGCGTCGCGTCCTGCGCACCCTGCAATCACCGCAAGGCCGACAAGATGCTCAGCGAACTGGGCTGGACCCTGCACCACCCGATGGTCGCCCCGAAGGGACCGCACTGGCGACTGCTCTCGACCACCGCGGACCTCGATCCGGTGTGGCTGCAATACCTCGGCGAGGGCGCCGCGTAGTCGCCCGGCGCACATTGTCCGGAGCCGACGAGCCGACCACCGGCGCTGCGGGAAATGCGTTGCGGCGGAACAGCTCAGGCGTAGTCGCTGGCGAGCATTCCCCAGGTGCCGGGTTCGAGGGCCTCGAAGACGTGCGGGCGGTCGCCGGGGTAACAGATGTAGTCGCCGGGGTGTAGTTCGGCGGGGTCGTCGGCCGGGCCGACCATGGCGCGGCCCGCGGCCAGCAGGACGTGTTCCACGATGCCGTGCAGGTGCGGGTCCGAATCGCGGGGATGTCCGGGTTCGGCGGTGATGCGGAACAGGTCGCGGCGCACATTGGGCGGGGCGGCGGCCAGCAGGGTGGCCCGGTAGCGCGACGTCGAGGACGCCACCTCCGGGCCTTCCCCCGCGCGGATCACCCGCACCTGCGGCTGCGGCGGATCCAGCAGACTCGAGAACGGGATCCCCAGCGCGGTGCACAGCGCCCACAGAGTTTCGATGCTCGGATTGCCCGAACCCGATTCCAGTTGCGAAAGTGTCGATTTCGCGATTCCGGCGCGCCGGGCCACCTCGGTGAGCGAGAGCCCGGACCGGGCGCGCTCACGGCGCAGCCCGGCCGCGATCGCCTGCTGCGGGGTCGATTCGGGAATCCTGTCCTGCTCGGTCATCGTGATTCCAGAGGGTACATGGGGTGTGCCCGAGACGACGTTGACGAAGCACGCCGCCGCGTTCACTATAGAAGCCGTGCGTTCGATACAACGAACACTGACTCGCAGTGATCTCACCGGTATCGCAGCGGTCTGCCTGGCCGTCTGCGTGATCGGCGTGTCCTACGGGGCCACGGCGATCACCTCCGGGTTGCCCGCCTGGTTGCCGATCGTACTCAGTGTGCTGGTCCTGGCCGGTGGCGCCGAATTCCTCTTCGTCGGCATCATCGCCGCAGGTGGCGGGCCGATCGCGGCGGTGCTGGCCGGACTGCTGGTCAACGCCCGGCATCTGCCGTACGGGCTGGCGCTGCCGGACGTCCTCGGCACCGGCTGGCGTCGCCTGCTCGGCACGCACGTGATGAACGACGAATCGGTCGCGATGGCGCTCGGCGAATCGGACCGGGAACGCAGTCGCGCTTCCTACTGGCTGTGCGGTCTGGGCGTGCTGCTGGCGTGGCCGCTGGGCACACTGCTCGGCGTCGGACTCGGCGCCGCGGTCCCGAATCCGGACGAGTTCGGCCTGGACGCGGTCTTTCCCGCGGTGCTGATCGCGCTGGCCCTGCCTGCCCTGCGGGATCGAGCGACACGACGCGCGGCACTCGCCGGAGCCGTGGCAGCAGCGCTGGCCGCACCATTCCTGCCCGCGGGAATTCCGGTGCTGCTGGCACTGCCCGCCGCCTTCCTCACGCTGACCGCCGGGTCGATGATCGGCAGATTGCGCACCGCACGCCATCGGACCACCGCGCCATGACCGTCGCACTGATCGCCGGAGCGGTCTGCCTCGCCGTCGGCACCTTCGGCTTCCGATTCGCCGGACCGGTCCTGCGCCGACGCCTCACCTTCCCGCCGCGGATCGCCCAGCTTCTCGAGATCGGCTCGGTCGTGCTGCTGACCGCGCTGGCGGTGACCACCCTCGTACCGGCCGACCACCGGGCCCGATTCGCACTGCCCGCGGGCGTACTGGTCGCGGCGATCCTCGCCTGGCGCAAAGCTCCGCTGGTCGTGGTCGCCCTCGCCGCCGCATCCACCACAGCACTGTTGCGCCTGGCCGGAGTCGCCTGAGCGCTCCGCGGTCAGGCTCCAGCGAGAGCGATCAGGCGGCTCCGGCATGGCCGCCAGAGACGGGGATGCCGAACTCAGCAATTTCTCAGCGGGCATATGCGAGCCTGGATGATCTGCCCGACCACGGTGCGGGCGACGAACGGCCGCACCTCGATCGAGAAATCGAGGATATGACCAGCGACACCCTGAGCTTGGATCCGGCCGGTATCGATGGATCCTGGTACGTCGACATGACCCGATTCGCCAGGGAGACCTCCTGGCTGAATACGCCGATGACCATCTACAGCGGTGTCGGAGTCGGGCTGTTCGTGGTGTTCATGGTCATCGGCTGGTGGCTCGCCCGCAAGCGCGATGTGTCGGCGATGGCCGCGGCGCTGGCGGTTCCGTTCGTCGCGATCATCGCCTACGTCGTCAACGACGCCGTCAAGCTGGTCATCTCCGAACGACGTCCCTGCTACCGCTTCCCCACCGCGTTCCTGCTGGAGAAATGCCCGGCGCCGGACGACTACTCCTTCCCCAGCAACCACACCGTCGTCGTATTCGCCATGGCGGTGGCACTGCTGGCGGTGAATCGGAGACTGGGCATCTGGGCATTCGTCGCGGCGGCGGTGATGGGCATCTCCCGGGTGTACGTGGGTGCGCACTATCCGCACGACGTCCTCGCCGGCGCCATCGTGGGCACGGTCGTCGGATACTTCGCCGCAATGCTGTTGCGCCGCTACGGCACTCCCCTGGTGAGCAAATTGTCGAACGGACCGCTGCATCCCGTGCTGAGCGCCGACGCTCCCGCGCGCCGGTAGCCCTGCGGATCAGCGAGCGAGCAGAGCGGGCCCGCGGCGGCGAGCCACCGAACCGTACCGGGCGTCCAGCCGCAGCCACGTGCGGCTGGCGCGGACCCGCACGATCTCACCGGGAGCGATCCGGCGCGCATCGGGACGGTCACCCGCGTGCGGAATGAAATCCATTGCGGTCAGCGCGAATACGACCCGCATCGGAACCTCGGCCCGCTCCCCCGCACCGGTGACGGTCAGCACGGTCTGCTCCAACAGCGAGGCGGGCGGACCGTGGCCGCTGCCGTGTTCGGCGGCCAGTTCCACTCCGCGCTCGGCCAATTCGACCAGTGAACGAGCCGGAATGTCATCGATGTGGGAGAAACCCGTCGCCGGCGGCAGGGCTGTGCGCCAGGCCGAGTCCATGGAGAATCCGAGATCGATCCGACCGTCCGACGCGGGCGCGCGCAGGCCCGAGAGCAGCACGTCACCGCCCGCGGTGACATCGTCGACGCCGAGTTCGCCGACCACCGTACGCACCGCCAGAACCTCGAAACTCGTTGCGGCCCAAGCGGAAATATAACGGTCACCGCGGCGGCGCAGCCGGATCACCGCGGCCGGGTCCAGCCGCACCGCGCGACCGACGAAGGTGCTGAGGTTCTCACGTTCGGCGGGATCGGGGACCAGTAGCGTCCCCTGTCCGGGCATCATCGCCGTGTCATCACTTCCACAGAGCCAGATAGTCGCGTTCGGCCGGGGTTATCCGGCGCAGGCGCTGAGTGTCGATATCGAACGCGGCCATCTGGGTCGTCGCGATCACCGACGCCCGCGAATCCGGCGCTGCCCCCGAGGCCCGCACCTCGTAACCGATGGTGAAATCCACCGCCCGCAACTGCTCGACCCACATCGACACGTCCAGCGGGGTGTCCTCGTGACGAAGCTGCCCCTTGTACTGCACGTGCAGATCGACCAGCACGCAGCCGGTGCGCAACCCGTCGGTGGGCTTGTCGTCGCCGAACAGCCACGGAATCCGCGCCTCCTCCAGCAACGTCACCATGCGGGCATGGTTGATGTGCTGGAACACGTCCATATCGGACCAACGCACCTCGACCTTGGTGTGGAAACGCCGGGGCAGCGCGGCATCCTCGATAGTCCCCTCGCTGTTCGGCGAATCAACACTCGTCACGCGCATACCTCCCGATCGGATGGCCGCCACTGATGCAGACGGCCGGACTTCCTGAGCACTGAGCCCGTCCGGCTCCACCGCCACACTGCGTGCGGACCGAATCGGCTATCCAGTATGCCGGTCATCGCCCACCCCGGTCGGACCGGACCGCATCAGCGGTCCGGTCGTGGTTGCCCGTCCTGCCGGTCGCCCTGGACGGGGACCGGCAGGACTGCGCTCAGCGCAGGTCGGACTGGACGCCGACGCCGCTGACCATGCTGCGGACCTGGCGCGCGGCCACCGACAGGGTGGCCAGGTCGTGGGTGCCGGATTCGAACAGTTCCGACAGGGCGGCGCGGGCGCGGCCGAGTCGGGCTTGGTTCTTCGACTCCCAGTAGGCGATCTTCTCCTCGGCGGTCTCCTCCGGATCACCGGCCGAGAGCACGTCCAGGGTGAGCGAACGCAACGAGGAGTACATGTCGTCGCGCAGCGCGAGCCGTGCCAGGGCGTGCCAGCGATCACCGCGTTCGAGGTGGCTGACCGCCTGCAGCAGCCAGTCGACCTTGAGGTGCTCGTTGAGCGCGTAGTACAGCGCGCCCACCTCGGAACCCTCGCGTTCGGTGATATCGGCGATATCGATGACGTCCAGCAGCGGGAACAGGTTGAGCAGGCCGATCACCTCGGTGGCCAGTGCCTCCGGCGCACCGCGGGCGATCAGTTTCGTCGACTGCTGCTCGAGGGTGTCGATGTGATGACCGCGCAGCCATCCGGTCACCTGCGGCGCCAACTTGCGCACCGATTCGCTGTAGCGATGAATTTCCGAACCCACCGCGATCGGCTGCGGCCGGTTGCTCAGCAACCACCGCGAGGCCCGGTCGAGCGTGCGCTTGGTCTCCAGCTCGAGATCGTCCTTGACCGCGACCGAGGTATCCGCGGCGCGGATCCGCTCCCAGATCGAGTGCAGATCGAAGATCTGGCTCGCCGCCGCGAACGCCCGCGCGGAATCACCGGCGCTCGCACCGATCTCCTCGCTCAGCCGGTGCGCATAGGTGATGCCACCCAGATCCACCATCTCGTTGACGACCATGGTGGTGACGATCTCGCTGTGCAGCCGATGCCGCTTGATCGCCGCACCGAACCGCTCGCGCAGCGGCACCGGGAAGTACTCCGGCAGCCGCGCCGAGAAGTACGGGCTGTCGGGCAGATCGGTCTCGAGCAGGTCGGCCTTGAGCGAAAGCTTCACGTGCGCCATGAGATTCGCCAGTTCGGGCGAGGTAAGACCGGTTCCGGCCTCGCCCCGGCGGTTCATCTCCGCATCCGAGGGCAGCGCCTCGAGTTCGCGGTCCAGTCCGCGACGCTCCTGCAGATCGTCGATGACACGCATGTGCACGTTCAGCATCCGCGGCGCCTCGGTGCGCGACATCCCCATCAGGAAATTCTGGGATACGTTGTCCGCCAACACCATCGAGGACACGTCGTCGGTCATCGAGGCCAGCAACGGATTGCGGTCGGCCGCGGGCAGCTCACCACTGGTCACCACACCGTCCAGCAGGACCTTGATGTTGACCTCGTGGTCCGAGCAGTCCACGCCCGCGGAGTTGTCCAGCGCATCGGTGTTCATCTTGCCGCCGTTCGCGCAGAACTCGATCCGGCCGAGCGCGGTGGCGCCGAGGTTGCCGCCCTCGCCGATCACCTTGACCCGCATGGCATTCGCGTTGACGCGGATCGCGTCGTTGGCCTTGTCGCCGACATCGGCGTTGGACTCGGTGGACGCCTTCAGATACGTGCCGATTCCGCCGTTCCACAGCAGATCCACCGGCGAGAGCAGGATGGCGCGCATCAGCTCCGGCGGCGAGAGCGAGGTGATGTTGTCGGCCAGGCCCAGCGCGGCGCGCGCCTGCGGGCTGATCGGCACCGCCTTGACCGTGCGGTCGTAGACGCCGCCACCGGCACTGATCAACGACCTGTCGTAATCCGCCCACGACGACCGCGGCAACCCGAACATCCGCTCCCGCTCCACGAACGACGACGCAGCATCCGGACTCGGATCCAAGAAAATATGCCGATGATCGAACGCGGCCACAAGGCGAATATGCCGCGACAACAGCATCCCGTTACCGAACACATCACCCGACATGTCGCCGACACCCACAACAGTGAAATCCGTTGCCTGCGTGTCGATATCCATCTCGGCGAAATGCCGCTTCACACTCTCCCAGGCACCCTTGGCCGTGATGCCCATCGCCTTGTGGTCGTACCCCGCCGAACCACCCGAGGCGAACGCATCACCCAGCCAGAACCCGTAGGACTTCGCGACCTCGTTGGCGATATCGGAGAACGTCGCGGTGCCCTTGTCCGCGGCCACCACCAGATACGTGTCGTCACCATCGCGGCGCACCACACGCTCGGGCGGAATCACCGCACCCGTCGCATGATCCACATTGTCGGTCACATCCAACAGACCCGAGATGAACGTCCGATAGCACGCGACACCCTCGGCCTGCATCGCCTGCCGATCCGCCACCGGATCACCCGACGGCGCCGGAGGATGCTTCACCACGAAGCCACCCTTGGCGCCCACCGGCACGATCACCGCATTCTTCACCGCCTGCGCCTTCACCAAACCCAAGATCTCGGTCCGGAAATCCTCCAACCGATCCGACCACCGCAACCCACCACGAGCCACCGGGCCGAACCGCAGATGCACACCCTCCACCCGCGGCGAATACACGAAAATCTCGAACTGCGGCCGCGGCCTCGGCAATTCGGCGATCTCCCGGGGCTCCACCTTGATCGACAGGTAGGACCGGGGTTCACCGTTCTCGTCGGTGCGGTAGTAGTTGGTCCGCAGCGTGGCCTTCACCAGGCTCAGGATCGCGCGCAGGATGCGGTCGGCATCCAGGCTCACCACCTCGTTGATCCGCTCGGCCACCTGCTGCTCGAGCTCGGCGGCCCGCTCCGGCGAGGCGGAATCCGGGTCGAACATCGCCGCGAACAGATCCACGAACAGCCGCGCCACATCGGGGGCTGCCAGCAGCACCCTGGCGATATTGGCCTGGCTGTACGGGAAGTCGGCCTGCTGCAGGTATCGCGAGTAGGCACGCAGGATGGAGACCGTGCGCCAGTGCAGACCAGCGCGCAGGACCAGTTCGTTCAGCGCGTCGGCCGACGCGCGGCCGTACCAGAGCGCATCGAACGCCTCGGTGAACCGCTCGCGCAGCCCACGCTCCTGGGCGGCCACCACCTCGAGCCGGTCGGATGTCTCGACGAGCTCGGCGTCCATGTTCCGGTTGAGCGCGCGACTCAGCAGATCCGGGCGGGCCTGCAGGCCGAAGTCGTAGATCCAGCACTCCCGGTCGTCCAGGAATGCCACCTGGTAGGGGCGCTCGTCGACCACCTCGACGCCCAGGCTCTGCAACAGCGGCAGGACCTGGCTCAGCGAGATGCCGCAACCGACATAGAGCGTGAAACGCCATGAGCCGGAAGCGGATCCGGGCCGCCGGTACAGGTGCTGCTCGATGCGGTCGCCACCCAGATGCTCGAGTCGCACGATATCGGCCAGCGCGCGGGCCGGATCGAAATCCGCCTTGTACGCCTCGGGCAGCGCATCGGAATACCGTTGCACGACAGCGGGATCGAGCACCGAGGAGCTGGAGACCACCTCGCGCAGATCGTCGTCCCAGGTGTGACTGGCCTGGCCGAGCAGATCCTGGATGCGCAGCCGATTCGCCTCCGAGGCATCCACCGGCGTACCCGGCTGGGCGAGCCGCACCGTGAAATACACACTGGCGAGCTCGTTCTCGGACACCCGCGCGGAGTAGTCGATGGAGACACCGCCGAGCTCACGGACCAGGATGTCCTGCATTTCGAGCCGGACCGCGGTGGTGTAGCGATCACGCGGCAGATACACCATGCAGGCCACGAAACGACCGTAGGCGTCCGAGCGCAGGAACAGCCGAACCTGCCGCCGCATACCGACATTCAGCACCGCACTCGCCGTGCGCCGCATCGTCTCCGCATCCGAGGAGAACAGTTCGGTGCGCGGGAAGGACTGGATCACCTCGAGCATGCCCTGCCCGGAGAAGGACTCCAGATCGAATCCGCTGGCCTCGATGACCGAGCGGACCCGGCGCTCGATCACCGGAATGTCCAGCACGTTCGCATGCAGGGCGGTCACCGTGAACACGCCGATGAAGACATGTTTTCCGACCAGCGCACCGGAGTCGTCGAAATCCGCGACACCGATGAAGTAGGGGTAGACCGAGCGGTGGACCGTGGCCGGCACCAGGCCCTGGGTCAGCATCAGCAGCGGGCGGTCACCGCCGTTGACCGGGACGCGGAAGTCGGTGCCCACGTCCGGGCGCAGCACACCGAGGCAACTGTCCGGCACCACAACGGATTTCGTCGCCGTCGCGGAGCGCTCGTACCGGGCGTACCCCAGGACGGTGAAGTGGCCGTCGGCCAGCCACCGCAGCAGATTCGCGCAGTCGATCAGATCCGTCGAGGAGAACGGCGCGGTGCCGTTCTTCGCCGCGCGCCGCAGCTCCCCGGCGAGGGTGTCCTGCACCGCGCGCATGGCCTGGGTGTCGCCGATGACCTGACGCACGTCGGTGAGCACGTCGGGTATCTCGTTCTCCACGCGCGCGAGCAGTTCGCGGCTGGTCGAGGGATGCAGTTGCACGTGCATCCACGACTCGCGCAGCCCGATCATCCCGTGGCCGTCCACCTCGTGCGGAGCCACGGATTCGAGCCGGCCGTCGGCGTCGCGGATCACCTCGAAGATCGGGTGGATCACCTCGCTGACGCTGACTCCGATCCGGGTCAGCGCCGCGGTGACCGACTCGACCAGCATCGGCATATCGTCGGTGACCAGCTGTACCGCGGCACCGAGTCCGGTGTTGTCGTCGGGATGGTGAACCAGGACGCGACGCTCACCCGCACGCCGCTGCATACCGAGCTCGAGGTGTCGGCGGAACACCAGACTCGAACTTCCGCTGATAGCACAGTCCACATCGCCGGCATCCACGTGGCGGAAATAGGCTTCCTCGAGCGTCGCGAGTTCGCCTCGCAGCGGCTCCGGTAACCCCGCCGCCCACGCGGCACTGGACAATTCGGACGAGACCGTCATTTTCTTCGCCAACTCCTCGGATTCGGTTCCGTAACAAAGTGACGCCGGAGTCGAGGGTAGCTGGGCGTCGCGAACACCGGAGGAAATCCTTCCCAAAGTCCGGCGACGCCCAGCCGCCGATGCGGCCCGGTTGGTCCTACCTCACGCGGGCACGACCGCACTACCAGGTGGAGCCCGACATATCTTGCGCCCGTTGCCTATTGGCCGATTCTATCCAATTGTGGCGAAACACACGTTTCGTCTGAGGGTTACCGTGCGGTAGCCGTGCCGCGGCGGGATCAGTCCCGGGTCAGCTTGCGGTGGGTGACCCGATGCGGACGGGCCGCCTCCGGGCCGAGGCGCTCGATCTTGTTGGCCTCGTAGGCCTCGAAGTTGCCCTCGAACCAGAACCAGGATGCCTCGTTGTCCGAATCACCTTCCCACGCAAGGATATGCGTGCAGGTGCGGTCCAGGAACCAGCGATCGTGGGAGATGACCACCGCGCAGCCGGGGAACTGCTCGAGCGCGTTCTCCAGCGAACTCAGCGTCTCCACGTCCAGGTCGTTGGTCGGCTCGTCGAGCAGGATCAGGTTGCCGCCCTGCTTGAGGGTCAGGGCGAGGTTGAGGCGGTTGCGCTCACCACCGGAGAGCACCCCGGCCGGCTTCTGCTGATCCGGGCCCTTGAACCCGAACGCGCTGACGTAGGCGCGCGAGGGCATCTCCTGGTTGCCGACCTCGATGAAGTCCAGCCCCTCCGAGACGACCTGCCACACATTCTTCTTCGGGTCGATACCGGCGCGGTTCTGGTCGACGTAGCTGAGCTTGACCGTCTCGCCGACCTTCACCTCGCCGCTGTCCGGCGACTCGAGTCCGACGATGGTCTTGAACAACGTGGTCTTACCGACACCGTTCGGGCCGATGACACCGACGATTCCGTTGCGCGGCAACGTGAACGACAGATCCTTGATCAGCTGGCGGTCGCCGAAGCCCTTGTCCAGGTGCTCGACCTCGACCACGACACTGCCCAGGCGCGGCCCCGCAGGAATCTGGATCTCCTCGAAATCCAACTTGCGGTGCTTCTCGGCCTCCGCGGCCATCTCCTCGTACCGGCCCAGACGAGCCTTGTTCTTGGCCTGCCGTGCCTTGGCGCCGGACCGGACCCAGGCCAGCTCCTCCTTGAGGCGCTTCTGCAGCTTCTGGTCCTTCTTGCCCTGGACCTCGAGCCGCTGTGCCTTCTTCTCCAGGTAGGTGGAGTAGTTTCCCTCGTACGGGTAGGCGCGGCCGCGGTCGAGCTCGAGGATCCACTCGGCGACGTTGTCCAGGAAGTACCGGTCGTGGGTGACGGCCAGGACGGCACCGGCGTAACTGGCCAGGTGCTGCTCGAGCCACAGCACGCTCTCGGCGTCGAGGTGGTTGGTCGGCTCGTCCAGCAGCAGCAGATCCGGCTTGCTCAGCAGCAGTTTGCACAGCGCGACACGACGACGCTCACCACCGGAGAGGTTGGTGACCGGCTCGTCCGGCGGCGGGCAGCGCAGCGCGTCCATGGCCTGCTCGAGCTGGGAGTCGATATCCCACGCGTCGGCGTGGTCCAGGTACTCCTGGAGCTTGCCCATCTCGTCCATGAGCTCGTCGGAGTAGTCGGTCGCCATCAGCTCGGCGATCTCGTTGAAGCGGTCCAGCTTGACCTTGACCTCGCCGAGGCCCTCCTCGACGTTGCCGCGGACGGTCTTTTCCTCGTTCAGCGGGGGTTCCTGCTGCAGGATGCCGACGGTCGCGCCGGGCGCCAGGAACGCATCACCGTTGTTGGGCTGATCCAGTCCGGCCATGATCTTCAGCACGCTCGACTTACCGGCGCCGTTCGGCCCGACGACACCGATCTTGGCGCCGGGAAGGAAGTTCAGGGTCACATCGTCCAGGACGACCTTGTCGCCGTGTGCCTTACGAACTTTCCTCATCTGGTAAATGAACTCAGCCATATCCCTCACCCTAGTGGTTTCGAACGGATCAACCGCACCCGGCCAGCGAATCCGCCCAGCTAGGCAACGGGTTTTGTCCCGGTTCCGGAAGCCGTGCCGATCACGGCATCGATGGCAGCGCGGAGCGATCGTATCGCTCGCGCCCGAACGGCCTCACCCGCGCCCGGAGGCGTCCGCGTCGAGGGCTGCCACGAGCGACTCGGCGGACTCCGGCGACGGTCTGCCGGGCTCGTGCGCAGACGGGGCGACCACGGCATCGGAGAACACCGGACCAGCCGGTTTGCCGTGACTGCCGCGACGCAGAACGCTGGCCGTACAGCGGCCCAGATCCGGACCGAGCGCGCTGGCCCGCAGTTCGAGATCCTGCCGGGAATGCCCCTCCCTGGTGCGATATTCACTCGAACGCAGCTGCCCGTAGACCAGGATCGGATCACCCACGCTCAGCGAGGCGCCGACCCCCTCGACCAATCGGCGCCAGCAATTCACCGTGACGTACACGGTTCCGTTGTCGACCCAGTCCCCACTGCCGCGATCGAGTCGGCGGGCGGTGCTGGCCATCCGGAAGGTCACCAGTTGCTGACCATTGGGCAGGCTGCGCCGCACCGGATGGGTGACCACATTGCCGACCAGTGCCGTATATGCCTCGTACATGACTCCACCCCTTGACATTTCGACGTTGGCATCAAGCCTCGCCGATCATCGAGGGGCACACCAGAGCGATTCCCTATTTGGGGATAACTTTCGCCTTGTGAGCAGATGGTGTTCCGGATTTATCCGGCCACCGCGCTAGAACGTGGTCAGATCGGCATTGGCCCCGGACAGCACGACGACCGGCCGTTCTCCCGGCTCCGGCACATACGCCCCGCTCTGGATCGCGGCCAGTGCGGTCGCCCCCGCCGGCTCGACGACGACCCGGAACTCACGCCACAGATACTCGCGCGCCATCGAGATCGCGTCGTCGCTCACCAGGACCGAGCCGACGGCGTAGCGCTGCGCGATCTCCATCGCCAGATCGCCGATCCTGGTCGCGCCCAACGCATCCGCCGCGATGCTGTTGATGTGCACGTCCACCGGGCGGCCGGCGGCGAGGGCGGCGTGCAGGGTCGGCGCGCCCGCGGGTTCGACCCCGATCACCCGGCCGCGCAGCCCCAGCGCGGCCGCGATTCCGGCCGCCAGCGCGCCACCGCCCACCGGCACCAGAACGGGCGGGCGGGCCCGCACCTGACGTTCGATCTCCAGCCCGATCGTGCCCGCACCGGCGACCACCTCGGGCAGGCCGTACGCGTGCAACTGCAGTGCCCCGCGTTCGACCGCGAGTTCCTCGGCGTACCGGGTCGCCTCGACGTAAGTCGTTCCGTGCCAGAGCACTTCGGCGCCGTAGGCCCAGATGGCGGCGACCTTGGTGTGCGGCGCGGATTCGGGCACCACCACCGTGCACGAACGCCCCAGGATCGCGCAGGCCAGCGCGGCCGCGATACCGGCGTTGCCGCCGGAGGCGACGACCACCGGCCGCTCGTCGTTCCCGGAGGCGAGCAGCGTGTTGAGACTGCCACGCACCTTGAAGGTGCCGCCGTGCTGGAGATATTCGAATTTCAGGCTCACCGCGACCGGCCCGTGCGGACCGGCGACCTCGGTATGGCAGACCGGCGTCACGCGGATGTGGCGACCCAGTCGTCGACGAGCGGCACGCACGTCGGAGCGGTACAGCCGTGGCACTCGCCCCACTCTGGTCACCGCTGTTCCCGGTCGTGCCGGGCCAATTCGGCGAACATGGCGTTGTGCGCGGCGAGGTCGGCGTCGTGATCGCGGTCCGCCGCGCGATCGATGCGTTTGGCCTCGCGCGAATCGCTGCGCGACCACTGGATCAGCAGCGCCAGCATGACCACGACCAGCGGCAACTCACCGCTGGCCCAGGCCAGGCTGCCACCGGTGTGCTGGTCACCGAGCAGATCCTGATTCCAGCTCAGCCCCAGCGAGCGATAGAACCAGCCGCCCATCACCGTGGTCATACTCATCAGCGCAACGCCGAAGAAGGCGTGGAAGGGCAGCGAGCCGAAGACCATGCCGACCTTCGTCAGCGGCTGCACCTGCCGCGGTTTGGGGTCGATGCCCAGCACCACCCAGTAGAACAGGTAGCCCGAGACCAGGAAGTGCAGATTCATCGCCAGATGCGCACCGTGCTCGTCGAGGACGGCGTTGAAGATTCCACCGAGATACAGCGCGTAGAACCCGGAGATGAAGAACACCGCGGCGACGACGGGATTGGTCATGAACCGCGAAACCGGATTGTGTACCGCGGCCAGAATCCATTCCCGCGGTCCGGGGGGCGCGTCGCGACCGGCCGCGGGCAGCACCCGCAACGCCAGCAGCACCGGACCGCCCAGCGCGAACAGGATCGGCGCGAGCATCGACAACATCATGTGCTGTGCCATGTGCACGCTGAACATGGCCGGTGCGTATCGGCCGACGCCGGAGCTGGTGGCAATCAACAGGATCGCGCATCCGGCCATCCAGGAGATGGTGCGCCCGACCGGCCAGGCGTCACCGCGTGCGCGCAGGCGGCGCACGCCGATCAGATACAGCACGGCCAGCACGATCGACAACGTCCCGAAGATCAGGTCGAATCGCCAGTCGAACAGGAGCCGTGCAATCGTCGGTGGTCCGGGCAGGTCGTAGCCGATCTCCACCTCGACCGGTGAGGGCACCGTCTTCAGATCGGGTGGCGGGGTCCGGCCCAGCCCGACCGCGAGCCCGATCGTGGCGGCGAAGACCAGTGCCTCCACACCGGCGAACCGGATGAGCGCGCCCCGATCCCCCGGGTCGGCGGCCAGTGCGGGAATCGCCTTGCGCCGTTGCAGGAATCCGATCAGGCCCAGGGCGCACAGCGCAACCGTCTTGGCGACCACGAGTTGCCCGTAGGTCGTGGTGAACACATCGCTCAACGGCACCCGCACCCAGGCGTTGATCACACCGCTGATCGCGACGACGCCGAACGCGCAGGTCGCGACCGCCGAGAACCGCCGGGTGGCCAGATCGGTGTGCGCACCGCCGCGCAACGCGTGCGCGAGGACGGCGAACAACCCGCCCGTCCACACCGTCACTCCGACCAGATGCAGGATCAGGCTGTTGGTGGCGAGGTCGTGCGCACCGCCCGAGGAGGAATGCCCGGTCAGCGTGATCGGCAGCAGACAGCCCAGCGACAGGGCGAACAGTGGCGGCGTCCAGCCCCAGCGCAACGCGAGCCGACAGGCGACCGCCAGGACGAAGGCCATGATCGCCGTCGTCCGCCACGCTCCGGCGACCTCGACCTGACCGATCGCATGCCACACCTGTTCCGGCCGCAGCGTCCGGAGTACCGGTTGCCCGGTGGTGTCCGACAGCGTCAACGGCACCAGCAGCGCCGCCGTGCCCGCCCACACCAGCGCGCAGATCCCGGCACGGCGCAACGCGCGATATCCGGCCACGTCGAGCAGGCCGTTGTGCTGCGGCGGGGTGAAGAACGCCGCGAACAGCAGCGATCCGATCGTCAACGCCCCGGACAGATCCGCGATAGCCCGCACCGCCGGAAGCCCGTAGGTGGTCAGCGGACCGGGATCGGGAATCCCCAACAGGGTCAGCGCCTGCGCCGCGGACAGCCCGACGATCAGTGGCGCGACGAATGCCGCGACCGCGACCGCCATCGTGGTGAGCGCGGAGAACGTCGACGCGGACTCCGACCGAGGGGCCTGACTGTCAGGTTCGGTGGACGTGTCCTGCGGTGACGACATGCATCGAGCGTAATGCGGTCCGCACCGCACAGCGGCCCCGCCCCAGGCGTCGACGCACCCGCTGTGACCCTGCCGACACGCCCGCGAGTTGCTCTGTCAACTCACTGTGCCGAGAGTCCGAACATCTCCCGATACGAGGTGATCCTGAGATCGGCTCCTTTAAGCCGTGCGGTGGCCTCGGCGCCGAGCACTCCCGCCTCCGGTGAATAGGACGCACCCCCGCCGGGTCCGAGCGGCAAAGCTATCGCGTCGGGTCCGGGTCGATGTTCGCGCAACTCCCCAACGCCGCCGATCAGCGCCCGGATATTCGCCGCGACCACTTCCGCGTGCAGGCCCGCGGCCTTGGCGGTCTTCCCCTCGGCTGTGGCCACCAGGTCGCCGACGGCGAATACCCGGTCCTGGCCGCGCAATCGAAGTTCGGGAGTGACCTCCAGATACCCGTCGGCCCGCCGGGCTTCGGACAGTTCTGCCGCCAGATAATCGGATACCGGCCGCACGCCGAAGCAGCGGAACCAGATATCGGCCTCGATCGTGCGGCCCGACCGGGTGACCGCGGTGAAGCTCGCGAGTTGTCCGGCACGCGAGGGCGGATCGGCGTGCAGCCCCGTGCCCAGGATCAATTCGACGCCGAGTTCGGTGAGTTGCCGTCGCAATTCGGCGCGAAGGTCGGGATGGAAACCACCGCCGAGGATGTCCGGCGCCGGGTCGAGAATCGTCACCGATCTGCCCGGCCAGGCCGCGGTGATCTCACCGGCCAACTCCAGGCCGACCGCCCCCGCACCGAGCAGCAGGACTCGCTCGGCCGCCGCCAGCTCCGCGCGCGCGGCGTGGAATCGCGCCTTCGCGTCCGCGCTGTCCTCGTCGTCGGTCTTGGCCGGGAACGGATAGGCCGAGCCGGTCGCGAGCACCACGAAATCGGCGTCGATCCGCTCGCCGGAACCGAGTTCGATCTTCGCCGCGTCGACCCGCACTGCGCGCTCGCGCAGGACTCGCCCGCGACGCAACAGCTTGTCGTAGGGAAAGAACAGCCGGTCGGTCCACGCCGGGTCGGTCAGTCCGCGCAGTGCGGCCACGTTGTAGACGAAGGCATCACGCGGTTCGACGATGGTCACATCCGCGATGTCATCCAATGCCTTCGCAACCGCTGTACCGCCGAATCCACCGCCGATGACAACCACGTCAACCATGAACCCTCCAAGTTCGTACAACATACTGTTGGTTGTACGAACTAATTTAGTTCGTACAACCAACAACATGCAAGCGGCAGTAAAATAGCGGCGACCGGTCCTCAGGAGGTTTCGTGACCACAACCGTCGAACAACTGCCCCTCGCCGAGGCCCTCGTGCGGCTGTCGCATCGGGTGCAGCAGGTGTTCGCCGAGGTCAGCCGCAGACACGACCTGACACCCCAGCAGGCTCAGCTGCTGTGCCGACTCGCGGCCGGACCGGTCGGCATGTCCGATCTGACGCGCTGGCTCGCACTGGAGAAGTCGAGCCTGACCGGCCTGGTCGATCGCGCTCAGCGGCGAGGTCTGGTCGTGCGCATCCCCCACGAGACGGACCGCCGCGCATTCCAGATCGCCCTGACCGATGCCGGAGCCGCCCGCGCCGAAGCCACCCACCGAGCCGTCATCGCCCAACTGGACGCTCTGCTGACGACCGTCTCCCCCGCCCACCGCGAACAGCTCTCGGCCCTGATCACCGACTCGATCCTGGATACTCCCCGCTGACATGCCCGCGAGTTGCTCTCCGGAAACCAGGGCGAACCTGGACGGTCGCTATACTCGCCTCACTGGACAGCACGCCTCCGACGCGGCATGGTGTTTGGTGCCGCACTGCCTCCGTAGCTCAGTTGGATAGAGCAAGGGCCTTCTAATCCCTAGGTCGCAGGTTCGATTCCTGCCGGGGGCGCTCAGCGCTCTGACCAGCGCCAATACCGCTGGCTCCAGAAATACCCGGCCCGCGCAACGCTCAAACACCTGGGAACTATTCCAGAATCCGCGGACTGGAAGAGATCGGGAACGGCCACCGTGCCGCCACCCGCGCACACCTTCCCGACTTCTCCGGGCGCGTCCGGGCAGGGCCCTCGATACCCGAGAGTTGTTGCAGCTCAGCCGGTGTCCGTCGAACGCGGGTCGGTGAAGGCGCCGGCTCGTGCGGCGAATGCGGCGGTGGTGGCTGCGCGGTCGGGTAGCTGCGGGTCGAGTGGGGTGCGCAGCAGCACCAAGTGGTGGTAGAGCGGTGCGGTCGCGGCGACGAGCAGGGCGCGGGCGTCGGTGTGAGCCGGGAGTTCGCCGCGGTGGATCGCACGCTGGATGATGATTTCGGACTGGGTGTAGCGGTCCTCCCACAGTCGGCGCAGGGCCTGGGCCGCTTCGACGGAGCGGAAAGACACCGCGATCAGGGCGGTCGCGATCGACGGTTCCTCGGTCAGCGAATCCTGGATCTCCTGGTTGAGCGCGGCCAGATCGCCACGCAGGGAGCCGGTGTCGCGGGGCTGCCAGTCCAGGTCGCCGGCCGCGGCGAACAGATCACTGATCATGCCGCCGACGTCACGCCAGCGGCGATACACCGTGGTGCGGTGCACTCCCGCACGGGCGGCGACCGCGTCGATGGTGAGCGTGTCGTAACCGTGCTCGGTCAATTCCGCGCGAACCGCGTCGAGGACCTGGGTGCGGATGCGGGCGGTTCGGCCGCCCGGTCGTGGCTGCGGCAGGGGGCGCGGAGACTCGCGCGGGAGCAGCGGGGAGCTCATCGTCGGTAATCCGGTTGCTCGATGGGACGTGATGCGACAACATCCTAATGCAACATTCGTCGCACTAGTGCGGGTGTTCCCCGCTCCTCGAAAGGGTTCCCGATGCCCGATACGTCTGCGCCCGCGGATCCGACCGTGCTGCACCCGATGCCCGGCCAGCCCCGGGTGGTGCTGCTGAAACCGCTGATCACCTCGGCTCTGATCGAGGTCGGCGAGTTCACTTACTACGACGACCCCGACGACGCGACCGCGTTCGAAACCCGCAACGTGCTGTACCACTACGGGCCGGAGAAGTTGATCATCGGGAAGTTCTGCGCTCTGGCGACCGGAATCGAGTTCGTCATGAACGGCGCGAACCATCGGATGGACGGCCCCTCGACCTTCCCCTTCCCCACCATGGGCGGCTCCTGGTCACAGCATTTCGACCTGCTCACCGACCTGCCCAACCGAGGCGACACTGTCGTCGGCAACGATGTCTGGTTCGGCCGCGGCAGCACGGTGCTGCCCGGCGTGCGGATCGGCCACGGCGCCATCATCGCCGCCGGTGCGGTGGTCACCGGTGACGTGCCCGACTACGGCATCGTCGGCGGCAATCCGGCCCGCCTGATCCGAACCCGGTTCGACGAGGAGAGCATCGCCCGGCTGCTGACGGTGGCGTGGTGGGACTGGCCGATCGAACACATCACCGAGCATGTCCGCACGATCATGTCCGGCAGCGTCGCCGACCTGGAAGCCGCTGTCCCCGTTCACGAATGCCATTCGCCGCAACCCGGAAACGAGTGATACTCCGTGCCTGGTCGCACTGCCCACCTCGCGATGATCGGCATCCCGATCCTCAGCCACATCCTGCCCAGCCTCGAGATCATCCGTGAGCTGGTGTCCCGCGGCCACCGCGTGACCTACGCCAACGACCCGGCCGTCGCCGGCCTGATCACGGCCACCGGCGCCGAATTCGTTCCCTGCGCCTCGCTGCTGCCGGTCGCCGACGACAACTGGCCCGATGATCCCATCGACATCCAGAATCTGTTCCTGGACAACGCAGTTCAGGCACTACCGCAGTTGCGTGATACCTATGGGCGGGACCGCGCCGAGCTCTATCTGTACGACATCGGCGCCTACGCCGCACGCGCCCTCGCCGAGGCCCAGGGCCGCCCGCTCCTGCAACTGTCCCCGACGTTCGTGGCGTGGCAGGGCTTCGACCAGGACGTCGCGGCGGCCCTGCGGCAACTTCCCGGAGCCGAGGCATGCCGGACCAGGTTCGCGCGGTGGCTCGTCGACTGCGACGCGTCGACCCTCGACGTCGAAGCCTTCTCCGGCCCGCCGAGCCGGGCACTGGCATTGATCCCCCGGGCGATGCAACCGCACGCCGATCGGGTCGACACCGACACGGTGACATTCGTCGGCCCGTGCTTCGACCTGCGTCCGGAAGCCGAGAGCTGGACTCGCCCCGCCGATGCGGAGAACGTCTTGTTGATCTCGCTGGGCTCGGCGTACACGCGCCAACCGGAGTTCTACCGCCGATGCCTGGCGGCGTTCGGTGACCTGCCCGGCTGGCACGTCATCCTTTCGATCGGAAAGCACACCGACGCAACGGAACTCGGGGATATCCCGCACAACGCCGAAGTACATTCCTGGGTGCCCCAGCGGGCGATTCTGGAACGGGCGGACGCCTTCGTCACCCACGCCGGTATGGGCGGCTGCGGTGAAGGACTGCTGGCGGGGGTGCCGATGATCGCCGTGCCCCAGGCTGCCGAACAGTTCGTCAACGCCGACCGGCTCGTCGAGCTGGGGGTGGCGCGCCGCATCGACACCCAGGACGCCACCGCCGAGAACCTGCGGGCGGCCCTGCACGACCTGGTCCACGACGCCGAGGTCGCCGCTCGCTCGGCGCGCCTGCGCGCCGAGGCTCGCGCCGAGGGCGGCACCCGGCGAGCCGCCGACCTGATCGAGAACATGCTGAACCGAGCCCTGTCCACGCACTGACCCGCCACGGTCGGCCGCAATCACGCTCGACGCCAACGGAATCGGCGCGAAGATCCGCTCCGGCCGGAATCCGACGGCGCGGTGGGCGCGGTATCGATGTCCCAGTCGAGCTCCCAGATTCGGATGGTGTGATCGAGCGCTGCCGAGATCACGGTTCGGCCGGTCGTGTCGAGGGCTACCGAGTGCACCCCCTTGGTGTGACCGTCGAGGCATCCCACCCGGTGCCCGGTGCGCAGGTCCCAGATGTTCACTCTGCCGTCGAGACCGGCCGATACCGTGAATCGGCCGTCGGCGCTGACCGCCAGATCCATGACCGCGCCGACATGTCCGGTCAGCGTGTGCAGGCATCGGCCCTTCTTCAGGTCCCAGACGCGCACCGAGGAATCGGCGCTGCCGGTGACCGCGAACTCACCGTCCGCGCTGGGCACGATCACCTCGACGAGGTCGGTGTGGCCGATCAGCGTGGCGCGAGGCTTTCCGCTGCGCAGATCCCAGATCCGGCCCACGTTGCCCGCGGCGAACAGCACGGTGCGGCCGTCGGCGGCGACGGTGAGCGCGAGGTCGGGGGTGTTGCGCTGCTCGATCCCATTCCCGTACTGCGGCGATGCCCTGGTGAGACAACGTCCGGTATCGACGTCCCATATCCGGAGCGTGGGCTTCAGCACTCCGACGGTCATCACCCGACGCCCGTCCCCGCTGAGCGCGGCGGCCCGCAGGCCGATGCCGTGCGGCAGCTCACGAATACATCGGCCGCTGTGGATATCCCAGATTCGTGCCGTCTTGTCAGTGCCGACCGAGCACAGCGTCGTCCCGTCCATGCTGACGCTCAGCGCCATGGCCGCAGTCGGCTGATCGGCGAAACTCCGCACACATCGGCCGGTCGGTACATCCCATACGCGCAGCGCGTCCGATTCCGCGACGAATCGCAGAATGTCCTGGGCGACAAAGGAACCGAACGCCGACTTCTCCCGGCCGGGTATCGCACGAACGTGCTTGCCGGTCGCCAGTTCGAACACGTCCCGCACCTCGCCCCGGTCGACCAGCAGCAGCCGATCGTCGGTGCTGATTCCGCGCCACCGCACCCGCGTGTCGGCGATGCGGTGGACTTCCCAGGCGCCGAGCAGTCGTCCACGCGGCGCGCCGGTCGTCGCGGCGCGACGCCAGCGGTGCAGCAACTCCGCATTGCGCTCATAGCCCGGCACAGCTCGCGCACTACGCAACTGTTCGACAGCGGCGTTCGAGTTCCGTTCCGCGAGTAGACGATCGGCACTCGACAGTGCGTCGGCGACCAGTCGGGCATCGGCGCCGAGTTCACCCGCGGTCCTGGGTCTGGCGAAGCTCCACGCGGCCGGTGGCCCGGCCGGTGCGACGCGCCAGATCCGCGCACCGTCCGGACCACCGGATATGGCGAGCTCGCCCCGGATAGCAAGCGACCGGATCGGTTCGGTGTGACCCGCCATGGTGCGCAGGCATCGTCCGGTGCCGAGCTGATAGATCCGGACGACGTTGCGGGTGCCGGCGGTGTCGGCCGCCACCGCCAGCTCGCCGTCCGTGGTGATGGCCGCGGCGCTCCACCGGGTGCACCATCCGGGATCGAGCGGAATCGCGCGCCGCACCCGGCCGGTCGCCACATTCCACAGCTCGGTCGAGCCGTCGTCGCGAGCGGAGATCGCGGACTCACCGTCGGCACTGAGGACGACCCGCGCATGGCCCGCAGAAGTCCGCAGCAACCGTCCGGATTCTATGTCCCACAAAAGAATTCGACCGTCCGTGTCGTTCCAGGCGAGCGCACACCGGCCGTCGGAGGTGATCGAGACGATCTCGGACGCCCGATCACCGAGGGCGTGCATGGCACGTCCCGCGACGAGATCCCACACCTGCACCGACCGGTCGCCACCACCACCGGAGACCGCGCGGGTGCCGTCCGCGCTGATCGCGACGCAGTCACCGGTCTCGCGCTGCAACGCATGCAGCGAGCGACCGGTCGCGAGATCGAGGACGCGGAGTGTGGCGGCCTCGCCGCGGCTGATCGCGATGCGGCCGTCGGCGCTGATCGCGACCGCGTCGACGCTGTAATACCGCCGCTGCACCGTGCCGTCCAGCCGATGCAGGCAGCGACCGGTCGCGGGATCCCAGATCCGAAGCGACCCCGCGCCCGCCGTCGCCGCGACACCGCCGCCGAGCGCTACCGCACCGGCCGGAGCGGTGAGAACAACAGGCTGGAGCGGATCGGCGTGGTCGATGACTGTCGGCTCGGTACCGAGCACGACATCGGCACTGTCCTGTTCGGTTGCCTGCCGCAGCAGGTCACGGGCTGTCGCACTGTCGCCGCGCTCGAGGTGAACCAGCCCGAGCAGACGACTTCCGATGGCCTCGCCGGGGTGTGCGGCCCGCACCGCTTCGAGCTGCGCGATCAACTCCTCGTCGGTGATCACCGCGGCGCGCCAGCGGTGCAGCCCGTAGTTGTAGACCGCATGCGGATGGTGCGGATCGGCCCGTAATGCCTTGTGCCACAAGTTCACCGCTGCCTCGGTACGCCCGAGATCGAGCAGCGACAGGGCATGATTGGACAGGCCGTCGGCAAGGAGTTCCGCGGCATCGGGCTGCGGTCGGGGGTACGGCGTGCCGGTGAGCGCCGCGTACGTCTCGATCAGCTCGGCTGTCACCTCGCCGATGCGGGGACGCCGCGCGGGATCGGCTGCGAAACAACCGCGCAGGATGGTCGCCACTCGTGACGGGACGGGCGGTAGGGCCGGATCGGATCGACCGACGGCGAGATAGGACTCGAACTGTTCGCCGGCCGCTTGTCCGTGCCGACAGGGCGGTTCGCCCGCGAAGAGTTCCCATACACTCACCGCCCAGGACCAGATGTCCGTCGCACGCGTCAGCGGTTCCGGCGTGTCTCCGGCCGCCACCGCGACTGCGGCGCGGGCCTGTTCCGGCGAGCAATAGGCCGGTGTCATTCCGCCGAATCCGGCCAGAACACTCGCGCCCGGTTGCCCACCGCGCGACTCCCCCGCAGCATTTCGGGCCTTCGCCAATCCGAAGTCGGTCACCTTCACGATTCCGTCGGCGGTGCGCATCACGTTGGCGGGCTTGACATCCTGATGGATCAGCCGTTTCGCATGCGCGTGCGCGAGCCCCCGCGCGAACTGGATCGCGACGTCGAGCAATCGCACCACCACCTGTTCCGGAGTGCCGCTGTAGAGACTGCGGTCACGCACCGCATCGGCCAGGCTGCCGCCGTCCATCCATTCGGCGAACACCCGTGGCACCCCGCCGAGTCGGCGCACGTACACGCAACTGACCACGTTGGGGTGTAGCCCCAGCTCGACCCACGCTTGGGCTTCCGCCTCGAAATCACGAACCCGCGCAACAGAATTCAACAACTCCTCGCGTGGCGCCTTCACGGCCAGCTCGACGTCCCAGCCGCGATGGCGGACGCGGTACACCACGCCCATGCCGCCGGTGCGAATCACATCGTGCACCTCGTACAGATCTGCGACCACATCGCCGGGATGCCATGCGGTCGGGACATCCTCGACCGAGGTATCGGCGCCCTGGTCGCGAGCTGTCTCGAAGCCATCGTCACGGTCTGTCCCGGACCACATGCGCGGCCCCTCAGACGTTGCGAAAATAGGCGTCGAGGGCAGTGGCGAAATCCTGCGCCGGGGCGGACTCGTTCACCCCGGCCACCTCGACGAGCTGCCGCCATGTGCTCCACTCCCCCTCGCCACCGGGGGAACTCTCGCCGAGCACGGCCCGCTCGGGGTGCGTGGAGCTCGTCCCACGCTCGAGCGTCAGGTATCGGTACCAGAGAACGTCACCGAGCTGCGGCTCCAGGGTGCCGGGCGGGAGCTGGCCGACCAGTCCGCAGACGTACGCCTCACCCGCTCGACGGGGCCGGGGAAATTCGAAAAGGGTATACAGACGAGCGCTCGACTGGATGAAGGTCGGTGGTACGCAACGTATCTCACCGGCCTCGAAGTCGGGCGTAAGCTCGGCTGCCTGGCACGCCACACCGAAGAGTTCCCGCATGGATTCGCGGGCGCGCTCCTGGGCGAACATCCCCATGAACTCCATCGGATCGTCGAGCGCGACGATCGGCAGGACGCGCCGTACCAGCGCGGTCCGGACCGACAGGGAACCGTCCGGCAGTGGCGGCGCGGGCGGGCGGCGGTTGTCCGCACCGCGATCCACCCGCACCGAATCCGGGCCGAGCTGCGCACCGAGGGCCTTGCCGATCGCTTCGAGGAATCCGGCTGCGTCGGTGCTGGGAGCCGATCCGAAGTTGGCGCGGGTGCCGTCGTTGTCCAGCCATTCGGCGAGTACGGCGGATTCGTGCCCGTCGAAATCCATGCTGCGTTCCATCGTCAGATATCGAAACCGCGTCCGGGCCGACTGCGGAGTCGACAGCTTTCCGACACATGCGGCCCGATACGCCTCGCCGAGTCGGCGTGGCGGGGGAAATTCGAACAAGAAGATCACATGCCCGGTCTCGGGTATCGCGGTGGAAACGCAACGGACGTCCTTCGCCTCGAAATCCGGCGGCATCTCGGCCCAGTCGCAGGCCATCTCGAACAGGAGCCGGATCGACGCTTCCGCGCGATCGGGCTGGAACATCGCGAGGAATTCCGTCGGGTCGGCGTCGAGCGCGACCAGCGGCAGGAACCGGTGCGCGAGTGCGTAATGCACGGACATGCGGTTCGTCGACTGAACGGATGTCGAACTCGACGACACGGCTTTCGAACTCGACGACTCGGGGTCTTTCCGCAGGCCGAAGAACAGGAACAGTGCCACGGTGAGCATCGCGCCACCGATCCACGCGGTGCCGCCGACCGCGTTTCCCTCGTGCAAGCGCAGCACGCCGACCCAGATCACCGCCGGCAGTGCGGCGAACCCGCAGGCGAAACCGGCGAGCGCGCTGGCCTCACCGACGGCCAGGGTCATCTTGCGCCGCAGGGGGCCTTCCTTATCGGTGACGATCGGTGGCAGCTTGCCGAGCCCGGATACGCCGACCGGTGCGAGGCCGATGAGGATCCACGCGATCCCGGCCGGAACATCACCGCCGATCGAGCTCGCGACGCCCCCGCCGATCAGGCCGGCACCGACAACGACCCAGAACCACGGGGCATGTTCCCCGTCCGGTCTGATCATTTTGGCGGCGCCGACACCGACAAGGCCCGCACCCGCGAGGACCCATGAGATACCCGCGAGGACATCACCCTGCATGAATCTCGCGATTCCGACGCCGATCACCCCGAATCCCACACCGATCACGGCGAACTCGAAGAACTGTTCCGATAGCGTCATCCGTCTCTCCCCAGCGTGGTCGTGAGTGCTGTTACGACACTTGCCGACACGTGAGTAAACAACAACCTGACGGCCATCAGGGTGTCCTTGGCCGATACCGCCTCCGGGCCCGATGTCGAAGCGCCACATCACCGAACCGCCGCAGTCACAATGGGGCGTGATCGAAACCAACACGTGCTCGGTTCTCGTGCACGCACCCGCGCCGCCGGGCGGAGGTCCACGACCGGCGGCAATCAACCTGTGGCCCGGTGAGCAGGCCATGTTCGGCCGTGGTTCGGACACCCGTCCCGTCGACGTGTGCCTGGACCGGCCGGGAATCTCCCGGCTGGCCGGGCGCATCGAGGTGGTCGACGGATACTGGATCCTGACCAACCTCGCCGGGAAGGCGACCGCCACCTACGTCGTGCACAACGACGAGGGCCGCGGTGAGCACTTCACCATTCGCCCGGGTGAACGACTTCCGGTGCCGTTCACCGGATCTCGCGTCGAACTGCTCGACGCGGAGTCCACCGTGATCGGGTTCAAGGTGTTCGTGCTGCGCCGCGCCGCCGCCGCGATTCCCGCCGCGGCCACCACCACCGTCGGCCGGACCGTGAATCCGGTCCGGCCGGTCGACGAGACCACCAAACACTTTCTGGTGCTGGTCGCGCTGTGCGCGCCGCGGATGGTGCACGGCGCCGCCGCGGTGCCGACCATCCCCGAACTACTCCGGCAGGTGCAGCGCACGAGCACCGGCCGGGACATCAGGACGCCTTCGGCGGTGAACTTCCACCTCGAGTACCTGGTCGACCGTCTCGGCCTGCGCGACTACAACGGACTGGAGGACCGGCGCGCCGGATTGATCAACCGCGCCTTGTGGTTCGGCATCGTCCGCGAGGAACACCTCGGCCTGCTGGCCGACGCCTGACCTGCCACCACGGCCGACTCCCACACCGAACGGTGACCGGAACCTGTCGACCATCAGGTAGCGCGGCGCCGACATCGAGGGCGACGATGATGCCGACAATGACGCGCGCTCGCCGACAACATGTGCCGCGAACGCGTACGCGTCGACGAAGAATGTGAAACGGGGGTGAGCGGTGAAGACGAGCGAGGACTCCGGTACGGACGCAACCTGGTTCGCACCGTGGCGGGTCGGGGATGTGGTCGCGGGCCTCTACGAGGTCCGCGAGGTGATCACCTCCGGCGGCATGGGGCTGGTTTACCGGGTGTGGCATCGCGGTTGGCGGATGGAGCTGGCGGTGAAAGCGCCGCGCCCGGATCTGGTGGATTCGCCGACGCACCTGCGGGACTTCGAATCCGAGGCCGAGGCGTGGGTGGGACTGGGCGTGCACCCGAACACGGTGTCCTGTGTCTATGTGCGCCGACTCGACGATGGTGTGCCGCGGGTGTTCGCCGAGTGGGCGGACGGCGGCAGCCTCGCCGACGTCATCGGCAACCGAACCTTGTACCAGGGGAACGAGCAACAGGTGCTGGGTCGGTTGCTGGATGTGGCGATCCAGTTCGCGTGGGGACTCGAGCACGCCCATGCGAACGGGTTGATCCATCAGGACGTGAAGCCCGCCAATGTGCTGCTCACCGCCGACGGAGTCGTGAAGGTCACCGATTTCGGGTTGGCCAAGGCCCGAAAGGTCGCCGGGGAGTCGGCCGGTGCGAGGCAGGGTGCGAGTGTGCTGGCCGGGTTCGGCGGATTGACACCGGCCTATTGTTCGCCGGAGCAGGCACTCGCCGTCCACGATGCCTCGGTGCACCTGTCGCGGGCGACGGATGTGTGGTCGTGGGCGATCACCGTGTGGGAGTTGTTCACCGCTGACCGACCGTGCGACTACGGACAGGTCGCCGCCGAAGCGTTCGAGTCCTTCGTCGCCGACGCCAGACGAACGGAGATCCCCACGCTGCCACGGCAATTGGCAGGTCTGCTGCGGAGATGCTTCGCCGGGGACCCGAGTGCGAGGCCCAGAATGCACTCGCTGGCCGACGAACTGACCGACCTGTACACCACGGTCACCGGTTCGCGCTACCCACGGATGCGGCCGGACGCGGCGGAGTTGCTTGCCGACGGTCTGTCGAATCAAGCGTTGTCGCTGCTCGACCTGGGTGACACCGAGCGCGCGGAACATCTGTGGGACAGGGCACTGTCGGCTGATCCGCATCATCCGCACGCGGTGTACAACTACGGGCTGTATCGATGGCGGACGGGACGCATCACGGACACACAATTGATCGCCGGGTTGGAGTCGGTGCGGGAAACTCACCCTGGTGATCCGCTCGGTGAACATCTGGCCGGGCTCGCGCACCTGGAACGTGGCGACACCGACGCTGCCCGCAGACATCTGGGGCGGGCCGCCCGACAGTCTCCAGGAGACCCGGAGGTCGCCGCAGCGCTCCGGCTCGCTCGTGGTCTACCCGAGGAGCCCGAACCGGTCGTCATTCGTGACGACGCGAGGATTCACAAGGTTGCGGTCAGCGCTGATGGCCGCATCGCCCTGACCGGCGGCGACGACGGGTGCGCACGCGTATGGGATCTCACCACGGGCGTCTGCACGCAGACGTTGAATCCGGACAGAAGCGGGTCCAGCGGGATAGTCGATGCGGTAGCGATCAGCGCGGACGGGACCCACGCCATGGTGAGCAAGCGAAATTTCCTGATGGCCTGGGACCTCCGGCACGGCCAGTACCTGTTCGGCGCGTACGGTTGGGCGCAGTCGCTCGCCCTCAGCGCGGATGGCATGATCGCGGTGTCGGGCGGTGACACGAGGGCGCGGGTCGAAGTGTGGGATCTGTTGCGCGGCAGAAAGATCCACGTTCTCGTCGAACGCAGGCGACGCAGCGCGGGCTTTCGATCCGTGGGGGTCACCGCAGACGGCCGCCTCGCAGTTGCGTCCGATGATCTGACGCGGCAGGTGCGAGTGTGGGATGTCGCGACGGGTCGCCTGGCACGCGTGTTGGACGGGTTCATCGACGTCCAGCTCAACGCCGAGAGCGGGCTGGCGGTATCCAGGTTGGCCGACAACGGATCACCGGGCCGTGAGCCGGTCAGCAAGCTGGTCGTGTGGCGGGTGGATACCGGTCAGGTGGTGCACACGGCCGAGGTGTTGTTCGATTGGTTCCACCTCACAGGGCATCGCGTAGTGACCGCCGACGGGCGTACAGCGGTGACCGGAGACGACTATCACGGGGAAAACGCGGTACGGATCTGGGAGTTGGACAGCGGCCGCTGCCTGCGAACCCTGCACGGCCATACCTCGCCCATGTCGGTCACGCTCAGTGGTGACGGTCGCATCCTCGTGTCCGGCAGTCGGGATCGCAGTATTCGCGTGTGGCGGCCGGCGGCCAGCGGGCCGAAGGCGCAGTGGAGTTTTGCCCGGCCGCGGGCTGCGGGCGAACTCGCGGCGCATGCGGCGATCGTGGAGGCGGCTGTCGTCGAATTCGACCGGCTCACCGACGGTGCGCGGTGGCGTGAAGCCGCGAACCATCTGCGCCGTGCCCGGACGATCCCGGGTTACGAACGTTCCCCGATGCTCCTGGATCGTTGGCGTCACGCAGGCGGTTCGAGGCGTCGCACGGAACTGTTGGGCGCTTGGGAAAGGCCCGGCATATCCGCGGGGGACGATACCGCCGGAGAGATCGCGATCAGCCCCGACGACCGGCTTGTCCTGACCGCTGGTCGAGGGCAACCGCGAATCTGGGATCTGGCAACCGGACGATTGCTGCACACACTGGACGGTCACGACAGTGATATCGCGAATATCGCGTTCAGTCGCGACGGAACCCGAGTGGTCTCGTCGGGATGCAATGGGACCGTGTGCGTGTGGGATCCGCACACCGGACGACGTATGCAAACCGTCCTCGGCCGCGATGACGCTATCTGGGCCGGGGTCACGGTGACGCCGGACGGCAACCGCGCGTTCTGTCCGAGCCAGGACGGGACAGTTCGCCTGTGGAATCTGACGACCGGGCAATGCACACAGGCCCTGGATGCTCGCGACATCGTTCCCGTGGATCTCTACGCGAGATCGAAGCTGCCGGTCATCTTCCAGCTGCGCATCGTCTGCGACCGCGGCGATCTGGCGCTCGTCGCCAATTCATCACATGCGCTCGGGTTCTGGGATCTGACGAGTGGCACCTGTCTGAAAACCATTGATATACAACCGCGCAAACCCGCGAACTCAATGGGTATCACTACTATTGCGGGCGACGACCATCGCGCGTTTTCGGCGCTCGACGACTGCGTGATCCACGAGTGGAGCATGAAGGAATGTCGACTCGAGCGAATGCTCGAGGGCCATTCGAAACATGTGACGAACCTTGTCACGACCGAGGACGGCCGCCTGCTGCTGTCTGGCAGCGCCGACAGCACGGTGCGGGTGTGGGACCGAACAACCGGACAGTGCACACATACGCTCGCCGGTCACACGGATTCCGTTTCCGCGCTCGCCGTCAGTGCCGACGCCCGTTTCGCCGTGTCGGCAGGCCACGATCACACGCTACGGATCTGGGATCTGATCAGCGGGCGGTGTGCGCGCACGCTCGAAACCGGCAGCCGCAGGATCGTCTCGACCCTGGCGCTGACAACGGATGGTCACCTCGTGGTGTCCGCCGCATGGGACAGCGCACGGGTGTGGGAGCTGGACTGGGACTACGAGTTTCCCACCGACGACCAGCAAGGAGCGTGAATATGCCTGCTTCGGTGACATTGTCGGTGATCAAAGGTCCGTCGACAGGTGCGAAGTTCACTTTCAGCGAGAAGGCGCACTGTGTGGTCGGCCGCGCGGATGATTGTCATCCGCGGATCGCGGAGGACGGGCACCGGCCGCTGGTGTCACGACATCACTGCCTGTTCGACATCAATCCGCCGGATGTCCGAGTGCGAGATTTCGGCAGTCTCAACGGAACTCACGTCAACGGTGTGGAGGTCGGTCGGCGGTTGCCGGGGCAGACGCCGGAAGAGGGTGCGCTGCTGGTGTTCCGGGAGCGTGATCTCGTCGATGGTGATGAGATTCGACTGGGCGGCACGGTGATCCGGGTCGACGTGGTCGTCCCGCCGAGCTGCCGGGGCTGCGGCGTCGAGGTCGCGAGGGACACCGATGTGTGCGACCGGTGCCGGGTCACGCAGGTGCGCGGGCGGGAAGTGTCACGCTGCACCCTCTGCGGACGCGAGCTGCCCGGCCGTCGGCCGGGAAAGCTGGTGTGCGACACGTGCCGGCACGATCCGCGCGAGATGGCGCTGGCGCTGGTCCGCAATGCCGCCGCGGGCCGGGAGGACCTGATCGCGATCCGTGGCTACGAGCCGGTCCGGGAACTCGGCCGTGGCGGCCAGGGCGTGGTTTACCTTGTCCACCATGTCGATTCGGGCGAGGCACGAGCACTGAAGGTACTTCCGGCGCAGGTGGCCGTCGATCCGAAGGCCGAGCAGAGCTTCCTGCGCGAGATGGATATCGTTCGCGGACTGAATCATCCGAACATCGTCGCCTTCCGCGAGGGGGGCGTGTCCGGGGCGATGTTCTACTTCGTCTGCGAATACTGCGACGGCGGGAGCGTGGAGCAGTTGGTCCAGCGCAACGGCCCACTCGGCGTCGACGACGCGGTGCGGATCACGCTGCGGGCGCTGGAAGGGCTGGACTACGCCCATCACGTGCCGGTCGATTGGGCCACCATCGATGCCGGGCCGGCCGCGATCGGCGTGGTGCACCGCGACATCAAGCCCGCCAACATCCTGCTCACCGGTCCCGCCTCGGCGCCGGAGGCCAAGCTCGCCGATTTCGGGCTCGCCAAGGCATTCGATCGAGCCGGGTTGTCGGGCCACACGATGACCGGATCGAGCGCCGGAACGATGGCGTTCATGGCCCGCCCCCAGTTGACGGACTACAAGTTCGCGAAGCCGGAGGTCGACGTCTGGGCGATCGCGGCGACGCTGTACTACATGCTCACCGGGCAGACGCCGCGGGAGTTCCCGCGCGGCTCCGATCCGATCGCGGTCGTGTTGCGCGACGATGCGATCCCGATCCGGAGCCGGAATCCCGAGATCCCGAAGCGGCTCGCGACGATCATCGACGAGGCGTTGATCGATCGCCCGAACATCCGCATCGTCAGCGCGAACGAGCTGCGGCAGGCATTGCTGAACGCGCTGTGAACACCCCGCAGGGCCGGACGGCTCGGTCGCGGCCCTGCGAAGCTCTGGCTCTACGGCCGGAGAGCTCAGGGAGCCACGAAGCCGATCGGGCCGTCGGAATGGAATCCGTGCGCGATCAGCGCGGCCGCACCCGGCGTGGTGTCGACGGCCGCGGCCCAGCGGTTGTTGTAGCTGAAGCGCAGCAGCGCGTGGTCGCCGATTTCCGGGCCGTCATCGATCCAGCCGATCACGCCTTCGTCGACGCACTGGGTGTTCTTGATGTCGCGGTCCGCGATCGCCAGCATGTACGACGGGTGCTGGCTGGACTTGAGCCGCAGGCGGTGCACCGCGACCCGGTTGGGCCCGGGGGCGGTGTGCACCCGGCCGAGATCCTCGACCTTGGTGAAGTGGAACTTGCTCACCGCGGACGCCGCCTCGGACTGGTTGGCGGTGAAGAAGAACCCGGTGTTCCGCGGGTCGCGCGATCCGTCGTTGAAGGTCGCGAACTCCTGCAGGGTGACCAGTTCGTCCGCCACCGGCTTGGCGGGAGCCGCCTCGGCCCGCGGCAACTCACCGGGCGTCGCGTACATCATCGACGCGAAAGCCAGTGCGGCAGCAAGCCCTCCGGCCAATCCGATCCGAACAGTGAACCTCTTCACGTGACACCTTTCATCCGACCACGGAAACAATTCAGGCACAGTGTAATTGCATCACCCGTTCACACCACCGTGGGCGAGCCCGACACGGGCGTCATCTCGAACCGGAAATTACCGGTCAGCGGGATTTGTACGAATTACCGCCGCATTCGCCGAGCAGTTCGTCCAGGATTCGTACCGACAGGGTCGTCTCGGTCGGCGCACATGCGCCACGCGGCGACCGGCGCGAGCAAGGAGTGTGGCCGTGAAAGTGCACCTGCAGGTGGACGGTTCGCCGGAGAAAGTGTCGCCGCATGCACAGGAGATCGCCGATCTCGGCGCGGACGGTCTGTTCACCTTCGAGGGCCCGCACGACACGTTCTTTCCGCTGGTGGTCGCGTCGGGCAGTACCGATCTCGAGCTGATGACCAATGTCGCCATCGCCGGGCCTCGCAGTCCGATACATCTGGCGCATGCGGCCTACGATCTGCAGTGCTACAGCCGCGGTCGGTTCCGGCTGGGCCTGGGATCCCAGATCAAAGCGCATATCGAGCGACGCTACAGCGCTCGATGGGACCGGCCGGTCGCGCGAATGGCGGAGACGGTCGCGGCGATCAAAGCGATCTTCGCGGCATGGGAAGGTACCGAACCACTGAATTTCCGCGGGGAGTTCTTCACGCACACGCTGATGCCACCGAATTTCGTACCCGGCCCGAACCCTTACGGACCGCCACCGGTTCTGGTCGGCGCGCTCGGCCCGCGGATGACGACCATGGCGGCGGAGACGGCCGACGGCCTGCTGGTGATGCCGTTCAATTCCACTCGTCATTTCGCCGAGCGCACGATCCCGGCCGTGCGGACCGGACTCGAGCGAACCGGTCGGGACGCCGGGGACTTTCAGATCATCGCCCAGGTGATGGTCGCGGTGGGACGGACCGAGCAGCAACTCGCCGCGGCCGTCGAGGGGGTGTCCGGGCTGATCGCCTTCTACGGGTCGACCCCGGCATACGTACCGGTGCTCGACGTCGAGGGGTGGGCCGAGTTGATGCCCGAGCTGAACGCGCTGTCCAAGACCGGCGGGTTCGCGCGGATGCGCGAGCTGATCACCCCCGAGATGGTGGCCACGCTGGCCGTGGTCGGCAGCCCCGAGGAATGCGCCGACCAGATCCACACCCGGTTCGCCGGACGCGCGAGCGAAGTGTGCTGCTATTTCCCGGGTTACCGCGAAGCACCGGCCGACGTGGCCGACCTGGTCGCGGCACTGCACCGGGCGTGAGCGGACCTGCCAACGAATTCATCGGGCCGGACGGGCTCGATCATCGTGAATCGGAAGCGGTGCCCTGTGATCCGATGAGTTGCGCGGCCTCTTCCTCGGACTGCGCGGCAGGGGCCGAACCCCACATCCGACGGCCGTTGGGCTCCTGCAGGAAGTACACCGACACCGCGCCGATCACGCCCGCGATGATCAGGTAGTAGGCGGGCCAGTTCAGGTCGCCGGTGGCTCCGACGAGTGCGCCGACCACCACCGAGGTGGTGCCCGCGAACAACGAGACCGCGACGTTGAACGACACCGACAGACCCGCGCCGCGCACCTTCGTCGGGAACAGCGAGGGCAAGGTGGAGGGCATCGTCGCGCTGAAGCAGATCAGCGTCAGGCCCATGATCAGCAGGCCGAGGAAGACCGCGAAAGCGTTGTTCATGCGGACCAGCAGCACCATCGGGAAGGCCAGCACGATCAACGCGATGATGCCGCCCCAGATGATCGGTTTTCGACCGACGCGATCGGACAGCAGACCCAGCAATGGAATGGTCAGCAGCGCGATCGCCATCACCACGATCTGCAACCACTGCGAGGTCGTGGAGGACACTCCGCCACCGGTCGCATCGGGCACCGTCGAGGTGACATAGGTCGGCATGTACGAGGTCAGCATGTAGTTGGTGACGTTCCAGACAATGACCAGTCCCATGCAGACCAGCACGTACGGCCACAGCTTGGCCAGGATCTTCGCCTCGTCGCCGGTCTTGTTCGCCTTCTCCCGATCCTCGGATTCCTTTTCGAGCGCGGCGAAAGCCGGAGTATCGGCCAGCCGCATCCGCAGATAGACGCCGACGACGCCCAGCGGCAGCGCGACGAAGAACGGCAGTCGCCATCCCCAGGACAGCAGCTGATCGTGCGACATCGTCGCATCGGCGAGGGTGACGATCAGCGCGCCGAGCAGATATCCGGTGAAGGTGCCGAATTCCAGCCAGCTGCCGAGGAATCCGCGGCGGCGATCCGGCGCGTACTCGGCGATGAAGGTCATCGCATTGCCGTACTCACCGCCGGTCGAGAAACCCTGCAGCAAACGCGCGCACAGCAGCAACATCGGCGCCCACAGGCCGATCGAGTTCTGGTCCGGGATACAGCCGATCGCGAAGGTGCCCGCGGCCATCAGGATCATGGTCGTGGCCAGCACCTTGTTACGACCGACGCGGTCCGCGAGCGGTCCGAAGAACATCCCGCCGAACGGCCGGACCAGGAATGCCACCGCGAACAGCCCGAAGGTCGCGATCGTGCCCGCGGTATTGCCCAGGTGGGAGAAGAACACCTCTTTGATGGTGGGCTCGAAATAGGCGTAGACGCCGAAGTCGTACCACTCGGTGATGTTGCCGATGCTCGCAGCGCCGATGGCCCGGCGGATGACAGGCGGGTCGGTGACGACGATGTCGTCGAGCGACCAACGCCTCGGACGTTCGCGCGGGGTCAGCACATTCACCGGATACGGCCTCCTCAGCAGACAACAACCTCTCGATCCCGCACCGCGGCCGCCGAGCACCTCTGCAACCCTCGACGAATACCGTCAGGCCGGGATCAGGCTTCTCAGGCTAGGGGATCGTCAGCGATTCGCGAGCGAACTTCCCCGGACCGAGAACCGTATGTGACCATCGACCCTTGACAGGCGCGCCCATTCGTGACCTCCGACCGAGATGTTCCCGCCGGTCCGGAGACGCACGTCCGCCCACCTCGCGGCGCGGATCGCGCGGCGGGCGCAACGCCGCTGGTCGATTGATAGCCGGGCTCAGTGTTTTGTGACGACGTTCACCAGTCGTGGCGCACGAACGATCACCTTCGTCATCGAGCGACCGGCCAAGGCGGCGGTGACGGCGGCCAGGGCGAGGTCTCGCAGGCTCGTCTCATCGATGTCGGCGGGCACCTCCAGGCGGTCGCGCAGTTTGCCGTCGATCTGGACGATGCAGGTCGTGGTGTCGCGTTCGAGCAGCGCCGGATCGGCCGTCGGCCAGCCCGCGTCGGACACCGAGGGCCGATGACCGAGACGTTCCCAGGACTCCTCGGCAGTGAAGGGCGCGAAGCACGAGGACATCCGGACCAGCGCTTCGACGCCCTCGCGGACGACCGGATCGGCCGGTCCCGGGCCGGTGTCGACGGCCTTGCGCAGCAAATTGGTCAGCTGCATGAGCTGAGCGACGGCGACATTGAGACGTGTGGACTCCATCAGCGCGGTGGTCGCGGCGATCACCGCGTGCACGTCGCGCCGCAGCGCCACGCTCCGCACGCTGGGCTCGGATGTGCTTGTGCCGGAACCGATGTCGAGAGCCAGTCGCCACACGCGCGCGAGCCATTTGCGAGCACATAGTCCGAGGCGTAGACCGGAATCCGTTCGCCGTCGGCCGGATTGACCGCGTACCGCCCCAGGAACACACCCGTCTTGGTCCGATCCGTGGCCAATCGCTCGATATCGGTACTCGCCGACACCTGCCGGACGTAGGCGTCGAACGCCTCCCGGCACTCCGGTGCGCACAACCGCGCGGCCAGCGGCGCATCGAAGGCGATCACGAAAAATGTTGCACCGAAAAGCGTGTCGGGACGCGTGGTGAAGATGCGCACCGGCTCCGCGTGCCCCTCGACGGTTAAGTCGATGTGCGCACCCTCCGAACGCCCGATCCAATTGCGTTGCATGGTCAGGATTTCCGCGGGCCAGCCCGGTTCGAGCTGATCCATGTCGTCCAGCAGCCGCTGGGCGTAGTCGGTGATCCGGAAGAACCACTGAGTGAGGGCGCGTTTGATCACCTCGGTCCCGCATCGCTCGCAGCAGCCCCCGACGACCTGTTCATTGGCCAGGACGGTTCGGTCCTGCGGACACCAATTCACCATGGCGTCATCGCGATACGCCAGACCGCGTTCGTACAGCCGCAGGAACAACCACTGGTTCCAGCGGTAGTACTCCGGATCGCTGGTGTGCAGCCGAGTGCGCCAATCGAACGAAACTCCCAGTCGCCGAAAGGAATCCGCCTGAGTATCGATATTGGCATAGGTCCACTCGCGCGGATCCAGCCCCCGCGCGAGCGCGGCGTTCTCCGCAGGCAGTCCGAAGGAGTCCCAGCCGACCGGGAACAGCGTGTCGTAGCCCCGCATCCGGGAGAACCGCGCCATCGCGTCACTGATCGAGAACACCTCGCCGTGCCCCATGTGCAGATCGCCCGACGGGTAGGAGAACATGCTCACCACACTGCGCCGCGGCCGATCCGGCTCATCGGTGCGCCGATCCGCCGCGAAAGTGCCGAGTTCATCCCACACACCGAGCCATTTGTCGATCACGGCCTGCGGATCGTAGGTCTCGTCGCTGTTCGCGGATTCGAAGGTGTTCATCGCTCGGGCTCACTCCGCTCGGGAAGCACATCCGGGTGGGACCACCACTCGATCACGAACAGCGGCTGCGGCGCCACCGGATATCTCGTCACCGCGCGCGCCGCCCCGGCCGATCGAGGACGAGCAGTCACCGCTTCGGATGACGAAAACCGCTGGACCGGACACGTGCGCCGCATCCATCGTTACCGCGATCACACCCATACAGGAATGGCCGAGACACCGGCGGTGTTGTTCGGGCGACCGGATATCGACAATCGAGTCGCCGAATCGGAAGGAAATATGCTCCATGTCACAAGAATCGGCCGGTGAGCCCACGATCGATCTGGACGGATTGTTCACCGAGTTCGACGCGGGATCGCTGCGACTGCGGAACCGATTCGCGATGGCCCCGATGACGCGCGTGAAATCCCCTGGCGGCGTACCCAATTCGGAGAACATCGAGTACTACCGGGAGCATGCCGCCGGCGGCGTGGGGCTGATCATCACCGAGGGAACCTACGTTCGCGGCCCGGCGGCCGGACCGCTCTCGGGTGTTCCGCGGTTCTACGGCCAGGACAGTGCGGCCGGTTGGCGCGCGGTGGCCGAGGCGGTGCACGCCGAAGGTGCGGCCATCGTGCCGCAGCTGTGGCATACCGGCGTCGACCGAGGGAACGAGCCCGAATTCGAGCCGGAGACCCCGTCGGTGAGCCCGTCCGGAATCGATCACGCCGGAGCACCGGTGGGGCGGGCGCTGACCGCCGAGGACCTGGACACTCTCGTCGCCTCCTACGTGGAGTCCGCGGTGCTGGCCCGGCAGCTCGGCTTCGACGGTATCGAGATTCACGGTGCGCACGGTTATCTGCTCGACCAATTCTTCTGGGACGCAACCAATCACCGCACCGACGACTACGGTGTGACACCACGTCGCCGCGCGGCGCTCCCGGCCCGCGTGGTCGCGGCCGTGCGCGAGGCCGTCGGCCCCGACTTCCCGATCATCTACCGTTATTCACAGTGGAAGGGCGTCGATTACAAGGCCCGTATCGCCGCCACCCCCGGCGAGCTCGAGGAGTTGCTCACCCCGCTCGTCGACGCCGGAGTCGACATCTTCCACACCTCGTTGCGCCGGCACTGGTTGCCCGAATTCACCGAGTACGCAGAAGATCTGAGCCTTGCCGGATGGACCAAGAAGATCACCGGCCGACCGGTGATCACCGTAGGGTCCGTCGGTGTGGACAGCGTCTTCCGCGGTGATCGGATCGACGAGACCCAGGCCGATCGGTTCCGCTTCCTGAACGATCAATTCGACCGCGGGGAATTCGACGTCGTCGCGCTGGGCCGGGCCCTGCTCGCCGATCCGGAGTGGGTGAACAAGGTTCGCGACCAACGGCTTTCGGAGATCACGCCGTTCCGGTAGTTCGCGATGGCGATCTCAGCCGAGTACGCGGGCGCGTATCGAGGACGTCCACTCGACGTATTCGACGTTCGCGCCGTCGGGGTGATCGAGGTAGGCGAATCGGCCGGTCGGCCCCATATGGGGGCCGCCGGTGATTCGCGCGCCCGCAGCGGTCAGGCGGGCGAGCAGTTCGTCCAGGTCGTCGACGATCACCGGGCCGACGGTCGAGCGGTAGCGGTCCACGGCCTCGGGTGGTCCGGCGATGAGCAGGAAATCACCGATCGCGGCCAGTTCCGCCGCTTCGAACCCGACCCTGAGATCGGGCGGCGTGCCCACGATCTCCTGGTAGATCGGCAACGCGACGTCCAGATCGTCGACGAACAACCGGGCGTAGGTCTTGAGAATCCGCATGTGCGGGACGCTACGGCGGATCCGGTGACAGCGGCAGTACGCACTCGAAGGTGAGCGGTGAATCCTGACGACGAGCAGCAGCGCGCACGCGATATCGCGGTGCGGGTCTTCGCCGTGGTGTCGACCAAGTGGGGACTGCGGGTGCTGGAGGAGGTCGGCGACGGACGACATCGCTTCCGCGAACTGCACCGCGCGATCGAGGGCATCAGTTTCAAGATGCTCACCCAGACCCTGCGGGAACTCGAAAATCACGGGCTGATAAGTAGATTCGATCACCACACCGCCAACCCGCACGTCGACTACACGCTGACCGAGGCCGGAATCGGACTCGTGCAGACGGTGCACGGACTGTGCACCTGGTCGCGTACCCACCTGGAACGATTGCTGGATACCCCTGCGTATCAGTCTTATTCGTCTGGCTGACCACCGGTCAGGCGGTCCGGGTCGGGTGGAATGCGCTCGGCGGAGTACCGGTCTCGCGCTGGAACATGACCGAGAACGCGGCCGGGGTGTCGTACCCCAGATCGGCGGCAACGGCGGTGACCGAATCTCCCAGGGCGAGAGCGTGAATGGCATGCACCACACACGCACGCTGACGCCACCGCTGGAACGTCGATCCGGTCTCGGCGCGGAACAACCGATTGAAGGTCCGCGAGCTGACCCGTAATCGGCGAGCCCACTCCTGCGGCGTGGATCGAATCGTCGGCGCGGACCCGAACTCCTCGCAGAGTGCGCGCAGATCCGCACGCACCGGCAGGGTGAGTTCGAAGGGCAACGGAGTCAACGTCGCGAGCTCGTAGAGCAGCAGATCGATCAGCGAGCCGTCCCGGCCGCGCAGGTTGTACTCCGGCGGCAGATCCACTGCGGCGAAGATCAGCTCCCGCAACAGCGGCGAGACGTCCACCACCCGGCAGCGAGACGGAAACCACGGCGCCGCAGTGGGTTCCAGGTACAGACTGCGGGTGCTGACGCCCTCCATCAGTACCTCGTGGTCGACTCCCGGCGGGATCAGCACGGCGCGGTGAGTCGGCACCGTCCACGTTCCGTGGGTCGTATCGACACGCATGACGCCGCCGGCCGCGTACAGCACCTGCGCGCGGCGATGCCGGTGCGCGGCCAGCAGATGCCGCGGCGGATAGTCGGTGCCGATCGCCAGTACCGCGCGATCGATCCGATCGACCGCATCCACCGGTACGTTCCGCACGACGGTCAGGCTACTCGGGCTGGCGCATTCTCGAAAGAGACCGGCAGATCATCGAATGTGCGACGGCGCAGGTTCTCATAACGTAGCTTCGTGATGACATTCCTGCTGGTCCTGGTGCTGTGCGGCGCCCTGTCGGGGGTGACGACCGTGTTGTTCGGATTCGGCGGCGGATTCGTCACCGTCCCCGTGGTCTACGCGGTGTCGACCGCCACCGCCGGGACCGCGGCCATGCACGTGGCGGTCGCGACCTCGGCGGCGGTGATGCTGGTCAACGCCTCGGTCGCCACCTGGGCACATATCCGGTCGGGCGGATTACGCACCGAATATCTGCACCCGCTGGCGCTGTTCATCGCCGTCGGGGCCCTCGCCGGAGCGGCCGCGGCGACGGCCGTACCCGACCGGGCCCTGCATCTGCTGTTCTGCGCCTATCTGGTGGTCGCGATCGCCGATATCGTGCTGCGCAGCGGATTTCTCACCCGCACGGACTCCCGCACCACGCGACCTCGCCCGCCGGGAACCGCGACAGCGGTGGCCGGAGGCACCGGAATCGGCGCTGTCGCAGCATTTCTCGGCGTCGGCGGCAGCGTCGTCACCGTACCGCTGCTGCGCCGCAGGGGATTACCCATGACCGAAGCCGCCGCACTCGCGAATCCACTGAGCATCCCGGTGGCCGCCGTCGCAACGATCGTGTACTCCTTTGCCGCACACGGAAATCCCGGATACGGAACGATCGGATACGTCGATCCGGCAGCGGCCCTGGCGCTGCTCGCCGGAGCCCTGCCGACCATCGCACTGGTCAAGCGAACGCTGGTCCGCGTGCCCGATCGACTGCACGCCATCGCCTACCCGATATTCCTGACCATCGTGCTGATCGCCATGGCCGCAACGACTTTCACCTGATCACGGCAGGGCGGTCAGCCGAGTTCCCGGTGAGCGCACGACCCTGCCATAGCCATCCGTCGGCTCGGGGCCACGATCGACCCGCGACCGTTCGGCCGATGCCGCAGCTGCGCGATACTCGACACGCTGGATCCGGCCGATGGCAGTAGGCCGATCGGCGCGCGACCGGGATCAGCCCGCATCGTGCACGACAGCCGCCCGCGCGCCGTACAGCTCGCGGGCTCGCGCGGGCGTGATCGTCGCCGGGGTGACCGGTTCCCCGGCCCGCACATGCTGCTCGAGGATTCGCCCGGTCATCGGAGCGATGTACGGGGCGGCCGCGCGGAGTCCGTAGCCATCGGCTCGCGAGGACAGCCATACGGCGACCTTCGCGGGTAGTTCGACCGCGAGGTCCACCAGACCCGGACGGTCGAAGCGACCGAGGGTGCGCATCCACTTCGGCAAGGTGGCCACCGAGGCCAGCGACAGCAGTCGGCTTCCGACGGCGAAACCGACTCCGGCGCCGTTGCCGGGCGAGGTCCACAGCAGGTGGTGCATCCCCGCCTCGGCATGTTCGGAACTGCACAGCCGCGGACGCATCTGCTCGAAATAGTCCCGTACCTGCGCCCGCGATCGCGGCACGTCCTCCGGTTTGCAGGTCTGCAGTTCGGCCGCGATCACGCATTCGGCCCAGTACCGGTCCTCCTCCTCGGGCGACAGCGGCCCGGGGCCGAACATCTCGTAGGCCTTGAGCACCGAATGCCAGCCCGTGACATGGATCCACAGCTGGGTGTGCGGACTGTTCGCCGCATAACGCCGTCCACTGATCGGCTCGATGCCGGTCATCGCCGCGTGCACCTGCATCAGATGTTCCGAGGCCCGGATGGCGGTGCGGCCGTCACCGACGGCGACGAGCAGGAAATAGGCCAGGGTGTTGTCCAGCCGGGCCCGCGGACTGCTGTAGATACCCTGCGAATCGGCCACGGCCGCAGCGAGATACGGCTCGAAGTGCTCCAGCACCACGGCCCGCTGGAAGCCGATGAGCGCGGTCGGCGAGGTCCAGATCTTCCAGCTCGGCGAGCCGGGTCCGAAGAACCCGTAATCGTCGCGGCGAAGCGTGGTCGGATCGAAGCCCATCAGCTACTCCTTGTTCGCTGCCCACTCATGACGAGTGAATACAACACCACCGTAGCAATTGCCCGGATCGAATACAACGGTCCCGTAGCTTTTGCCGTGACACTATGAACCGGTGGAGGTGAGCGGGCTGTGACGACCGATCGTTCCGCGGCCGAGCGCCCGCGTCGCCGCTATGCGCCGCGGCTGCCGCCCGAGCAACGTCGCGCCCAACTGCTCGACGCCGCATTCACCGTGCTGGGCCGCGTCGAACTGCACGAACTGAGCATGGAGGCGGTGGCACAGGAGGCCGGTGTCGGCAAACCCGTGCTCTACACCGTGTTCTCCACCCGCGCGGAACTGGTCGCGGCGCTGCTCGAACGCGAACGCGAACGCAGCCTGGAGCAGGTCGCGGCCACCCTCCCGGCGGATCTGCTCGGATCCGATCCGGTGTCCGCCGCATCGGCCACGGTCGAGGCGTTCGTCGGTGTGGCACTGGAGAATCCGACCCGCTGGCGGCTGATCCTGGCCACGCCCGCCAGCGCACCCGACGAATATCGTGCGGCACTGCGCAATTCCCGCGCGGAGGTGATCGAACGGGCCGAGGCGCTGGTCCGGATGGGCACCGCGCTCGATCCGCGTTTGGCGGCAATGGATTCCGAACTGCTGGCCCGGGTGCTGCTGACCGTGGCCGAGACGCTGGGGCGGCTCGCGGTGAGCGATCCGGCCGAATATCCCCGCGAGCGGCTGGAGGAGTTCGTGCGCTCCATCGTGCATCTGCTGGCCGGGACGCCCGCGTGATGAGTTGGTTCGACGCGCCCCTGATACGGGACCGCGCGCCCGATCCGGACGGTTCGGGCGCGCGGGATGTTCCGTACTACCGGAAAATGTTGCGTATCAGCGCATCCGGCAGAAGCTGGAGTAGTGATCGCTGGTGTACCAGGCCGATCCGTCGTCACCGGTGACGATGCGGTCCGCATCGCGATTGTGACCGGGAACCTTGCGGTTCACGTCCCACTCCTTGTACTGGATGGCCTTGCCGCTGCCGTCGGCCTTGGGCAGATTTCCTTCGCGATCACTCCAGGTAGTGCCGCCCTTGGTGCCCGAGCCGTCGTTCGGCGGCCACTGTCCGGCGTCGATCAGTCCCAGGGTCTGCCGGGCCTGATCGGAGACCGTGCAGGCGATCAGGCGCAGGTCGGTGGCGTTCTGCGCGGCCACCGTGGCGGTGCCGATCGAGTTCGCCGCGCCCAGCCCGCCCAGTAATACCGACAACGCGACCAGGGTGGCCAGCGTCATGGCGGCGAGCATCGAGACCGGTCTGGTCCATGCTCTTTCCCGCGACAGGGTGTCCGGCGATATCGGATCGTTCGTCATCAAATACCTCGCAATGGTCGTCGATACACCGGCGCCGCTTCGACACCCCCGCGCCGAATGTACTGCCGTCACAACCCGGATCGCACGACACACAGCGAGCAACCGGCCAACATCAGATGACGAGTTCCCGTCACCGACTTCCCGCGAACCGTTCGCCCGGCTCGGCCACGCACCCGCAGAGTCCGGGTTGATCGGGGGCGTCGTGGGTTCCGATGAGCCGCACCGCGATGCGCCACGCCGCCACGAATGCCAGGAGATGGACGACATTGGTGACCACCTCGGTTCCGCCGAGCAGCGCCACCTGGTCGTGCGCGTACAACCACAGCGCGACAACCATTTCCAGGGTGGCCAGGCTCCACGGCAGCAGCGAGGCCAGACTGTAGGCGCGACGGCGCACCGAGCACTGTCGCCAGGTTCGCGGCTGTCCCCGCAGTCGCGCCACGGCCCAGCCCAGCGGCGCCCGGCCGATCAGGATCAGCACGAGTTGCACCGGCGACCAGAGCACCATCCACGCCAGGCGCGGCAGGAAGAAGTTCACCGCGTCGCCGCTGACCGTCGCGAACGTCACCTGCAGCAGCACACCCGCGATCACGGCGACGGTGGTGCGCGTCGGCCGACCGGTCAGCACCCGCCACACGCTCACCGCCACCGCGGCGATCAGTGCCGCGCAGGCCGCCGCGGTCAGCGATGTCGTGGTCGAGATCAACACGGTGAAGGTCAGCATCGGCGAGACGGACACCGCCCCGACAACGAGCCGTTCACGCAACGCGGGGGCCGCATCCGATGTGGTCGTCCGGTCTGCCACCGGTAGGCACCTCCTGGTCGGTGATCGTCTCGATCCAGCACACCAGGCCGAGCTGACCGCAGCGCCCCGGAAACCTGACCGGAACCTGACGATATGGAGTGATCAGCGACAGCGCGGGAAGGACGCGGTGAAGACGGCGCCGTTCTGCGACCGCACCGCGATCCGGCCGCCGTGCCCCTCGACGATCTCGCGCACGATACTCAACCCGAGCCCGGCCCCGCCGGTGCCCGAGCCGCGATAGAACCGCTCGAATACCTGCTCGATAGCCGAATCATCCAGTCCCGGACCGGAATCGGCGACGGTCAACGCCACCTCGCCCGCCTCGGTCACCGCGACGGTGACCGAAACCGATGCCTCGGGCGGCGTGTGCCGCAACGCGTTGGACAGCAGATTCTGCAACACCCGACGTAGCTGATCGATATCACCCGAGACGTAGACATGTTCGGGCACACTCGATTCCACGATCCGATCCGGATCGATGGCCCGCACGTCGGCGACCGCCTCCGCGGCCAGCACACCCAGATCCACCGGTTCCTCGCTCGCGGCATCGACGCGATCGAGCCGGGCCAATTGCAGCATCGCGGCCACCAGCCGATGCATCCGTGCGGCCTCGGCGTCGATCCGCGCGATCGCGTGATCCACGGCCGCACGGTCGGGCGCGAGGCCGTGTCCGCAGGTCTGCGCCCAGCCGCGAATGGTGGCCAGCGGCGTGCGCAGCTCGTGCGACGCGTCGGAGAGGAATCGGCGCAACCGCTCGTCGGCGCGTTCACGGGCCTCGAAGGCCCGGTTCAGCGCCAGACCCACCTCCCGCGCCTCGTCCTGCCGCTCCCCCACCGGCACCCGCCGATCCAGCTGACCGGCCGCGATCGCCGAGGCAGTGGTCGCCATATCCCGCAGTGGCCGCAGGCCCACCCGCAATACCGCCCGGCTCAGCAGCGCGATGCCACCCAGGACGAGCACCGTCGCGACGATCTCCACCCCGAGCAACCACGTCAGCACCCCGTCGTCGAAACGCAGGCTGCGCGCGACCACCACGCGGGCGACCGGCTCGGCGGGCGCGCCACGCGCGGACTGCACCGCGCGTCCCGGCGGCACGTCGAAGGCGAGCACGCGATAGCGCTGCGTGCGATTTCCGGCCGCGGCGGCCGGGATCGGACGCTGCGCGTACCCGGGCGCGACCACAGCGGGCAGAGCGGGCTTCGCGACATTCGAATTCACCCGCGCTCCAACAGATTCCGCCGTGACGCTGCCGTCACTCGACAGGAAGGCGACGTAGAACGCGTCCGGTTCGAGCTGCTGCACCGCGGTCAGCACATACGGCCCCGGGGCCGCGCGGATGGTGCGTTCGGCCTGGTACAGCGCGGAATCGGCATTGTGCCGGAAGTAGAACCACAGCGTGAGCACCGGGGCGGTATCCGCGACGAGCAGTCCGATGCCCGCGAGCAGCACGATCCCGACGCTCAGCCGCGAACGCATCGAACCCCGCCAGCCGGCGGCCATTCAGCGCACCCGCCCGCCCAGGCGGTAGCCGAATCCGCGCACGGTGTGGATCAGCGCGGAGGCATCGCGAGGCCCTGCGGGATCGATCTTGCCGCGCAACCGCGAGACCAGCTTTTCCACCACCTGATCGCGAAACCTGTACTCCCACACGTGATCCATGATCTGATCCTTGGACAGCACCCGCTCGGGATGGGTCAGCAGGTATTCGAGCAGCTTGTATTCGGTGGGCGTCAACGGAATTCGCCGTTCACCGCGACGGGCCTGCCGCCGGTGTTCGTCAAGGGCCAGGTCGGCGTAGCGCAGGGTCGCGGGCGGTTCGACCGGCGGTTCGGCGACGGTCCGGGCACGACGCAGCAGCGCGTGCACCCGGGCCAGCACCTCCGGCACGCTGAACGGTTTCACCAGATAGTCGTCGGCGCCCAGCGCCAGCCCGACGATCTTGTCCTCCACCGCGTCTCGCGCGGTGACCACCAGGATCGGCACGGTCCCGCCGTGCTCGCCCAGCGTCCGGCAGATGCTCAACCCGTCGACATCGGGCAGCGTCAGATCCAGTACGAGCAGATCCGGAGGCTCCTGCCCGCACAGCCGCAACGCCTCCGCGCCGCTCGGGGTCACGGACGTGTCGTAGCCGGCCAACCGCAGTGTCGTGGCCAGCAGCTCCGCCATCCCGGGATCGTCGTCGACGACGAGCAGTCGCTGGCCACTGCCACGAATCAGCGTCACATCGGAAGCTCCGGGATCCTGCGCCACCCCTCGATCATGCCCGTCGAGCATGAGAGAACTCTGTGTCCGGATCGCACCCTCTCGTGTCCGCAACACGGCACCACGGTGTTGCCCCTCACGCAGCGGCGAGGTGGCACAGTGGAGTGGGAGCGCAAGGCCATGACCACCGTGGAGGGCCCGATGGATCGAACCACCTGTCTCATCGCCGGTGGCGGCCCGGCGGGAATCGTGCTGGGGCTGCTACTGGCTCGCGCCGGGGTCGAGGTCACCGTATTGGAGAAGCATGCGGATTTCCTGCGCGATTTCCGCGGCGACACCGTCCATCCCACCACCCTGGACCTGCTCGACGAGCTCGGCCTCGGTGACCGCTTCGCGAAACTGCCGCAACGTCGGTTGACCTCGGTGCAGCTGCCGATCCGCGGCCGGATGTTCACCTTCGCCACCATGGACCGGCTGCCGGGCCCGCACCGGTACATCGCCATGGTGCCGCAGTGGGATCTGTTGAATCTCCTTGCCGCAGAGGCGGAGACGGAGCCGACGTTCCAGCTGCGCAGGAACACCGAGGCGACCGACGTGATCCGTGAGCACGGCCGGGTGGTCGGAGCGCGATATCGCACCCGCGAGGGCGAGACCGGTGAGATCCGGGCGGATCTCACCGTGGCATGCGACGGCCGGACCTCCGCGCTGCGGGCCGCAGCGGGTCTCGGATCACGCCGCTGGGCAACACCTTTCGACGTCTGGTGGTTCCGAATCCCGCGGCACGACAGCGATCCGGCCGGAGCCGTCGGATTCCTCACCCCGCAGCGCGTGGCACTGCTGTTCGACCGCGGCGACTACTGGCAGTGCGCGACGTTGATCGCCAAGGGCAGCGATCCCGCGCTGCGCGCCGGGCCCGTCTCGGAGATCATGCGCCCACTCACCGACATCGTGCCCTGGCTGTCCGACCGCGCCGAGATCCTGTCGAGCTGGGACGAGGTGAAACTGCTGGATGTCCAGCTCGATCACCTGGACCACTGGTACACCGACGGGCTGCTGTGCCTCGGCGACGCCGCGCACGCCATGTCCCCCGTCGGCGGCGTCGGCATCAACCTGGCCGTTCAGGATGCGGTAGCGGCCGCGAGAATCCTTGCCCCCAAACTCCTTTCCCGCACGCTGACCACCGCCGACCTGGCCCGCGTACAACGTCGCCGACGCCTCCCCACCGCCGTCACCCAGGGTCTGCAACGCTTCCTGCACGCCCGCGCCATAGCCCCCGCTCTCGGAGGCCGCCTCAACATCTCCGACAGCACCGAACCACCGCTGCCCCTGCGCCTGCTCCGCCGCACCCCCTTCCTCCGCGACCTCCCACCCCGCCTGGTGGCCCGAGGCGTCCGCCCCGAACACGCGCCCGATTTCGCCCGACGCCCGTCCTGATCGGCGCGGCGATTCAGAAGTCGTCGACGCATCCGCACGAGCCGCGGGTCCGCAGCCCGGCTTCCAGCGACACCACGCCGGGATCCGTTGTACCGCTGTCGATCTGATCCAAGAGCAGTCGTACCGCCAGTTCGCCCATGCGACGGGTGGGCTGGATCATGGTGGTCAGGCCGGGGCGGGTGTAGCGCGCGTATTCGATGCCGTCGAAGGCGACCACGGCAAGGTCGTCGGGGACGCGCAGTCCGGCGTCGTAGGCGGCGCGGAGCATACCCATCGCCTGTAGGTCACTGGTGACGAAAACCGCTGTGGGGCGGCGGGGTCCGGCCAGGAGTTCGGACAGGGCGCGATATCCGGCCGCACCGCCGAAATCCGTGCGCACGATGGGCCCTTCGGGTAATCCGGCGGCGGACAGCGCATTTCGAAATCCCTGAACTCGGTCCTCCGCGGTGGAGACGTGCGGGCCACTCAGACAGGCGATCTCGCGGTGCCCGTGCTCGATCAGATGGGTCACCGCGAGCTGCGCACCGCCCACCGAATCGCACATCACGTGGGTGAATCGGGCCGGGTCGATGATGCGGTCCACGGCCACCAGCGCCATCCCCGCCTCGGCGCACGCATCGCCGACGCCGGTCTCCCAGGATGACGAGATCGCCAGCAGCCCTTCGACTCTCCGATCGATGAAGGTGCGCACATAGGCTCGTTCGCGCTCGGAATCACCGGCGGCGTTGCCCACGAACAGCGGGTACCCGCGGGCGAAGGCCGCCGCCTCGATCACCGCGGACAGCTCGGAGAAGAACGGATTCGCACCGTCGGGGATCACCATGCCCAGCGCGTGTCCGCGATTCATCCGCAGGCTGCGCGCGGACATGTTGGGCCGGTAGCCCAAATCGGCGATGGCGGCCTCGATCCGCGCGCGGGTCGCCGGGGCGACCTGACGCGGCCCGTCGTTGAGCACATAGCTCACCAGCGCGGGCGAGGTACCGGCCAGCCGCGCTACATCCGCGCGTGTCACTGCCATGCAGATCTCTCCTCGTCCTCGATCACGGTCCGAATCCACGCTATTGGGCCCAACCCCTTGACAGTCGGTGACTCAGGTCACAGACTACTCATCAATTCGTGTTGATCAACACGAGTTGATCAAAGAGGGATAGGTCGAACACCCATGAATGCTCGATTCAGGCGTGCAATGGCGCCGCTTGTCCTCGTCGGCGCGCTCGCCGCGGCCGCCTGCGGGCGTGGCGATCACAGCAGCTCCGGGGATTTCAAGATCGCCATCGTCACCCGCAACTTCACCAACCCGTACTGGGCGGCGTTGCGCGACGGGGCCATGGCCGAAGCGGCGAAGCTCGGCGTGAAGGTCACCGTGCAGGCCGGGCAGTCCGAAACCGACGCCGACGGTGAGAACGCGCAGATCTCCACCATGGCCGCGCAGGGCTTCGGCTGCTTCGGCGTCGTGCCGGTGAACGGCACCAACGTCATCACCCCGCTCACCGCGGTCGCCCGCAAGAACATCCCGATCCTCGACCTGGACACCCAGATCGACCCGGCCGCGTCCAAGGCCGCCGGGGTCTCCTACGCGAGTTTCATCGGCTCGGACAACATCGAGGCCGGTAAGACCGCGGGCGGGAAACTGCTCGAAGCCCTGGGCGGCACGGGCAAGGTCGCGGTCCTGCAGGGCATCGCCGGTGAGCAGAACGGCATCAACCGCGACAAGGGCTTCGCCGAGGCCGTCGCGGGCAAGCTGGACATCGTCCAGGAGGCGCCGGCGGATTACGAGCAGGACAAGGGTCTGCAGGTCACCGAGGCGATCCTGAAGGCGCACCCGGATATCACCGGCATCTTCTCCGCCAACGACACCATGGGTCTGGGCGCCGCGCAGGCGATCAAGAACGCGGGCCGCACCGGACAGATCAAGGTGATCTCCGTCGACGGCATCCAGGCCGCCCTGGACGCGGTCAAGGCGGGCACGCTCTACGGCACCGTCACTCAATACCCTTATGCCGAAGGACAACTCGCGGTGCAGGGCTGCCTGGCGCAGCACCAGGGTAAGAAGCTGCCGGACCGGGTGGTCTCCCCGATCGCGTTCATCGGGAAAGACAACGTGGATCAACAGATCTCGGCGTTCCCGCGGCCGATCGTCACCTTCGACAACCCGCTGGAAGGACTCCTGAACAAGTGAGCTCCACGGCAGATATCGCACCCGCCGATCCGGGCGGGGCCGCCGAGGTCGGTACGCGTGAGGGGCGCACCGAAATCCCGGCCAAGCTCGCCGAATACGCGGCGCCGATCGCGTTGGTCCTGCTCTGGGTGGCCTTCTTCATCGCCACGCCGGACTTCCTGACCCTGGCCAATATCGGTGACCTGTTGGTCTCCGCGACGATCCTGACCGTGCTGGCGCTGGGCCAGCAGTTCGCGGTCACCGTGGGCGGCATCGATCTGTCGGTGGGCGCGAATCTGCCTTGGTCCGCAGCACTGTTGGGCTACACGACCAGCCACGGCTATCCGATCGCGGTCGGCATCGTCGTGGCGATCGTGGGCGGTCTGGTCGTCGGCGTGATCAACGGCGTGCTGGTCGGACGGCTGCATATGACCGATTTCGTGGTCACCCTGGGCATGCTCAGCGTGCTGAGCGGGCTGACCTTGCTGCTGACGCACGGCAACACCACGGCGGTGAATTCTCCCTTCCTGCAGAAACTCGCGTTGGACGGCATCGGCCCGGTGCGCTGGTTCTGGCTGCTGGCGCTGATCGCCGCACTTCTGGTGGCGGGCATCATCTTCCGCACCCGGATCGGCACGCATCTGCTGGCCACCGGCGGACGTCTGGAGGCCGCGCGCGACACCGGTATCGCGGTGAATCGCATCCGGCTGTTCGCCTATGCGATGGCCGGGCTGCTGTGCGGGGTCGCCGGGGTGATGCTCGTGGCGCGCAACGGCGGTGCGGACCCCTCGCTGCAGACCACCTACCTGCTGAGTTCTATCGCGGCGGTGGTGCTCGGCGGATCGTCGCTGGCCGGCGGCAAGGCATCGGTGCTGGGGACGGTCGCCGGTGCGGTGCTGTTCACCTCGCTGATCAACGGGTTCACCATCCTGGGCATCTCGCAGTACTACCAGCCGGTCGCGGTCGGTGCGGTGCTGCTGTTGGCCGCCGGGATCTCCCGGTTCCGAAAGTAGGTGCGCCTCATGATGATTCAATTTCCCGACGCCGATTGCACCGGAAAGCAGGCGGATCGATGACCACTCCCCTGCTCGAAGCCAGGGACCTGACCAAATCCTTCGACTCGGTGCGCGCGCTGGGCGGGGTGTCACTGCGCATTCCCGAAGGCGAGGTGACCGCGCTCGTCGGCGACAACGGCGCCGGAAAATCGACGCTGGTGCGCTGTCTGACCGGCGTGCAGTCCCCCGACGGCGGTCAGATCCTGTTCCGCGGCGAACCGGTGCGGCTGCGCTCCCCCGAGGACGCGCGCAAGATGGGCATCGAGACCGTCTACCAGGATCTGGCCCTCATCGACGATCTGACGGTGTGGCAGAACCTGTTCCTCAACCGGGAACTGGTGTATCCGCTCGGAATCGTCAACCGCCGCGGCATGATCGCGCGCAGCGGTGAGATCATGCGTGAGCTGGACGTCGACGTGCCCTCGGTCCGCACCACCGTGCGCCGGATGAGCGGCGGCCAGCGCCAATCCATCGCCATCGCCCGCGCCGTGGCCTGGGGCAAGGCCATGGTGATCATGGACGAGCCGACCGCCGCACTGGGCGTCCGGGAGACCGCCGCGGTGGAGAAACTGGTCCGCGGACTGCGCGAACGCGGCGTCACGGTCCTGATCATCAGCCACGACCTGGCGCAGGTGATGCGGATCTGCGACAACGTCGTCGTGCTGCGTCGCGGTAGATCGGTTGCCGCACACAGCATCTCGGAAGTGGATGGGGATCGCCTGGTCGGGCTGATCACCGGCGCGATTCCGGGGAATCCGGAGATCTCGCACACCACCGAGGCGGCGTCGTGACCGTTGTGGTGGTGGGGTCGGTGAATGTGGATGTGGTGAGCGAGGTCGAGCGATTGCCCGCGCCCGGGGAAACCGTGCTGGCGTCGGGGTCGCGAACGAATCTGGGCGGTAAGGGATCCAATCAGGCCGTCGCCGCCGCGCGGGCCGGGGGCCGGGTCGAATTCGTGGCCCGGATCGGTGCGGGCGCCGATCCGGGACTGTGGAAGTCGTTGCTGGAGTTCGGCATCGCTCTCACGGCGGTTCGCGAGATTCCGGGCAGCCGGACCGGTACCGCCTATATCACTGTCGCCGGTGGGGAGAATCAGATCGTCGTCGACCCCGGGGCCAACTTCGGCTGGGAGAGCGACGCCGAGCTGGACGGGCTGAGCACCGAAACCGGACTGCTGGAGGCGGCACAGGTTGTCGTCGCGCAATTGGAAGTGCCTTTGCGCGTGGTGAATTGGGCCGCCTCGCATGCCCGGCGGTTCATCCTCAATGCGGCGCCCGGGACACGATTGCCCGTGGAGTTGCTGCGCCGCTGCGATCCATTGGTCGTCAACGAATCCGAGTTGGCCGCGGTGAGCGGGACCGAACCGGATACCCCGCAACAGGCATTCGAGCAGGCGCGGGCACTGTGCCTGCGAGGTGTGCCATCGGTGGTCGCGACGCTCGGCGCGGCCGGATCGGTCTGGGCGAGAACTACGGCCGAGGGACAAGTGACCGGCGCGTATCAGCCTGCACCACAGGTAGATACGGTGGATTCGACCGGCGCCGGCGATGCTTTCGTCGGAGCCCTGGCCACTGCCCTGGCCGAGGGCGCTGACCTCGGCGAGGCCGTCACCCTCGCCACCGCCGCCGGGGCCCTCGCGGTCCAGGCAACGGGCACCCACAGCTCCTACCCCACTCGCGAGCGCATCACGGCACTACTGCCGGATGTACCCCGACCCCGCACGCTCGCTGAATGATTCGTGCGGTACGCCCGCGTCGCGAACCCGCCTTACGTGCCCCAACCAGGAGACCCCATGCGCACCACCGGAATCATCCACGCCGAACTGGCCTCGGCCCTGACCGGGCTGCGTCACACCGACCTGTTCGCGGTCAGCGACTCCGGACTGCCGGTGCCCGCCGGAATCCCCGTCATCGACCTGGGCATCAGTTACGGATTCCCGCGCTTCGAACCGATCCTGGACCTGATCCTGCACGAGGTGACGATCGAGGCCGCCTGGGGAAGCCGTCAGGTCACCACCGAGAATTCCGAGGCCGCAACCCTGCTCGCAGATCATGTGCACGCCGAACTCATCGACCACGAAACCTTCAAGTCCCGCATAGCCGACTGCCGCTTCGTCGTCCGCACCGGTGAGGCCAGGCCCTACGCCAACGTCCTGCTGCGCGCCGGAGTCCCTTGGGCTTGACCGCAAGACGAACATCACGTGCGCGCGTGGGCCGCATCCCCCGACGACGATGACGTCACATACGATCGCCGAATGGCTGAGATCCTGGTGGAGCGGCAGGGCAGGGTTGCTGTCGTCACGGTGCACGATCCGGAGCGACGTAACGCGTTGACCAGGGATCTGTCGACGGAACTCGCTGCCGCGGTGGCGGATGCGGAGAACGATCGGGACGTGCATGCGCTGGTCGTCACCGGCACACCGCCCGCGTTCTGCGCCGGGGCCGACCTCACATTGCTGGGCGCGGCGCGGGAAGAGGGGCTTCGGGCTGTCTACGCGGGATTCCTCGCGGTCGCGAACTGCGCACTGCCGACGATCGCGGCGGTCGGGGGCGCGGCGGTGGGCGCGGGGTTCAATCTCGCGCTGGCCGCCGATATCCGTCTCGCCGGTCCCCGCGCCCGTTTCGATGCCCGCTTCCTCCAACTCGGACTGCACCCCGGCGGCGGCATGACCTGGATGGCGCAGCGAATCCTGGGCCCCCAGCGCGCCGCCGCCATGACACTGTTCGGCGAAATCCTCGACGCCGACACCGCGCTGGCCGCCGGACTGGTCCACCGCGTCGTCCTGGGCGATCACGACGCCCTCGTCGCCGAAGCCGTCGACTTCGCACGACCGGCCGCCGACGCTCCACGCGACCTGCTGATCGCCACCAAACGCACACTCCGCACCACCCGCGAACTGGCCGCCCACGCCGACGCCGTCGACGCCGAGATCGCCCCGCAGCTGGACTCGATCGACTCCCCGGAGTTCGCGGAGCGTCTCGCCGCGATGCAGGCGCGAATCAACCGCTCGCCCAAGTGATTTGACCGCAATCGGCCACTGACTCCGCGGGCGTCCGGCGTATCCCGCGCGGGATGCGAAGTGCCGCGCGGCACACCGGACGGACATCATCCCCGATCCAAATTCGTTTCGCTGACGAATAACCACTGTTGTGCACCCATCACCCCCCAACCGACCCCAGGGAACCCGACAACAGTGACGAATACCGTGATCCAGGAACAGGAGACACTTCCCGAGCCGGAGACGGCCGAACGTTCGGGGCCCGCCCCTCGGCGCATTCGCACGGTGCTGACCGGACTGATGCTCGGCATCTTCCTGGCCGCGCTGGATCAGAACATCGTGAGCGTCGCGATCGTCCGGATCGCGAACAGCCTGCACGGATTCGACGAACAGGCCTGGGCGACAACGGCGTACCTGATCACCGCGACGATCACCACCCCGCTGTACGGCAAACTGGCCGACATCTACGGCCGCAAACCGCTGTATCTGGCGTCCATCGCGCTGTTCGTGATCGGTTCGGTGGCTTGCACATTCGCGACGTCGATGTACGAGCTGGCCGGGTTCCGGGCGTTCCAGGGGCTGGGCGCGGGCGGGTTGATGGCGCTGGCGTTCACCATCCTGTCCGATATCGTGCCGCCCCGCGAAATCGTCAGGTACCAGGGCGGATTCATGGTGGTGTTCGGCAGCGCGACCGTCCTGGGACCGGTGCTCGGCGGATTCCTGTCCGATTACGATCACCTGCTCGGCCTCGACGGCTGGCGGTGGGTGTTCCTGGTCAACGTGCCGATCGGAGTGATCGCCTTCGCCGTGGTAGCCAAGGTGCTCGACGTTCCGCATGCCCGGCAGGACCACCGCATCGACTGGTTCGGCACGCTGACGCTCACCGCCTGCGTCGTGCCGCTGCTCATCGTCGCCGAACAGGGCCGGGCGTGGGGCTGGGACTCACACCGCGCGCTGCTGTGTTACGGCGTCGGGGCCGCGGGATTCGTGCTGTACCTGCTGGCCGAGTTGCTGATGAAGGATGCGGCGCTGATTCCGCTGCGCATGTTCCGCAGTTCGACGTTCAGCGTCGCCATTCTCGGCGGCACGATCGTGGGCATCGCGATGTTCGGCGTCATCGTCCTGGTTCCGCTGTATTTCCAAGTGGTGCGGGGCTATTCGCCGACCCGGGCCGGACTGCTGATGCTGCCGCTGGTCGTGGGCATCATGGTCGGGTCACAGTTGGCCGGGGTGGTCACCAAGTTCACCGGGCGATACAAGATCCTGCCGGTCGCGGGCAGTTTCGCCTTCGCGGCGGGTGCGGCGCTGTTCGGCCGGGTCGAGTACGACAGTCCGCTGTGGCAGCCGCTGTTGTACTGCGGGATCATCGGATTCGGCCTCGGCGGCTGCATGCAGACGCTGATCATCGCCGCGCAGAACGCCTGCCGCCCCGAGGATCGCGGAACCTCGACGGCGACAGCGACATTCGTACGGCAGATGGGCGGCACACTCGGCGTCGCGGTATTCCTGACGATTCTGTTCAACCTCATCCCCGGACGGATCACGGCGGCGTTCGGCAGGCAGCTCCCGGCCGATCTCACCTCGTCCGGGCTGGCCTCGCTACAGAGCGATACCAGCGGGATCGCCGCCCTGCCCGAGCAGGTGCGCATCCCGATCCTGATCGGCTACACCCACGCGATGCGCGAGGTGTTCCTCATCGCCGCCGTCGTCGCGGTACTGGCCGGTGTGGTGCTGCTGCTCATGAAAGAGATTCCGCTACAGGATGATCCGCTCGCCGAGTCGGGCATCACGATCCCCGACGACGCCGCCGAACTCCTGGACGCCGAGCCGCCGACACCGCCAGCCACCGAGGACGACCGATACCGGAGTGTGGACGCCCTGCTCGCCCGCGCCGATGCCGAGGCCGACTACTGCATCGTCGGCCACATCCGCCACGACGACGGACAACCGGTCCCCCGCGCCACGCTGACGCTGATCGACCCGCACGGTCGGCAGGTCTCCCGCGCGACCGGCGATGCGGACGGCGGTTATCTCATCGCCGCGCCGGAACCGGGGAGTTACGTGCTGATCGTCTCCTGCTCGGGCCATCAACCGACCGCGTCGGGCATCGTCATCGGTTGGACGCCACAGCAATTCGACGTCGTCCTGCACGGTGCGGGAGAGGTCTCCGGCGCGGTCCGCACGGCCGTGAACGGCACACCGGTGCCGCACACCATCGTCACCCTCACCGACGCGAACGGCGAAGTGGTCGGTTCGGCCGTCAGCACCGCCGACGGCGGATACGTCTGTCACGGTGTCGTACCGGGCACGTACACGCTGGTCGCCCTCGCCGACCACATGCGCCCCGGGGCCGCCACACTGACCGTGCCCGAGAGCCGGATCCTGAACCACGACATCGTCCTGGCTCCCCGTGCCGTCCTCGCCGGATCCGTTGTCGCGGAAGGTGATCGGCCGGTACCCGACGCCCAGGTGGCCGTCCTGGACGCCGCCGGCGGCGTCACCGCCACCGTCCGCACCGACGACAACGGCCAGTACCTCGTCCCCGACCTCACCGACGGCCAGTACACCGTGGTGACCCGCGGCTATCCGCCGGTCTCCAGTCGCATCACCGTCGCCGGCGGCGAGGCCACCCACCACGTCCGGGTCGGCTACTGGACCGAGGACTGAGCATTCCACCAGGTAATTCGCCGAAACCGCCACCGCCGAGCGTGATCGCTGATGACATGATCACACTCGGCGTCACCTGGAGGTTGTCATGTTGTCACTGCAAGAGATTTCCGATCGGCTGGAAATTCAGGATCTGATGGTGCGGTATTCGCATGCCGTCGATACCCGGCAGTGGGATCTGCTGGACGAGGTGTTCACCCCGGACGCGCATATCGACTACAGCGCGATGGGCGGGTCGACCGGAGATCTGGTCGCCACCAAGGAGTTCCTGGCGACGATGCTGCCGAATTTCCTGGCGTTCCAACACCTGATCAGCAACTCCTCGATCAGCGTCGACGGGGACACCGCGACCGGCCGCACTCTGTGCCACAACCCGATGCTGGTCGCCGATGCGCAGGGCAAACAGAGCCTGATGCTGTGCGGACTGTGGTATCTGGACACGTTCGTCCGGATCGACGGACAGTGGCGGATTCAGCGGCGCGAGGAGGAGAAGGGCTACATGTTCGTCGCGCCGTCGGCATGATGGCAGCAGCCCTCGGATCACACGGCCGTCTCCGGGCTCATCGTTAGAAACCTGTTACTGTTCCGCGGTGGGCTCAGATTCATCCCTCGCGCTCGGAGCGGTTGCGTGATCGACGATTTCCTACAGCATTGGCTGCTGTACTGCTCGATACCCGTCGTTGCCGCACTGATCGGCTGGACGACCAAACTGGTCGCGGTCGAGATGCTCTTCCGGCCACTGGAGTTCATCGGAATCCGGCCGTGGTTGGGCTGGCAGGGTGTGGTTCCCAAGGCCGCGCCGCGGATGGCGACCGTCGCGGTGGATCTGATGTTCACCCGGCTCATCGATCCCAAGGAACTGCTCAGCCGCATCGACGTCGCCGAACTCACCACCACCCTGCGCGAACCGCTGAACGAGGCCATCGCGCACATGGTGCACGAGCTGATGATGCGTTACGAACCGCGAATCTGGGTGACCATGCCGGAGTTCGCGCGCACGGCCATGATCACGCGCGTGCAGCGTGACGTGCCCACCCTGATCGACGACATCGCGACCGATCTGCGCGTCAACCTCGAACATGTGATGGATCTGCGCGCCATCGCGATCGATACGCTCGTCAACGACAAGGCACTGCTGGTGAAGCTGGTGCGCGACATCGGCACCAACGAACTGCGCTTCATCGTGCGTTCGGGACTGCTGTTCGGCACGGTGCTGGGTTTCGTGCAGATGTTCACCTGGGCCTTCACGCATTCGCCGATGTTGATGCCGCTGTTCGGCGGTATCACCGGGTTGAGTACGGATTGGCTTGCGCTGCAGATGATCTTCCGGCCGGTGAATCGCCGCTGGATTCTGGGCATCGTGCCGTGGCAGGGCCTGTTCCACAAGCGCCGCGAAGAGGTCTGCAACGATTACGGCGATTTGATCGCCACCGAGATCCTCACCCCCGCAAGGATGCTCGAAGCGATCCTGGACGGCGAACGCGCCGACCGCCTCGCCGCCATCCTGTCCCGGCGGATGGGCGAATTCATCGACGCCCAGTCCGCCCCGGCCCGCCCGCTGGTCACCCTCGTCGCCGGTGACACCATCGCCACCCTCAAGCGCGATATGGTCCCCGAGATGCTCACCTACATCCGCAGCGCCGCAGCCGGATTCGAGGAGCAGGCGATCCGCACCCTGGACCTGCGCAACCTGGTGGTCGAGAAAACCCGCAACCTCACCGACCTGGAGTATGAGGGCCTGCTGCGCCCCGCCTTCAAACAGGACGAATGGAAGCTGGTGGCGATCGGCGGCATCCTCGGCTTCCTGGTCGGTGAACTCCAGGTTCACCTCCTGCTCAGCTGATCGTCCCGCGGTTACCACAGCGGATTCCACTGAACTGCACTACATTCCAACCAACGGCGGCCCTGCGCCCGATGGGGGGCACAGGGCACCGTGCCGCGAGGTGCACCGAGCAGGCGTGGACTCCGGGCCGGATCAGACGCCCAAGCCAGTCTCGAGGGTTGGCCAGGATTTCGGGAGGGCGGCTTTCCAGTATGGCCAGGAGTGAGTGCCTATTGCGTTCCAATCGACCTGCGGATTTATGCCGGACAGCTTCATCGCGGCCAGGATGGAGACGGTGCAGTCGTGGGCGGCCTGTTCGATCGCGATCGATTCGGTCAGGGTGACCGGGTAGGTGAAGCTGGGGTCGAAGTTGGCGTCGGCGGGGCCGGTTATGCCGGTGCCGGTGTACACGAAGACGGGTTTGCCGCGCAGTTGGTCCAGGTGCGCACTGGGGTCGTGTGCTTTCCACTGCGGGTCGGTCGCGCGGCCCCACATGTTGTCCGGATTTCCGCCATCCGAGATGACCACCGGGCGCACCGACAACTGCCCGGCGTTACTCGAATACAGGCAGCCGCTGAAGGTGGCCAGCGCGCGGTACAGGGTGGGATTGCGAACGGTCAATGTCGCGGCGGCCTGCGCGCCCATCGAGACACCGCCGATCGCGTTGACGCCGTTGCCCTTCAGCAGTCCGTTCACCAGCGGCGGCAGCTCGACGGTGAGGAAGGTTTCCCACTTGTTGTGCCCCAACTTGGGATCGTCCTTCTCCCAGTCGGTGTAGAAGCTGCCGGGTCCGCCGACCGGCATCACCACGTTGACGGGCTTGTCCGCGAAGAACTGCACAGCGCCGCCGCGCATGGCCCAGGTGCTCTGCCCCTCGGTGTCGGACGCACCGTTCCCGTCCAGCAGATACAGGGTGGGACGGGACGGGCCCTGATCGGCGGGCAACAGCACGTCGAGCTGGACGATCCGCTGCATCGCCGGAGACTGCACGTAGATCTCCTCGCGCTGCGCGGAGATTCGCGTGATGTGGTCGACGGTGGCCTGGGCGTTCGCGATCGATGGCGATGCGCACAACGGTGAAACCACTGCCACGACCAGAGCAACGACATATGCCACAGGCCGACTTCTGCGAGCCGATCGGGCCGCCGGAACAATCTTCACGCCAGGCATAGTAGATAGCGCGAGGTCCGAACAACTCGTTTTCGGTGAACCGGCGAGCCGCGAAATCCGCACGCGCGAGGGCAGTCCGGTCGCAGCGGCCCGGAGCGCGCGGAACGGGCCCGGAAAAATCAGGTGAATGCCTGATATTTCCGGGCCCGTGTTTCGGGACCACCGACGAATCGGTCAGGAGATCGGCTTGGTCAGGTCGTAGACCGTGGTGCCGCCGACCGTGGTCGCGGTGTAGTGCTGCTCGACCCAGGTCGTGATCTGGGACGCCACTCCGGAGTCGCCGCCGGGGCCACCGTGGCCGCCCGCGATGAAGTAGTGGATGTCGCCGTCGGCCACGTACTGCTCGAACTGCGCCAGCGTCGGGGAGTTGTCGCTGCCGGTGAAGCCGCCGATCGCCATCACCGAAGCGCCGGTGGACAATTCGAGGCTGCCCGCAGACTGGGAGCCGATCGCGGCCGCCGCCCAACGGTAGTTGGTGCTGTTCTTCATCAACTGCTGCAGCGCGGTGTTGTTGTCCGTACCCTCGCCGAATCCGCCGCCTTGGCCGCCGGACTGCTGGGTCTGCGCCGAATTCGTTCCGGTCGACGTCCCGGACGATGCGGTGCCCGAGGGTGCACTACCGGACTGCGAGGTCCCGGAGGGCGCCGTGCCCGGCATGTTCGAACCCGTTGTGCCCGAGGGCTTGTGCGAGCCTCCGCCGCCGGGTCCGCCGCCGAAGCCCTGTCCGGAGCTCGGCCCCGAGGTCGGGATGGAACCGGTGTGCACGGTCGCCACGGTGTCGATGGTGTAGGCCGCCGAACCCGCGAATCCGAACAGCAGGCCCGCCGCCGCGACGATCACCGTGAACCGGCCCAGAGCGTGGGCGCCGACGATCAGCACCGCCGCGATCAGGATCGAACCCACCAGCACGATCCAGCGCAGCGCCGGATACCAGTCGGGGGTGCGATCGAGAAGCACGTAGTTCCAGACTCCGGTGGCGGCCAGCATCGCGCCGAGCACCACGCGGGCGGAGAGATTGCTTCTGCCGCGCCACAATTCGATCACCGACATGCCCACCAGCGCGGCCACGGCCGGCGCCAGCGCGATCATGTAGTACGGGTGGATGGTGCCCTGCATGAAGCTGAACACGATGCCGGTGACGAGAAGCCAACCGCCCCAGAGGATCAGGCCCGCCCGGGTGCGTCCGGTGCGCGGAGTGCGTCGGGTGAACCACAGGCCCGCGACCAGTCCGATCAGCGCGGCGGGCAGCATCCAGGAGATCTCGGTGCCGAAGGAGTCGCCGAACAGCCGGGTGATGCCGGTGCTGCCACCGAACATGGTGCCGCCGCCACCGCCGCCACCGCCGCCGTTGCCTTCACCGCCCAGCACACGCCCCAGGCCGTTGTAGCCCAGCGCCAGCTCGAGCAGGCTGTTGTTGGTCGATCCGCCGATGTACGGGCGGGAAGCGCTGGGCCACAGGGCAACCAGGGCCACGAACCAGCCGCCGGAGATCACCATCGCGACGCAGGCGCCGAGCAGTTTGCCGATGCGCTTGCGCAGAGTGATCGGCGCGGCGACCAGGAAGACCAGTCCCAGCGCGGGCAGCACCAGGAATGCCTGCATCAACTTGGCCAGGAAGGCGAATCCGACCGCGACACCGGCCAGCGCCAGCCAGCGACCGCTGCCCTTCTCGGTGGCGCGCACCGTGCAGTAGGCCGCCGCGACGAGCAGGAACACCAGCAGCGCATCCGGGTTGTTGAACCGGAACATCAACGCGGCCACCGGCGTCAGCGCCAGCGCGCTACCCGCGAGCAGCCCGGCCGCCGGTCCGCTCCAGCGCCGCACCGCGGCGTACACCAGAGCCACCGAGGCCACACCCATCAGCGCCTCGGGCAGCAGCATCGAGAACGAGCTGAAGCCCAGCAGACGACCGGACAGCGCCATCACCCACATGGCGGCGGGCGGCTTGTCGACGGTGATGGAGTTGCCCGGATCGAGCGAGCCGAACAGCAGCGCCTTCCAGCTCTTGGTGCCGGATTGCACTGCGGCGGCGTAGAAGTCGTTGGCCCAGCCGTTGCGGGTCAGGCCCCAGAAGTACAGGAACGCGGCCACGACAAGCAGAGCCCACAGGCTCGGCCGGACCCAGCGCGGTTGGTCGGGTGGTCCGTAGAGCCAGCGATGCAGCGGCGGTCGCCTGCGCGGCTCGACGGTCTCAACGGGTGCGGCCCGGTGGACGGGCGCGTCGGTGATCGTCATCGGTTGGTCCTCTCATCGGTCCCTACCATGTTCGGATTCCGCGATGGGCCGGATATTGGTCCGCCCTGTGCGCATCCTGTGAAGTCTTCGGCCCGGTTGCGAGCACCGCCGATGCATCGGCAGCACCCCCTGTGACCTGCTGATTCGATATTTCCCGGCTCGGTGGGCTAAGGTTTCTACTCGCCGCGGGAACGCGGAAATGCGGATGTAGCGCAGCTGGTAGCGCATCACCTTGCCAAGGTGAGGGTCGCGGGTTCGAATCCCGTCATCCGCTCTCTGTATTTTCTGAGACAACGCCCCTGAGTTCGGGGCGTTTTTCTATATCGGCTACCAAACCGGTGAATATCCCGGGTCAAGACGGTATTTGTCGCCCTGTCGGCTGCTATGGCCGTAGGCCCTGCGAGGCGGTCGCCTACGCACTGACGAAACCGCATGCACATCGGCACAAATCCGCACCACACCCGAATACAAATCCGCACCCGCTCCAAGCCTGGAACGGGTGCGGATCTCCATCACATCCTCCTGATCATTGTGCGGCTGTCAGGTCGTAGACCGTGGTGCCGTCGATGGTCTGGGCGGTGAAGTTGGCCTTCACCCAGGCGGAGATCTCCGAGGACGCCTCGCTGCCGCTGTTCGAGGAACCACCACGCATGCCACCCATCACCGACGCGTCGATGAAGTAGTGGATCTTGTGTTGGGCCACATAGGTTTTGAACTGCGCCAGGGTCGGCGACGGGTCGGTGCCGTTGTAGCCGCCGATGGCCATCACCGGAGCGTCCACGGCCAGCTGATATCCGGCGGCATTGTCCGAGCCGATGGTGGCCGCCGCCCAGGTGTAGTTGCTCGCGTTGTTCTTCAGTGCCGCAACGGCATTCGCACCGGGATCGACGCTGCCGAACGGACCGCCGTGTTGACCTCCCGGATTTCCGGCCTGGGAATTACCGGCCGCGGTTCCGGCGCCGGGCGCGTTCGCACCTGTTCCGGTAGTCGGATTGGACTGTCCGCCTGCAGCATTCGCACCACCGTCGGCATTTCCGCCGCCGTTCCAGTGGCCACCGCCCGGTCCGCCGTGGCCGCCGCCCGGGAAGCCCGCACCGTCCGGGCCCGCCGAGGGCATGGCTCCACTGTGCGTGGTCGTCACTGTCGCAACAGAATACGCGGCGGGCCCGGCCAGACCGGCGACCACGGCCAGCAGCAACGCCAGCGTCGCAGCGACCTCGGGCAGCCTGTCGACCACCAGCAGCAGCACCGCGGTTAGTACCGACGCGGCGACGACGACCGGAGCCAGCCAGGGCAGCCAATCCGAGGTCCGCCGCAACAGCACCCAGGCCAGCGCGGCAGTCACCAGCAACGTCCCGGCCAGCACGATGCGAGAGCGAATGTCGTTGCGGCTGCGCCACATCAGCGCCGCGCCGATTCCGACGGCGCCGACGATCGCGGGCGCGAGAGCCACGGTGTAGTACGGGTGCAGAATTCCGTTGGCGAAACTGAACACACCACCGGTGATCACCAGCCAGCCCAGCCAGACCAGCAGCGCCGCGCGGGTGCGGTCGGTGCGCGGGGCCCGCCGGATCACCCACAGTCCGGCCACGCCCAGGATGACCGCCGCCGGGATCAACCAGGCGATCTGACCGCCCATCGAGTCGGCGAACAGCCGATTCCAGCCGGCGTCGTAGTTGGTGTTGCCCAAACCGCCGGTCTCATCTCCGGTCAACCGGCCGATGCCGTTGTAGCCCAACGCCAATTCGAGCACGCTGTTGTTCTGCGAGCCGCCGATATAGGGCCGCGAACCCGCGGGCCACAGCGCCACCAGGGCCAGATACCAGCCCGCGGACACCACCAGCGCCAACGCCGCGACACCGGCTTGCAGTAGCCGTCGAGGCCAAGACCGTTGCGAGGCAATCAGATACACCACCAGCAGTGCGGGGATCACCAGGAAGGCCTGCAACATCTTGGCCAGGAAACCGAACCCGATGAACACGCCCGCCAAGGGCAACCACCAAGCGGCGGAATCCTTCTCGACCGCCCGCAGCGTGCAGTAGGCGGCCGCGGTCAGCATCAGCACCAGCAGTGCGTCCGGGTTGTCGTAGCGGAACATCAAGGCGGCCACCGGCGTCAGCGCCAGCACGGCTCCGGCCAGGATCCCGGCCCAGTGCCCGCCGACCCTGCGCACCGCGGCATACAGCACCGCGACCGCCGCGACGCCCTCGAGCGCCTGCGGCACGAGCAGACTCCACGCGTTGAAGCCGAACAGCCGGGCGGAGATGTCCATCACCCACAGCGCACCGGGCGTCTTGTCCACGGTGATCGAATTCGCCGCGTCACTCGAGCCGAACAGCATCGCCTGCCAGCTCGACGACCCGGCCTGTACGGCCGCGGCGTAGAACTGGTTGGCCCAGCCGCTCGCCCCCAGATCCCACAGATACAACACCGCCGTCGCGACCAGCAGGGCCGCCAGACTCAGGCGCCGGATCCGCTGCGGCCGCCGGTTCGCGGCGGGCAGCGGCTCCGGCGGGGCGGCTACAGGTTCCAGCAATGTCGAGGTCACGCTGTAATCCTGCTGACCATTCGTGGTTCCTCACTAGGTCGCCGCTGTGCACTTGCTGTGAGCCTGGAGCGAGCGGGGTCATGCCTCAGGCCGCGTGAGCAGCCGAGTCGGCCGTGACCAGCGGCAGCCGGACGGTGAATTCGGTGCGGCCGGGCACACTGTGCACGCTGATCTCACCACCGTGCGCCTTGACCACGGCGGCCACGATCGCCAGTCCCAGCCCGGTGCTGCCCGCATGCCGCGACCGCGAGGAGTCACCGCGGGCGAACCGCTGGAACACCTCCGGCTGCAGCGCGGCCGGGATGCCGGGTCCGTCGTCCCGCACGGTCCACACCGCCGAACCGTCGGCATCGATATCGAGCGCGGCGACCACGGTGGTGCCCGGCGGGGTGTGCACGCGGGCATTGGTGAGCAGATTCGCCAGGACCTGATGCAGCCGGGCGACATCGCCGAGCACCATCACCGGATGATCCGGCAACGACAGATCCCAACGGTGATCCGGGCCCGCGATATGGGCATCAGTGACCGCGTCGACGGTCAGCGGGGTCAGATCGACGGGCTGACGTTCGAGCGGACGGCCCGAATCCAGCCGCGCGAGCAGCAGCAGATCCTCCACGAGTCCGGACATCCGGTGCGCGGCGGCATCCACCCGGCCCATAGCGTCCGCGACGATCGGCGGAACCTCGTCCCGGTTCCGTTGCGCCAGTTCGGTATAGCCGCGAATCGCGGCCAGGGGCGTACGCAATTCGTGGCTGGCGTCGGCGACGAACTGCCGCACCCGGATCTCACTGTCGTGCCGGGCCGAGAGCGCTCCGGCGATATGGTCCAGCATCCGGTTCACGGCCGCGCCGAGTTTGCCGACCTCGGTGCCCGGATCGGAGTCCGACTCCGGAACACGAACGGGCAGTTCGACTTCCCCGCGATCCAGTGGCAACCGGGCTACCCGGGCCGCGGTCGAGGCGACCCGATCCAGCGGCGCGAGGGCACGGCGGATCACCCAGACGCCCACCGTGACCGCGACGGCCAGTGCGACGATCGTGACGATCACCGAAACGGCCAGTCCCCGCATGAGTGTCGCGTTCACCGAGGCCATCGGCAGCCCGCTGACGACGGTGGTGTGCTTGTAGGTCTGGCTCGCCACGACCCGATAGCTGCCGACCCCGTCCAGATCTATCGTGACCGGCTTGTTGTCGGTCGCGAGGTTCGCCAGCTGACTCTTCGCGGTGTCACTCAGCGATACCTGACTGCCGTCGGAGCCGATTTTGCCTGCGGCCGTTACCTTTCCGTCGGCGACCACAGCGCCGATGGAATCAGGCTGAATGCCGCCGCGGTTGAGGAAGGTCGGGCCCGGCCCGGACGTCTTGGACTCCGGGGGATGTGGCGGCGGATGCACGGCGATGTCGTCCGGCAGGTGCCCGACGCTGGGGCCACCGCCGGAGTCGAACACCGCGTGGGTCTCGGTATCCATCAGCTGCGAATCCAGCTGGTGAACCAGGAACTGTTGCAGCGCAAGCTCTGTCGCGGCTCCGATGCCGACGACCACGAGCACCAGCAGCAGCACCTGACCGACCAGCAGCCGCAGTCGCAGCGACCAGCGTCGCGGGGACCAGCGGCCGGAACGGGGGTAGGGGTCCTCCCGGACAGAATCACGAGAGTCGAACCCGGTGCCGGACAGTCGGCGCGATCGCCGCCGCAACGGCACCGCCGCCGCGCCGGAAGCGGGTGGCTCAGGTAGCAGGTTTGAGGACATAACCCGCACCCCGGAGCGTGTGAATCATCGGCTCGCGCCCGTTGTCGATCTTCTTGCGCAGGTAGGAGACGTACAGTTCGACGATGTTGGAGGTGCCGCCGAAGTCGTAGTTCCAGACCCGGTCCAGGATCTGCGCCTTGCTCAGCACGCGTTTGGGATTGCGCATGAAGAAGCGCAGCAGTTCGAATTCGGTGGAGGTCAGGGTGATCGGGTCGCCGCCGCGGGTCACCTCGTGGCTGTCCTCGTCCAGGACAAGATCGCCGACGACGATCTGAGCACCGCTGTCGTGCAACGTGATTCCGGTGCGACGCAGCAGGGCGCGCAGCCGCAGCACGACTTCCTCGATGCTGAACGGCTTGGTGACGTAGTCGTCGCCGCCCGCGGTGAGCCCGGCGATGCGGTCCTCGACCGAATCCTTGGCGGTCAGCAGCAGGACCGGCAGGTGGGCGATCTCCGCGCGCATCTTGCCCAGGACCTCGAGTCCGGTCATATCGGGCAGCATGACGTCCAGGACGACCACGTCGGGGCGCGTCTCGCGAGCTCGGGCGATGGCGGTGCGGCCGTCACCGGCGCTGTGCACCTCCCAGCCTTCGAACCGCAGCGCCATCGACAACATCTCGGCCAGCATCGGCTCGTCGTCGACGACCAGCACGGTCACGGGACTGCCGTCGGCGCGACGCATCACGGGGCGTTCGGTCGGGGTATTGGCACTGGTCATAGCGGTCACCTCATCATGGTCACGCCCGCCGCTCGGAGCGGGCTTTGTCCCGGCTGTGCGCTACCTGTGAAACGTACACCGACCCCGAAAACCGTCCTGACCAGGGCACACATATCCAACACTGACTGCGCGCACAGCCCGCACCCAGCTTCGCCGCACACGGTGGAGCGAACACCGACGACCCTGTCGGGCCCTCGTACCCAAGGAGTACTTCCATCATGACCGCTCCCGAGCAGCCCCAGCGCCCCGAGCAGCCCGAACACGCCGAGCCGGCCCCCACCGAGCCGACCTGGGGCGCCCCGCAGACCACCCCCTCGACCTGGAACACCCGCAAGACCGTCGCCACGGTCGGCATCGCCGCGGCCATCGCCGCCGTGGGTGGCGGAGTGATCTATGCCGCCTCGGGCAATTCGTCCGAGCACGGCGGATTCGGCGGGCCCGGCGGTGGCCCCGGCTGGAGTATGAACGGCCCCGGCGGCCAGGGCGGAGCGAATTCCTCCGGTCCGGGCGGAGCGAACTCCGCTGCGGGCGGCGCGATCGGCGCACCGACCCTGCACGGACAGTTCGTGATCTCCGACGGCAACGGCGGATACGCCACCGAACTCACGCAAACCGGAACCGTCACAGCGATTTCCGCCGATTCGATCACGGCGAAGAGCACCGACCAGTACATCCACACCTACACCATCAACACCTCGACGCAGTCCGAGTCCGGTCTGAAAGTCGGTGACACGGTGAGCATCCGGGCCACCGACGCCAACGGAACCTCGACGGCCACGGTCATCACCGAGCCCAGCGCCAACCAGAACGGCAGCGGTCCGAGCCGTCGCAACAGCCGCACCTCCGCACGTCCGGGCGGCGCGAACGACGGCAGCAACAGCAGTGATCCGAACCAGATGCCCAGCGGGCCGGGCCAATTCGGTCCCGGCGGCATGGGTGGCATGAACGGCGGGCCCGGAACCCAGATGGACGCACAGGGTCCGACGACCAACTGATCCGCCCCGCCCGCACCGATAACTCCGACCAGGTACGAAGCCCGGAAAGGCACACGATCAACTGTCCAATGCCGAGCACTGCGTTGCGCAGGAATCGCAAGGGCGGTCAGGGCATCAGATCCGGCGCCCATGGTTCAACCGGCGTGAGCTGCATAGCGGGCGCAGCGGATCAGGCCAGGTGACGCACGCGATCGACGAAGTCGGTGACCTGCGCGGTCGTGGGCGGATCAGCTCCACGGCGGGTGCAGGTCAAGGCTGCTATCAGCGCAGCCTCGTCCAGGAGTTGAACCACGTCGGTTTCCGCCATGGCCTGCAAGGCTTTTCGCCGATCCGCCCCGAGCAGGTCGCGACGATGCAGACCGGCGAGCAGGCCGGTGGAGAAGGCGTCACCCGCGCCCACGGTGTCGACGACGTCGATCGGCAGGCCGGGGCGGTGCACCGACATGCGATTCTCGGCGGTGGCGGCGAGGGCGCCGTCACCACCGAGGGTGACGACGACCAACGCCGGGCCCCGGCATGCCCAGTCGGCGAGGACGTCCTGTGCCGGACGTCCGGGATAGAGCCAGGCCAGATCCTCGGAACTGACCTTGACCACATCGGCCAGCGACAACACGGTCTCGACCCTGCTGCGCGCCTGCTCGTGAATCATCAACTGCGGCCGCATATTCGGGTCGTAGGAGATCGTCGCGGCGGGCCGGGCGCGTTCGATCAGCCGCAGCAGGGCATCGGCCCCGGGTTGCTGCGTCATCGCCAGCGAGCCGGTGTGCAGGGCGACCACATCACCGTCGAGCGCATCGGCCAGTTCGGTATCGGTCCACTGCCAGTCCGCGGCGCCATCGATGCGGAAGTCGTACTGCGCCACGCCGTTCTCATCCAGATCGACGATGGCCAGTGAGGTCTGCTCCTGCGCCTGGATCGTGTGATCGAGGCTTATATCGTTGTGCCGCAGATGGTTCCGGACCCGGTTTCCCATCGCACCGGCCCCGATCCGCGCGAGCAACCGCACCGGCGCACCCAGCCGGACCAGACCCACGGCGACATTCGTCGGACTACCGCCGGGCATCGCCACGAAGTGTCCCGGGACGTCGGCGGGCACGAGATCGACCAACGCTTCCCCGGCCACGGCGATGATGCGCTCGCCTCGCGCCGCCGCCTCCCCGGATTCTCCGTTCACCTCGCACACCTCCTCACCGACCTCGATCGCCGCCACGGAAAAGACAACGTTGTCAGAGACAATAGACAGCGGCCTGCGGCCCGTCCAGGGATTCGGAATATCGCCCTGGATATGCGCAGATCACACTTCCCCGACATGCTAGAAATAGACGGTGTCAGCGTTGTCAGGTCCGCGCGCACCGGACTCCGGGCCCGATTCGCCGCTACCCGCCGCCACCATGCGCGAGGTCGCCGCATTGGCGGGTGTGAGCATCAAGACCGTGTCGCGGGTGGTGCGTGGTGAGGCCGGGGTGTCCCCCGCGCTGACCGCACGAGTCACCGAGGCCGCCGCGATGCTCGATTACCGGCACAATCTCGCGGCCAGCACGTTGCGCGGGCGCGGGCAGAAGACCGCCGCGATCGGCCTGGTCTTGCTGGACGTCGCCAATCCGTTCGCCGCGGCCGTGCATCGCGCGGTGGAGGATTTCGCCCACGGCCGTGGCACATTGGTGTTCGCGGTGTCGAGCGACGAGGATCCGGACCGTCAGCGCGAGGTGCTCGAGGCCCTGCTGTCCCGTCGCGTGGACGGCCTCATCGTGATGCCGGCCGGCGCCGATCACCGCGTCCTGCTGCACGAGCAGATGCGCGGCACCCCGGTGGTTTTCGTCGATCGCGCACCGGAGTCGGCCGAATTCGACAGCGTCACGGCCGATAACCGCGAGGGCGCACTTCGCGCCGTGGAACACCTTGCCGCACAGGGCCATCGCCGCATCGCCTACCTCGGCGACCTGCACACGATTCAGACCGCCGCACACCGCTATGCGGGATACGTCGAGGGCTTGGCCCGAACCGGAATCCCCCTGGACCCCAGTCTGATTCACACCGACCTCCACTCCCCCGAAGCCGCCACCGCCGCGGCCGAATCCCTGCTCACCCGCCCCGACCGCCCCACCGCGGTCTTCAGCGCCCAGAACCTGATCACCACCGCACTCCTGCGCACGATCGGCAAATACCACCTGAACCACGACATCGCCCTGGTGGGTTTCGACGATCTCCCCCTCGCCGACCTCATCACCCCACCCCTCACCGCGATAACCCAGGACCCCGCTCGGATCGGCCACACCGCCGCCGAACTCCTCTTCGCCCGCCTCGACGGCAACACGTCCCCACCCCAGCACCGAGTGATCCCCACCCGGCTCATCCCCCGAGGCTCCGGCGAGATCCCGGCCGACCCCCGACCAGGGCCGAGAATCACCGCTGAGCCCTGCCCCATCCACACCGATGACCCAGGCAGGTACCAGCCAGCACAGCGGACCATCGCCCCCGAAACGAGCTGACACCGTAGTCCGACCTGCAGTTATCATGACCGGCATGGGTGTCCCACACGTCGCACCACCGAATCTTCCGGCGTTCATGACCTGGGAGGAGCTCGAACTTCTTCCCGAGGAGATCGCAGGCCAGATCGAATTATGGAACGGGCGCGTCGTGTGGGCACGGCGCGGTCCGGCGGAACATCAGGATTTCACGAATCTGCTGTGGTCAAGCCTGCGACGTTGTGCCCGGCAAGATATGCAGGACAGTCTCGACCACTGCTGGCGAGTGTCGACCGAAACGAACATCTTCTTCGGAGAAACCGGGAAGTCCGACTACGTAACTCCCGATTTCTTGATATACCGCTGCCTCGAACAGGAGTTTCAGGATATCCGCGCAGCGGATGTCTACGTTGCCGGAGAGGTCATTTCCCCCTCGAACCCCGATCGGGACATCGAAGCGAAGAAGGCTCGTTACGCGCGCGCGGGCATCGCGTGGTACTGGGAAGTACTGATGGGGCACTCGCCCCGCCGAATCAAGACCATCCGGGCGTATGCACTGGAAACCGGCCACGGGAAACTGCCGGCGGGCGTTACACCGCTACATTCGGCGAACTACATTATCGCTGGGGAGTGGCGATCGGGCGCACCCGACGCCGACGATATCGACGACGGCTCAGTGCATAATGAATTCGATTCCGACGGAATCACTTTCGATTTTCCGTTCCCCATTCGAATCCCGTGGACCGAACTCGAATACTGACATACCGCTCGAAAGGCTCGGCGGGTGCGAATCAGTTGGTTGCGTTGAGATCTCGCCCGAGGCTGGCGGCGGCGTCCTCGAGCATCGGGATGATGGCGTCCATGTCCAGACCGGAGACCCGGGCCTGGGGACCGGAGATGGACAGGGCGGCGCGGGTCGGCGCGTCGGGGATGGCCACGGCGAAGCAGCGGACGCCGATCTCCTGCTCACCGTCGTCCTGGGCATAGCCCAGCTCACGGATGTGGTCGATTTCCTCGCGGATCACGGCCGGATCGGTGATGGTGTGAGTTGTGCGGGGGCTCATCGTGATTCGCGACAGAATGCGATCGACCTCGGCGGGTGGCAGGGTGGCCAGCACGGCCTTGCCGACGGCGGTGCAGTGCAGGTCCACCCGCTGACCGACCTCGGTGAACATCCGCATGGCATGCGGCGAAGGCACCTGCGCGACGTAGACCACCTGATCTCCGTCCAGCACGGCCATATTGGAGGTTTCCCCGGTCAGATCCCGCAGCCGCGTCAGATGCGGGCGAGCCGAGGCGCCCAGCACCCGGCTGGCCGTCTCGCCGAGCCGAATCAGCCTGGGCCCCAACGAGTATCGCCGCGAGGGCTGCTGCCGGACGTATCCGCCGGAGATGAGCGTGCGCAACAGCCGATGAATGGTCGGCTGCGGCAGCCCGGAAACCTCCGCGAGCTGGGACAGCGTCGCCTCCCCACCGGCGTCGGCCACCAACTCCAGCAGCTCGAAAGCCCGATCGACGGACTGCACACCGCCACTGGTCCGCGTCTGCGTCTCGGTCACGGCGTCGCTCCTCCTCGATAGGTATTTCCACCATCTTGGCAGCGAATTCCGCCATTCGGAAGCTCGGGTCGGTCTAGAGGGCCCTGCGAACCACCGCTCAGCAGAAACCTGGAATGCCGTGCCAGGCCCGGCCGGGATCCGGTGCGTCGTCGCGCTCGACGGTGGCTTCGATCAATCCGTAGGGCCGGTCCGCGGCGATGAACACCTCACCCGGATTGTCCACGCCGAAACGCTCCAGGTCGTATTGGAAGTGGTGCTTGTTCGGGGCCGAGAAGCGGATCTCGGCGACGTCCGGATGCTGTTCGAGTACCGCGCGCCCCATGCTGTAGAGGGTCTGTTGCAGCGCGTAGGAGTGCACAACCGCGAACTCCCGCAACAGGATCGAGCGAATCGAGTCGAAGCTCCCGTCCCAGTCGATCGCACCGGTGGGGTTGTATCGCCAGCGCGCGACCAGGGAGGTCGCCATGATCCGATCGGTGGTCGGTTCCAGGGTGGTGTATTCGTCCTGGAAGAACCCGTGGAATTCCGAACCGGTCGACTTCAGCACCACCAGATCCTTGATCCCGGACACCACGTGCGCCCGCCGATCCGGTCCGGCGCCGTCGATATTGACCACCGTCGTGCGCACCCCGCCGCCGGTCCGCACGAAGGAGTGGTCGTGCGGCACGCCGTCGACCGGGATGCGATCCCAGGCGTACTCGTCGATCTCCACCCGCGCGCCGTCCGCGCCCGGACAGGCGCCGATGAAGTGGTCGCCGAGGGTGAGCGCGAAATCCTCGATCGCGGCCACACCCTTCTGCTTGGCGAAGGCGAACACGGTGTTCTTCTGCGTATCGGTGGGCAGGACATCGCGCTGATCACCGGTGATGTGCGCGTCCTCGAACCGGCCGCGCAGCGCGGTGGAGACGTTGAGGTCGCGGATCCGATGCCGATCGGTGTCCCGGAAGACCCGCACGAGACGGTTCTCGGCCTTGCCGTACTGATTGGGCCCGAGCTGGATGGCCATGGGTCAGCTCCCTCGATAGGTGGAAATGGCGAACGGGGACAACAGCAACGGAACATGGTGGTGCTGTTGCGGATCGGTGATGGTGAAGGTCACCGTCACCTCGGGGAAGAAGTGGTCACGGTCGCCGTAGTAGGCGCCCGTGTCGAAGATGAGCCGATGATCTGCGGCCTCGACCCACTCGGGACCGAGGGTGGTGCAGCGGCCGTCCTGGTCGGTGCGACCGGAACCCAGTTCCCGCCAGCCCTCGGGCGTGCGCACCTCGAGCCGGACGGGGACATCGCGTGCGGGGTGACCGCCCGCCGTGTCGAGCACGTGGGTGGTGATGGCGCTACGGGTCATGGAATTACCACCCGTTCCAGTCGCTTTCGTGCGATCGCGGCGAGTTCTCTTCTCGTGACCAGGATTTCGGCATCCGGCTCGTTGTCCAGGCGCTCGGTGAGATCGGCGAGCATCTCCGGCCCGGTACGACCGGCGGCGCACACCAGATAGATGAGTCCGAATCTGGCTTCGTAGGCGAGATTTCCCGCCCGTAGCCGTTCGAGCAGCGCGGCATCGGCGGAGTCGACGCCGGACTGCTCCCCCGCGGCCTGTGAGCCGGGGGCGGTGGCCGCACCGATCCGGGGGTGATCGGCCAGCGCGGCGCGCACCTGTTCGGGACGCAGTGCGAGCACCTCACGTTCGGCCAGGGACAGCAGGCGCGCGCGGTCGGCATAGGGCCGCGCGGCGGCGACCACGTCGATCCACTCCGGCAGGCCGACCACCTCGCCGAGCGCGGTCCGCCAATCGTCGCCGGGCAGCTGGTTCAGCTGCGTCATCGTCAGTGGTCGTCGCAATCGCCACACCTCCGAGTCCCATTGTTCCGGCGGGATCGCGACCGGAAACCGAACGACCGAATCACGCCAAAACTTCTACATTGTGGAATTCAAGTTCCACTATCGAGAATCTAGAACCGATCGCAACACCCTGTCAACGGTTCGCCCGGATCCACGAAAAGTGTTGACCACCATGCCCGACAGGCGTTACCGTCGTATTACGGAAGTGAAATTCCACATTACGAAACTCGTTCGAGACGGCCCGATGAGATCGACGGCAGCGGATTCGACCGCACGGACATACGCCCCGAGACGGAGAAAACACGGCATGACACGACACCCCCTGCCCTACGCGGTGAACCTGTCCATCCTGTTCACCGAACTGCCGCTGCTCGAACGCCCCGCCGCAGCCGCGGCCGCCGGATTCGGCGCGGTGGAGTTCTGGTGGCCGTTCCCGACCGCGAACCCGGCCGACACCGAGGTCGACGCCTTCGTCGCCGCGATCGAACGAGCCGGGGTCCAGCTGATCGGGTTGAACCTCTTCGCCGGGGACATGCCCGCCGGCGACCGCGGCCTGGTCTCCTGGCCCGGCCGGGAACAGGAGTTCGCCGAGGGCGTCGCCGCTGCCGCACGGATCGGCGGACGGCTCGGCTGCCCGGCCTTCAACGCCCTCTACGGCAATCGCATCGAGGGCGGGAACACGGACGCGCAGGACGAGGTGGCCATCCGCAATCTGGGTGTGGCCGCCCGTGCACTCGGCGAGATCGGCGGCACCGTCCTGATCGAGCCGGTCAGCGGAATTCCCGCCTACCCGCTGCGGACCGCGCAGGATGCGGTCGAGGTCATCGACCGGGTGTGTGAGGCGCAGGGCGCGAGGAATCTGGGCCTGCTCGCGGACCTGTACCACCTGAGCGTCAACGGCGACGACCTGGACAAGGTCATCGCCGGCTACGGAGATCGGATCGCACACGTCCAGATCGCCGATGCCCCCGGACGTCACGAACCCGGCACCGGTGACCTGGACATCTTCCGGTATCTGGGCAGGATCGCGGACACCGGTTATCGCGGCCACGTCGCCGCGGAGTACATCCCCAGCGGAGCCAGCGCCGACAGCTTCGGCTGGTTGCACGCAACCCTCTGAACCGCAGCGCCCGCACGATCGGCAGCCGAGCCGGGCGCACGATCGACGCTGATCGATCGAATTACCTTTAAGCACAGCACTATTGGAGCAATTATGAGCAGAATCGGATTCATCGGGCTCGGGATCATGGGTTCTCCCATGGCATCTCATCTGGCCGAAGCCGGACACGAGGTGATCGGCCACACCCTCGACCCGAAAGCCTATGCGCGACTGGAGGCCGACGGCGGCAGGTCCGCGGACAGCGTCGAGGCGGCGGTGAAGGATGCGGAGATCGTCATCACCATGCTGCCCAACCATCCTCAGGTCGAGCAGGTGGTGCTCGGACCGGACGGAGTATTCGCGCACGCACCCAAGGGCGCGTTGCTGATCGATTTCTCCACCATCCGGCCGGAGAGTTCGATCGCCCTGGCCGAGGCGGGTGCGGCCGCCGGATACCGAGTGCTCGACGCACCCGTCTCGGGCGGCCAGGGCGGTGCGGAGGAAGGCGTACTGTCCATCATGGTCGGCGGCACCGAGGCCGACTTCGGGACGGCCACACCGATTTTCGAGGTGGTCGGCAAGACCTACATCCACGTCGGCCCACATGGTGCGGGGCAGGTCGTCAAGGCCGCCAATCAGCTCGTCGTCGGCGGCACCTACGCACTCGTCGCCGAGGCGATCGTGCTGATGGAGGCACTGGGCGTGGACGCGGGCAAGGGTTTGGACGTCCTGGCCGGAGGGTTGGCGGGCAGCACCATCCTCGAGCGCAAACGCAAGTCGATGGTGGCGCGCGAATTCACGCCCGGCTTCCGAATCGACCTGCACCACAAGGATATGGGCATCATCACCGACGCCGCCCGACAGGCCGATCTCTCGCTGCCGACCGCCGCGCTGACCGCATCGCTCATCGCCGCGGGCCGCGCCCAAGGTCTCGGGTCACTCGATCATTCGGCGCTGCTGAAGGTGATCGAGAAGCTCAACGGACTCGACGAGAGATAGTCATGACTCGGCGAGGGAGCACACCGGGCGGGTCGCCGCGAATCATCCTGGCACCGGACAAGTTCAAGGGATCACTGACCGCCCGGCAGGTCGCCGACGCGCTGGCCGAAGGAATCCGGCGGGTTCGCCCCGACGCCGAAATCGCCTGGGTCCCCGTGGCCGACGGCGGGGAGGGGACGGTGGACGCGGCGATCGCCGCCGGATTCTCCCCGCGCGCGGTCCGGGTCACCGGACCGACCGGAGAGCCGATCCGAACCTCCTTCGCGCACAACCGATCCGTCGCAGTGGTCGAGGCGGCCGCAGCCTGCGGGCTGTACCAGCTGCCGGGCGGTGTCCTCGCGCCGCTCACCGCGACCAGTCGCGGCGTCGGCGAGTTGATCCGGGCTGCACTCGATACCGGTTGCCGCACAGTGATTCTCGGTGTCGGCGGCAGTGCCTGCACCGATGGCGGGGCCGGATTACTCGCCGCGCTGGGCGCCGCGCTGCTCGACGCCGACGGCGGACCCGCAGGTCCCGGTGGTGGCGGCTTGACCGATATCGCCTATCTGGACCTGCATCGGCTCGATCCGCGCATCCGCGAGGTGGATCTGGTGCTGGCCAGCGACGTGGACAATCCGCTGCTCGGAATCCAGGGCACTGCCGCGGTTTTCGGTCCACAGAAGGGCGCGAGCGCAGGTGAAGTGGCCGCACTCGAAGCGGGCCTGACGCATTGGGCGCGACTGGTGTCCCGGCGCACCGGATTCGGTGCCGCCGACCGTCCGGGGGCGGGAGCCGCCGGAGGCATCGGATTCGCCGCGCTGGCGGTGCTCGGGGCGCGCCGGTCCGGTGGGATCGAGGTGCTGCTCGACCTGGTCGGATTCGACCGGACCGTCCGGGGGGCCGATCTCGTGATCACCGGAGAGGGCTCGCTCGACACGCAGACCCTGCACGGCAAGGCGCCCGCGGGCGTCGCATCCCGCGCCGCGCGTTCGGGAGTGCGCACCATCGCCGTGGCCGGTCGGCAGCTGCTGGATGACGGGCAGTTGCGGGCCGCAGGATTCGCGGCGGCGTATCCGCTGACCGATCTGGAACCGGATCTGCGGCGCTGCCAGGACGAAGCCGCCGAACTGCTGCGACGGCAGGGTGCGCGGATAGCCCGCGAACAACTCGCCGGGACGGGTCCACGGCACAACGGAACATCGTGGTCGCCGATGCCTTCGCCCCAGTGACCAGAACCGCCCCGCCGTCCGGGCGGAAGCCGGAAACCCTACGCCGTCAGAGGGTTTCCGACTTCCACCCCTCCGGCGGGACCCAACAGCAGCACATCTTCCATCCAGAGCACCAAGCCGCTCCGCCCTGAATCCACACCAACCAGACCGCCTGTGCATCCAGCAGACACAACCCACAGCACGCAGATCTGCCAGCGACACCCCACAGCGCGCGGATCTCGCAGCAGCGCTGTGAAGTCCGAGTCACGGACCATCATCCACAAGCCCGGCATCCCGCGAAACAATCCGCCCACTCCAGAAATTCAGGAGTCCTCGTGAGCATCAACGCACCGAAACCACACGCCGACATTGTCTTCCGCGCACGTCGAGTGATCACGCCCGCGGGTGAGGTCGCGGCGTCGGTGGCGGTTCGGGCGGGACGGATCGTCGATATCGCCCCGTACGAGGCGGTGCCCACTGCGCGCGAGGTCGTGGAGATTCCCGACGATGCGGCGCTGCTGCCGGGACTGGTCGACAGCCACGTGCATGTGAACGAACCCGGCCGCACCGAATGGGAGGGCTTCGCCACCGCTACTCGCGCTGCGGCGGCGGGCGGGGTCACGACGCTGATCGATATGCCGCTCAACAGTATTCCGGCGACGGTGAGCGTGGCGGCGTTGCGCGAGAAGCAGGACGCCGCCGCGGCGCAGTGCTGTATCGACGTGGGATTCTGGGGTGGCGCGGTCGGCAGCAATCTCGCCGATATGGGCGAGCTGGCGGATGCCGGGGTGTTCGGATTCAAGGCTTTTCTGCTGCCCTCGGGCGTCGAGGAGTTCTGTCACCTGAACCCGGCGCAGCTCGAGGCCGCGGTGCGCGCCGTCGCCGAACTCGACGCGCTGCTGATCGTGCACGCGGAGGATCCGGACGTCATCGATGCCGCGCCCGCGCCGCACGGCCCCGTGTACGCCGATTTCCTCGCCTCCCGCCCCGCCGAGGCGGAGACCCGCGCCATCGCAACCGTGATCGACCTGGCCGAACGGTACGACGCCAGGGTGCACGTGCTGCATCTGGCCGCGGCGGGCGCCCTGCCGATGTTGTCGGCGGCGCGATCGCGGGGCGTGCGGATCACCGCCGAGACCTGTCCGCACTATCTGTCCCTGTGCGCCGAGGAGATTCCGGACGGCGCAACCGAATTCAAGTGCTGTCCGCCGATCCGCGACCGGGCGAATCAGCGGAATCTGTGGAACGGATTGCGCGACAACGTCATCGACTGCATCGTCAGCGATCACTCACCGAGTACGGTGGCGCTCAAACGTGCTGGTGACGGAGATTTCGGCCAGGCATGGGGCGGGATCGCAGGCTTGCAGGTTGGTCTGCCCGCGGTGTGGACGGCCTCTCCCGATTGGGTCGATCTGGTCGATCTGGCCCGCTGGATGGCCACCGCGCCTGCGGACCTGGTCGGCCTGGAACGTAAGGGCCGCATAGCGATCGGCGCGGACGCGGACTTCTGCGTCTTCGCCCCACACGAGGAGTTCGTCGTCGACGCGGCCGAATTACGGCACCGCAATCCGATCTCCGCCTACCACGGACGCACACTGCGCAGCGTCGTCCGATCCACCTGGCTGCGTGGCGAACAGATCACCGGCGGCCGTCCCCGCGGCCGTCTGCTGCAGAAATGAGGTATCGATGAGTGACTGGTCCCAGCTTCCCGATCTGGCCGCCCGGCACAGCGGCGGCAGTGTGGTCGCCGCCAACGACGAATTCTTCGCCGAGCGGGAGAATCTCGTCACCGACGAGCCGCCGGAGTATCGGCCGCATACCTTCAACGCCAAGGGGCAGGTGTATGACGGCTGGGAGACCCGACGTCGGCGTGATGGCAGCCCCGGACCCGATTGGGCGCTGATCCGACTCGGCATCGCGGGTGTTCCGGCTGGAATCGTCGTGGACACAGCGCATTTCGTCGGCAACTACCCACCGCACGTCTCGATCGAGGGATGCGGCGTGCCCGGACATCCCTCGGTGGCGCAGCTGCTCGAGGCCGACTGGCACACTCTGGTTCCGGTCTCCCCGGTCGATGGCGATACGCGCAATTCGTTCGAGGTCACCACGGATCGCCGCATCACGCATGTCCGGGTGAACATGCATCCGGACGGCGGCATCGCCCGGGTCCGGGTGCACGGCAGTGCGGTTCCCGATCCGCAGTGGATCGACGACATCCCCTTCGACCTGGCCGCCCTGCACCACGGCGGCCGGGTGGTGGCATGCAGCGACGGCTTCTTCTCGCCGCCGAACAACATGCTGCAACAGGGTATTTCGCGTTTCATGGCCGACGGCTGGGAGATGCGGCGTCGGCGTGACGACGGAAACGACTGGGCCACCGTGGTATTGGCCGCCGAGGCGATCCCTGCCGTGCTCGAAGTGGACACCACGCATTACAAAGGCAACGCTCCCGCGCGAATCTCACTCGACGGCCACACCGCCGACGGGGAGCTGATCGGCCTACTCCCACCCGTCGCGCTGCAACCCGATGCACCACACCGATTCCGCCTCGACACGGATACTCCGGTCGATCGGGTGCGGCTCAACGTCTTTCCCGACGGCGGCATCGCCCGTCTGCGGCTGTTCGGCCGGATCACCCCGGCCGGGCGAGCGAGTCTCGAAACCCGCTTCGCGGCAACCACATCAGTCCCGGCGACCGAGGAGTAGCAATGGTCCTGATGTTCCTCAACGGCGACGGAATGCGCGGCGGCCGCCTGAACGCCCAACTCGACGGCGCACCACTGCTGCGGACCGCGCGCAGCGCCCCGAAGTACCGCTACTACTCGGTCGGTGACCGCTTCCCCGCCATGATCGCCACCGCCCACGACGGCCGCCCGGTGACCGGCGAGGTGTACGAGGTGCCGCTGGAGATACTGCGAGACAATCTGATTCCGAACGAACCGCCCGAACTCGAACTCGGCCTGATCGAACTCGACGACGGTACGGCCTGCCTGGCCACGGTTCTGCGGGCGAATCTGCTCGGTTCACCCGAACTCATCGACATATCCGACATCGGCGACTGGCGCGCCTACCGAGGCATGTCCGCCTCCGGCTGATCGACGCACCCGGAACACAACGCAGGACCGAGATCTCACCCCGATGATCCGCCCGCCGAGGATGACGGCTCCTCGGCGGGCAGCACACCGGCCACGAGAGATCAACGCACACAGAGGAGTACACCCAATGACACGCATGCGGGCCGTCGACGCGGCCGTCCGAATTCTCGAACTGGAAGGCGCGACACAGGCATTCGGCCTGCCGGGCGCGGCGATCAACCCCTTCTATTCCGCGCTACGCGCACACGGCGGGATCAAGCACATTCTCGCTCGGCACGTCGAGGGCGCGGCACATATGGCCGAGGGCTACACCCGGGCGGCGCACGGCAACATCGGCGTGTGTATCGGCACTTCGGGCCCGGCCGGGACCGATATGATCACCGGCCTGTATTCCGCTGCCGCGGACTCGATTCCGATCCTGTGCATCACCGGGCAGGCCCCGCGCGCCCGCCTGCACAAGGAAGACTTCCAGGCCGTGGACATCGCCGCGATCGCCGCGCCCGTCACCAAGATGGCGGTGACGGTACTGGAACCGGCCCAGGTGCCGGGCGTCTTCCAGCAGGCATTCCACCTGATGCGTTCGGGCCGTCCCGGTCCGGTGCTGATCGATCTGCCCATCGACGTGCAGGTCGCCGAGATCGATTTCGACCCGGAAACCTATGCCCCGCTGCCGGTGTACAAACCGGCCGCGACCCGCGCCCAGGCGGCCAAGGCGATCGATATGCTGACCGCCTCGCAGCGACCCTTGATCGTCGCGGGCGGCGGGATCATCAACGCCGGCGCCGAGGATCTGCTGCGCGAACTCGCCGAACTGCTGAACGTCCCGGTGGTGCCGACCCTGATGGGCTGGGGCATCCTGCCCGACGATCACGACCTGGCGGCCGGAATGGCCGGGCTGCAAACCGCCACCCGCTACGGCAATGCGACACTCCTGGCCTCGGATTTCGTGCTGGGCATCGGCAACCGATGGGCCAACCGGCACACCGGCGATCTCGAAACCTACTGTAAGGGCCGCACTTTCGTGCACGTGGACATCGAGCCGACACAGCTCGGCCGAGTGTTCGCCCCCGACTACGGCATCGCCTCGGACGCCGCGGCTGCTCTGCGCGAAATGATCGCGGTGGTCCGTGAACGCGCCGGAACGCTGCCCGATTATTCGTCCTGGGTGGCCGAATGCCTCGACCGCAAACGAACCATGCACCGCAAGACCCACTTCGACGACGTCCCGGTGAAACCGCAACGGGTGTACGAGGAGATGAACCGGGCGTTCGGACGCGAGACCCGCTACGTGTCCACCATCGGCCTGTCCCAGATCGCGGGTGCGCAGATGTTGCACGTCTATCGAGCGCGCAACTGGATCAACTGCGGCCAGGCCGGTCCGCTCGGCTGGACCATCCCCGCGACGCTCGGCGTGGTCGCCGCGGACCCGTCGGCGAACGTGGTCGCCCTCTCCGGCGACTACGACTTCCAGTTCATGATCGAGGAACTCGCCGTCGGAGCCCAGTTCAACCTCCCGTACATCCATGTCCTGGTGAATAATTCGTATCTCGGCCTGATCCGCCAGGCTCAACGCGCCTTCGACATGGACTATTTCGTCCAACTCGGCTTCGACAACATCAACGCCGACGACACGATCGGCCTGGCCAAGGACTACGGCGTCGACCACGTCCGGGTCGCGGAAGGACTGGGCTGCAAAGCAATCCGCGTCGAAACCCCCGAGGCCATCGCCCCCGCCTTCGCTCGCGCGAAAGCCCTCGCAGCCGAATTCCGAGTCCCGGTGGTGGTCGAGATCATCCTGGAGAAGGTCACCAACATCGCCATGGGCGCAACCGATATCGACGCAATCACCGAGTTCGAGGACCTCGCCGAGTCTCCGGAAGACGCCCCCACAGCCCTGCTGCCCATGAGCTGACGCTGTCGCATTCGGCGGCGTGATCGTCACCCGGCCGTCTCTCGCCGCCGTAATCGCCGACCTGGCATCACGAAAGGCCCCGCCGCACCGGCACCCTGGTGCGGTGGGGCCTTTTCGCGAGCCCGTCGAGATCTGCCGATTCGACTGCAATCCCATAGGCTGCACGAGATCGTTATTCCAGCAAGGAGTGTCGCCGTGGCCAACCCGTACCAGCCCGGACCGATCCCGCAGCCCGCACCTCCGGTGCCGAACTGGCCGCAACCCGGATCGGTTCCCGGACAGCCGGTTTCCGGATTCCCAGCACCTCGGCCCGCACGGCAGCGCTCGAAAGCGGATCTGGTCGCGGCGATTTCGCTGATTCTGGTCACACTGCTGTATCTGGTCTGCCTCATACTGGCGGTGATCCAGAGGTACGACAGTTTCCTGGCGGAACTGTCCTGGGTGCTGGCCGCCATCAGCGCGTCGGTCGCAGGACTGCTGCTGCTTCTCGGTAGACGACCCGGAACGGCTCGTCTTCTCGCCGCACTCGGCAGCGGTGTGTTCTTCACCCGCGCTGTCGACTACTTGTTCTATCCCTTCGCACCGGCCGAACTGGTGGGCTACGGGCATGGGAGCGCGGTTAGCTATTTCGGTATCTGGCCGTCGATTCCGATCACCTTGCTGGCGTTGGCGGCTCTTGTCTGTCTCTTCATCACGGCAGCGGCCAGCGCCAAGACGGGGACCGCCGTAGCCGGGCCGCAACAGCCCGGTCCCCAGTTCGCACCCGGCCCGACATGGCCGCAACAGCTCTCCCCGGACAGTCGCCAACCAGCACCGAACACCCCCGGGCAGCCCGCGCCGTACAGCGTTCAGCCGCAGCAACAATTCCATCCCCAACAGCCCGGTCAATTCGCGCAACCCGCAAACCCGTCCGCTTTCGCAATGCCCCAACAAAATACTCCGCAGCAACCCGGCCAGTTCTCGCCGCCGGCATCACCCGCCGCCTTCGGACCACCACAGCAGCAGGCTCCCCAACTCCCCGGATGGCAGCAGCCCATCCCTCAGCAACCGAGCCAGTATCCGAATCCTCAACAGCCCCAAGTACAACCGCCTACGCCCGGCCAGCCCAACACGGGATACGACGCTCCCCCACAGCAGCCCTCGCCGTACTCGACTCCTCCGCAGGGCCCGCAACAGTAGGTACTGCCCCCCAGATTCGTCCCGATTGGATTGCGGCAGAAGACGTTCAGCACGGACGCCTACGGCCCCGAACCAAGCATGGCCGCACGCATCGGATCATTCATGCGGCAGCTTGACGCCTGCTCGGAACCGTGCCGCTTTCACCAATTCCAAAGCGAACTCGTCAGACATGGACAACAGCAGACTGCATTGGTTCAATTGCTATTTGTCCAAAAAGGTTGTAGCTCAATAAGTTCCATGCTCTCAGACAGGGAAGGCCAGCTGAAATTGGCCGGGATCAGATCGCCGAATTCGTGCAGCCATGATTTCTCGGCTGCTTCCCCCATTCGTGGTTCTGGAGTTCGGTGAGGACTGTCGCGGCAATCCGATCGAGCCGACCACTGTGTACGCGGAGGGTTACACCAGCGACATGTACAGCGAGAAAATAGGTATCGTTCAACGGTATACGCAGGCACACAAACAGATCCAGCAAGCGGCGCTTGATGAGAACGACAGCAGGATTCTGCTGCGGATGTCAAGTAGGGGGGTACCAGCGTGAACGTCGACCTATCTGAAGCCAAGTGGTTCAAGAGCACCCGCAGCGGCGGAACCAAAGAGTGCGTCGAGATCGCCCACCTCGACAACGGTGCAGTCGGCGTCCGCGATTCCAAAAACCGCACCGGCCCCGCACTCCTGTTCACCCCCGCCGAATGGGACGCCTTCACCACCGACCTGGGCACCGGCAAATTCGGCGCCGCCTAACCGACTTCCGTTCCACCCCAACGGCTCTGGCTCGATTCAGTACCAGAGTCGTTGCAGTACCCGACATATGCGATACCCCACAGGAACATCCATCACCGCGCACCGTTTCGTCGCGACGGTGCAGCGTCCGACGATCGAGTCCTCGCACGCGAATGGCGACCACCTCGGATAGTCAGTTGGTGCGGTCGGACCAGCCCTCGGGAAGGTCACCGGGAGCCATCGAGATGACCGTTTCGTCATCTACGCCGACGTGCTCGAACAGCGTGATCTTGGCGAACTCGGGGACCACGTAGATCGGGTAGGTGGGTCCCGCGTCGCGGTACTCGCGCATCCGGTCCAGATGATCGTTCTGGTAGAGCACCGTGCGCTCGCCGTGCTCCTCGACCCAGTGCGGGAAGAAGATCACGCCGTGCAGCCGGCGCTTGGTCGGCAGCACGTCGACCGCTACACAGGTGCCGGTGGGCTCGGTCCAGGAGATCTTGTAACTGTCTTCGTCCAACTGGACCAGATCCACCTCCTGATCCTTCACCCAGCGCCCGCCGACCATTCCGGAGTGGATCCGGTAGTCGATGGTGTGGTCGTTCTTCACGTACATCTCGTACTGCCAGCCGTTGGCGTACGTGTAGATGAAGCGGTGGCCGACGATGTGGGACAGGTCCTGCGGTGGGACCGGCTGCGCGATCGTCGTCTCGAAGGTTGCGTTGCTCGACATGGCTGAATTCCTTTGTCAGTTCTGCGTTTTCGGGGTCCATTCGGTTTTGTGGCCGAAGCCGCGCGTGTTGTCGACGAGGCGGAGCCAGTGCGGTCGGATCTCCCAGAAGTCGGTCGAGTCCAGGGCACGGGACAAATTCGGGGCCGTGTCGATGAAGGGGAATCGTTGCGCATAGGCCCGGCGCGCCGCGGCGGCCGCGTGTCCGGTCAACCGGTGGCAGGTGCCCCGGCCCTGGATGCCGGTGATGTCGGTCCATGTCTGCTCATCACGCTGCGCGGTGAACGCGACGGGAGCGCCGGACCCGGTGGCCAGCAGTGCTCGTCCGTGGGCGGTGTCCGCGGAACTCACGAAGACCAGGGTCGGAACATCGGTGGCGGCGTAGAAGACGGCGCAGGCCTGGGGAAAGCCCGCTTCGTCGAGGTAGGCCAGGGTCAGGGTCGTGTGTTCGTCCAGTGCCCGCTGGATCTGCGGCGGGCACACACCATCCTGGGACTCGCCGGTCACGCGCCGGTCCGCAGCGGCGGGATGGTGGGGACCTCCGGGGCGCTTCGGATGTCCTCGAGGGTCATCTTGAAACTCTCCGGATAGGCGCTGCGCTGCGTGCGTCGGGCAGGCTCGGAGGTGCGCCAGCAGTACAAGCACTGCTGACACTGGTAGACCTCCCACGCATCGGCGACGGGCGAGACGTAGAGCAGCTCCAGGGACCGGAAGCCGCAGCGTGGGCACTCGGTGGGTTCCGTGCTCTTGTCGGACATGACGATTGGTTCTCCTTCGGAGTCGGCGTGATTACTTCGCGGCGAGTTGCTGAAGTTTGGTGATCCACTCCCCCATCTCGGGCAGGTCGGCCACCTGGTTGCCGTAGTTGCCGCGCCGGTCGGGCGGGGCGGGGGTGGTGGCGTCGATGATGAGCTTGTCGACGATGCCGGGGGTGTTGGCCTGCGGAGCGAGCTCCAGGATCGGCAGATTGGGCACGACGACCAGGTCGCCGGACGGGTTGATCTTGGTCGACAGCGCCCACATCACCTGGGGCAGGTTGAACGGGTCCACGTTCTCGTCGACGACGATGACGGTGGCCGCATAGCCGAGACCGTGCGGGGTGGTGAGCACACGCATGCCGACGGCCTTGGCGAAACCGCCGTAGCGCTTCTTGGTGGAGACGATGACGACCAGGCCGTGCGTGTACGACGCGTTGACCGCCTGGACCTCGGGGAAGTCCTTCTTCAGCTGCTCGTACAGCGGCACACAGGTGTTCGCGGCCATCAGGTAGTCGATCTCGGTCCACGGCATGCCCAGGTAGAGGTGCTCGAAGATCGGGTCGGTGCGGTAGGAGATCTTGTCGATGCGGATGACCGTCATGTTGCGGCCGCCGCTGTAGTGGCCGGTGAACTCGCCGAACGGGCCCTCGATCTCACGCTTGCGGCCCTCGATGACGCCTTCGATCACGATCTCCGAGCCCCACGGCACGGGCAGGTCGTTCAGCGGCGAACGGGCGATCGGCGCGGGGGCGCCGCGCAGCGCACCGGCCAGTTCGTATTCGTTCTGGTCGTATTCCATCGGGGTGGCCGCGACGATGGAGATCACCGGGTCGTTGCCCAGCGTGATCGCGATCGGCAGGTCCTCGCCCTTCTCCTCCGCCTTGCGCAGGTGCTGGGCGATGTCGTGCATCGGCACCGGCTGCAGTGCCAGCTTCCGCTTGCCTTTGATCTCGATCCGGTACACGCCCACGTTCTGCTTGTCGGTGCTGGTGGGGTCGTCGGGGTCCTTGGAGACGACGGCGGCCTTGTCGAGATAGAAGCCGCCGTCGCCGTCGTTGAGCCGGATCAGCGGGAGGATGTCGAAGATGTTGATGTCGTCGCCGTCGACGGTGTTCTCCGCCCACGGCGGGTTGTCCCGGTACTCGGGCCGCACCGGGAAATTCGCCCAGCGCCGAATGAACTCCTCCACCTGCTCCTTGGTGCCCGTTCCCTTGGGCAGGCCCAGCGCGAGGGCGTGATTGGCCCAGGAACCGTGCACGTTCATCGCGATCCGCGCCCGCTCGAATCCGTAGACGTTGTCGAAGTACAGCGCCGGAGCCTGATCGCCGAGCCGGGGGACGGCGTTGGCCGCGGCGGCGATGTCGGGCTCGGGCATCACCTGTTCGGTGATGCGCTGCAACTGGCCCTCCTTGTCGAGGGTTTCCAGGAAGCTACGCAGGTCGTCGTAGGCCATGGCTTGGTCAACTCCTTTGTGTGCCGGTGCTTTTCAGGCCGCAGTGGGGGTGGTGCGGTGGGCGGCGCGCATGCCCTCCCAGCGGCGGGCCGCGGGAGCGGGCAGGTCGAACTGGTCGAGGATGCGCGCGGTGATGTGGTCGACGATGTCCCCGATGTCCGCGGGATGGTTGTAGAAGGCGGGCATGGGCGGCACCATCTGCGCGCCCATACGCGTCAGGGCGAGCATGTTTTCCAGGTGGATCTCGCTCAGCGGCGTCTCCCGGGGGACCAGCACCAGCTTGCGACGCTCCTTGAGGACCACGTCGGCGGCGCGGGCAACCAGGCCGTCGGCGTAGCCGACCCGGATGGCTGCCAGGGTCTTCATCGAGCACGGCGCGATGATCATCCCGTCGGTCCGGAAGGATCCGGAGGAGATGGTGGCGCCCTGGTCCTCGGGGTTGTGCATGACGTCGGCCAGCTCGGCCACCTCGCGCACCGAGCGGCCCGTCTCCAATTCGATCGTGGTCCGAGCCCACCGGGAGAGCACCAGATGCGTTTCCACCTCGGGCAACTCACGCAAGTGCTCCAGCAGGCGGATGCCGAAGACGGCGCCCGTCGCACCTGTCATACCTACGATCAAACGCATAGTGGGCCCGCTTCCATTGTCTGCTCATCCACACGGATACTCGAGAACGATTCGGTCAAATGACGGACCGGGAAAGCTTCTGTCCCGTCCCGGGGTCGACGCTCTGATCTGCTCCGTCGCACTCCACGCTAGGGGCGATCGCAGCTCGAATGACGTACGCTTGCGTCACGTCATGGACCAAAACGGACACGTTCGCATCACCGAAGTTCCCTTCCGTCCGCCGCCCGGAGGGCCGCCGGGCGTCGAGGTGTGGGATTTCGCCCGGCTGCGCGAACGCGCCGAGCGCAACGGCGTGCCCCTCGGCCGCCCGCTGCGGGCCGAGTTCCATCACCTGATCGCGGTGAAGTCCCATTTCTTGAACTGCTGGGCGGACGACGCGGAATTCGTGGTGTCGCCCGGCACCTGGCTATGGATCTGCGCAGGTCAGGTGTACCGCTTCGACGACGGCCTCGACCAGGCCACCGGCACGGTCCTGCTGTTCATGCCGGGTTTCCTCGACACCGCGACCCTCGCCGCCGCCCACCTGACCCCGCCCTACCCGACCGGACCGATACTGCCCGACGCCGAGGAGAGCGCGGCGCTGGATGCGATGCTCGATCTTCTGGACGACGCCTATCGCCGGACCGACGCGCTGCCTCCGGATGCTCGCATCGACCTGATGCGTCATCTGTTGGCGGCCTTGGCTTTTCGTCTGGGACACGTCCGGCATCGGCGACAGGGTCTCCCGGAGGGCAGCGGAAGCGATACGTTCCAGCGCTTCCACGACGCCGTGGAACGCGACTTCGCCGACGGACTTCTCATCGAGGACTACGCCGCGACCCTCGGCTACAGCGTCCGTACGCTCACCCGTGCCTGCCTGGCCGCGACCGGCCGCACCGCCAAGCGGTACCTGGACGACCGCACCGCGTTGGAGGCGAAGCGACTCCTCGTGCACACCGACCTCAGTCCGGGCCAGGTCGCGAGCCGACTCGGATTCACCAGCCCCACCGTCTTCGGCAAATTCTTCCGCCGCTGCACCGGCGAGACCCCCGCGTCCTTCCGCGCTCGCGCACGCAGCGACGAACATCCCGTCGCACCACGGTCTCGGCCGGTGGCGCGCAGTCCCCGACATCGGACTGGTGATGCATGAATCCCAGTCGTTCGGCAGCACGGCCTCGGATGTGGTCCAACCACCAGTTTCGCTGCGCCCCTTCAAGATTGGGTTCTCACCCTAGGGATTGCGAGAGGTGGCCGGACTGTCGGTTCCGGCGCTACCGTGGCCTCATGTCCTCGACAGCGCTTCGGCGAGCCCTGACCGACAATAGCGGGCTGCGGCCGCTACCGGAGCGGGTCGAGGTTCTGTTGGAGAGTCTGGATGCGCCGCCTCGGCTCGGCGCGCATCTGCGGGCGGTACATGATGTGGCCTGCGAATTGGTCGACTGGGTTCGCACGAACTACGGCGTGACATTCGACGGTGACGCGGTGTTGTTCGGTGCGGCGACCCACGACATCGGCAAAGTCGTTCACCCGGAAGAGTTGTCGGGGCCGGGGTCCGAACATGAGCCGGACGGGTACCGCTTGCTGCTGGAGCACGGTGTCGGCGAGGAACTGGCGCGGTTCGCCCGAACCCACGCGTCGTGGCTCGAATCCGGTGTGGGCCTGGAGGATCTGTTGGTCGGCCTTGCCGACAAGATCTGGAAAGGCAAGCGCGTGCCCGAACTCGAACAGCTGGTCGTACAACAGCTTGCCGCCGCCGACAGCGAGCAACCGTGGCAGGTGTTCATGGCCTTGGACGACGAACTCACCCGCCGCGCCGCCGACGCCGACCGACGACTCGCTTTCCAAGCCGACTACCCGATCACCAGCCGCACCTGATACCTCGAAACAATCTGTTCCCCAAGCAGATTCATGGCTTTACCGCATACTCGAGTCACCGTGCAGTCCGCGGCCGCGCCGAACTGCCGCCACCGCCATCGGCGGGTGTCCGACGATGAGCGCACGACGAAGCGAATTGCCCACCGAGACGTGGACGCAGTCCGTGCCAGGAGATGAGTCCTGGCGTAGGAACTCGGCTGATCCTGCCGGACGTAGTGCTGTCGACAAGCGGGAGTGATCAGCCGACCGTTCGTCCCGACCGGGATCGGTGCGTTTCAGACCGGAGCCGTGGCCAGGAGCCGGTGAGTTGCCTGATGGTCGTGCGTGGGGACGATCCGTGCGAGGTGACGGGCGAGGTGGAGCCGGTGCAGGGTTTCGAAGGTGCGGTCGCGGTCCTCGTCCAGCAATGATCCTGGGTAGCTTGCCTTTTGGCGAATCTCGTCGACCTGGAGGGTGTGCCAGGCGGCGTCGCCCGCGAGCAGGATCCAGCCACGTTCGGTGTGCGCGAGCACGCCGATGCTGCCGGGCGTATGCCCTGCCAGATCGACCAGGAACACCGTCGAATCGCCGAACAGATCGTGACTGCGGGTGAAGGTGAGTATCGGCGGGCCGTCCAGCTCGTATTCGACGATCGGGCGATCGCGCAGCGCATCGCGGACCCCGCCCGTCGGGGCCACCGGTCCGCCCGAGATCCACTCGCGCTCCGGGCGGTGCAGATGCACCGAGAGACCGCGCAGATCCAGTAATCCGCATACATGGTCCCAGTGCGCGTGTGTGGGCAGCGCGAAGTCCAGCGTCGGCGGACCGGGCAGTTCGCGCAGGGCCTCGACCGTGGTGATCGCGCCGGCCGGCGGACGGACCGCCATCCGCAGCACCGCGGGCAGTTGCGCGATTGTGCGCTGCTCGACATCCATACAGATGCTCGGATCGACGATGAACCGCGCCTTCGGGTGCTCGACCACGAACGAGGTGAGCGAATTGGTGATCCGCCAGGGCATGAACCGGCCCTCCACGACCGCGGCGGTCGGCACCGCACGCGACACCTGGCGCAGCGCGGTCACCTCGACCGACCCCTGTGGCGCGGGCAGACCCGCATCGGTGATCGAGCGGAGCAACCGCTGGTCGGGTCGACGTGGCCGGATCATCCCCGGCACGATTCCCACTGCGGCGGTACAACATTCGACAAAACTCGGCGTACGTGCCGGATCGGACATATCGGCGCCCCCATTCCCCATCGCTGCTGGCGCCCGGATCGGTCGCCGCGAACGGAGGGACCGTAACACCCCGGGCCGACATGAAGTACAGGGGCCGCATGAGCACGAAATCCGGCGACGCGGCCGGACACCCGGTGTCGAGGCGCATGTAGCTGCCGGAGATCGCCGCATAATCGGCAGTTCAGTGCGTTCGGCCAGTCGACGCGTGGACGGTCTCTCAGCACGATCAGTGGCGGAAGGCTACGGCCTTTTGCTGATCAGCAGGGTGGGCGACGGACCCACATGTCGACGACGAGCGCACGGCGCGGATCCGCCAGGTTCCGCGCTGCACGAGAATTCGGCATGTGCGCGCAGTCGTCGAGATCAACTGCCACCCAACGGATATGGGCACCGAATGCTCGGGTCGCGGCATGAACCAACTCCCAGACCAGCTGACTGGAGGGGGCCGCGCCAGCATGTGCGCACGTTGGGATCGTGACGCGTACGGAGTTCCCAGCGACCGTACTGACCGATCGCCTCCGACTGCGGCGCTGGCTTCCAGCGAACGCGGAGCACATCATGCGCGGTGGGCCCGCCCCACGCCGTCGGCCCATGCGAGTACCCCGGAGGGCTGAATCCCTCCGGGTTCGGATCGTGGACGCCGCAAGGTTGGCAATCACACCCCCGACTCAGGCCGCGGCACCTCCTGGTTGTCGCTCACGCAACCAACGCCGATGCGCCACACGATCCCGCTCTCGTTCCCGACGCCGGTGAATACCCGCCACAACCTCCGCCAGCAACTCACCCGCTCGATGACGATGGTTCACTCGCGGAGTACCAGTCGGATCAATATGCCCCGGCGCAATCCACCCCGTCCGGCCAGGGAACTGTGAACCCTCGTTCAGGACAACAGTTCCCCAACCCGTCTCGGTGTCGTTGATCAGCGAATGACAGTGATCACACGCCAACACCAGATTCTCGATATCAGTCGAACCACCCTTGCTGAAATCACGCACATGATGCACCGCGCACAACGACGCGGGCGCATCACACCCAGGCCGCGAACAACCACCCAACGCAGCGATCAGCGAAAACCGTTGCGCGGGTGAAGCCAAGCGACGCATCCGACCCAAATGCAGCGGTAAACCACTGTGGTCGAACACCGCCAGATACGGGCGGGACCGCTCCGCAAGACGCAACGCCTCAGTGACCGCGACCGTCCCACCGGTCGCGGTGGTCGCCACCCCGGACAGCCGCTCCACATCCTGCACCCGCATCGTCAGCACCGTGGTAACCGGAATCCCTCGATGCGAGCCGAGCTTGTCAGTATCCACCAGCTCACCCAGCAACAAGGTGAACGCGTCATGAGTGCGTTGGGCGGCGGTGCGGGAATCACGCTGCGCCGCCGCAGCAATCAACTCCAGATCCATACGATCCACATCCGCACCAGGGCTGGCCGGGTCGTCCGGGTTTCCTACACCAGGGCGCGCATACTTGGCCATCACCGGGTCCAGCAACGCCCGTAGTACCGGATCGATCTCCCCGCTGATCGGGGACATCCCATCCGCACGCTGGCGCCCGATCCGGATACCACGCATCCGCGCACGATCAGAATCGTCGGTGACTTTTCCGTCCGGATCCAAATACGCCAGAATACTGTCACCGACCTTGCTCATATCATCAGGCGAACCAGCTTCAGCGAACTCGGTCAGAATCTGCTCCGCCGCAGCACGATCGACCTCATCAGCGGCACGCGGGATCCTGGCCATCACCGCCGCAACACCCCGCGCATGCTCCACCGAAATATCCCCCGAACGCAAAGCCACTGCCGCGCACGGTAACTCGGGATCACGTTCTTGACCCGACAAGTCACAGAACGTGCCCACCTTCGCTGCCGCGCGTACTCGTGCACCGGCTTCGGCGTTCGACAGGCGCAAGGTTTCCATCAGGAACCGTTTGATCGTCTTGGCACCCGAATCCGCCGGAATCGACCGGGAATCCACCTCGATCAACACCCGATGCTGCACCGCAGCCAACATGCGTGCCGCACGCTCCACACCGCGGAGCAACTCCACCGTTCCAGCGTCGGACAACGGGGCCAGCGATTGTTCGACCAACTCACCGACGGCAGCCAGCAGCGCATCGGCTGTCGGGCCTCCAAGGTCCACCCCCATCGAATCCATGTTCGAATTCTACCGAGAAAACCACCCCGAAACACCCCGCGAATCCATGTGAAATCAGAATCTTCACCCTGGACAACTGACCCAATCATCCACGCACACACCAATTTTCACCAAAGTCTGATCACCCCTCGGCCCGCCTCTCCCAGCCTCACCAAACCCAACCAACCCCTCCTGCCACTTGTCACCTTTCGCACCCGCCTCCTGTCACCTGCGACCCGTCACCTGTCGCCACCCCACCCACCGCCTGCCACGTGCCGCACGCCTCACGCCTCACGCCACATGCCGTCTGCCACCCGCCACCTCCCCGCCAGCTGCCGCATGCGACCTGCCACGTGCCGCACGCCGCCCACCACGTGCCGCACGCCGCCCACGTGCCGTCGGCCGCCCACCACGTGCCGTCTGCCACCTGCCGCGTGCGACCTGCCGCCTGCCACCTGCCACCTGCCGCCGTGCCACCTGCCACCTGCCACCTCCCCTGCCACCTGCCACCTGCCACCTGCCACCTGCCACCTGCCACCTGCCAGGATGCTCACAGGAGGTACTGGAGGTACTGCCAGCGAGCGCGGAGGAGGCTCACAGGGACGGCCAATAATGTTGCCGCCATGACAAATTCGACGCCCTCCGGGGAATCGGCCGCTACCTCTCGGCGGCGCAGGATCACGCTGGTCATCGGCACTACGGGGCTGGCTGTGGCGGTTGTGGCGGGGGTGAGTGCGTGCGGGTCTTCGGGGAGTTCGAGTTCGGCGGCGTCGGCCACGTCGGCGGCGGCCTCCAGTTCGGCCAAGCCGGGTAATGGGATGCGGCACGGGCATGGGGTGATGGGGACCATCGCCTCGGAGAACGCGGACACCTGGACGCTCACCAAGAAGGACGGGACCACCGAGACCGTCACCATCACGCCGCAGACCATGTTCGGCAGCAAGAAGGATCCGGCGCAGAAGTCGCAGTTCACGGTCGGCGAGAACATCGTCGTGCGCGGCAAGGAGTCCGGGACCACCATCACCGCCACCGCGATCATGCAGGCCAAGGCCCGCCCTGCCGCGACCACGCCGTCCGCCTCCAGCGCCCCGGCGCCGACCACGAACTGATTCGGCCGTCCCGGTGGCCGCATGCGCGCGGCCACCGGAACAATCCCAGCCGCCGCCCGCTCTCACAGCCCATACCTAATCTCCACCTACTCGCGACACATGATGGCTCGCGAAGCTCTCCTGGTCGGTCCGCCAGTGACGGATCGATGGATCGGACACCGTCCGGCGAGACAAGGAGATGCGATGCGAATCAAGTCGAGGTTGGCAGCGGGTGCGGCGGCGGGCGCCGTGGCATTCGCGCTGGTGGGCATGGGTGCTGGTATGGCGAGTGCCGCTCCGGCGCCGCAGCAGAACCCCGCACCGAACGGGCAGTGCGCTCCGCCCGCCGGCCACCCGCAGGGGCCGCCGCCCAGCAACCACCAGAAGCCGCCGGGCAACCCGCCCGCGGGTAAGCCCCCCGCCTGCCCGCACAAGTAGTTCTACGCGGGAGATGAGGGCTGCGTAGAAAGACGACGTGCGACACGGTCCCATGCCCGTTGTTCGGGCATGGGACCGCGCGCGTAAGCGTCCCCTCCGGGCGATCGGCCCGGCGGGACGTGGTCCCCGGGGCCGGGCATCAATCCGGCCCTGGTGCTCACAACGAAGTGAGCACGTCTTCGAAAGCCGCCTCCGCGGCCCCGAGAAGTTTGAGATCCGCTCCGAGAGAAGACTTCTCGATCCGCACGCCACCGAGCGCGCGGCTGACCATACTGCGCTGCCGGACGACCTGCTGGACGCGCTGCACCACCGCTTCGGGCAGGATCGCGAAGAGATCGCCGAGCACCACCAACTCCGGGCCCAGAATGTTGACCACGTTGACCAGACCCAGAATCAGCCAGTCGACGTAATCGCCGAGCCGGGCCACCGGATCCGAATCCCGTTGCAGCTCACGCAGTTCCGCTACGATAGCACCTCGCGGCACCGATTCGGCCAGTCCGAGCGCGCGACGCAGGGCCAGTTCGCCGACCTCGGTCTCCCAGCAGCCCGCATTCCCGCAGTGGCAGACGCGCCCGCCGGGATGCACTGTCATATGGCCGATTTCGCCGAGATAACCACCCGAACCGCGCAGCAGTCCGCCCTGGGCGATGATGCCCCCGCCGACGCCCACATCCGCGGAGACGAACACCGCGTCCGACGCGCCGCGACCCACGCCGCGCACATATTCGGCCAGCGCGCCGAGTTCGGCGTCGTTGCCCACCACCACCGGAACGCCCAGCACCGTGCCCATCCGCTCACCGAACGGCACATCCGTCCAGCCCAGATTGGACGAGTCGTGCACCATGCCGTCGGTGCGGCGCACCACGCCGGGCACCGAAATTCCAGCCGCCACCGGATGCAGGTCCAGATCCTGGGCCAGCAGCGCCGAGGATTCCGCGACGTGGGTCACCACCTCGTCCGGATCCCGTTGCCGCCCACGCAGATTCCAGCTGTTGCGGCCCAGGATCTGACCGCCCAGACCGACCAGCGCGATCCCCGCGTGCTCGACCTGAACGTCCACCGCCAGCACCACCACCGCCTGCGCCTGCGGCAGCACCAGCAGCGAAGGACGTCCCGCGCCCTGCGGCACCCGCGGCACCCGCTCCTCCACCACACCGTCCCCGGCCAGGCCGTCGACCAGCATCTTGATGGTCGAGCGGTTCAGCCCCAGCTCGGTGGCCAGGGCCGCGCGGGTGGCCGGTCCGCCGACGTGCAGGATCCGCAGCAGCGAGGCGCGATTGAACTTGCGCACCTCGTCCGGCCGCGCAACGTTCATGCGCGCGCCCCGACTATCGGCGGCTCGTCCACGAACCCACCCGGCCGCATCGACACCCGCTCACTCCCTCTCACCTGTCCCGGGCCGGTCCGGCCGAATGTCATCGGAATGATCCGAGGCCGCAGCCCGCCGATGACATTCGGTCGTTCCACCACTCGTCTCATCGACCCGATGCGGCGGCCCGGCGACGAGACAGGGCATCGACCGTCGCCGCCAGCAGCAGCACCAGGCCGGTGACCACCGACACCACGGCGGCGGGCTGGCGCAGCAGGCCCAGCCCGTTGGAAACCACCGCGAGCACAGTACCGCCGATCACCGCGTCGGCGATCCGGCCCTTCCCGCCGAAGAGGGAGGTGCCGCCGATCACCGCCGCGCCCACCGCGAACAGCAGCGTGTTCAGGCCACCTGCCTGCGGATCGACCGAGCCGACCTTGGAGGAGTACACGATCGCACCCACCGCCGCACAGCCCGAACTGATCACGAACACACTCGACCGCAACTGCGTGACGTTGATACCCGCACGCCGCGCGGCCTCCCGGTTCCCGCCGATCGCGTAGAGGTGCCGCCCGTACGTGGTGCGGTTCAGCACATACGTCCCCACGACCAGCAGGACCAGCACGATCGGCACCACATACGGCACCCCGGAGATCTTGATCAGCGGACTCGGCGACCGGTTCACCGACATGAACGCCGTCGCCACCGCCGCCAGCACCGTCAACACCGTCACCTTGCCGACCACCAACAGCGTCGGCTGCGTCACCAAACCCTTACTGCGCCTGCGGAAATGACCGAACAACGTCACCGCGCCGTAACCGCCGGCGCCCACCACGAACAGCACCCAGCTCCACAGCACCGACAGATTGCCGTTGGCCACCGAGTCCAGCACGTGCGAGGAGCTGATGCCCAGCACGCCGCCCTCGCCGATCAACTGCAGGATGGCACCCTGCCAGGCCAGGAACAGCGCCAACGTCACCACGAACGACGGCATCCCGATCTTGGAGATCAGGAATCCGGTGATGCAGCCGATCGCCGTGCCGACGCACACCGCCAGCAGTATCTCGATCCACGGATTGGCGTGGAAACCCACCACCGTGATCAGCACCCCGAGCAACGACATCGCCACCCCGGGCCAGATACGCAGCAGCGCCGCCAGCACCGCCGCGAGCACCAACAGACCGTTGAAGATGAAGAAGACGGTACTTCCCATGCCCGACAACAGATTTCCGTTGTCGACATAGTGCATCGCCAGGACCGCCCCCGCTACACCGGAGGCGGTACCCGCCGACAGATCGATCTCACCCAGCAACAGCACGTAGACGATGCCCATCGCGATGATGGTCTGCCCGGCCCCCTGGGCGAGCAGATTGGCGATGTTGTTGAGCGAGAGGAACACATCCGACAGCGAGGTGAACAGGACGATCAGCACCACCAGACCCAACAGCGCAGGCAGAGAACCGATCTCGCCGCCCCTCACGCGGGCGAGATAGGAACGCACGGCCTCCGCCGTGGATACGGTGGTGGTGTCGATACCGAAATCGGCGATCGCCGTCCGGTCCCCGGTGGCGGACTCGGGGCTGTCTCCGCCACCCGCTGTCTCCGCCGAAACTTGCGTCATCACTTCTGCTTTCTGATCCTGCTACAGCACCGCGGAGTCCGGCCGGGCCAGGCCCAACTCGCCGGAACGCCCTGCGGTGATCAATTCCACGACCTGGTTCTGGGTGACCTCCGAAGTCCGCACCTGCGCGGCCATCCGGCCCAGATACAACACCGCGATCCGATCCGCGACCTCGAACACGTCGGCGAGGTTGTGGCTGATCAGAACCACACCCAGCCCCTGTTCGGCGAGCCGGCGCACCAGGTCGAGCACCTGACGGGTCTGCGCCACCCCGAGGGCGGCGGTCGGCTCGTCGAGCAACACCAGATTGCTGTTCCACAGCACCGATTTCGCGATCGCCACGGTCTGCCGCTGCCCACCGGACAGCGACGCGACCGGGGTGCGCACCGATTTCACGGTGCGCACCGACAGCGATGCCAGCGTGCGCCGCGCCGCATCCTCCATGGCGGCCTCGTCCAGGAACCACGGCTTGCCGCGTTCGCGGCCAAGGAACATGTTCTGCACGATGTCGAGATTGTCGGCCAGCGCGAGGTCCTGATAGACCACCTCGATACCCAGTTCCGCGGCATCCTTGGGGCCGTGCAGGTGCACTTCCTCACCCCGGAACTTCACCGATCCCGAATCCGAACCATGGATTCCGGCAATGCATTTCACCAGCGTCGACTTGCCCGCGCCGTTATCGCCGACCAGCGCGGTCACTTCGCCCGCCGGAGCGGTGAATTCGACGTCGTGCAGAACATGAACCGCACCGAAGCTCTTGTTGAGCCCGGAGATCTGCAGCAGCGGCTCACTCATGTCAGGAGATCCCGAGCTGGGTGCAGACCGAGGCCACGTCGCCCGAGCACAGATCGCTCGCCTTGACATACCCCTTGTCGACGACAACCTTGACCTGGTCGCGGGTGATCGACTGCGGGTCCAGCAGAACCGATTTCACGGTCCGGTTGCCCTTGGGATCCTGGGACGTGCCGGTGGCGATCGCGTCCGCGGCGGCCTTGTCGCCCTTGGCCAGTGCCGCGGCGAGTTTGGCGGCGGAGTTCGCCTCCTCCTCGATCGGCTTGAACACGGTCATGTACTGATCACCGCGCAGCACCGCCTTCAGACCGTCGGTGGTGGCGTCCTGACCGGTCACCGGCACCTTGGCGTTGAGGCCGTTCTTCTTGAGCACCGTGATGATCGCTCCGGCCAGGCCGTCGTTGGCGGCGACGACGCCGTCGATCTTGTTGCCGTTACCGGTGAGCAGCTGCTCGAAGACCTGCCCGCCCTTCTGGTTGTCCCAGCCGTCGATGGCCTGGCTGGCAACGAGTTTGAGCGCGCCGGAATCGTAGAGCGGCTTGAGCACCTGCTCCTGGCCCTGGTGGAACAGGGTGGCGTTGTTGTCGGTGGGCGCACCCTCGACCTCGATGACCTGTGCACCCGGCTTGGCTTTGAGCGCGTCGGCCAGATCCTGCCCCTGCAGCGCGCCGACCTTCACATTGTCGAAGGAGACGTAGTAGTCCGAGGAGCCGCCCAGATTCAACCGGTCGTAGTCGATGGTGGGGATCCCGGCCTTGTGCGCCTTGTTGGCGACCGCGTTGCCGACCTCACTGTTGATCGAGGCGATGACCAGAACCTTCACCCCCTTGGCGATCATGCCGTCGGCCAGCGTGCTGAACTTCTGCACATCGCCCTGCGCGTTCTCGACATCGGAGTCGAATCCCTGTGCGCTCAGGGCCTTCTGCAGCATGGGACGGTCGAAACCTTCCCAGCGGGCCGAGGTGGCGGTCTCCGGCAAGATCACCCCGACGGTCCCGTTCTTACCTCCGCCACTGCCGCCCGAGCTGGTGGAATTGCCGCCGCTGCTCGCGGAATTGGATCCGCAGGCGGTGAGGGCCAGGAGGCCGGCGAGCGCGACGGCCACCGCCCCATACTGTTTCATCCTCATCAGGTGAACCTTTCGAGCCGACGGCACTCGTCACGGGCTCGGGTAGGACCGGGCGACGAGTGCCATATGTTGTAGGCAACAACATATGGCACGAAACCAGCGGCGGAGGTCACAATTGCGCAACGGTGTGGTTTAGCTCACGCTCCCCATCCATGGTGACACGAGCACGCGCCGCGGTGGATGTAATCCGCTTCACATAAATTGCACTTTCTGAAATTTTGCAGTTTGTGTTAATTTTTCGGCATGTCCCTGTTCGAATACGACGCGCCTGTCGTCGGGCTGCGCGAGCAGAAGAAGCATCAGACCCGGCTCGACCTGTGCCGGGCCGCGCGACGATCGGTACTCGAGCGGGGGCTCGACGCGACGACGGTGGAGGACGTCGCCAAGGCGGTCGGGGTGTCGCCGCGCACGTTCTTCAACTACTACGAGACCAAGCTCGACGCGGTGGTCGGGCCGGTCGGCGAGATCGGAACTCCCAGTGCGCGAGCACAATTCACTGCGGGCGGGCCGACCGGGTCGCTGATCGAAGATCTGGCCCAGCTGTACGCCGCCGGATTCGACGCCGAAGTGCTCGAGGATATTTCCCAGGTGAGCGAGATCGTCCGCACCGAACCGCGGGTGCTCGCGGGCCTGGTGACCGCCGGTGCGAAACACGAGAGCGCCGTCGCGGGGCTGCTGTCCGCGCGGGTCGGCGATGTTCTCGCACCCGAATTCGCTTCGCTCACAGCAGCATTGATGTCGACGCTGACCATGCGTGCGGCGATGGCCGTCGGTCAGCACCCGGACCGGCCGCTCACCGCGGCCCTGCACGACTACTGCGCCATGGCCGCCCGGCTGTTCGCGCCCACCCCTGCACACGAAACCACCGACAACAGGAGACGGGGATGACCACCACGGCCGCAGCGCCACCACCGATCGTCTTGACGCAGAAGAGAATCTGGCTGATCTTCTCCGCGCTGATCGCCGGAATGTTCCTGGCCGGACTGGATCAGACGATCGTCGGCACGGCGATGCCCACCATCGTCGGCCACCTCGGCGGCGTCGAGTACATGGCCTGGACCGCTACGTCCTACCTGCTCGCCACCACGATCGTGATGCCGATCTACGGCAAGTTCGGCGACATGTTCGGGCGGCGCTGGCTGTTCCTGTTCGCGATCGCGGTCTTCACCGCGGCCTCGATCGGCGCGGCGATGTCCACGGGCTTCTGGGAATTCGTCGTGTTCCGCGGACTGCAGGGCGTGGGCGGCGGCGGTCTGATGATCCTGGCGCAGGCCATCATCGCCGATGTGGTGCCCGCGAAGGATCGCGGCAAGTACATGGCTCCGATGGGTGCGATCTTCGGTATCACCTCGGTTGCCGGTCCCTTGCTGGGCGGTCTGTTCGCCGACCACCTTGGCTGGCAGTGGTGCTTCTGGCTGAACGTGCCGATCGGTCTGGCGGCCCTGGTGATCGCCGCCCGGTACCTGACGATTCCGAGCCACCGGCCCGAGACCCGGCCGGATTACCTCGGCGCCGTGCTGATGTCGTCCGCGACCGCGCTGCTGATCCTGATCACCGATTGGGGCGGTAAGCAATACGCCTGGGGTTCGGCGACGATCCTGGCGATGATCGCGGCGCTGGTCGTCGTGGTCGGCGTGTTCGTTGCCGTGGAGGCACGGGTGCAGGAACCGATGCTGCCGCTGTGGCTGTTCCGCAACCGGACCTTCGTGCTGACCTCCGCGATCGGGCTGATCGTGGGCCTGACGATGTTCGCGGCGCTGGCGTTCCTGCCGACGTATCTGCAGATGGCGACCGGTGTTTCGGCCTCGGTCTCCGGACTGCTGCTGATCCCGATGATGGTCGGCATGATGCTGACGCTGATCTCCTCGATGGGCGTGATCACCAAAACCGGTCGCTACCGGGTCTTTCCGCCGATCGGCGCGCTGCTGATGATCGCGGGCATGCTCTGGCTGACCCAGCTCACCGCGCAGACCTCCATGTGGGTGGTCGGTGCGCAGCTGTTCGTCATCGGCGCGGGCCTGGGCCTGATCATGCAGATCATCGTGCTGGTGGTGCAGAACGCCGTGGAGCCCGGCCAGATCGGCACCGCGACCAGCGCCAACAACTACTTCCGGGAGATGGGCGGCGCGATCGGCGTCGCGATCTTCGGCTCGATCTTCACCAACCGGCTGACCTCGGGACTGACCGACGCGTTCACCTCGCACATACCCGAAGTCATGCGGGCGCACCTGAATCCGGGCAACCTGGTGCCGTCGGTGGTCAAGAACCTGCCCGCCGACCTGCACGACGCGATCGTCGGAGCGTATGTGCACGCGCTGGTTCCGGGATTCTGGTACATCATCCCCGGTGCGGTGCTGGCATTCGTGCTGGCGCTGTTCATCCCGCACATGGAACTGTCCGACGAGGCCGGCATGATCGCCCGCGGCGAAGCGGTCCTGGAGGAATCGCCCGCCGCGACCGACTCCACCGACGATCCCCGGCAGGACCCGAAACTCGTCACCGAACACTGATCCCGACACTCGGGTGTTACACAGTGTTGTGTAACACCCGAGGGCGGCCGTAACGTTGAATGGTTGTGCGCGCCATTCCAGGGGTTTATTGGCGACTGGCGGAAGCAGGGTTCCTCCGGCAGTGGCACTATCGGCTCGCCATGTTCGCGGGCATGGTCACCAATGTGGTGTTCGGGCTGGTCCGCGCCGCGGTGATGCTCGCCGCGGTCCGGGCCAGTGCCGGGTTGGGTGGCTACACAGCCGATTCCATGGGTGCGTACGTGTGGCTGTCGCAGGGGCTACTCGGCGCGCTCGGCGTCATGGGCCCGCCACTGGACATCGCCGAACGCATTCGCAACGGTGACGTCGCGATCGACTTTCTGCGTCCGGTGGACATCCAGCTCTCCTATCTGGCAACCGATCTGGGACGCGCCGGATGCACCCTGCTACTGCGCGGTGCGCCGAGCGTCGTGGTGGGGCTGGCGGCCTTCCAGCTCACTCTGCCGCGCAGTCCGTGGCCGTATCTGCTCGGCGCGCTGAGCGTCGTCCTGGCGGTGACGATCTCGATCCTGCTGCTGTTCGCGGTCTGCCTCACCGGATTCTGGGCGGTGGAGACCCGCGGAGTCCGGCTGCTCTACCAGATCGTGGCGACCTTCCTGGCCGGACTGTTCGTCCCGGTGCACCTGTTTCCCGGATGGTTGCGGACCCTGGCCGAACTCACCCCGTTCCCCGCTCTGCTACAGGCGCCGATCGATGTGTTATCGGGCCGAGCGGTCGGTTCTCAGGCGCTGGGAATCCTTGTCGTACAGCTATTCTGGATAGTTGTCGCGGTTCTCCTCGGCCGGATCCTGCTGCGCGCGGGGCGTCACAAGCTGGAGGTGCAGGGTGGCTGAAGTACTCGACGCCGCCCGGAGATCGGGAACCTGGTTCACCCCCTACAGTGCGGTGCTGCGCTCGCGGATGCGCTCGCAGCGCTCCTACCCGCTGTCCTTTGCCGCCGACATGCTCTCCTCGCTGCTGGTCGGCGCGGTGGAATTCGCCGAGGTGTGGGTCATCTACCACAACGTGCGCGTGCTGGGCGGGCTCGACATGCACGCGATGCTCCTACTGTTCGGCCTGTCGAACCTGGCCTTCTCCCTCGCCCAGATCCTGGTCGGGCACACCGACACCCTGCCCACCTACATTCGCGCGGGCACCCTGGACGCATTCCATCTGCGCCCGCAGCCGCTGCTGCTGCAACTGATCACCAGTGACATCTCGCTGCGCCGGGTGGCCCGCGCGGGCGTGGCCGCGTCGGTGCTGGCGGTCGGTATCGTCACCGACGACATCCACTGGACCGCAGCGACATTCACGCTCGTCACGGTATCGCTGCTGTCCGGGACCGCGATCTTCGCCGGGCTGTTCGTGTGCGCGGCCGGTCTGCAGTTCTTCCTCGTCGACGGCTCCGAGCTGACCAACAGTTTCACCTACGGCGGGGCATTCGCCGCACAGCAGCCCACGTCGGTGTTCGGCCATCCGATGACGCTGCTGTTCGGATTCACGGTGCCGGTGTCCTTCGTCGCCTATCTGCCCACGATCGCGCTGCTGGACCTGCCCGGTCCACAGTGGTTGCCCGCGTGGCTGGCATGGGCGAGTCCGCTTGCGGCAGTGTGGGTCTGGGGTATCGCACTGCTGTGCTGGCGCTCGGGAGTACGGCACTATCAGGGAGGCGGTGGATAACTGTGTCCATCGAGATCACCGATTTGACAAGGGAATTCGTCATCCATCGCAAGCAGGAGGGGCGGTGGCGACGACGACGTCGCGAGGTGATCACCGCGGTCGACCGGATGAGCTTCCGCATCGAACCCGGTGCGGCGGTGGGATATATCGGGGCCAACGGCGCGGGCAAATCCACCACCATCAAGATGCTCACCGGCATTCTGGTGCCCACCGCGGGGACGGTGCGCACCTGCGGTCTCGAACCGGTGCGCCAGCGCCGGGAGCTGGCCGGGCACATCGGGGTGGTGTTCGGGCAACGTTCCCAACTGTGGTGGGATCTGCCGCTGCGCGAATCGTTCACCATCCTGGCGGCCATCCACCGGCTGGATCCGGATCGGGCGAGCAAACGCATCCACGAACTGATCGAACAGCTGGAGATGGCGCACACCCTCGACACGCCCGTGCGGCAGCTGTCCCTGGGCCAGCGCATGCGCGCGGAAATCGCTGCGGCACTGCTGCATTCGCCCGAGCTACTGATCCTGGACGAACCCACCATCGGCCTGGATGTGCTGTCCAAACAGCGATTACGCGATTTCCTGTCCTACGAGCGCATCGAACGCGGCACCACCCTGCTGCTGACCACGCACGACATGGGCGATATCGAGCGGCTGTGCGAACGGGTGCTGGTGGTCGATCACGGCCGCCTGGTCTACGACGGCACCCTCACCGGTCTGGCCGCCACGGTGCAGGTGCGCCGGATGCTCGTGGTGGATCTGGCCGTGCCCGCCCCCGAACTCACCGGCCTGCCCGGGGCCCAGCTCATCGCCAGCGAGGGCGGCGGCATCCGGCAGCGGCTGGCCTTCGATCCCCAGGTGGTCACGGCCGCACAGCTGCTCACCGCCGTCTCGGCGCGGGCGGAGGTGCGCGATCTGTCCATCGAGGAACCCGATATCGAGGATGTGGTGCGGCGGATCTACCGGTCGCAGGACCTCGCGCAGAAGCAGGATCTCACGCAGCAACAGGACCCGACACAGCAGCAGGACCGCACAGAGCAACCGTCCCCGCACAGCAGCGCGTCCCCGCCGAATCTCGGCGAGGACGCGCACTCGCAGATCGAACCGCTCCCCTCCGGCGAGGTTCCACCTGGTCCGGCAGGGGCCGGAGGGGATACCGACCATCAGGTAGCGACACCCGATCATGCTGCGGCTCAGGAGAATCCGGGGCCGAGTTCGGGACCGGGCCCCGGCTCGGCCGCCGAAGCCGACGGAGTATCCGGCCGTCGCGCCCGATAGCGCCGCGGCTCAGGAGGATTCGGATCCCGGCTCCGGGCTGGGCCCTGCCTCGGGCTCGACCCCTGCCTCGGGTGCGGGGCCGGACTCCGGAGCCGGGCCGGACACGGCCGCCACCGCAGCACCGGGCTCGCGAGCACCCTGATCCAACCGGAACGGCGGGTACTCGTCACGCATCAGCGAGCTGTACACGCGCACCCGGATTATCCAGCGCACCAAGCCCATCACGAAGTCGAACAGCCCGCGCGGGTACTTCCCGGTGAACAGCAGACCGATCGCGGCGATGAGCACCAGGATGGTCAGCAGCGAGATCCAGCTCTCGCCGCCCATGTTGTGCATGTGGCCGTGATGTCCGTGGTGGCCGTGATGCCCGCCGCCCCAGAACCCCATGCCGCCACCGGCGATCGCCGCGACGATCAGATACTGCGGAATCGCCAGCAACCACCACTTGATCAGCACCAGCCAGCGATTCAGCCGCTCGGGATAGTCGACATCGAGGTCGGCCGGGTAGTTCTCGTCGGGCCGCAGACTGAACGGCGGATAGCGATCGGTGCCCAGCGGGGAGAGCGCGTAGAACCTGACCCGCCAGCCCCAGCGCATGACCCCGACATTGAAATCGAATAGCCCGCGCGGATAACGAGCAGTGAACAGGATCGCGAAGAATGCGATCACGGTGACCACGAAGTAGGCAATGTACAGGAAAAACAGCACAATGTAATGCGGAATCGCGAGAATCCATTTGATGATCCATTGCCAGCGCGACAGCGCCGGGTCCAGATCACCTCGGACGCGGACCGGGTAAACGGGGGTATCAGGTTGCATGACCACGCTCCTCTCGGGCGTTTCCGGCTCGCCGCCGAGCCCTGGCACCATCAATTGTTTCGCAGCCAGGTCACATTCATGCGTATTTACCGGGTGGATGTGTCATCGACTCCGGCGCGTCGCGCACATCCGCCCCGGCGCGTCACATGGCCCGGTCGGGCTGGCCTTCGTGTTGCGCGAACGACCCTCATGTGACACCTTGCTTCTGATTCTCCGCGACGTTCGAGCCACCGGGCCGCGGAGAGGGAAATGAGGAGTGGAAGTGCAATTCCGTCGAGCGCGGTTGTCACCGAAAGGCGGCAAAAGGCGTAACCCGGCGGCGAGGCTGTTGCGTCCTCGCACCATCCGCGGGCAGCTGATCAGGGTACTCGTGGTTTCGGTCGTCCTGGTGCTCGCGCTGCTGGGAGTCGTGCTCACCAGCGAGGTGCGCGCCTACCGCGACAGCGGAGATACGGTGCACGCGGTATCGCTGGCATTGTCGGTCCAGGATCTGGTGCACGAGATTCAGCGCGAACGCGGTCTCACCAACGGCATGCTCGGCGGCGACGCCGCGATGCGCCAGACGCTCGACACGCAACGCCCGGCCACCGACCGGGCCCTGCTGGCCTTGAACGCGACGCTGACCGCCGACGCGCCCGGCACCACCGAAGTCCGCACGGCCCTGGCGCAATTGACGTCGCTGAGCAGCACACGAGCCGAGGTGGACGGTCAGCGCATCGACCGCTCCGACGCGTTCGCGTTCTACAGCGATGCCGTCGCCGCGCTCGACCGCACCCGCCCCGGCCTGGACCGGGCCAGCGACCCGCGGATCTGGCGCGGTCTGCAGGCGCTGTACGCGCTGGGCGATGTCAAGGAGTTCACCGGACAGGAACGCGGATTCCTGACCGGCGTCTTCGCCGCCAACGCCTTCCAGCCCGGCGAGTATGTGCAGTTCCTGCAGATCGATGCGGCCAAACAGGCTGCCCTGGCAGCATTTCCGCGCGACGCCACGGCGGGCCAGCGCGCCCTGCTGGACGACGCCATGCACTCGCCGAACGCGACCGCGGCCGCGCTGTCGCTGGCGGTCGCCGCCGCCGCGCAGGACGGTCAGCTCGCCGAACTCGTGCCGCCCGGACAGTGGTGGACGCAGACCTCGACGGTGATCGACGCCGAACGCGATGTGCAGCGGTCCATCGGCGCGGACATCCAGCATCGCGCCCAGGATCTGCGCCGCATCTCGGAGATCACGCTGATCGCCTACACCGCCGCCGCCGTGATCGCGCTGCTGATCCTGGTGGCACTGGTGGTCACGGGTGTGCGGGCCATCGTGCGCCCGCTCGCGGCGCTGGCTCGCGAGGCCGACGAAGTGGCCGCCCAGCGCCTGCCCGCGCTGATCGCCGCCTGGCAGCAGGAGGACGCCAGCGACCCCGATCCGCCCGAACCGGTGCGCACGCCGCACAACGCGAGTAACGAAATCGTCTCGGTCGCAGAGGCATTCGACCGGTTGCAGACCACCGCCTTCGAACTCGCCTCGGCGCAGGCGCTGTTGCGCCGCAACATCACCGAATCGCTGGGTAACCTCGGGCGGCGCAACCAGAATCTGCTGCGCCGCCAGCTCGGGCTGATCAGCGAGTTCGAACGCGAGGAACTCGACCCCAAGACGCTGTCGAACATGTTCCAGCTCGATCACCTGGCCACCCGCATGCGCCGCAACGCCGAGAGCCTGCTGGTGCTGGTCGGCGCGGCGAGCCCGCGGCGCTGGAGTGAGCCGATCCCGCTGACCGACGTCATCCGGGCCGCGCTCTCGGAGGTCGAGGACTACCGCCGCGTCGTGCTGCGCCGCATCGATGACGTATCGATCTCCGGGTCGGCGGTGAGCGAGCTGGCGCACATGCTGGCCGAGCTGATCGAGAACGGATTGGCCTTCTCCCCACCGGATGTCGAGGTCGAGATCTACGGTCGTCGCCTGGGCCAGCAGTACATGCTGGCGGTGGTCGACCACGGGATCGGCCTGCCGGAGGACCAGCTGGCCGCCGCCAATGCGCGGCTGCGCGGCGACGCGGACTTCCTGGTCGCACCGACCCGCTTCCTGGGGCACTACGTCGTCGGGCGACTGGCCAAGCGCCTGGGCATCGAGGTCGAGCTGACCGCGTCACCGATCAGTGGCGTGGCCGCGCGGATCCTGTTGCCCACCACCCTGATCGGCAGCGACGTCGCCCTGACCGCCGCTCGCAAACTCGAACCGGCACAACCGGTCTGGACCACTGTGTCGCTGCCGCCCGCCGAGCGGCTGCCCGCGTTGGAGCCGGTCGCGCAGGATCTGGCCGAACTCGCGCCGGGTCGCACGGCCGCCGCGATCCCCGCGGCCGCACCGACCGGGTCGCAGCGCGACGGATACAGCGGATTCGACGTTCCGGGCTGGCCCGCGACGCCCGCGCACTCCAAGGCCCGGCGCGAACTCCCCGAAGGTTCCGGGCAGGGCCGTGAGCAGCCGGAACGGCCCGCGCTCGATCCCGACGCCGTCGAACTCGGCGATCGTCCGGACCCGTTCCCCACGCTGCCGGCGGGCCCGCTGAAGAAGTTGCTGAACACCACTGCCGCGCAACGTCATCAGCTCGGCGGGCCGAAAGACACGGCACCTGCTTCGGACTCCAACGGAATTCACTACACTGATGCCGCACCCGACCCCGAGGTGCAACGGACCCGAAATGGTCTCGTCAAGCGCGCCAAGAAGATTCCCGGCACGACAGCACCAGCCCCCGTGGTCGGTTCGTCCGGGCCTCCGGCGGCGCCCGCCGTCGATCGCTCACCCGAGCAGGTCCGCGGGATGCTCACCAGCTTCCGCGCGGGCCACCGACGCGGCCTGCTGGACGAGGCCCCAGCGGTTCCGGCATCGATTGCACAGGAGGAAACCCGGTGACCACACAACTGCCGGATTCCGGTCCGCACACCTTCAACTGGCTGCTCGCCGATTTCGTGCGTACCACCGACGGCGTCCGCGACACCGTGGCGGTGTCCTCGGACGGATTGCTCATGGCGATGTCGGACGGACTGGACCGCGCCGGGGCGGATCGTCTGGCCGCGATGGTGTCAGGTCTGGTGAGCCTGTCCCGAAGCGCTTCGCGCAGTTATGATTTCGACGGACTCAAACTGATCATGATCGAGATGCGGCGCGGTTTCCTGCTCATCTCGGCGGTTGCCGACGGCAGCTGCATCGGCGTGATCTCCGACAGCGACAGCGATATCGGCCTGGTCGGCTACCAGATGGCCGTACTCGCCGAGCGGGCCGGATCGCTGCTCACACCGGCGCTGATCAGCGAGTTGCGAGAGTCGCTACGCAGATGACCGGTCAGCACCGGGCGCCCGATCCTCCGATCGCCCCGGCCCAACACTCACCCGATGGCCCCGAGTTCGGCGCACCCGCGGGGCCATCGGATCCCGAGCCCGTGGTGCGCCCGTTCCTGATGACCGGTGGCCGGACCACCCCGATGATCGAGGGACTGCGCATCGAAACCCTGGTCCACGCCGCACCCGAGGCACTGTCGGCCCCGCTACGCTTCGAGCTTCGAACTGTCGTACGGTTGTGTCAGCAGCCGCAGTCGATCGCGGAAATCGCTGCCGCACTACATGTTCCGATCGGTGTGGCCCGGGTCGTGGTCGGCGACTTGGTGGCCGCCGGACATGCGTCGGTGGCCCAGGACCAGGAAATTTCCACCGCAGTCATCGAGAGGATCAGGGATCTTGTTCGGGCACTCTGAGTTTCGCAACCCCCCGGAGCTCGCCACCACCCCGCCGGAACCGATGGCCTTCTCGGTCAAGATCGTGGTCAGTGGCGGATTCGGGGTCGGCAAGACCACATTCATCGGCGCCATCTCCGAGATCGAGCCACTGTCCACCGAGGCGGCGATGACGGAAGTCTCGGTGGGCGTGGACGATCCGGGCCTGCGCACCGAGAAGACGACCACGACCGTGGCGATGGACTTCGGCCGCATCACCCTGGACCGGTCGCTGGTGTTGTACCTGTTCGGCACGCCGGGCCAGGAGCGGTTCGAATTCCTGTGGGACGACCTGCTCGACGGCGCGCTCGGCGGCGTGATCCTGGTCGACACCGCCCGCATCCAGGACTGCTATCCGGTGCTGGACTTCTTCGAACAGCACGAAACCCCCTTCGTGGTGGCGGTCAACCGTTTCGCCGAGGGCGCCCGGTTCGAACTGGCCGAGGTACGCGAGGCACTGGGGGTCCGTGAGGCGGTGCCGCTGGTCGAATGCGACGCCCGCGATCGCGACTCGGTCAAGCAGGTTCTGGTGGTCCTGCTCGAGCAGGTACTGGCCGCACGCCTGGCCGCACATTCGGTCCGGGCGAGCTGACCCGCACCCTCCGGACATGAATCCGCCCCGGCCACACGAGGCCGGGGCGGATTCGAGCACCCCCTCGGGTGCGAGGTCACTGTTCGATCAGCCGCCGAACGAGCCGGTCCACAGGGTGCTCAGAATGCCGTGAGCAGCTGCGCTACCGGTGCCGAGCAGGCCGTGGAGGGCGGCGGAACCGGTGTCGATGATGACCGGAATCATGGAGGTCAACCTCTCTGTCTGGGACATGAACTGCCGTCGGTCCTTGTTGGACCAACGACCAGTTCCACCCTGGCGGGCTGTTCTAAGAGTTCGCTGTCCCATAACTGTGAGGACAATAAGAAGCGACCATGTTTAAGATCACCGTAACGAGGCGCCGGATACGGGCGATGCATGTCACATCTACCACCCCCAGCTACCTCGGCGTTTTACCTTCGGCGGAGTACAGGCTGATCTCGCCGCTCTCACTCAGGAATGCGTTGATCAGCATCGTCCGGCGCTCCAGCAACTCATCAGCTTCCGGCGCGGCGGTGGTGATCGCGATCTGCGGAATGGCCGCCCAATTGACGACGTAGCGTTCGGGCGGACCGTCGGCCCCGGACATCGGAGCCATCCGGAAGACCGAGACCACCTGACGTTCCATGAGCTGACGGACCACCTCTGCGATTCGCTCCGGATCTTCCAGCGCGAACAGGAAGCCGAAGGTCAACTCCGGTGAGGACACATAGGCGGACACGAACTACCAGGTTACGGAAGGGGCGAAGCACGTGCGCGACCAGGCTCGCTGCACGGTTGCCGACAGCGAGTCGCGCCGGATCGGTGAAGCACCGATCTTCGCGATCATGTGACCCTGTCGTGATTGTGTATAACGATTACCCGGCAGCTTCCACCATTGGGGGCAGCGACGGTTGCGCACCGTGTTCACGCGCGCTTTCCTGAAAGAGTCCCCTTTTCCTGGACTCACTCCATCGCATCGACGCGGATTACCCGGCTCCCGCCGCGCGTTCCGTGGCGGACTGCGTTGTCCGGGAAAGGGACTGCGCCGGATCCATGAGTGTCCCCACTCGGAATTTTCGGTGCGCGTAAACACGATCCGATATCGGATGTGAGGTCGGGAATGCCATGGCGACCGAATATGCCGGTGCCCGTAATGGTTTCGGCGAGCTGCCGACGGCACCGGAACTGCTGCGAGCCTTTCACACCCCGGCGGACCGGCAGGTGCGCCCGCACGCCGTGCTCCGGGCCGCGCACGCGCTGGTGGACTGCCACGAACGACGACATCAGGCGGTGACCACGGCGCACACGCGCGGTATCGACAGCGACCGGCTCGCACACTGCAGCCGAACGGTCGGGGCCATCGACTCCGAGCGAGCGAAACTCGTTGCGGGAATAGATATCTGGGTGGCCGAAACGATCCCGCACCGGACCGGCGCGACCCTGCACACCGAGACCCTGGGCGCGGTGATCGACCGTCTGGCGGCGAAATGGGTTGCGGCCCAGGATGCTCTGGGCCTGCTTCGAGACGACGGTGAGTCCGGCCCGCAGCCCCGGGAGGTGGACCTCGAGGCTCACCTGCACTGGGTGCGTCTGGCCGAACTCACCGACGGTTACAAGGATCTGATCACCGACGTCGCCGAACGACGACGCCGGTTGCCGGTGTTCTGAGCACGATGCCGCCCGGCGGCGCGGCGGCCGCCCTCGGCATCACCGCAGCGGCTCAGCGCTCCGGATCGACGATCTCGACGTCCGCGTCGATGTACGGCTGGTCGGCGGACACCCGTGCACTGGGCGCCGGATCGTCGATGAGAACGTCCGGCTCCTCCCGGCCCGCGTTCACCCGCGCGGCGGCCTCCCGATCGCGTTCCGCGGCCGCGGCCGCCTCGCGCATCTCGATCGTGTCGGTGATCCAGTCGCCGATCTCGCGGGTCACCTCCGACACCGTGCCGGTGATGATCGAGGCGATATTGCCGACGTGCCGCGCCCCGGACTGGGTCAGCTCCTGGATCAGATCCTTGTTGCTCTCGAATTTTCCGATCATTCAACGCCCGCTTCGCTCGGATCCGGCTGTCGCTCGTTGGTGCTCGAGCTGCTACGCATCACGATAACACCGGGCTGGGCGGCCTTCCCGGCGAGCGCGGGCGGCAGGGCCAGGCGGAAGATCTTGCCCCACACCGAACCGATCTGGCGGCTCAGCGAACCGGCGTTGTAGGGCAGTCCGTACTTCTCGCACAGGGCGCGAACCTCGGGCGCGATCTCCGGATACCGGTTCGCGGGCAGGTCCGGGAACAGGTGGTGTTCGATCTGATGCGACAGGTTGCCGGACAGGATGTGGAACAGCTTGCTGCCGGTGATGTTGGCCGAACCCAGCATCTGCCGCACGTACCACTCGCCGCGCGACTCCTGTGCGGTCTCCTCCTCGGTGAACGTCTGTACGCCGGAGGGAAAGTGCCCGCAGAAGATGATCGAGTACGCCCACACGTTGCGCACCAGGTTCGCCGTGACGTTCCCGGCCAGTGTGGAGAAGAACAGTGGGCCGGACAGCAGCGGGAACGCCACATAGTCCTTGAGCACCTGCTTGCCCGCCTTACGCCACTGCCCCTTGAGCAGGCGCTTGACATCGGACCACGAGCGATTGCCCTTGACGATGTTGTCCGCCTCGAGGTCGTGCACCATGACGCCCCATTCGAAGAGCATCATCAGCAGGAAGGCGTAGACCGGGTTGCCCAGGTAGTACGGATTCCACTCCTGGGCCTCGTCGATGCGCAGGATGCCGTAGCCGATGTCGCGGTCGCGGCCGTGGATGTTGGTGTAGGTGTGGTGCATGTAGTTGTGCGAATGCTTCCACTGATCGGCCGGGCAGACCGTGTCCCATTCGAACACACGGGAATTCAGGCCCGGCTCACGCATCCAGTCCCACTGGCCGTGCATGACGTTGTGGCCGATCTCCATATTGTCCAGAATCTTGGACAGGCTCAGCGCCGCCACGCCCGCCAGCCAGAACGGCGGCAGGAAGCCCAGATACATCAGACCGCGCCCGGCGACCTCGAATCCGCGCTGCGCCTTGATGATCGAATAGATGTACTCGCGGTCCTTCTCGCCCAGATCGGCGGTGATGCGCTCGCGCAGCTCGTCGAGCGCGCGGCCGATCTCCTCGACCTGCTCCGGGCTCAGGACCAGCGGGCCGTCCTTGGTTTCGGTGAGAATTGCCATGTCGTTCCCCTCTCAGATGTCGATGTCCACGTCGCCCACGGCGGCGTTGATGCAGAGCTGGATCGGCTGGTCGGGATCGCTGTCGAGCTCCCCGGTGCGCAGGTTGCGGGTGCAGCCCGAGCGCTTGATCGAGGTGCAGGAGAAGCAGATTCCCATCCGGCAGCCGTATTCCGGTGTGAGACCGGCCGATTCGGCCTGATCGAGCAGGGTCTCGCCGGTGTTGCGTGCCTCCGTGCCGCTGGCGGAGAAGGTGGTGGTCCCGGTGACCTGCTGCGGATCGACCGGAGCGGCGGTGAGCGTGAATTCCTCGGAGTGCAGCCGATGTTCGAGCTGCTCGCCCCGGAAGACCTCGCGGACCGAGTGCATCAGCGGAGCCGGACCGCACACGTAGGTCTCGGCGGTGGCGAACCACGGCGCGACCCGCTCGAGCTGCTCGTGATCGAAGAAGCCGGCGACCGGGTTGGCCGCGCAGCTCCACGGCGCACCGTGCAGCACCTCGGACAGGTCCAGTTCCGGATAGCACAGCGCGATACGGAAATTGGTGCGTCGCGCGGCGATCGCGTCGAGTTCGGCACGATGCGGCACCGCCTCCGGGGACTGCGCGTAGTGCAGGAAGGCCACCGGGCCGCGGTAGCCCTCCGCATCCAGGGTGCGCAGCATGGACAGCACCGGCGTGATGCCGCTGCCGCCGCTGATCAGCACGATCTTGTCCGGACGGACCCGCGGCAGGGTGAACACGCCCGCCGCGGGCGCCAGGTCCACGACCATGCCGGGTGCGGCGTGCCGGTGCAGGTACTGCGAGACCAGGCCCTCGGGATGCGCCTTGACGGTGAGTCGCAGCCGCCGCTGGGAACCGGCCTCCACGTCGATCGGCGAATAGCACCGGGTGTGCTTGACGCCGCCGATCAGCACGCCGATCTGCACGTACTGTCCCGCGAGATGGCCGCGCCACTGCCGGGTGGGCCGCAGCGTCAAGGTGACCGAGCCGGGCGTGTCACGACGCACCGTGATGATCTCCGCGCGCATGTCGCGCACGGTCAGCGTCGGCCGCACCAGCTCCAGGTAGCGATCGAGGGCATGCGGCGTTGTCAACGTCTGGACCAGATCGACGAGTCCTGCCATTGCGATCTCCCACTGCTGTTCATCGGGGTGGTAGTGCCACCAATTTTTCGGTGCACATCTGTACACTGACCAAGTGTGCCCCGGATGGGCACAGAAGTTCAACCAGCAGGTCGTGTGACCGCGGCAACATCCTGAGGAATGGACGTATCGTGAACGGATGTATGCTCACCGACGTGAGCGAGCGGATTGAGCAGGCCGAAACCCGAGGTGAGCGCAAGGAACGCACCCGGCAGGCGCTGCTGGAGGGCACTTTGGCGCTCGCCGCCGAGCGAGGCTTCGCCGCCCTGAGCCTGCGCGAGGTCGCGCGCTCGGCCGGCATCGTGCCCACCGCGTTCTACCGGCACTTCGGCTCACTGGACGAGTTGGGCACCACCCTGGTCGACGAGGGTGTACGTCAATTGCGTTTGGCCCTGCGGGATCTGCGCCGCACCCCGGACGCGCGACTGGCCGAGACGGTGCGTTTCGTGTTCACCCAGATCGCCGGGCGCGATGCGCTGTACGGATTCCTGATCCGCGAGCGGCACGGCGGATCGGCGGCCCTGCGCAGCGCCATCGCGATCGAAATGCAGCTCATCACCAGGGAATTGGTCGTGGACCTCTCGCGCCTGCGCGCCCTGGACAGCTGGTCTCCGGATGATCTGGAACTGGCCGCGGATCTGATCGTCTCGACGGTCGCCAGCCATATCGCCGACTACGTCGCCGCGCTCCCCCGCGAACGCCCGGAATTGGTGGAACGCACCGTTCGCCAGGTCCGCCTGATCGCGCTGGGCATGGCGCAGTGGCGCTCGACGCCCTCGCGATGAGCCACGATGGCGGCCAATGAATTTCGACTTCCCCTGACACAGAAGAACGCCCCGCGAGCCTCCCGGGATCGCGAGGCGCCCTTCCCGTATCCAAGACGGTGCTCCGAGCACCGAGCCCGACGGTACCGTACGGATCGATAATTCGGAACGGAATGGGTATATGCACCGAGTTGCATAGTACGTCGAGTATCAATTAGTCTCGCCGCATGGCCCTCGAGCACGCGCTGCTGGTGTCGCTGACCGAGCGAGCCGGTTCGGGCTATGAGCTGGCGCGCCGATTCGACAAATCCATCGGCTTCTTCTGGAACGCCACACATCAACAGATCTATCGCGTCCTCAAACGCATGGAGGAACGCGGCTGGGTCGTCGGCGAGACCGTCCCCCAGGAAGGCCGCCCCGACAAGAAGGTCTACACCGTCGGTCCCAGCGGCCACGCCGAACTCTCCCGCTGGATCTCCGCACCCACCGAGGACGACGCCGCCTTCCAGCGCAGCGAACTCGGCATCAAGATCCGCGCCGCCGCACACGGCGACCTGCCCGCACTGTGCACCGAGATCGCCCGGCACCGCGACAATCACGCCGGTCGGCTCGAGCTGTACCGGCAGATCGAGAAGCGGGATTTCCCCGCGCCCGCACAACTCAGCGGCCCCGCCCTGCACCAGTATCTGGTGCTGCGCGGCGGCATCCGGGTGGAGACGGGCTTCGTCGAATGGTGTGACGAGGTCCTGGAAGCACTCGTACACAGCCTCTCTCCGGATCCGCGGAACAGCCCGAATTCCGCGGTGCTACAACAGGATTCCGTCTCCGAAAGGTGAAATCCATGACCGCGAATCCCGCGGCGGCCGCATCGGTCAACCCGTATCCGCATCTGTTCGAACCGCTCGAGCTGGGCTCGCTCACGCTGCGCAACCGGGTGGTGATGGGCTCGATGCACACCGGGCTCGAGGACCGGGCGTGGGATACCAATCGCCTGGCCGCCTATTTCGCCGAACGGGCGCGCGGCGGCGTGGGTCTGATCATCACCGGCGGATACGCACCCAATCGAGAGGGCTGGCTGCTGCCCTTCGGCGCGAAACTCACCAACCGGACCGAGGCGTACCGGCATCGCGCGATCACCCGGGCGGTACACGCCGAGGGCGGCCGGATCGCCCTGCAGATCCTGCACGCCGGACGATATGCCTATGTGCCGTTCAGTGTTTCGGCCTCCTCGATCAAGGCGCCGATCAATCCGTTCCGGCCGCGCAAGCTGTCCGGCAAGGGCGTCGAGCGCACCGTCGCGGACTACGTGCGTTGTGCGGAGCTGGCGAAATTCGCCGGATACGACGGCGTCGAGGTGATGGGCGGCGAGGGTTATCTGATCAACCAGTTCCTCGCCCCGCGCACCAACAAGCGCACCGATCGCTGGGGCGGATCACCGGAGAACCGCCGCCGGTTCCCGATCGAGATCGTGCGGCGCATTCGCGCGGCCGTCGGGCCGGACTTCCTGATCGTCTTCCGGCTGTCCATGGCCGAATTCGTCGAGCACGGCCAGACCGAACACGAGATCCTCGCGCTGGCAACAGAATTGGAAGCCGCCGGGGCCAGCATCATCAATACCGACATCGGCTGGCACGAGGCGCGGGTGCCGACCATCGTCACCTCGGTGCCGCGTGCGGCGTTCGTCGAGTTCACCGCGAAGATCACAGCGCGAGTGGATATTCCGGTGTGCGCGTCGAACCGGATCAATATGCCCGAGACCGCCGAGGAGATCCTCACCCGGGGCGATGCCGACCTGATCTCGATGGCGCGCCCGCTGCTGGCCGATCCGGACTGGGCGAACAAGGCCCGCCAGACCCGCGAGGACGAGATCAACACCTGCATCGCGTGCAATCAGGCCTGCCTGGACCACGCCTTCGTCCACAAGACCGTGTCCTGTCTGCTGAATCCCCGAGCCGGGCACGAGACCGAGCTGCGGTTGCTGCCCACCCGGCGGATGCGCCGGATCGCCGTCGTCGGCGCGGGCCCGGCCGGGCTCTCGGCCGCGGTGAGCCTGGCCGAACGCGGGCACAAGGTGGATCTGTTCGAGGCCGAGAACAAGATCGGCGGACAGTTCGACATCGCCCGGCGCATTCCGGGCAAGGAGGAGTTCAACGAGACGATCCGCTATTTCACGCGGAAGCTGGAGGTCACCGGGGTTCGGGTGTTCCTGAATCGCCGGGTCGAGGCGGCCGAGCTGATCGAGGGGCGGTACGACGAGGTGGTGCTGGCCACCGGTGTGCGCCCGCGCATCCCGGATATCACCGGTATCGACCATCCGAAGGTGCTCACCTACGCTGAACTGGTGCGTGAGGAGAAGCCGGTCGGCAAGAAGGTCGCGGTCATCGGTGCGGGCGGAATCGGTTACGACGTCAGCGAATTCCTCACCGTCGACGGTCACCCCGCGCTGAAGCTGGACGAGTGGATGCAGGAATGGGGCGTCACCGCGGCGGATCCGGACGCGCCCGGCCAGCTCGTCACCGCCCGTCCCTCCCCCGCGACCAGAGAAGTCGTTCTGCTGCAACGTAAATCGGGATCGTTCGGGAAGAGCCTGGGCAAGACCACCGGGTGGGTGCACCGCGCCGCGGTCAAGGCCAAGGGCGTCGAGCAGATCGGCGGCGTGAACTACGAGCGCATCGACGATCGCGGGCTGCACATCAGCTTCGGGGAACAGCGATCCCGTCCGACCGTCATCGACTGCGACAACGTGATCCTCTGCGCCGGACAGGAATCCGTGCGCGAGCTGGTCGAGCCGCTGCGAGCCGCGGGTGTGCGCATCCACCTGATCGGCGGCGCGGACGTGGCCGCCGAACTCGACGCCAAACGGGCGATCGATCAGGGCACTAGGCTGGCGGCGGGGATCTGATGGGCATGCTCACCCGCCTCGGCATGCCCGGGGATGAGAAGGCGTGGACCGCACTGGGTTTCACGGTCTCCGACGGAGGCTTCCTGATCGGCGGCATCAGTTGCACGATCGACACGCGGCCGAGTTGGGGGTTCGACGGGGCCATCGCCGATCCTGAGCTGCTCGGCATTCCGGAGCTGCTGTCCGGCGACCGGGACGAATTGCCCGACGACATAACGCATCCCAACGCGGTCAGCTTCATCGACCACGTCGTGTACTGGGTCCCCGATCTGGACGAGGCCGTCGCCGCACTCACCGCGGTGCTGGGCGAGGGACCCCGCCGACGTTTCCGCCCACGCGGCCCGCAGGGCCCCGAAATGGCCTTCTTCCGCCCGGGGACGACCGTGCTGGAGGTCGTCGCCTCCGGCAAACCGGCCAGCCTGCCCGGAATCGCCTTCGGCACACGCGATCTCGACGCCACCGTGGCCGCCGTGCGCGCCGCCGACGGGCCCATCAGCGACCCCAAGCCCGCCGTCCAGGGCGGTCGGATAGCCAGTGCCTGGTCCGGCCACCTGAACTGGGGCATCGCGTTCTACGAACCCGCACCTCGCTGATGCCGGACGACGACCGGGCCATCGGTCCGAGCCGAATACGGCGAGCAGTCGGTTTCCACCGCGTCAGGCCCGGTACACGGGCTCCCGGGTGCGCTCGTGGGCGTGGATCTCGGGACAGCCGGTAGGCTCCCCGGCGTGAGTCTTCCCGCACCCACTTCAGACAATCGTGCCGTCGTCACCGGAGCCTCCTCGGGGATCGGCACCGCGCTGGCCGAGGAGCTGGCCCGACGCGGCTATTCGGTGATCCTGATCGCCCGGCGCGGCGATTTGCTCGCCGAACTGTCCCAGCGACTGTCCGACCGGTACGGCGTCACCGCCGAGGTGCGCGCGGTGGATCTGTCCGATCGCGAGCAGCGCGCCCCGCTCTCGGCCGAACTCGCCTCCCGCGACATCGCGATCCTGTGCAACAACGCCGGGGTCGCGACGTTCGGGCCGGTCGCGGAACTGGACCTGGACTTCGAGCGCTCGGTGATGGAGCTCAACGCCGTCGCGGTGCACGATCTGACCCTCGCGGTGCTGCCGGGCATGTTGCAGCGGCGCAGCGGCGGCATCCTGATCACCGGATCCGCGGCGGGCAACATGCCCATCCCCAACAACGCCACCTACGCGGCCAGCAAGGCGTTCACCAACAGCTTCTCCGAATCGCTGCGCGGCGAGCTGACCGGCAGCGGCATCAACGTCACGCTGCTGGCGCCCGGCCCGGTCCGCACCGACAATCCGGATCAGGACGAGGTCGGCAGCAAGGTCCCCGATTTCATCTGGGTCACCGCCGCCTACACCGCGAAGATCTCCATCGACGCACTCGACCGCAACAAGATGCGCGTGGTTCCGGGCCTGATCAGCAAGGGTATGAGCGTCGCGGGGCAGTACTCGCCGCGTGCGCTGACCGCGCCGATCGTGGGTGCCTTCTACAAGAAGCTGGGCGGGTAGGCCGCACTTTCCCGAGCGACAGGTCGGGTAGGTCACATTCGGCGTCAGCAGCGCGTCAAGATCGCGCCGCAGCTGGTCAAGGGCGCGTAATCGCGTGATTCTGCCGAGTGTGCACGGCGTAATCCTGACAGTGGCCCCGCACCACAGGAGAAAGCGGGGAAAACACAGGAGAAGCCGTGACGCTGCTCGAGATCTTCCCGTCGCTGCGGTCGGGAATGTTGTCCCCGCGTCTGGACGCGACCATCTGGCCGTGCGAGACGCATTACGACGATCTGGGCCGGATCACCATCGGTGGAGTGGCACTGGCCGATATCGCCGATCAGTACGGCACCCCGGTCTACGTCCTGGACGAGTCCGAGGTGCGACGGCGCTGCCGGGCGTACCGCAAGTACTTCCCGGACGCCGAGATCATCTACGCGGCAAAGGCTCTGCTGACCAAGTCGGTGGCCACCTGGGTCGCCGAGGAGGGCCTGTCGGTCGACGTGTGCTCGGGCGGTGAACTCGCCATCGCCCTGGCCGCCGGCGTGGACCCGCAGCGAATTGTGTTGCACGGCAGTGGGAAACCGTTCGCGGAACTGGAGGCCGCGGTACATGCGGGCGTGGGCCGGATCGTGGTCGATTCGATCACCGAGATCACCCTGCTGGCCGCGGTGGCCACCCGGCCGCAGCAGGTGCTGCTGCGGCTGTCCCCCGATATCGATGTGCACGGCCATCCGTCGGTGCGAACCGGTGTGGCGGACCAGAAATTCGGCTTCCCGCTCGGCAGCGTCGCTGCGGTCGACGCGATCGACCGCATCATGCGTCAGCCCATGCTCGAACTGGTCGGCCTGCACTGCCATCTCGGTTCGCAGATCCACGATCCCGATTTCTACGGTGAGGCCGTGCGCCGTCTGATCGCCGAAATGTCCCGTGTGCGAGCAGAATACGGCCGAACGCTCCCGCAACTCGATCTCGGTGGCGGCCATGCGGTCGCCTACCGGTGCGGCGACGCGGAGATGAATCTGCCCGAACTCGCCGATATCGTCGAGGATGCCCTCGACGCGGCCTGCGCGCTGAATCACGTTCCGCGGCCGCGGATCTCGCTGGAACCCGGCCGCGCCATCGTCGCGCGCGCCGGGGTGACGCTGTACCGGGTGATGGCGGTCAAACATGTCGAGGGCGGGCACACCTTCGTCATCGCCGACGGCGGCATGAACGACAATCCGCGCGTGGCCCTCTACGGCGCGCGGTACGACGCGGTCGTCGCCAATCGCCATCCCACCGGCCCGCACATGACCGCGACCGTCGCCGGACGTTATTGCGAGGCAGGCGATATCCTCGCCGCCGACGTCAGCCTGCCCGCGGACCTGCGTCCCGGCGAAGTGCTGGCCGTCCCCTGCACCGGCGCCTACCACCACAGCCTGGCCTCCACCTACAACGGCGTGGGCCGCCCGCCGATCATCTCGGTCCGCAACGGCCGCTGCCACGAGCAGATCCGTCGCGAGACCCCGGCTGACCTGTTGGCCAGGGATCTCGGCTAACGCGTCGCCGCACTACCAGATTTCGGTGCAGTACAGAGTATTTCATCACTTCGGCTCGCACGGCGACCGCGAGCAGATCTGCTGTGGGCCCGGTCGAGTTGCTCGTCCGGATTGCTTTGGCCGCACTGCCCGAATGCAGCGCACGGCTTTCGCCGCCGTCCACAACGATTGCAGCGGTTCGCCGCAAGCCCGGACGATCTCTCGGAACGACCGCGCCGCGATACCGGAAGTCAGTGCAGTGCACGGGATTTCATCATGCCGGTCAACCGGCGCAGTTGGGCCGCGAGTTCGATCCGCTCTTCGGGCTCGAACACGGCCAAACCGTGCATCTGCGCCTCGCGCCGCAGACCGCGCAACGTGGACATCCGCTGCAGGCCGAGGTCGGTCAGTTCGATCAGCACGCGCCGCTCGTCCTGCACTGCGCGGGTGCGGGTGACCACGCCTTTGGCTTCGAGCTGTTTGAGCGTGCGTGTCGCGGTCGGCACGCTGACGCCCGCCGCGGAGGCCAGCGCGCCGACCGGCAGTCCGCCGATCGGCTGCCCGGCCTCGTCGACGAGCGGTTCGAGCAGCGCCTGCTGGGAGATCGAGAGCAGATCGTGGCCGAAGGCGCTGGCGCGGGCCTGACGGATGGCCAGAAACAGCGCGTCGATGGCGCGCGCCAGCTCCTCGATGCCGTCCTTGTCGTCCGCGGTCACGGGTGTTAGCCTAGCAGTCTAATTGTTAGCAAGCTAATATTTAGCTTGACAATCTGACCCGTGACGACGCATCCACAGACGAGGGAGTCCGGTAATGACCGATTCCGCACGCATCGACGTCCACCAGCACATCCTTCCGCCGAGCTATCGGCGCACCCTGATCGATCGGAACCCGGAGGGCTGGCCGCTGCCCGAATGGTCGCCGGGCAGCGCCATCGCGGCGATGGACGAGAACGAGATCACCACCGGTGTGCTGTCCATCAGCGCGCCGGGCACGCACTTCGGCGATGACGCTCGCGCCCGCGAAACAGCCCGTGCCGGAAATGAATTCACCGCGGAGCTGGTCAAGGACCGACCCGACCGCTTCGGCCTGTTCGCGAGCCTGCCGCTGCCGGACGTGGACGGCGCGCTGGCCGAGGTGGCCTACGCGTTCGACACGCTGCATGCCGACGGTGTCACGCTCATGACCAATGCGGGCGGACGTTATCTCGGCGATCCCGCATTCGAGCCGCTGTGGGCCGAACTGGATGCCCGCGCGGCCGTGGTCTTCGTCCACCCGACCGAATCGGAGCTGCCGGCGCTGCCCGGCATCGTGGCGCCGATCGTCGACTTCCCGTTCGACACCACCCGCACCGCGGTGCAGATGGCCACCTCCCGGGTGCTGTCCCGGCATCCGCGAGTGAAGGTGATCCTGTCGCACGCCGGGGGCGCGCTACCCTTCCTCGCCTACCGGATCGCGCTGACCGCACCACTGATCGGTGACGGCAGGGATCCCGAGGAAATCCTGGCCGAACTGCGACGCTTCTACCTCGACACGGCCCTGGCCACCAGCCCTGCCTCCCTGCCCTCGCTTCGGGAGTTCGCCGATCCGACGCACATCCTCTACGGCAGCGACGGGCCCTTCGCTCCGGCCACATCCGTGGCCCGCAACGACGAATACCTGGACCACTACGACGCCTGGCCCGAAGGCGATCTGCACGCGATCAACCGTGGCAACGCCGAAACACTGTTCCCGCGACTGGCTGCCTGACGGCGGTCGGTCATCTACCGTCAGCGTTTGCGGGTGCCGAACAGGCTGCGGCTGATCTCCTTGGACGCGGCGTTCGCCGCCGAGCGCAGGAAACTCTTGACCGCCGGATTGCTCATGATGCGTTCGGCGGCGGACGGCTCGTCGCGTGCCGGACGTTCACGACTCGGAGTCGACTCCGGCTCCGGGGCGGGTTGTGCGGCAGCGACTTTCGCGGCAAGGATCTCGTAGGCGGATTCACGGTCGATGGTCCGGCCGTACTTGCCGAACAGGGCGCTCGACTGCGCGTGCGAGCGAATCGCGTCGGTACCGATGGTGTTCATCAGCGAGCGCGGCGGGCGCAGACGTGACCATGCCACAGGGGTGGGCGCACCCACTTCCGACAGCACCGTCACGATCGCCTCGCCGATGCCGAGCGAGGTAAGCGCCTTCTCCAGGTCGTAGGCCGCGGTCTTCGGATAGGTGCGCACCGTTTTGGACAGCGCCTTCTGATCGTCCGGGGTGAACGCGCGCAGGGCGTGCTGGATGCGCGCACCGAGCTGTGAGAGCACCGGATTCGGTATGTCCGTGGGCAATTGGGTGCAGAAGAAGACGCCGACGCCCTTGGAGCGGATCAATTTCACCGTCTGCTCGACCTGTTCCAGGAACGCCTTGGACGCGTCGGCGAACAGCAGGTGCGCCTCGTCGAAGATGAACACGAGCTTGGGCTCGTCGATATCGCCGATCTCGGGCAGCGTCTGGAACAGATCGGCCAGCACCCACATCAGGAAGGTGGAGAACAGCACCGGGCGGGCGGACTGCGCACCCAGCTCGAACAGTGTGATCACGCCCTGCCCGTCCACGGTGCGCAGCAGATCGGCCGGATCCAGTTCCGGCTCACCGAAGAACGTGTCACCGCCCTCCCCCTCGAGGTTGACCAGTGCGCGCAGGATCACCCCCGCCGTCGCCGCGGACACCCCGCCGATGCCCTGCAGGTCCGACTTCCCCTCGGGACTGGTCAGATGCTGGATCACCGACCGCAGATCCTTCAGATCCAGCAGCGCCAGGCCCTGCTTGTCGGCCCAGTGGAAGATCAGCCCGAGCGTGGATTCCTGAGTTTCGTTGAGCCCCAGCACCTTACTCAGCAGCACTGGACCGAAGGAGGTGATCGTGGCCCGGATCGGCAAGCCCACCCCTTCGGTGCCCAGCGAGACGAACTCGGTGGGGAATCCGCTCGGCTCCCATTGCGTGTCACCGGTTTCCGCGGCGCGGGCGAGGAGTTTGTCACTCGACGCTCCCGGCTGCGACAGGCCCGACAGATCACCCTTCACATCGGCCAGCACCACCGGAACACCCGCGGCGGAGAGCTGTTCGGCGATCCCCTGCAGCGTCTTGGTCTTACCGGTTCCGGTCGCTCCGGCGATGAGCCCGTGCCGATTCATCGTCCGCATCGGAATACGCACGCGCGCATCTGAATCCACCACGCCGTCGATCAGCACCGCACCCAGTTCCAGGCTCGCGCCCTCGAACGCGTATCCGGCGGCGATCTCCCGGGCGGCCGCGGATCCGGTTCCCGCCGAGGAACTTTCGGCCGCCTCCGGCGAATTCACCGCACCTGCCGCCGAATCCGCGGCCTGCGCCGATTCGGCCGCAGCCGCTTCCCGCTCGGCGGCCTCGGCCTCCGCCGCCGCCTCGGCCGCGATCCGCGCTGCCTCTTGCGCCGCCTTGCGCGCGGCTGCCGCTTTCTCCGCCGGTGTCGTCATCGCCGATCCTCCGTCTGCTCTGCTAACTGACCGCCAACACTGCCGTTCGCTTCGACCAAGCACGGATACTGCGAAGACAGTATCGCCGATGACTTCCACCGAAAGACACACCATCGATCGGCAATCTCACCGCAACCAGATTTCGACGGCACGACGCCACGGATTCGGGTCGCCGTGCGGGGAGAAAACGGAGCGAACACCCCGAAATACCGCCCGGCCGGGGCACGGCTGCCGGTTACGGGGCTAATGTGACCAGGTGTCCGACAAACTTGTGGTGTGGATGGATTGTGAGATGACCGGCCTGCGGCTGGACAGCGACAAGCTGATCGAAGTGGCCGCGCTGGTCACCGACAGCGACCTCAACGTCCTCGGAGAGGGTGTGGACATCGTCATCCACGCCGACGACGAGGCGCTGGCCGCGATGCCCCCCGTCGTCCAGGAGATGCACGCGCGTTCCGGGCTGACCGAGGAGGTGCGCAATTCCACGGTCACCATGGCCGAAGCCGAACAGGCGATCATGGACTACATCACCGAGTTCGCGCCTACCCCCGGCACCGTCCCGCTGGCCGGCAACTCCATCGCCACCGACCGAGGCTTCCTCGCCCGCGATATGCCCGCCCTGGACGCACACCTGCACTACCGCATGATCGACGTCAGCTCGATCAAGGAACTCTGCCGCCGCTGGTACCCGCGCATCTACTTCGGCCAGCCCGAGAAGGGCCTGTCGCACCGCGCCCTCGCCGACATCCAGGAATCCATCCGCGAACTCGAGTACTACCGCCGCACCGCGTTCGTCGCCGCCCCCGGCCCCTCCACCTCGGAGATCGCCACGATCGCCGCCCGGCTCGGCCCCGCCGGAAAAAGCCCAGCGTAAGTCACCGATTAGGTCTCACACCGGGGTACGCGTTAGTATCTACCGCGCCGGTTGTTACCGGCATGGTGGCTGTAGTTCAGCTGGTAGAGCACCAGGTTGTGATCCTGGGTGTCGCGGGTTCGAGTCCCGTCAGCCACCCCGCGAGGGGCAGGTTAGGGATTTTTCCCGGGCCTGCCCCTTCTTCGTGATTCGAGCATTTCCAACGCTATGCCAACTTTTCGGCCGCGCCGCCGGGTGTGGCCGAGAAGTATGCGTTGAGTACGTCGCGGTTGTCCGGTACCTCGGACGCTCGGTCGACGTAGTGCTGAGCAGTCACCCGTGAGCCCGCCGTGTGGTTGAGCTGACGTCCAGCAGCATCGATACCTTTGGCATCCGCTGTCGCGGTCGCCACCGTCTTACGGTATGCGCCAAGCGTCACGTCGGCGAAGTCGGTGCCCCGGGCCGACCGCCATGACCTGTTGAAATTATTCGGGCTCTTCACCCGCCCATTTCTGGCCGTGAAGATCAACCCCTCGCTCGGCCGTCCCGCCTCGTCCCATCGGCGATGCAGCACCTTCACCGCGAACCACGGCAGCAATACCGTGTACGCCTTGTCGTCACCGACTTTCAGCCACGATTGCCGCACCCACCCTTGCCCCTTGATCGGCACCACCGTGCCAGAGATTGTCAGTCGTACCTCAGGGCCGTCCTGATACTCCTTGTCGAGCCGCCACTGCCCCGTGTCGAAGTCCAGGCCCTCAACCTCCTCCCACAAGAACGCGAACACCTCGTGTGGACGCACACCGCCCGACCCTGCGGCCATGTCCATCACATCCAGCAGTTCCTGCGCATTGCGTCTCGGACCGAACGTATATGCGGGCGTACCCGGGATTTCCTCACCACGCCCCCACCGCTCTACTTGTGCGCGCAGCGCCTGAAGTCGTTCCCACGCCTGGGCTTTCGGCTTGGCACGCCTACGCCGCATCGCACGCTTGTTGACCCCGTTGACCGGATTGTCGCCCTTGATCGCACCGTGCCGCTTACACAGATCCAAGGTCTCGCCGATAATTGTCTTGTGCCACCGAGCTTTTCGCTTCTGACCGCGCATCGCGATCGAGGTGAGGTAAGCATCGAGCACCGGAGTGTCCAGTTCCCGGATCCTGTAGTGCCCCAAGCTCGGCCGGATTTTGATCGCTTCCGGATCCGCGCGCTTGTCGTCCGACTTCTCGATCTGACGCCTGTACCCATCGATGGTCTGCTGAGCCATCGTCTCATCGAGTTCCAACTCAGCGATGTACTTATCGAGCGCCACACTGAAACGCGTTTCCGACGTCAGACGCCCTTCCTTCGACGCCCTGGCAGGTGCTTGGCGAGCATTCAGTTTCCGCCGCAGCTTCGCACGAGCCTTCGGCTCTGTCACGTCCCAGGCGTCGACAGGGCGACTCACACCGTCGGTATCCCGATATGTGGTCCAGGCGCGAGCCTTCTTGTCGGCTGGAAAGTATCTACTGCCGATCGTGCCGTACTGGCCGATCTCGAGACCGACTTGAGGCACCGGCAACTCCTTCTGATCACCGAGCGTCGAGTTGTGCTGTCTCCCACTCGAGGTAGTCCTTCACCGGATAGCGGACCCTCCCGCCCTCGATATGGACAAACCGCGGCCCCTTCGGCGGCACCGTCGCCGCCCAATTCCTGAGCGTCTTCTCCGAAAGCTTCAGCCGTCGAGCAACCTCAGCACGTGTGAAGACCTGATCTGCATCTGTGGTGCACACGACGAATCTCCTTGAAACAGTGCAGGGTTGACAAGCGCCATACCGTTAGCCGCCAGATAGCTCAATGGGCCTTGCGCACATTGATGCTCCGAAGAGCTTGCACAGCAACGGCTCTCGCCGCCCCTTGCCGGGGCAGCAACACCTGCGCGTCGGCTAGCCGGTTCCATCCTCCAAGGTCCATGATCTTCTCAAAATCGCAAAGATCAAGACCGGCGCATGAGGCAATTTGCGTCAATTTCCTGGTTCTTGCGATGGATTTGTTACCACCCATTTTCCCAACACACTCGGGTGCCGATAAATCAATGAGCAGGCCGCACCATGGTGGAATGACAGGTGCCCCAGACCATCCCAACAACGGCACGCAACCAGCTGGTGCACCAGGAGGTGTATCCAACAATGGCAATGCGCCTGTAATAGCAACAGACGGCCTTCGACCAGACACATCGTCGCAACTTCCGGATGAGGACAGGACGGCTATCGCCTGCCAGCGGACGTACACGGTGAGCGTCGGCGCGCGAGCGCTACACAAGTCGGAAGGTTGGTATCTCCGTCAGCTCAAGCATGGGCATCTCCCAGGTCATAAAGCCGGAAGAACATGGTTCCTGACAGCCAGCGACATCATCGCTGCGCTGGAACGCACCGCAGTGGAGCCACCTCCGCACCGCACCTCGGTCGAACAGGTATCTGGACCCGTTGCCCCAGTGGCCAGTTCCCGTAGCGGTCGGCGTCGTAAGCGACAGCGACGACTATCAACACCTCGACCGCATGAACTCCCGTAATGCTCGCCGACGGCATTACGGGCGATGCGCGCCCCGGAAGGAGACCGCCGGGTTCCCCAACCCGCCTTCCGGGACGTGCGCACTTCCACGACATCGCCGCCACTACTGGGAATCGACACGGCAAGATCCGGCCCACAGATTGGCCGCAGCCGTTGTCCGAGCCCTAACCCCGCTCCAGGCGGCACCCCTCACATCCAGTCACCCGAGCCAATCGCACTGGAAGACAGGCAGAGACCGTTCACTCCACTGCCGGTACGTCGCCAGCGGGGAGGTCAATTCCAACGTCGCCGATTAACGGCAACGTATGGTTCCACCTGCGTCCCCCGCTCGGAGCAGGGCCTCCTGCAGGCCGCTCGAGCACAACGCGCGTGCGACGCCCCCTCCGCTCGGCGCGAAGGTGGCCGCGGGCTACGGCGGGGCCGGTTGTTCTCGTCAGCCCGCACGGTTTCCTTCCGTTCAAAGGCACCACACACGCAAGGGCCTTGTGTCAGGCCTTCGCGCCGGAGTGAAAGTCCCAGCTGACCGCGCCGGAGGACGACGCGGGTGTTTGATAGATTGCACAACTTATGGGATCGACAGTGCCCTGGTGGGGAGCCGGCGTCTTCACGCTCGCTGGGGCGGCGTTGGCATTTCTGGGGGCACAATGGCAAAGCTGGCGTACCGAGCGAGCGCAACGTCGTCGGCTCTCACGTGACCAGAAGGTCACCGCTTATCTGCTACTGATCGAGGCGGGACGAAGGCTGGCCGTAACTGCGGTGTGGCCGACGGATGACTCCTCCGTCGGGAACCCAGAAGATCAACTCGACAGCCTCACGGGTCTCGCTGAGCAGGTGGCCTTCTACGGCCCTCCACGCGTCAATGCGGCCGTCGATACACTACTGACGACCGCGGCACGGCATCGGGACACGATCGTCGGTATACGGGCGGACAGTAAGCGCGCCCACGGCGACGGCATCGATCAACGTCTTCGTCCGAAATACGAGGAATCCGTGACCGCTTTGCGCGGTGCCGTGGACGACTTCGTACGGACCTGTCGAAAAGACTTGGAAATCGAAGGCCGGTATCGCTCCATCTCGAATCACAAGAACCAGGAAAAGAGCCCGTACAATGACAGCAGGGCGGGCGATTCCTGAGAATCTGCGCCGAAATGGACTGCACCACAGTATGATTCGGTCCAGCAGCCAGCAGCCAGCAGCCAGCAGCCAGCAGCCAGCAGCCAGCAGCCAGCAGCCAGCAGCCAGCAGCCAGCAGCCAGCAGCCAGCAGCCAGCAGCCAGCAGCCAGCAGCCAGCAGCCATGACGAGGTGGGGCGGTGAGTTCCCCTTGGGCCACCGTTGCGTAC
>NZ_JAINZY010000039.1:0-5472 GCF_019890715.1 Nocardia coffeae | reverse complement strand
TGTTTACGACACCGTTAACGAATACCGGGAACAGTGCGGCGAGGCGTTTCGTAAACACAATGTTAGCCAAGGAAACGATCCCCATGCCGCCGTTTCCGATGACGCTCGTGCACGGATCCGCACCGAAGTCGCAACCGCAATGTTCACTGCGGAGTTCGGCCGGGCACCGTTGGATGCCCGCGAATTATCCTCCTGGGTGGCACGAGCCTCACGCCCGAAAAGCGCCGCGGTCGCGGGTTTCGATATCACTTTTTCGCCTGTGAAGTCCGTGTCGGCGTTGTGGGCGATCGCCCCGAAGGCGAGCGGCGAGCGGATCGCCGCGGCGCACGAGGCCGCGGTGGACGACGCGATCGAATGGCTGGAGCGGCACGGTATCTACACCCGGTTGGGCCGCAACGGTGTGCGGCAGGTCGATGTGGAAGGCATCGTCGCGGCCCGGTTCACGCACCGCGAATCCCGGTGCGGTGATCCGGATCTGCACACGCACCTGTTGATCGCGAATCGGGTGCGCACTCTCGATGGTCTGTGGCGGACCTTGGATGCGTCGATGATCTATCGCTTGACGGTCGTGGTGAGCGAGATCTACAACTCCCGCCTCGAACACCACCTCACCGCGGACCTCGGACTCGGGTTCGCCGAACGTCCTGGAAGCGATCCGGCCAAGCGCCCGATCCGCGAAATCATCGGCGTGCCATGGGTGTTGATTCAGCACTGGTCCCGCCGCGACGCCGCCATCACCAGCCGTCTCGGCGAGTTGGCTACCGCGTTCCAGTCCCGGGTGGGGCGTGAGCCGATGCCCAAGGAAATGTACGGGCTGGCCGAACAGGCCACCCTCGACACACGCCCCCGCAAACACACACTGCGCTCCCTGGCCAAGCAACGCGCGGACTGGCGCGGACAGGCTCTTGCCGTGCTGGGTGGGCGCGAAGCACTCGCGACCGCACTCACCAGAGTGTTTCGCCAACCACTCACGCCGCCACGAGTTCTCGACGCCGACGCTGTGGCGCGGGTCGCTGCCCAGGTCCTGGAGACGGTGTCGGGTGAGCGGTCGACGTGGCAGTGGCATCACATTCGCGCCGAGACCGAACGCCGACTGCGCGGTCTGGTGGATCGCGATCGGTGGGCTGAGACCGTCGAAGCGGTCACCGCCCACGCGCTGGCACCGGAGCGGTCGATCGCCCGCGGGGACCCCGACACCGACGCGGAACCCGCGCTGGGCCGCGTGCCGACAGTGTTCCAACGACGTAGCGGTGCCAGCGTTTACAACGCGTCTGGTGCGCAGTCGTACACCTCGGCGCGGCGGCTGCAGGTCACCGATCGGTTGATCGACCTGTCCCTGCAGACCGGGGCACGCACCCTCCCCGAACCTCTGATCACCGCCGCGATCGACGCCTACAACCGCGATCCGGCCCACCAGGATCGGCAGTTGAACGCCGGGCAGATCGCGGTCGTGCGGGCTTTCGCGCGCTCGTCGTGGCGGATCGAGACCACCAACGCGCCCGCCGGCGCGGGAAAAACCACCGCCATGCGCGTGCTGGTGGACGCCTGGCGCGCCTCGGGTGGCACCGTGCTGGGGCTGGCGCCGACCGCGGCGGCGGCCGCGGAACTCGCCGCGGCGACCAGTGCGCGCACCGAAACCGCCGACCGGCTGCTGACCATCATCGACGCCCACACACCGTCACCGAATCCACGCCGCGAGAACGGTTTCGCCGCGTCGGTGCCGCAGTGGGTGCTGCAGATCGGCCAGGACACGTTGGTGATCGTGGACGAGCACATCAAACTCGGCGACGACAAACGCCTCCGGCTGTTCGAGTTCCTCACCGCCCGCGACGCGGTCATCCGGTGCGTCGGGGATGACCGGCAACTCCCCGCGATCGAGGCCGCGGGCAGCGCTGCGAACACCGCCGACGCGGCCCGCGCCTCCACCCTGAGCCACGTGGTGAGGTTCGCCGACACCGCCGAAGGATCCGCGAGCCTGCTCCTGCGAGACGGGGATCCGGCCGGATTCGCGTACTACCTGGACCACCAACGCGTGCATTCCGGCGCCCCGCCCACCGCCCACGATCACGCCTACGCGGGCTGGATCGCGGACCACCTCATCGACCGCGATGCGCTCATGCTCGCCCCCACCCACGCGATCGTCACCGACCTGAACGAACGCGCACGCGCCGACCGACTCGCCCGCGACACCACCCCCATCGGTCTAGAGACGCGGCTGTCCGATGACCTGTTCGCCTCAGTCGGTGACATCATCTGCACCCGTCACAACGATCCCGGACTGCGCGTCGGGGAACACGATTGGGTGCGTAACGGCTACCGGTGGATCGTCACCGCGGTGCATCCGGACGGCAGTGTGAGCGCAAGACATCTGCGATCCGAGCGCCGGCTCGGACACCCGACGGTCCTGCCCGCGGACTATGTGCGAGCGCATGTGCGCCTCGGGTATGCGGTCACGATCGATTCCGCCCAAGGCATCACGGTCGATACCTGCCACATCGCACTGACCGGATCAGAGTCACGCAACCAGCTGTATGTGGCGCTCACGCGTGGCGCGCACGCCAACCACCTGTACGTGCCCACCGCCATCGACGGCAGCGAAGCATCCTTCTGGACCGAACCCGGACTCATGCCACGCACCGAATTGGATGTGCTCCAACGGATCCTTGCCCGCGACGCGACCCAACAGTCCGCACTCACCGAACTACGCGACGCCCTGGATCCGCACCGGCGAATCGGGCGCACGGTGGACATCTACCTCGACGCGATCGGGCTGGCCGCCGAACACGCACTCGGCGCCGACGCGCTAACCCGACTCGATGACGCGGCCGAACATTTACGGCCGGGCCTGACCGGCGCGGCCGCGTACCCGGTGCTGCGGGGGCATCTGGCCACGATCGCCTTGTCCGGCCAGGACCCGGTCACCGCGCTGCGTACCGCAATCCACGCTCGTGAACTCGACACCGCCGACGACCCCGCCGCCGTGCTGGATTGGCGGCTGGACCCCTCGGGCAACCACTCGACCGGCCCCGGCCCACTGCCATGGATTCGCGGACTGCCACACGAACTACCCGACAACACCCTCACCGAACAACTACGCACACGAGCACGGATCATCGCGGACCTCGCCACCCACATCACCCACGACGCGCACACCTGGGACACCGCTTCCGCGCCCGCGTGGGCACGGCCACTGCTCGGGAACCCGCGCCTGATCACCGATCTCGCAGTCTGGCGCGCGGCCAACCACGTCCCTGACACCGACCCGCGCCCGACCGGCCCAACGCGCTACCCGGTCCTCGAACGCGACCACCAAACACTCCTGGACGCTCGCGTCACCGACGCTGTCGGCGATCTACACACTGCCGTCGCGACGTGGTCAGGCCTGGCCAAGCGGGTCGATGCCCGCATCATTGCCGATCCCTGGTGGCCGGTACTGGCCGAACGACTCGACACCGCCGCAACCGCCGGCCTGGACATCGACGCACTGCTCACCACCGCCGCAGCGCAGCGCCCGCTACCCGACCAGATGCCCGCCGCCGCGCTGTGGCTGCGCCTCGGACTCGACCCCGCGGCTCTGTCCACCGCCGCGGCAGCACACAATCTGCGGCCCGAGTGGACCAACCACCTGCACCAGTTGCTCGGCGACCAGGCCACCGACCGCGTTCTCCGCGACTCCGCCTGGCCGCGCCTGGTCGCTGCGGTGGACCGCGCGACCGGCACGGACTGGACACCCGCCGATCTGCTCACCACCGCCTACGAACTCCTGCGCGCCGCCCAGCCAGACACCACTGGTCTGCGTCCCGACCGGCTCGCCACCGCGCTCGCCTGGCGCGTCGAAGCTCTCCTTCGGCCCCAACCACCCACCACCCCCGAATCCTCCACCCAACCCTCCACCGCTACAGGACCCGACATGGACGAGCACGACAGCCCGCCGCACACCCACCAACGCACAGATCCGGCACCACAGCCACCTCGCCCGGACCCCGATGCCTCGGTACCCGAACAACTTCACACCGTCAGCGAACTGTTCCGCACCGGTCACATCGCCGAGGCAACCACCCGGTTCGGAACCCTCACCGAGCAACTCTCCGTCGAGGAACGCGACATCCTGGACAAGGTCGCGAACACCCTCTACGCGAACAGTTTCCCGGTCGCACAAGCCCGATTACGGTGGGCCGCAGACAGATACCCCCACCACCGCGAACTCATCCTCGCCTGTATCCCGGACACCGATCCACACATCTACGCCCCCACGGACAGCTCCCAACGCCACCCAACCTCCCGGAATCCGGTACGCGACACCGCACCCCACGATCACCACGAATCGACCGACCGGACCCGCCCAACCACCCGACCACCCGACACCAGTCAAGACTTCGTCCAGAGCTATCTCGACACCCGCGGCGCTGTCGACGACGACCCCGACCATCTACCGCTACCACGCGGAGTCATCCACCACTACCACTCAGCCGCTCGCGACCCGCAACCACCCGACGGATACACCCTCGACTATGACCGCAGCGCCGCCCCCCGCACCCGCGGATACGGATGTCTGCACTGCGGAATCGAACGCGCCACAGCAGACACCGCACCCGCACGCGGACGGCGCAGCGACGACGGACTGTGCGGCGAATGCCGCGACGACGGCCACCCCGGCATCCCCGACCACGACCCCGCCGATCACATTCCCGCCCGCTGTGCACACATCACCAACACCTACCCACCCGCCCAAGCACAATCGAAACTCCGCCGCGACTGGCACAATGCACCCACCCGCCGCGACCGCCACGCCATCCACACCTGGGTCAACGAGCATCCATTCCCCAACACACCACTCGCCAACACGCACGCGATCGATGTGTCCGATCCGGTGCAGATGCTCACCGATCACGAACTCACCGCGCACATCACACACACCGAACACCGCCTCGCGATGCCCGCCGACGAAGACATCTTGTTCGGGCCAGCCACCCCCAACGAGAACCACGCAGAGCCGACCGTGCGCGTGGGCTGGCTGCGCAACGAACTCGCCGACCTGCGCGCCGAACAGCACCGCCGCACCCGGCTCACCCCCGAACAGGCAGCAGCTGAACACATTGCGCGCGAACACCACCGCCCCGATATCGCCACCGACCCGACACAGAGCAGCACGCTGGACGGGACACTCGATCCCGCCGCGCGACACGAGGACCTCGGATTGTGAACCCCGGGGCGGCGGCGGGGACTGTCTGAGATCTGGCTCTGGCCCAATTTCGGTGGTGGCGTCACTGTAAGGGGCATCATGTTTCGGTGTGTGACGTGAATGTGGCTGCTGCCGTGGTGTTTTCGGGTTTGCTGCCGCTGGTGGTGGAGGATGTGGTCGACGAGGGTAGGCAGGTCGTGGTGTGGGCGCGGACGCCTGATGATCCGGCCGCGTGTCCGGGCTGCGGCGCCGAGTCCGCGCGGGTGCACAGCTATCACTGGCGTGTGGTA
>NZ_JAINZY010000038.1:0-5717 GCF_019890715.1 Nocardia coffeae | reverse complement strand
CCCCGCCATGCACACGATGTGCTGTGGACCGTGGCCTGACACGACCTGCTACAGGTCTCGATGAGAGCTGGTGCGCCACACAGCATCCCCGGTACAGCGCTCACTGGACTCACCCGGTTCGTCTCGAACTAGGTCGGTGTGCGCAATCGCGCTGTCGACCATTGTCACTGTCCGGCAGCGCTCCTCACCACGCCGAACAACCTGTGCGCTGATCGCCGCAAGGAGCTCGATGAAAGGAGCAACAGAGAAATGGGACAGGCATTTTTTGCGGTGTTCCTCGCTGAGGACAGCGACCAGATCGCGGCCTACGCGGATCCATACGACTACAACGCCTACTGGAAACTTCGCGAACACGGCTACGTCGGCAGCTCGTTCACTCTCGCCGTGGAACGGACCTTGTTCACACCGAGGAGGTTGGTGTGGGCTGGCGATTACGCCGATCCCGAGCCGGGCACGGAACCGCCAGCCAACCTCTTCGCCCGCTGCGAATCAGCACCGGTAATGCCCGACCCCGACCCCGGCACAACCGGCCGATATGTGATCAACCACGACAAACGCTGTTACATCAACAAGTACGTCAGCCCCGCTAACGAGTTCGGATATCGAACTCACCCACTGGTCGCTTTCACCGCAGAGGGGTGCGGGCGCGGCCTGGGCGACTTCGTCCCCGACCATCCGCTCATCGGGACATGGGCACGCGATCACATCAGTGTCTCGGACATTGCGCCCGATGACTTCCGCGAACTCATGTTCATGCTCGAGTTCCCCTGACCCGAACTCCCGCCGAGGGCCGGTTGCATCCCCGGCCTTGCTCGTACCTCGAATCATTCCAGGAGGTTGTTTCATGCCAGCATCCATCGTGTCGGCCATCTCTCGGGCCCAGTTCGAGCAGCTCGCACACCGCGGGTTGGCCGGAGAAGTTCCAGAGCTGAAAACTTCGGTCGCATCCGAACAGTGGCAGTCCGAACATCCGGACTGGCGTGGCCGGCACTGGGCCTACACCGAAGACGAGGCCGGTGTGCTGCGCCTGCACCCGCTCAACATCGCCCGGGCCACCCGCCAGCCGCGCGCCGCCTGACTGTTCGACGGCGCATCGCACCACCTCTCATTGTCTGTCCCCCCTCTCGTGGGCGGGGTCACCCCGATCGCGGGTGGCCCCGCCATTGTCATGTTCAGGAGGCATCCTCGTGTCATCACCCCAAACCCTCACCAGCACCGCAGTTCTGGACCCGGATCCCGGTTCCGACGCGGACCCCGCTCCAGCGGTCATCATCGGGCCGGACATCGCCCCGGTCGCCGACATCGACTCGGCCGGGCCAGACCAGAGTGCCGAGCGGCCGCCGAATGCGTGGGCCGATTTTCTGCCCCCGCAGGATCTGGTGATCGCGGAGAATGTGCGCAAACAGTTCGACCTCGCGGATCATCCCGAGTTGCTGGCCTCGATCAAGGAATTCGGCGTCGAAACCCCCGTCCTGGTGGAGCGCCAGCCTGATGGCTCGCACCATGCCATCGACGGACAATTGCGGGTCCTGGGGGCCGTCGAGGTGGGCACCGAGACCGTGCCGGTGTGGGTGACCGACGCGGACCCGAGCATCCCGGAGAACGAGCGGCGGATCCGGACCACGTTGAAGCAGATGAACGTCAATCATCGGCGGGTGCCGATGACCGAGGCCGACGATGCCGCCGGCATCGCGTTGATGCTCGATCTGGGGGCCTCGGTCACCCGGATCGCGGACGGGCTGCAACGCACACGTTCTCAGGTCAAGAAGCAAGCTGTCGTCGGGGCTTCCCCGACGGCGAAGGGTCTGGCCGATGCGGGGACGTTCACCCTCGACCAGCTCGCGGTGATCGCCGAGTACGAGCGTCTCGGTGATACGAATGCGGTCGAGCGGCTTGCCGCGGCTCCTCGATACGACTTCGACTTCCGTGCCCGCAAGATCGCCCACGACCGGACCGAGGCCCGCGCGCGTCTGCACGCCTCACTGTTGTACGCGGCGCTGGGCTTGGGTGTCCTGACCACCGAACCCGACACCATCGACACCGACGCGCGGTTCCTGCCCGTCGAGACACTCGAGACCATGGCCGCAGAACCAATTGGCGAGGAGCTGATCCGCGCCGACGCGGCCCGGTGGGTGGTGTGGGTCGATGTCGAGCAGGGGGCAGACCTTGTCGTGCGAGAGACCGGTGAACTGCTCGATCCCGAGCTCGTGGACTGGGACACCCGCGGCGACAGCACACGCGAACCGGCCACCGGGCTCCTGCACGCCGACACGGTCGAGCGCCGCGACCGCTGGGCCCCGTCCTACTATCTGCTGGGCGAGCAGTTGCCCGAGTCCGGGCTACGGGTCCGCCCCGTCGATATCCCGGACGCTCAGAGCGGTGCGGGCGAACAGGATTCGGGCGAGGGCATCTCCCCAGCCGAGCGGACTCGCCAAGCCGCAGCGGCTGCGGCGGCCGAGCGGGAGTTGGCCCGGCTCGAGCGTCGGCGGGTGCGTGAGCTCAACAAGCAGGCCCTGGCCGCGGCCGAGCGCCGCGAGGAGTTCCTGACCCGGTTGTTGCGCCGGTCCAAGCCGCCGACCGGGGCCGCGGCGTTCGTCGCCCAATCGCTGGTGGGATATCCGGATCTGCTCGACTCCGCGAGAGCGGCTCTCAAAGCACGCGAGTTGCTCGGCACGTCGGACTCAGCGCGTGAGCTGTCCACCGCGGCCGGGGCGATGACTCCGCAGCGGGCGCAGGTGATCACTCTCGCGCTGGTCCTGGCCGCGTTCGAATCGCAGATCGACAAATCGTTCTGGCGCACCAGCTACGGGCGTCATCCGCGGTATCTGATGTTCCTGGCCGACGTCGCTCCACAGCTCCCTACAGCCGATGACCAGGAACCGTGGACGCTCACCGACGTCGAACGCGCCGCGGCCGGGCTCATCGACTACCGCGACATCGACCTGGACGTCTAAACCCCGCCGGGATCGCTCCCCTCTGCGCGAGTGTGCCGCCGACCCGTTCCCCACGGCGCGGCGGCGCATTCGTAGTGCTCACGAAACCCGAAGCCGCAAACCAACACTCACTGACTGCAAGGGAAGGACGCTGCTCATGGCTCAGGACACCACACTCACCATCACCGGCAACCTCACCGCCGACCCGGAACTCACCTTCACTCCTCGCGGGGATGCGGTAATGAACTTCACCGTCGCCTCCACGCCACGCTACTTCGACCGGGCCACAAACGAATGGCGTGACGGTGACCCGTTGTTCCTGCGGTGCAGTGTGTGGAGGCAAGCCGCGGAGAACGCCGCGGAGTCGTTGACCCGTGGCTCGCGGGTCAGTGTCAGTGGCCGTCTCAAGCAGCGCACCTTCACCACCCGCGAAGGCGACACACGCACCGTCATCGAACTCGAGGTCGACGAACTCGCAGCCTCGCTGCGGTACGCCACCGCGAAAATCACCCGCAACGCCCCCGCCTACTCCAGCAACACCGGCTCCCGACAGCGAACCACACCCAACAGCAACGGATTCGGCCGACCCGGCACCACCGACACAGAACCAGCCACCGAGGCAACCACCGCCCACAACGATCCGTGGACCGAACCCGCCCTGGCCGGAGCCGGGGCCGCAGGGTTCGCGGGCTCGGGTGCGGACCCCGGCTTCTGAACCCGAGCCCCGACCCGGTTCTGTTCTCCCGCACCCCGTTCCGATGCTTCGGCACCGGGACGGGGTGTCCCGGTTTGTGGCGGGGGTGGGATGCCCGTCTGGTCCGCACGACCAGCCACTCCGAGGGCTACCAACTCACCCCACGCCACGCCCACCAGGCCCGCGCCCGGCACAACCGAATCCCCGGCGCGGCGTCTCATCCGCGACACCCGGATCAGAGGTGTCAGCGCGGGATTCGGTTGCGCACGCCCCGGCGCGTTCCCGGCCGGCGCGTCGCGGCGTGACCCGGTCTCACCGCCCTCGGCTGGTCGCACGGACCAGCCGACCATCCCGCATGTCTCGGGGGCTTCGCGCTCACCCGGGGCCGCGGAGGTGGTCTCTTCGACTCACTCACCAGAACAGGACCCTTCGACATGAGCGACACCACCACATTCCTCGACACGATCAGCGACCTGCACGTGAAGTTCGACACCGACCGGCGCGCCGCGCGCGCCGCCGCGGCCACAGCACTCGATACCGCCGGGCCCGAGGACCGTGAGTTCCTCGACGAGCTGGTCAGTACCTTCACCGCCCACCCGTATCCGAAAGCGATGCAACTGCTCGAGACCCGCTACGAGAACGAGCCACACAACCGCGAACGGCTCGCGGTCCTCACCCCCGAGAGCGACCCACGCCTGTACGAGCGCGACCACGCCACCCGCGCCGCGGTACTAGCCACACACAGCACCGCGGCACCCGCCACGGCGACCGCGCAGCTCGCGGCCGCGGAGATGCCACGTCAGTCGATCCGGATGTGGCGCAATCCTCCCGCCCGGCTCTTCGCCGCCCCGAACCGCGCGACCGACACCTCCCGCTACGCTCCCGAGAACATCGCGCGCCGGGTCCAAGCCCGCGCCAAGCGCCGCCCCGTAGTGCAGTGGGAGCCCGACGTCGTGCGCACCTACGTCGCCGAGAACCTCTACGTCGACACCATGGCACGCGAGATCGCCGACGCCCACGCCGCCGACGAACGCCGCGCCGCCCGCGGCCTGCTCCCCCGCCCCGAACAGCCCGCCACACCTCGTACCCTGCCCCAAGTCGATGCCGACCAGGCCCGCGAGATGTGGGATCACCAGTTCGTGGAGTACGTCGCCGAACAGCGTCACCACGCGGTCGCGCTCGCGGGCACACGGCCCGTCTCCGAACAGACCGCCCTGGCCCATGCCAGCGAGCGCACCACCCTGCGCGGAGACCGCCGCCCGGCAATCCCGTTCGGCGGCAACGCCCTGGACTACGACCACGAAGCCCTGCACCCGGTCACCGGCTGGCGATGCACCTCCTGCGGCATCGAACGCTCGATCGCCGACCAACACCCCGTCCACACCCACCATGGGAAACGCCGCAGCGATGATGGCTTGTGCGACATGTGCCGCACCGACCCCACCCTCGCGCGCCTGCCCGAACTTCCCCCCGGGTTCACCGCCGCCGACCTCGCCCACACCTACTGCCGGTTCCTCACCGACACCCAGCCCAACGCCGTGCACGCGGTTCTGGCCGAGGTCCGCACCCGCGCACCCCAGTGGCTGATCGACATCCTCGACTACTACCTCCCCGCACCGGCCGCCCCCGCTAACACCGATCCCGAACCGTCGCCGCAGCCGACCGCGATCAACACCCACCCCACTCACTCGCGAGGTCCCGTGCCCGGGGCCGGGCAACACCGCGCCCGCTGCGACGGCTGCACCCGCATCCGCCCCGTCAGCGACCTCGACGGGTACTGCACCGAATGCCGAGTCTGGCTCGGCCTCATCACCATTCCCACCCGCCAACGCACCGCCGCCTGAGCCACGAGAGAACCTCCCTGCTCCGGTCCGCCGCGGTGATCACCTCCCGCGGCGGACCGGCCACGACCGGCAAACCACCACCGAACACCCCACACTCACCTACCGATCACCCCACACATCTCCTCACCCAACTCCCCTCTTCTCACCTCCATCCCCGCCCCTCCCCACCTCACCTGCCCTTCCACCACCTCTCTCCTCACCTCCGCATCCCTCCTCACTCATTCACAACAAGCAGACCTCTTGCAT
>NZ_JAINZY010000037.1:0-11839 GCF_019890715.1 Nocardia coffeae | reverse complement strand
CCCACCATGGACACCCAACCACTGAAGTCGCTACATAACCCGTCAAGGCGCACCTGCCAGGCACGATGGGCAGCACAGCACCGACGGCTATTTGCGCGGCATGCGATCAAGGACCTTCTGGTTTGCTTTCCTTCACAGCCCATACCGCCACCTGAGCGCGTGAGGTGAAGCCAAGTTTGGTCAGGATGTGTTCGACGTGGCCTTCCGCGGTGCGCTGCGAGATCACCAATTTGGCGGCGATCTGCTTGTTGCTGAAGCCTCGAGCGATAAGTTCGGCGACCTGCGCCTCCCGCCTGGTCAATTTCGCGGATGCGCGCCGCCCGCTGTCGGCGGGCTCTTCCCCGAGTGCGTACGCGACAGCATCGCCCATACCCATCATCTGGCCTCTGCGGTGTGCCGCATCGAATACGCGAATGCCGAGGGCCTCACGCGCTTTCCGCTCACATTCCTCGTGGAAGCGCGATATGTCCGGAAAGACAGCTCCTACGCGGCTTCCGACCAGCCAGATTCCCTGCGCGGCTCCCAGCAGAACAGCCGCGCGCTCAGGTTTGCCCTGGTCGGCCACCGTCCAAGCCAGGGCCTCGAGCTCGAAGGCGGTGAGTACCACGCTATTGGCGTGCTGGTTGACGCGCAACGATTCCTCTAGCAACTGTTCGGCACGGTCCAGCTCGCCTTGGTGCCATGCGGCAACCCCCAAGCCGCGTAGCGCACCCGAACGATAGAGGTATTCACCGCGTGCTTTGGTAATTGACAAAACTCGGTCGCAATACTCGCTCGCTCGAGTCATGTCGCCACGCAGTTCGTATGCCCAGCCGAGGACGGCCAGAGCTCCGACGTAGAGAGCCCCCGTCTGGTCCGAACTCAGTTTCTCGACCGCCCGCTCGACGGAGGTGCAGGCGTTGGGCGCATCGCCCCTGGCGAGGGCAAGGAAGCCGGACGTGTAGGCGATCTGCCCCTCGATCGCGGGCGTGGGTGACTGACCGACGAGCCCGCGTGCTTCGGCCAGCAGAAGGGCCCCGGAATGGAAATCCCCTTGTGCCGCGGCCAACTCAGTACCGCCGCACAGTGCCTTGACGCGTTCGGGTACCGATCGCGCCTTGGGAAGTGCGAGGGCGCGGTTGAGCCAGCCTCGGCCCTCGCCATGCAGACCGTCGAAGACCCAGAAGTCGAGCATTGCGGCGATGGTGCGCAACCCTGCGCGAGCGGCTTCCTCGGTGTCCTCGTAGAGGCAAAATTCGAGGGCTTCGCGCAGGTTGGGTAGCTCACGCTCGAGGCGTGCGATCCACTCCAGTTGCCGGTGGCTGATCCAGCCAGCTTCGGACTCCAACGCCAACTTTTGATACCAGTCGCGGTGCCGTCTGCGCAGCTCGGTGTCTTCGCCGGACTCACGCAACTTTTGCCGACCGTAGTCACGCATTGTCTCCAGCATCCGGAACCGCACCACTGTGTTCGATTCCTGCCGGATCAAAATCGACTTGTCCACCAGGCCGGACAGCACATCCAGCGGCGTGTCCGGTGCCAGGTCGCTAGCGCATATCTGTTCGACGGCATCGAGTTCGCAACTGCCAGCAAATACCGATAGCCGGGCCCACAATCGTTGTTCGGTCGGCGTGCACAGCCCGTAGCTCCAGTCGATGCACCAGCGCATTGTTTGCTGCCTGGACGGGGCGGTGCGGCTGCCCTGGGTCAGCAAGTCGTAACGGTCGGTGATCCTGCTCAGGATCTGGGCGGGTGACATCGAACGCATCCGGGCCGCGGCAAGCTCGATCGCCAACGGTAACCCATCCAAGTGGGCGCAGATTCCAGCAACCGCGGTCTTGTTGTCCTCGTCGAGTTCGAAGCCCTCGACCGCGGCCGCGGCACGGTCGGCGAACAATGTCACCGCGTCGAAACGAGGCAAGTCGGCTAGCGCCGGCTCCCGGTCCCCGTCCGGGACCGCCAGCGGCACTACTCGCAGAACCGATTCCCCTGCGATGTTCAGCGATTCGCGGCTGGTGACCAGGATCCGCAGCTCAGGACAGGCCCGCAACAATGTCTCGGTCAGTTTGGCTACGGCTTCCACGACCTGCTCGCAGTTGTCCAGCATGAGCAGCGTTTCGCACGAGCCGAGGAAATCGATCAACACATCGAGCAACGGCGTAGCCGATTCGCTGCGCACACCGAGGGTGGCCGCAACAACGTCGATAAGCAGCGCGGGGTCGGAGACCTCGGCCAGCTCGACCAGCCACACCCCGTTCGCAAAACCGTGGCGGATCCCAGTCGCGGCACGCAGCGCCAGTCGCGTCTTACCGACGCCCCCGGTGCCGGTTAGCGTCACCAGCCGCGAAGCCGAGAGCCGATTCTTCAGCTCCGACAGCTCACTGCGCCGGTTGATGAAGTTGGTCAACTCGAGCGGCAGATTGCCACTGTATTCCCTCGAGGCCGCTGTCGCTTTGCGCGGTACTTTCGGCGACGGCTGCTGGTCGGGAAGTTCCCGATTCGCTTCTCCCTGCAACGCCATCGCACCCACCGAAAGCCCGTGATATTGCTGCACCTGCCGCAGACTCTCCCCCAGCGTCGCCGCAGTGGGCCGTTCATGGCGGTCGCGGCTCATCGCTACAGCCACCACCGCCGACACGTCCTCGGGGATACCGCCCTCCCGCAGGTCCGGGACCGGCTGAGTGGTGATGCGCACAAACTGTGCCATCATGTTTTCCCCGCTGCGGCGCTCGAACGCGGCATGCCCGGTGAGCGCACAGAACAAGGTGGCGCCGAGTCCATAGACATCCGCAGCCGGGGTCGGCGCCTCTCCTTCGAGCACCTCCGGCGCGGAGAACGCCGGTGACCCGGTCACCACTCCCGCCGTCGTCTGGAACCCACCTGCGATGTGCGCGATCCCGAAATCGGTCAACGCAACCTCGTCGTACTCGGTGAGCAAAACGTTGGCCGGCTTCACATCCCTATGCACGATACCGAGCCGATGCGCGCTCTCCAGCGCTCCGGCGATCTTCACCCCGATCGACAGCGACCTCTCCACCGGGAGCGGACCATGCGTGCGGATCCACGTATCGAGGGAACCCAACGGGTGATACGGCATCACCAAGAAGGGGCGCCCACTGTCGGTGGCGCCAATCTCCAGCACCGTGACGATATTTGGATGCCCGGTCAACCGGCCCATCACCCGCTGCTCGCGCACGAACCTCGCCTTATTGTCCGCGTCCAGCTCCGCAGTCAACACCTTCACTGCGACAGTTCGTTCCAGCGCGGCCTGCCAGCAGCGATATACCACACCAAATCCCCCGTGCCCGATCTCCGTCGCATCATCAAATCCGGCGGCGGCCAACTCCACCGTGACTGGAGGTACCGCCTCACGGTGTGTTCTCAGCGGATCGTCATCGGTCATCGCGCGCGGGTGTGGCCCCGTCGACATATTTTCGGCAACCGAGCACCATGAACTCACCTTTCGCCGCTCACCAGCCTATAACTGGAAAATGTCAACGGATGGTTATCGTGCCGAAAATCCGCACATCGAGTGGCCCCAACCGCCCTGCCAGTACAGCGGTCTTGTGACCGCAGTGCGGGTACGGCCGAATCGAAGATCGCTCATGGTGGGACTGGATTGCGCGCGGATGGGCGGTCGTTACGCGACTGGCCACCGCGGACTGGCGGCGCTGCGCGACCCCCGACCAGCTCGCCTCGATGTTCGGACGCTTGGGCGCGGCTGTCACCGCTCGCCTGCACGGTTTGGTCTTCGGCCTGCGAGCGGGTGTCCCGGTGCTGGCGGCCCTCCCTGTCGCGGGCGGGAACAAGGTCACCGCGCAGACGCGGGCGCTGGGCTGGCCGGCATCGGTCGACGGCAGTGAGCGGCTCGACCGCAGCTCGCTGGTGGTGGCGGTACCTGTCGGAGCAGGTGCGCGATCAGACTTACGCCGCCGCATTCTCCTGATCGTGAAAAGGCTTGCGCACGTTCGTAGTCGACCGACTTTGGCTGCTCCGATGGACATATCGGTAATTCTGCGACATCCCTCGTGGAAACTGCCGACGCAGCCGCTCGACCAATGCACACTCGATGTCGGCGCGCGGACCGCAGTCAGCTCCCGTCACGGCGAGTGGCGCAACGACAATCGCTCGACTCCGCCAGCGGCTAGCCGAAGGTTCTCTTCGGATCGTGCGAGAAAGACGCTGAAGGGCTCATCTGCTGCCCACTCCTCGTAGGCCGCTTCGATCGCAGCGAGCGCTACGGCCAGTTGAAGGCGCGCTATCGGCCGGTCGCCCGGAGAAGTCCTCTCATCGACCCAAGCTCGCAGATCACGGTTGATCCACAGGGTGGCCTTGGCCAGTGCATCGGCCAGCGTGGGGTCCGCGGCCAGTAGCTGTTGCTTTACCGCGAACGACGATTCCATGGACCGAAAGCCATCGAGCAGGACCGTGACCAGCGCATCCCATAGAGGGGTACTGTTCGGCTGCTGAGCACGCAGCTCACCCCAAAATGCGACGTCGTCGGGGTCCGGCTCGGAGATGGCCGCCTCTTTCGACGCGAAGTAGGTGAAGAACGTAGTCCGACCCACCTCGGCCTCCGCGGCAATCTGGTCCACCGTGACGTTGTCATAGCCGTGATCGGCGAACAGTCGCATCGCGGACTCCCGAATCGCGCGGCGCGTACGCACCTTCTTCCGCTCGCGCAGTCCGAGACCCTCAGTGCGGCCATCCGCTCCATGTCGCATGCATCAATCGTACCATTACGTACTGAGTACATATTTGACTCCAGTCCGACTTTTCGTCTAGCGTGGGCTGTGCGTCGCTCGACGCAAGCGGAGGAGCCACCCTCATCGCTACAGCCCCGGACTCGAGACCAGCCCGGGACCAGAAAGGGATGCGCCATGGTGCGTTCATTGCCGACTGCGGCATCTCTCCACGAGGAGACATCCTCCGCGACTGGGCCTCGCGCGAGACGCAAAGCGAGTCGGCGCGTACGGCACGTTGAGCTCCGATCTCGTTCATAAGAGGACAAACAGCGAACGATCAGGACATGAAAGGACGACCGTGAAAGAGTTCGACCGGCTGTTTATCGGCGGCAAATGGGTACCGTCGGCATCAGCACAGAAGCTGCAAGTTGTATCGCCGAGCACCGAAGAAGTCGTCGGGTCGGTGCCGCTGGCAAACGAGAGCGACGTCGAGGCAGCGGCCGACGCAGCTCGCCAGGCGTTCGACAACGGCCCCTGGCCCCATATGACCGGCGCCGAGCGAGCGGATTATCTGCGGCGCATCGCAAAAGGCCTGGAAGACCGCCGCGAGGAAATCGAACGCGTCATCGTCGACGAGACTGGTCTGCCGAGAACGATCTGGGGGACCATCGACGGGGCTACCGCAATCTCGGCCTCTCAGGCCGAGCTCGCCGAGAACTACTTGTTCGAGGAGCCCCGCTCCGGCCAGTACAACAATGTCGTCATCCGTAAGGAGCCGGTGGGCGTCGTCGCGGCGATCGCTCCTTGGAACGCCCCGCTGTCGATCGGCTTCATGAAACTGGCCCCAGCGCTGATGGCGGGGTGCACCGTCGTGTTCAAGCCGGCCGAGGAAACACCTCTGCACGCGTTCATGCTGGCAGAAGTACTCGAAGAAATCGGTCTGCCGCCTGGTGTGGTCAACGTCTTGCCCGCGATGCCGGACGTGAGCTCGACCCTGGTCACCAACTCGAAGATCGACAAGGTCAGCTTCACGGGTAGCACCGCAACCGGTCGCATCATCGCGACTCTGTGCGCCCAGAACCTCAAGCGGGTAAGCCTTGAACTCGGAGGCAAATCCGCCGCCATCGTGCTCGACGATGTCGACCTCACTGCGTCATTGCCTGGACTCATCTTCGGGACCGCGGCGAACAATGGTGAGGCATGCGCGCTGCAGAGCAGGCTTCTCGCACCGCAATCCCGGTATGCCGAAATCGTCGAGGCGCTCTCGGCCGGATTCTCCTCCCTCGCGGTGGGGGATCCCCACGATCCGGCTACCAATGTGGGCCCGCTCATCAACTCGCAGCACCGGGCGCGTGTCGAGGGATACATCGAAAGCGGAAAACAGTCGGGCGCCCGCATCGCGACCGGCGGTGGCCGACCTGCGGATCTCGACCGCGGCTACTACGTTCAGCCGACCGTGTTCGCCGATGCGAAGAATGACATGCCCATTGCGCAGGAGGAAATCTTCGGGCCTGTCCTCACCGTCATTCCGTACCGTGACGACGCCGAGGCCCTGGCGATCGCAAACGACTCGCCCTACGGTCTGTCCGGCAGCGTTTGGACAAACGACCCCGAACGCGGCGCCTTCTTCGCCAACAGGGTCCAGACGGGCAATTTCGGCATCAACACGTGGTCGATGGAAGCGTCTGCCCCGTTCGGCGGATTCAAAGAGTCCGGTATCGGCCGCGAACAGGGCCGTGAAGGTCTCGAATCCTTCCTCGAGATGAAGGCAATCCACCGGCCGCTGCCGATGCAGGGCTAGAAGAAGTCGGCTCCCTAGTACGCGAGCAGCTTCCCCGAGGTCCACATTAGGTCGAGCTCCTTTCCGCAGAAACGATCGCGGAGAGGAGCTCGATCCAAATTCCTACCCGGCGAGTCCGCTCCGACGCCCTCGCGCGTATATTCGGGGCCGGAAGCGCGCAAATCGCAAGCCCGTCGGCAGGGTTGCAAATATTCCCGTCGATCGATGGCGAATTCCACGGTATCGATCGATTCCCAAAATCTCGAGTTCGACAGTTCCCACAAGTCGGCCGCTGGTGCCGACATGATCACGAGAGTACGTTTCCGACATGCGTATACGTGTGGACAATTCCAAGTGCGCCGGCCATGGCCAGTGCTATGCCATTGATCCGAACCTGTTCCCACTGGATGACTCGGACTACTCGAGTCTGCAGGAGCATGAGGTCAAACCCGAAGACGAGCAGAGAGTGCGGCAGGGCGTTGATGCGTGCCCAGCGATGGCCTTGATCCTGGAAGAAGATTGAGCCGGCACCACCGGTAACACGCTGGAGCGGCAAACCACCTGCCTCTCGACCAATGGGACCGCCGTCGAACAGCTGAACTCCGCGACTCGGTGAAGGCGAACCCGCATCGCGTTCGTCGACCGAACTTCGACAGCGGAGAAGCCTTGACAATTTCGTCATTGTGTAGCCCGGTCGCCCGGTCGGTCGGATACAGCAGACGGTGTCCATTGGGGCGTAAGTGTCCGCTGACCAACGGTTGTGCATAGATGCTGCCGGTTCAAGTGAGCGCCTTCACCACGCTGCGTCGGCTGCGCCAGCCGAACAGTTTCATCGGCAAGTTCGTCAGCGTCGCTGTCGGTCGATTACCAGCGACGCCCAAAAGATGCTCACCGCAGTCGTCGGACTACGGACCTGGCAGCTGATTGTCCCGACCAACCGATAATCTGTCGGAGGCAGGTTGCGGATGATGCTCGAGCTCAAACGCCTGATCTGGGCCCCAGCAGCACACTGCGGACGTATCCCTCGTTACCGCGATGGCCGAGTCGACGCAGGCCAGGCCCGTCCCTACGGCCATCGCCTGGCGCATGCGCGCCAAGTTATTCGCAGCAACTGGTGAATTGCAGTTCCCCAAACCCAGTCGACGAAAGCTGGCCAGGATCAGCGTCGTCGGCCCAGACCAGGGTCTGGAACAGCTGGTGGACGCGGGCCAAAAGGGCACCACCACATTCCCGACGAGTGCAGGACGCAGTCGCCGCCGGATCAGCGGCCCTTCGGGTCGTAGCTACGACGATCTTTGTTTGCGACGCCGCTATCTCAACTTACTTGCCCGCTGTCGTCGTTCTGCCCCGTAGCAGGGCAAATCGCATCGGCAACAAGACCTCCGGTTACTGACGCGCCTCCCGGAGAACATTCGTCGACAGCGATTGCGAGCCTGTCCAGTTCACGCTGCATCCCCACACATCCACTGAGCGCCCCGGCAACAGAGCGCGACGCGCCCGGTGTTTCTCCACCCCTTTGCGTTTGCAGCATCCGACGCTCGCGCCTACCTGACGAGCGGCGGATCGAGACGGTCCCGACTGACAGACTGATTGTCGAGTCGATCGATTAAGTTCAAATTTGCAAAGCTCAGCTACAGATATAGTTGTCTCATTACATTGATTTCGGTTGCGTCGTAAACATCAACAACTTCCCGAAAGCACCTGCAGCAGCCCACCGACAAGGTCGATCGACCTGGGTTCTCACCCCCGCCCGGCGATCGAAGCCGCAATGAAAGCCGCCTTAACAGCATCGGATCACCCTGACGTGGCCGTGTTCGATCGGCGCGGAGGACTGTGGCCAACTCTTCCATCCTGCGCTACACGGGCGACCAAGCAAGTCGGCATAGGTAAATTATTGAAATTAGATAAATTTAACATCTACACTGATACGCTACAGGGGCACGCAGCCGGAAGGGTTCGAAGGCGGAGATGTATACGTGGTTCAGCATCGATGATCACATCGCCGAACCGGCCGACGTGTGGCGTGTATGCACATTGGTCCTTCGGGCGCGAAGGTCGACTTCGACCCCGATCTGCAAGCGCAGCATGTACTTCTCCATGATCGAGGAACCCTGGGGCCTGAGCACCCGCGACTACAACGGTGTCGACAACATCCTGTGGGAATGCGACTACCCCCACTGCGACTCCCCCTGGCCCAACACCCAGGCCGCGTGCAAGGAACTCTTCGACGACCTCGACCCCGAGATCACCCGCAAGATCACTCACGCCAACGCCGAACAACTGTTCAACTTCCCACTCTCACAAGACCTCATCACGCAGTACACCACTCAGCAAAACTCAGCCGTGCGGACACGGTACGAGGCCAGGCGTATCAGACTGCGCCAGGCAACCCTTGACAAACATATGAGCGTTGCTACTCCTGGCAACGGCGCCAGCTGGAGGTATTAGGCATGGATCTAGACGAAATCAACCTGCTCGACACGGAGGCTCTCATTTCCGGAGCGGGCGATGCATGGTTCACACACTTGCGTGAGCATGCTCCGGTTTATCATCACCCCGAACCGGACGGCCCCGGATTCTGGGTTATCTCGAAGCACTCGGACATCAGAGCAATCAGCCGCGACGCCAAGGTCTTCAGCTCAGACCTGGAGAACGGAGGAAACGTCGGGCTAACGGCCCAGGAGCGGGAACCACTATTGGCTCTCGACAAGCATCTTGTAACGATGGACCCGCCTGAGCATACAGTCTTCAGGAGCCTGATCGAGCAGGCGTTCCGCCGAAACGCTGTCAACACGATGCAAGAACCCGTCCAAGAAGTGGCATCTTTGGTCTTCGACAGATTCCTGCAGAGCGACGGCGGCGAGATGCAGTTGGACGTCGTCGAGGGTCTTGCCGGCGTCTTCACCATGGGCGTGCTCGCGCATGTTCTCGGAGTTCCACGCGAAGACTTCAATCAGCTGTACCACGACGCGAATGTTGCGACCGGCTTCGCCGACCCTGAACTTGCGCCCGACTTGGCCAGCGCCAACAAGGCGAGAAAAAATCTTCAAGAATATGGACTCGCCCTTGCACGGGAACGCCGAGCCTCGCCGAGGAACGATCTGATGACCGGGCTCGCTCAGGCCGAGTTCGAAGGCAAACAGATATCGGACGAGCGGGTCATGGCGATTATGCTCCTGCTCCTCACCGCTGGGCACGAGACAACGCGCACCGCAATCCTCCATGGTCTGGATCGGTTCGTCGAATATCCAGAGCAGTACGCGGCGATCAAGGAGGATCCGAGCCTGATCCCGGACGCCGTTGAAGAGATACTCAGGTGGTCGTCACCCTTGGCATATTTCCGACGCGCTGCAATGCAGGATGTCGTAATCCGTGGACAACGAATCCCCGCGGGCTCCTCGGTCACCATTTGGTTCCTGTCGGGAAACCGTGATGAGGAAGTCTTCAGGGACCCGTTCCAGTTTGACGTAATGCGCAATCCGAATCCCCATATCGCCTTCGGAGGCGGCGGCCCGCACTTCTGCCTCGGACACGGGCTGGGGCGCCTCGAGATCACCGCTTTCTTGAAGGAGCTGACCAAGCGAGTACGGACGATCAAGCGCGCCGGACCGACAATCCCGTTGTCGTCCAACCTGATTCGCGGCATCAAACACCTCGAGCTGTCCCTGGAGCTCGAGTAGAGAAGCGGGCTCATCGACCACGCCACTGACTGTCTCGCCGTCATTCGGTCATACTCGCCAGCGAGGCAGTCAGCGAAATTTTGTCGACTTGGTTCGATTTCCGAATCGAGAGCAACCTAGCCGGAGTTCCAGCCTCTGGCAGGCGCAGCTGGCGTGTCTCGATGCATGCGACTGTCTCGCACCCGAGGTGGCGCATGTGGTAATCGGCCACTGCCGGATGGTCGACGCATGCCAGCCGCCTCTACATCGTTGGCTCGGTAGGCCCGCCGCGACCTATCCGCACGGCGGGTCCGGTACACGACCTAGCCGTGCCGCGGCCGTCGCGGATGTCTACATGGTGGAGGGGAACTCGGCGGCGTTCCTGCGTTCAGAACGGCTGTGGCGTGGGTGACGTGGTTGTGCGGTGACGGGTTTCGTCATGGCGATACGGAATGGCAATCCAAGACTTTCGCCGAAGTGGTCAGCCTTGGATCCTAGGAAAGGATTTTCCCGACAGTGGATACAGCGCAGGTCGGAGTCGGTACGGCGCCGCCGGGTGACACAAAGAGCACATGTGTCGGTGTCGTGCGTGAGACGAATCCCGGCGAACGCCGGGTTGCGATGGTGCCGAAAATCATTGCGGGCCTGGTGAAGCAGGGTGTGCAGGTGGTCGTGGAGGCCGGCGCCGGACAGGGGGCTTTGATCCCGGATTCGGCGTTCACCGAGGTGGGTGCTGAGGTCGGTGATCCGTGGTCGGCCGAGGTGGTGGTGAAGGTCGCCCCGCCGAGCAATATGGAGATCGCGAAGTTGTCGGCGGGGCAGACGTTGATCGGTTTCCTGGCTCCGCGTAATGCGGACAACAAGATCGGCGCATTGCGCGGCGCGGGAGTGCGGGCGTTCGCGGTGGAGGCGATCCCGCGCATCTCCCGCGCCCAGGTGATGGACGCGCTGTCGTCGCAGGCGAACGTGTCCGGCTATAAAGCGGTGTTGGTGGCCGCGTCGGAGTCCACGCGGTTCTTCCCTATGCTGACCACCGCTGCGGGCACCGTCAAACCGGCCACGGTGCTGGTGCTCGGCGTCGGGGTCGCGGGTCTGCAAGCCCTGGCCACCGCCAAACGTCTGGGCGGACGCACCACTGGTTACGACGTGCGTCCGGAGGTGGCCGATCAGGTCCGGTCCGTGGGCGCGCAATGGCTGGATCTGGGCATCGATGCCGCCGGGGAGGGCGGATACGCGCGTGAGCTGACCGAAGAGGAGAAGGCTCAGCAGCAGCGGGCCCTGGAGAACGCTATCAAGAGTTTCGACGTCGTGATCACGACCGCGCTGGTGCCCGGTCGTCCCGCGCCGCGTCTGGTGACTGCCGCGGCGGTGGAGGGGATGAAGCCGGGCAGTGTGATCGTGGATTTGGCGGGGGAGACCGGTGGTAACTGTGAGCTCACCGAACCGGGTGAGACGGTGGTGGTGCACGACGTGACGATCGCGTCACCGTTGACCTGCCCGCGACGATGCCCGAGCACGCCAGTGAGTTGTACGCGAAGAATATTTCGGCGCTGCTGGAGCTGATGCTTGTCGACGGCGCCCTGGCGCCGGATTTCAACGATCAGGTCCTCGCGGACTCGTGCGTCACCCGAGACGTCGAGGCCGAGGCGAAAGCGGAATCGACTGTGGCTGGTACGGATTCGACCGCTTCGAACGGGTCCGGTGCGGGATCGTCCACTGATGTCACGGATTCCGCC
>NZ_JAINZY010000036.1:0-12059 GCF_019890715.1 Nocardia coffeae | reverse complement strand
GTGTCGCTGATCGAGAGCTGGTTTCGTGGCTGGGTACGCCCGAAACTGATCTCGGGTGGTGTGGATACAAGATCGACTCACGACCGGACGCGGTGTGGCTGCTGAACGCGATGTACGAACGCGATTCGGGCTCAGCGGAAATCACCTACGACCAGCAGTGGCGGCAGCGGCTCGCTGCCGGACTCGAGGAGCCGACGGTGGTCCCCGGCTTCGACCTCGAGGCCAACTCGGTCGTGATCGGCAACGAGCTGGGCCGCTCCGAGCACCCCGGAGCGGGCTGGAAGAGACTGCGCTGGACCGAACTCGCGGCCCGGCCGGGCGAGTCGGCGGTTGTCGAGGGCCGGTACCCCAGTTCCCGCAGCCTTTCTGGCGCACGTGCGGGCGGGAGTTGGCCGGTGAGCATCCGCCCGCCCGCTGAGGGCTCCCTCGATCGGGAGTCGTGGCAGGCGCTGATCGATGTTCTGATCGCGTGGTCCCCCGACGGTGCTGACACCCCGTGCGTGGCGTACTTCGGCCCCGGGGTCAGCGGTGAGTTCGACTCCGGTGTCACGGTCTCGGGCACCCTCGGCGGCGCTGCGGACCTGTACGACCACCCCAGTGGCACCGGCTCACCCTCGAATCTGTGGGCCGCTAACCGATCCTGGATCACCTGGTCCGATTGGGACCTGTGCGCCACCAAGGTGGCCGGCCCGACCGAGCTGATCGAGCAGCTCCAGGCGAAACCGGAACTCGAAGCGCTTCGCCTGCCCTGGTGCTGACACGCTCGAAGGCGATTGTCGGTGTCCGTAGTTCCGAGCACGGATGTCCGGAGCTGTCGGCACAAGGACCCGCGGGTGTTAGGTGGCCTGCGTTTGTTCGATGCAGCGCTCACGGACCTCGGTTTGGAGTTTCTGCTCGGTGCGGCCCCAGCCGTCGTCCCATTCCCATTCGTCGGCGAGGTCGTAGAGATGGCCGAGGGGGAGTGTGAGGACTTCGTGGTCGTAGTCGGTGTGGCTGGCGATGTGTTCGATTTGTTGGGCGACCCATCGTGCGCTGGCCTGCCCGGTCAGGTGCAGTTCGGCGATCAGGCGGAAGGCTTCACTCGCTGCGGCCGTGAGCGTCATGGGCAGTTCGACACCGGCCTCGGCCAAGGCCGTGGGCAGCAAGTCGCGCACTGCATAGGGTTCGCGCCCGTTCAGGCCCGCCAGCTCCCGCAGCGCTGGGCCGTCGTGGCCGTCGGCGAGCCATTGCGCGGCCCACCAGGGGACGCGTTCGGTGGGGGCGATGCCGAGTCTGAGCCAGGCTGCGACGGTGCCCGGCGCCGGAGTTCGGCTCGCGTAGTGGTCGAAATGGCGGGTCATCGGTGATCCTCTGCAGGAAGTTCCAGGTAGCGGATTTGCCCGTTCTGGCTACGCTGGTGAATCCTGACGATGATTGTCGGTAATTTCTGGCGTGGGGCGGTGCGGCCGAGATCTGTTGGCATCGGCGAATTCTGACGTCGTCGGTGCGCGGAGGCGGAAGTCATGCGGAGCGACGTCGTGGTGCTCGTCGAGCTTCGTCAGTCGCGGCCGCCACGCGCATCAACGCGTCTGCTCTGGCCCTCGCGCTACAGGACGCTCACATGGTTTCCATATCGACCGTTCAGGGCATCGTTCGCGGCGTCGGCGATGAGCTGCCGGTCGTCTTGTGAACATCGGGTCAGAAATGCCTGCACCCGGGGCCCGGACCAGCCGGTCGCCGCGACCACCGTCCAGTACGGCAGGAATTGATGGTCGAGATCGTGGAAATGATCCTCGGCATAGTCCAAGACGTCGCCGACCGCGGCATCGGAAAATCTCAGTCGAAGCATCGCGGCCGCGCGCAGCGCGCCGTCAGCGAGCAGCTCGACATCTTGTTGCAGGCACCACAACAGGGGAGCCGGGTCGTTGTCGGTAGCACGACCGAGTCGGACGATCGCGTCTCCGAGCGCGGTGTTCACCGCCGTCGCGGAGCGAGGTTGGTGTGCCAGTCCTTTCAAGAATTCAACGTCGTCGCGGTCACCAGTCATGCCCAGGGCCATGATCAGTTGATACTGCGTCTCCCATGTGCGCCTGTCCAGCACTTCGCGTTCAAGCGCGGCACGAACCTGGGTTGCTGTCGTCGGGTCGGCGAGCACCCGCAACCGTTTGGCACCGCGCCGTCGCCGGGCTGAGAGTCGTTCTGCCAGTAGCGCCAATGCCTCATCTCGCGCCAGCCCCATCTAGTCCGCCTCACCACGCCTACCTACGTCATCGACTACGCATAGTTCTACGCCGGAAAGGCGATGCCGCATCCTCGGCATTGATGCCCACCCCTTGCTACTGGGCGGGCGACTGGATGTCAAGCATGAAACATGGCGTCGGATATCCCCGATGCGACCTCTCGAACATCTAGGGTGCCATCAAGATTCACCGATCAACGCCGTCGCGATTCACTCGATCTGACTAATGGTTCCTATGCTGTCGAGCGTGTCATCGGATCTCGGGTTCCTCTGCTCTTGCTGCGGCAAGGAACATGATGGGCTGCCCTTCGGTTATGGCGTGGTCGCGCCCGCCTACTGGAATGACGACCTCGAAGGCGGTCCGGGTAACAGTCTCGACGGCGAGCGGTGCGTCATCGGCGAGGAGCATTTCTTCCTTCGCGCCCGCCTGATCCTGCCGGTCGTGGACTCGAACAACGACTTCGAATGGGGAGTGTGGATTTCGCTGAGCCAACCCAACTTCACCCGCGCCACACAGTTGTGGACCAGCCCGGAGCGAGTGCACGAACCCCCGTATTTCGGCTGGCTGTCCACCGAGCTGCCAACCTACGAACCGACGACCCTGAACTTGAAGACCACCATGCACTACCAGCCCGTCGGTGTTCGTCCGACGGTCGAACTCGAACCCACCGACCACCCGTTGGCCGTGGAACAGCGAACCGGCATCACTCTCGCCCGCGTGCAAGCCATCGCCGAGCAGGTGCAGCACCCTCGGAGGTGATGACCGGTACCGGACTCGCGAGTTCATGACGAAGGATTCGGTTCTCTGGTCGTCCGGTATTCATCGAGCAGGCGGAAGCACGCGTCCATCGCTGTCTCCCCGTCGTGCAAGTGCTGCTCGATGGCGGTAGCCCAACCCTCTGGCTGTCTGTCGTTTCTGGTCTGCCCATCGCCCTGCTGTAGAAGTGGGTTTCGTTTGTCTAGATCAGGCTGCCGATAATTAAACAGTTACCTATGATGTGGGACACAAACACCCGTCGTCCGCACCCCGGGGAACCCGTACCCGTGTTCGCAATGCCCCGGTGGGCGCTATAAGGATGGGTCCTGTGCTGACTAGACGAATACGTCCGAACCCTGGTTAAGTACTGGAACGGCACTCAGGTGAGTGGGTGTCCGCGTCGCCGGTAGTGCGACATCCAAGCTTGGTGCTGGCGGCGTCGTCTTGTCGCGAGGCAGTGGTCCGCAAACCTGCCAGTGATAGGAAAATGGCAAGCGAGCGTTAAGTACTCGGCCGCATTGTTGGAGCATGAACATGAGTCCGGATGCGGCCGATGCCTGGTCGTCGGCGGCGTCGATGCTCGAGGTCAGTGTCGCCGCGCCACGGTTGTGGTATTCCAACCAGAGGGTAATGGTGAACGCGGTGCCGGAGATTTCCGTGGACGGACGCATCGCTGCCCGTGGATGGGGGCGTTGGCAACTGCCGGTGCCCCCCGGCCCGCATCGAATCGATGTATGCATCCTGTGGGCCGGTCACGTGAAATATCCATGCTCGCTGGACGTGGTCGTGGAGCCGGGACGACAACTCCCGGTCTGGTATCGGTTGCGGAGCATGAGGTCACCGCTCCTCACCACCACGCCGGTCCGGGACTCCTCCGGCTGTGCTTTCCGGCTGGTGGTGATGCTCCTCGGTCTGGTAGCGCTGATGCTGTTCGCCCTCTTGATATTCGCGGCGTTGCACCCGTGATCGGGTCGGCGCAAGCGCGGTCATCGCGGGGCCGGGTGGCTCAGGGCGCGCTTGAGGACATTGTCGGCCGATCGACGGATCTTGGGCCTGCGGGCACGGGCACTGGCTGCTGGTACGCCGCGCACTGATCCCGAACAGCAAGGGGGAGCACGAGATCTCCTATTACATCTGCACGAGTCGACGTTGACACTCTCCTTCGCGTCCGAACTCGAGTCTGGGCGCGTCGGAGGGTATCGACGTCGACTTGTGATGGAAGACCTCGATACCCTCCTGACGGCACTGTACGTGAAGATCGATGATGAATTTGCCGGGCCACGCTGGACGGGCCGTCCGCCGATACTGACCGACGCGGAACTGGTGTGCCTGGCGGTGGCCCAGTCGCTGCTGGGGTTCACCTCCGAGGCCCACTGGTTGCGGTACGCCCGCAAGCAGCTGACCCGGCTACGGCTACTGCGCATCTCATTCCCGCTTCTATTGGGGGCTGAAGCTGTATCTGGTGTGCACTCCGGCCGGGATGCCGATCCTGTGGGCCCTGGCCGACCCGAAACTCGGTGAACGCGAGGTACTTTCAGCGATGCTCGAGGTCGAGAGCGCAGTGACCGCCGAGCACGAGGGCATCCTGCTGATCTGTGACAAAGGGTTCGCCGGGCGGCAGTTCGAAACTCTGCTGGGTGAGTATGGGATCACCATGCTGCGCCCGTCACGCAAACGCGAGAAGGCCCGCTACGGCGAACCGCTGCTGAAAAGGTCCGGCAGCTGATCGAATCGGTCAACGACACGCATCGAGGGGTCGAAACAGGCGAGTATCTTTCTCGATTCGACAAACGAGATACCCAACTCCATCTGGAAGATCCACAAGAACCGCATTCCAGTCAGAGGCACGTCTTCACGCATCGACAGGTGGTCCAGCATCTCCAGAAGCGAGGCATCCTGCTCGAAAAGCTCATGCAGCCGTTCGTCATTCGGTGCGTCCATTGCGGCAGATCTACTCGGCGGTCTCGCGCTCGGCCAGGAATTTGTCGAGGAGGTCGAACAGAACCTTGAGCACACGTGATTCCTGCTCGGGTGTGCGGGCGTCCGCACGGTCGTGATCCGGTAGCGCGATCGATTCTATCAGCGCGCACCATGCGAGGCTGTTCTGGTGGCCGATGTAGTTGGCGATCAGCCACTCGTGGAAACCGTCCAGGAGCGGTCTGCCGCTGCGGCGGGCGGCCGCATCGTAACCGTTCAAGAAACTGGTGACACCGCGCACGTCGGGGCGGCCGATGTACATGCCGCTGCGCCTGGCGAACAGCGCGATGAACTCACGCTCGGTGAGATCGTTCGGATCGGTCACCGTTCGCCCGTTGACCGTCAGTTGTCGTGCCCCTTCGGTCGGGCTATCGGAGCTCTCCTGTACCACCGGTCTACCCCACCACGCTGTCAGCCTGCGCGCCACCCATCATGGCCCGTTGATTTCTGAGACGCGCCGCGTAGGCCGGTGCGGTCAGCGCGATCAGCGGTAGTAGCGGCTGTTCATGTGATCCCGACGAATCCGGTTGACCGACGATACTGGTGGATATGACGATCAACTTGCGCGCGTGGACCGGGGAGTTCCACGACGTGTCGTGGGCCGAGGTCGCCGGCCGATATCGACAGATGTCCGACCGCTACCCCGCGTTCCAGCACCTGACCGATATCGTGGACAGCGTCTTGCGGTCCGGCTGCGACCAGCAGTTGGCTGGGCAGACATCAATGCATGATCTGATAGTCACGACTCGCCCGATATCGAAGCCGCCCATCGAAGAAGTCGTCGTTCGTGCGCCGAGTTCGCTTGTGCCCGTAGCCGACGACACCGTTGTAATCGACTGCCTGTCGGACAGAGGGCACGCGGACCGCATCACCGCCTCGGTAGATGAGGCAGTCTCGTTGTTCTGGCGGTTCATCACCGCCAGTTTCGATGTCACGCCGACACAGCCGACCGGGTAAGGCCGGGCAGAACGGGTACGACTCGGGCATCCCATCCGTGCGACCCAGATCGCACGGAACTCGGCAGTTGCGGACGTTCCCGGGGCTGCCGAACGCCCCGAGATGATCTCGGGGCGTTGATCTTCCGCAGTCCCGCGTGGCAGGATCGGACCACGCGGGTAGCGGCATTTCCGTGCGTCCTGATCGGGATCAGTTCGAATCCGAGGGCAGCTCTGGCCGGGAACACATCGCACATCCGGTCCCGACGGCGCGGTGAAGATTCTTTCGACCGCGGCGATGAGTTTTCCGGACCGCCCCCGTCCGTACTGGTGACCGCGCCACCAACCCGGTGCGACCGACCCAGAAGGAACAAGAAATGACCGCCATCACCGCCACCCAGACCGGCGCCGCCGTCCGCCCCGGCAAGATCCGCAACCGCGTCCTGTGGACCCTGCAGATCGTGCTCGGTCTGTTCTTCATCGTCGCCTCCGGCGGCCCGAAGCTCGTCATCCCGCAGACCCTGATGGAAAACAACGCCACCGCCTTCTCGATCCCGTTGGCGCTGCTGGTCTTCATCGGTCTCGCCGAGGTCGCGGGCGGGATCGGACTCATGGTGCCCCGCCTGACCGCGGCCGCCGCGATCGGCCTGGCGATCGTCACCTTCCTCGCCGCCGGCTTCAACGCCTTCCTGGCCGACACCCCGGAATTGGCCCCCTTCCCGCTGGCGCTCAGTGCGATCTTCGCCTGGATCGCCTACGAACGCCGGGCCTCGATCACCGCCCTGCGCGCGCTGATCAAGCGATGACCCGCGCATAACGCCCGGCTACCGGCGGCACTCAGCCGCCGGTAGCCGCGTTGTGCGTTACGGGGACGGGCCGGTCGGGTTGGTCGGGCTGTCCCATCGGAGTCGCGGGGCGGACGTCACCGGATCGGGCCGCCCACCCCGCGACTCTCCGAATCATGTGATGACAGTGTTTGTTTCGCGGTGGGCGGTTCGGTGCCCCACCCCCGACGCGCGAGCCTGTGCCGTGCGCGGGCGAGTCCTCTTATCGCTCGTCCGGCACTGTCATGGGAGCCAATACAGGATGTTCAGCGCGGCAGTCGATCTCGCGCTTTGTTCGACCGATATGCGGCATGACAGGGGGCAGTGAAGAATAACCGCGGAGCCGCCGATGGCTGTCAATGGCGGGATAGGCCCGGTTCGTCGGGGACGAGCTCTGTACCGAACGCCAGGAGTGGAAACTGCGTGGTGTAGGGCAGCAGTTGTGCGGTCGATTTGTTGCGCAGGCAGGCAATGTCCGGGCAGGAGAGTTGCTCGGCCAAAGCCTCTCCCTCGCCCTCGATGGTCGAGCGTGGTTGCCAGCTCGATATCGCGCCCATTCCCGCGCCGAGGGCGCCGGCGGGATGACTGGTCCGGCAGGAGCCGCTCTGCACGATCACCCGGTGGAACAGCCCGCGGGCCGGTGGCGGGTCAGCAGAGTGCAGGCGCTCATCGCCCCTGCCGACTCACCGGCCAGCACCTGGTCCGGGTCACCGCCGAACCCGCGCCGGATCGTATTCCGAGCCCGCCCCGTTGATGAACCCCCACCGGGAATCCACACCAGAAACAGGTCGCTGCCCGCCCGATCCGGCCGGGGCGGCCACATCCACGGTCAGACAATCCTCACTCTGGGCACTACCTTTGGGCAGTTCCGGCGCCTCCGGTTGCACACACCGGGCCCGAGCGCTCGGCGTCACGAATACCTGTCCATGGTCGAACCTGCTGCGGTCGCCGCCAGCACCGGTCCCCGACCGGCGGGGCCACGTACGGGATCCCCCGAAATCGCACCACATCGGCATCTGCGATGCCCCGGACCCGGCCGGCGCCGGTCGTCACCACCGGTCCCCCGGCCCGGGGCCGTGATCCACAACCCACCAATCCCGCACCGGACACTACGACCAACGCGACACCACAAATCGTGCGGCGCAACACTATTCGTCGGCCCCGGCGTTATCGGACCGCCGCTTGCCCCAACTCGCGAGCGCCACCCCCACCGCGGCAATCACCACGTAGCAGACCAGTCGTGCCGCGAATCCGCCCGGCAGCCAACCCAGCAACCCGGTGTTGCCATGGTCGACCACCAGCCGAATCCCGCCCTGCGCACCCAACACCAGCACAACCATGCCCACGACCAGCATGATCACGTTTCGCATGAATAATTCCTCCCTCACATCGCCTGTTATGGTTCATTTGAACCATAACAGGTTTTGTTACGATCGCACCACAACGTGTACCGAGACGACGGAGAGCGGATGCCGCGACAGGTGGATCACGACGAACGGCGCCACCAGATCGCCGAGGCCGTCTGGCGGCTGGCGATCCGGGGCGGGCTGGAACAGGTCACCTTGCGGCAAGTTGCCGCCGAGGCCGGAGTCTCGGCCCGGCTGCTGCAGTACTACTTCGGCACCCGCGATCAACTGCTGCTCGGAGCGCTGGAAATCCTGAACACCGACGCCGAACAACAGGCCAAGCACCGCATGGCGAGCCTGGGGGACGCGCCGAGTATGCGCGCGATCGTGCGTGGCGTCCTGCTCGAGATGCTTCCACTGGACGAGCCACGCCGCGACCGGCACGTGGTGTACGCGGCCTACTTCGTCCGCTTCCTCACCGAGCCCGCCCTCGGCACGGCCGCCCGCGCCACACCGCCCGAGCTCGAGAATCTGGTCACCGACCTGATCACTCACGCCCAGCAACTCGGCGAGGCACCGCACCACATCGACGCCAGTGCCGAAGCCGTCTTCCTCATCGCCGGAGCCGACGGACTGCAAACCCGACTGCTACTGGGCCAGTTGTCACCGGAATACGCGATCGATGTGGTCGACCAACAACTCGACCGCATCTTCACCCGATCGGGATCGCCGAACGCGACGTAATCGAGATGCCTACGCACTGCCAAGAAGGCTGCGCCAGGCAGCGTCACCGACCTCACCCAGCTGCCCACAGCGGCTGACGGCGCCGAGACCCGACGCCACGACGGATGCAAATACGAAGTCCGGCAACATTATCCGGCCGCGACACCTCCAGATCCACCACCACAACCGAACCCTCGGCAGCGCACCTGTGACCGACTCACCGGGTCGGTTCAGCTAGCTGTTGCGGGTCGTGACGTTGTCAGCCCTGGGGGCAACACGCGGGGGCAGCAACAGAGTAAAATTCATGGCACTGACAGGCGTGCCGGGCGCCACGCTTTCGAACTCTTGGCGGCTTCGTCCACCGCTGGGAGATTCGCGTGTTCGCAGACTTCGATCACTTCGACGTGGCCACTTCGGGTTCGATGATCCATGGCGTTCAAGCTGGCAATGGACCCGCCGTGCTCCTGCTGCACGGGATCCCTCAGACCCACGCGATGTGGCGTCTCGTGGCTCCTGTGCTTGCTCGCGACTTCACGGTCGTTGCGACGGACCTACGCGGCTACGGCGACAGCTCACCCGACGCCGCCGGCGACCACAGCATGCGCGCACTCGCCCAGGAACAGCGCGAAGCCATGGAGCTGTTGGGCCATCGTCGGTTCGCCGTGGTGGGCCACGATCGCGGTGCACGATGCGCGTACCGCATGGCGCTGGACTACCCCGAGACCGTTACCGCGCTGAGCATGCTCGATATTGTGCCGACGTCTGAGGCGTTCGCGTACGCCAATGCTGAGTTTGCGCTTGGATTCTGGGTGTGGTCGTTCATGGCTGCGCCGGAACCGGTACCCGAAACCCTCATCACCGCAGCACCCGACTTCTTCGTCGACCACATGCTCGACGGCTGGGCCGGGCCCGACCATGTATTCGAGGGCGAGGTCCGATCGATCTACCGTCAACAGTTCCGGGATCCGCAACGTGTAGCTACGATCTGCGCGCAGTATCGCGCTGCGGCCACTGTGGACCGCGTCCACGACGAAACTGACCAGCTGAACCGGCGCATGATTCACGCTCCCACACAGGTGCTGTGGAGCAGTCGAGGTGCGGTAAACGACTGGTATGACCCGCTGGAGGTGTGGCAGCGGTGGGCTACCAACGTGCGCGGCGGTCCCGTCGACTGTGGGCACTTCATCGCCGAGGAACAACCCGACCTGACGGCACAACTCGTGAGTAAATTCCTGACGTTACAAGCGGGTTCACGTCCAACTCGCCGAGCGTGCTCGTGACCCACCGCAACGCGCCACTCAATGTTGAAGGCCGTCGGCGCAAGGTCGAACTCGGCGGCTGTGCTCGCCCCTCCCGCACCGGCTGCCGCCACGAGCACGCGCGCGCCGTCCGATGCTCAATGTCAACCCAGGATGCTCGATCGGCTCGATGAGACCGAGACCCGACCTGGTCCAACGACGCGCCCGCGTCGATGCCGAGCGCTGGATCGGTGGGATCGAGGGCATCGACCTCACCATGACGTTCCTGCGGCAAAAGCGCGCCGAGACTCAGCGTTTGGCCCGGCTCGCTCCGGCCGGTCCGGTGGGCGGCAAGGCTGAGATCCGCTGGCATCGGCGAAATTTGACGCCACTACGGGCCTTCTTGCCGACTGGGCATGTGAACTGAACATCCGCTCAAGCGGCCACGCTGAACGACCGATCTGCTTCGACGTGAGGAGGAACCTCCTGGAAGTCCCTGCGGACGACAATGCGGTCTGCCTCAAGGTCTTTGAGCGCACCGATCAGCATTTTCTCGGTAACCCCCTCGGCGAGGTGCAACTGGCCGAACCGCTGCGGACCGTGCAGACGACATCGACGCCCGCCGCGCCGCATGGACACCCAGTGCCTCGGATCCCGCCGAGCGCCTCGACCAGGCCGCCCAGCGCCACTGAACGCGATAGTGCTGGGTGGTGCTCGACGGTTCCGGTCGGGTGATCGAGCCGATCGGCAGTTTTCTGCGCGATCGGATGCTGGGCGATGCGAGCCCGTTGTCGTGCAGGAGCTACGCCTATGACCTGCTGCGGTTGTTCCGCGTGCTGTGGACGGTGGAGATCGATTGGGAGCAGGCGACCGAGGCCGAACTTCTTGCGCATCAAAAGGTCTCAGACCCACCGGGCACTGCCAACTGGCGCACCAGGCCACGCCGAATTGGGGATGCCGCAGGTGAAGGTCAAGGGACCACCGCCAGCAGAACGGCGGCCACGCACGCAGTGAGCAGTCCGGGCACCGCGTGGTGGCGGCCCGAGAGTGGGAATTTGGACCCCCCGGGCCTGGGGGCGCATCGAGGATAGCCTTCCGGGATGAGCACGGTGCAGTCCGACAACCTTCCTGGCCGAGGAGAGAGGCGACGACTCCGGTCACGGCTCGGCTGGCATCTGTTTCTCGCCTGCACTGTTGTGTGGTGTGTGAGCCTGCTCGTCCACAGCACCGACCCGGCCGGCGCCGAGTCGGTGCTGTGGAAATTGTTCTTGACCGTCGCGGCGGTTGCCTTCTTCTTCGGGATGGTCGGTTACCTCGCCCGGGTGGCCGTATCCCGGCGGCTTCGAGTACCCGAACTCGGTCCTCTGCTTGCGCCAGCGCTGGTGGTGGCGTGCACGGTGGCTATATGGAGCGCAGACCTACCCGTCCTTGTGCGCTGGCAGTTCTCGCAGCACAGCTTCGATGATTCCGCACGGCAGGTGCGCAACGGTGTCGATCCGCGGACGTTCGAAGGCCACCGGCTCGGCCTCTACCGCATCGACGATTCCGACCACCCGACCTCGAGCATCTACCGCGACGCCGCGGGCATCTGGTTCGCGACCAGCCCCGCAGCGGGCTACTGCTCGGACGGAGCCGGGTTTGCCCAGCTCACCGGCGCCCCTCCCTCAGATCGCAAACTCCACCACCTCAACGGTGACTGGTATTGGTACTGCTTCGACAGCGGTGATGAGAAAACAGTACTGCCGGACCATCCCATCGGGGGATGAGATTGCCTCGTGGGACGATTAAACGAAATTCCCGCAACGCCAGGCGAATTCACTCGGTCCGCAGTAGTGTCTGGCTCGGTGCTCGAAGTTGGCCCAGGCGATGCCGCCCATTCATCCGGTCGGCGCGTAGCGGCCATCACCCGACGTAGGAGTGATCCCCGGGGCCTCCGGGGGAGAACGTTAGGAAGAAAATGGTTCGTCAAGCCCTGGTCAAGACGGCGCGAGTGCTCGTCGTGGGCGCCTTGCCCGTTGCCGCGATGGCAGTGTTCGCCGGC
>NZ_JAINZY010000035.1:0-12386 GCF_019890715.1 Nocardia coffeae | reverse complement strand
ATGTCGCTGATCGAGAACTGGTTTCGTAGCTGGGTACGCCCGAAACTGATCTCGGGTGGTGTGGATACAAGATCGACTCACGACCGGACGCGGTGTGGCTGCTGAACGCGATGTACGAACGCGAGTCGGGCTCAGCGGAAATCACCTACGACCAGCAGTGGCGGCAGCGGCTGGCTGCCGGACTCGAGGAGCCGACGGTGGTCCCCGGCTTCGACCTCGAGGCCAACTCGGTCGTGATCGGCAACGAGCTGGGCCGCTCCGAGCACCCCGGACCGGGCTGGAAAAGGCTGCGCTGGACCGAACTCGCGGCCCGGCCGGGCGAGTCGGCGGTTGTCGAGGGCCGGTACCCCAGTTTCCGTAGCCTTTCTGGCGCACGTGCGGGCGGGAGTTGGCCGGTGAGCATCCGCCCGCCCGCTGAGGGCTCCCTCGATCGGGAGTCGTGGCAGGCGCTGATCGATGTTCTGATCGCGTGGTCCCCGGACGGTGCTGACACCTTGTGCGTGGCGTACTTCGGCCCCGCGGTCAGCGGTGAGTTCGACTCCGGAGTCACGGTCTCGGGCACCCTCGGCGGCGCTGCGGACCTGTACGACCATCCCAGCGGCGTCGGCTCACCCTCGAACCTGTGGGCTGCTAACCGATCCTGGATCACCTGGTCCGATTGGGACCTGTGCGCCACCAAGGTGGCCGGCCCGACCGAGCTGACCGAGGAGCTCCAGGCGAAACCGGAACTCGAAGCGCTTCGCCTGCCCTGGTGCTGACACGCTCGAAGGCGATTGTCGGTGTCCGTAGTTCCGAGCACGGATGTCCGGAGCTGTCGGCACAAGGACCTCGCGGGTGCTACGTGGCTTGTGTTTGCTCGATGCAGCGTTCGCGTACTTCGGCTTGGAGTTCCTCCTCGGTGCGGCCCCAGCCGTCGTCCCATTCCCATTCGTCGGCGAGCTCGTAGAGATGGCCGAGGGGAAGCGTGAGGACTTCGTGGTCGTAGTCGGTGCGGCTGGCGATGTGCTCGACTTGTTGGGCGACCCATCGTGCGCTGGCCTGCCCGCTCAGGTGCAGTTCGGCGAGGAGCGCGAAGGCTTCACTCGCCGCGGCGACGAGCGGCATGGGCAGTTCGACACCGGCCTCGGCCAAGGCCGCGGGCAGCACATCGCGCACTGCATAGGGGTCGCGCCCGTTCAGGCCCGCCAGCTCCCGCAGCGCTGGGCCGTCGTGGCCGTCGGCGAGCCATTGCGCGGCCCACCAGGGGACGCGCTCGGTGGGGGCGATGCCGAGTACGAGCCAGGCTGCGACGGTGCCCGGCGCCGGAGTCCGGCTCGCGTAGTGGTCGAAATGGCGGGTCATCGGTGATCCTCTGCAGGGAGTTCCAGGTAGCGGATTGCCCGTTCTGGCTACGCTGGTGAATCCTGACGGCGATTGTCGGTAAATTCTGACGTCGGGCGGTGCGGCCGAGATCTGTTGGCATCGGCGAAGTCTGACGTCGTGGGTGCGCGGAGGCGGACGTCATGTAGAGCGACGTCGTGGTGCTCGTCGAGCTTCGTCAGTCGCGGGCGCCACGCGCATCAACGCGTCTGCTCTGGCCCTCGCGCTACAGGACGCTCACATGGTTTCCATATCGACCGTTCAGGGCATCGTTCGCGGCGTCTGCGATGAGCTGCCGGTCGTCTTGTGAACATCGGGTCAGAAATGCCTGCACCCGGGGCCCGGACCAGCCAGCCGCCGCGACCACCGGCCAGTACGGCAGGAATTGATGGTCGAGATCGTGGAAATGATCCTCGGCATAGTCCAAGACGTCGCCGACCGCGGCATCGGAAAATCTCAGTCGAAGCATCGCGACCGCGCGCAGCGCGCCGTCAGCGAACAGCTCGACATCTTGTTGCAGGCACCACAACAGGGGAGCCGGGTCGTTGTCGGTAGCACGACCGAGTCGGACGATCGCGTCTCCGAGCGCGGTGTTCACCGCCGTCGCGGCGCGAGGCTGGTGTGCCAGTCCTTTCAAGAATTCAACGTCGTCGCGGTCACCAGTCATGCCCAGGGCCATGATCAGTTGATACTGCGTCTCCCAGGTGCGCCTGTCCAGCACTTCGCGTTCAAGCGCGGCACGAACCTGGGCTGCTGTCGTCGGGTCGGCGAGCGCACGCAACCGTTTGGCACCGCGCCGTCGCCGGGCCGAGAGTCGTTCTGCCAGTAGCGCCAATGCCTCATCTCGCGCCAGCCCCATCTACTCCACCTCACCACGCCTACCTACGTCATCTACTACGCAGTTCTACGCCGGGAAGGGGATTCGCAACATCATCGGCATTGATACCCACCCTTGCTACTGGGCGGGCGATCCGAACCAGCCGCAGCTGGATGTCAAGCATGAACATGGCGTCGGATATCCCCGATGGGACCTCTCGGTCATCTGGGGTGCCGTCAAGATTCACCGATCAACGCCGTCGCGATTCACCGACTGACTACCGGTTCCTATGCTGTGGAGCGTGTCATCGGATTTCGGGTTCCTCTGCTCTTGCTGCGGCGAGGAACATGATGGGCTGCCCTTCGGTTATGGCGTGCTCGCGCCCGCTTACTGGAATGACGACCTCGAGGGCGGTCGGGGTAACAGTCTCGACGGCGAGCGGTGCGTCATCGGTGAGGAGCGTTTCTTCCTTCGAGCCCGCCTGATTCTGCCGGTCGTGGACTCGGAGAACGACTTCGAATGGGCAGTGTGGATTTCGCTGAGCCAATCCAACTTCACCCACGCGACACAGTTGTGGACAAGCCCGGAGCGAGTGCACGAACCCCCGTATTTTGGCTGGCTGTCCACCGAGCTGCCGACCTACGAGCCGACGACGCTGAACTTGAAGACCCTCATGCACAGTCAGCCCGTCGGTGTTCGTCCGACGGTCGAACTCGAACCCACCGACCACCCGTTGGCGGTGGAACAACGGTCCGGCATCACTCTCGCCCGAGTGCAAGCCATCGCTGAGCAGCTGCAGCATCCTCGGAGGTGATGACCGCTACCGGATTCGAGTTCATGACGAAGGATTCAGGCTCTCTGGTCGTCCGGTATTCCTCGAGCGGGCGTAAGAACACGTCCATCGCCGTCTCCGCGTCGTGCAGGTGGGGCCCGATGGCAGTAGCCCAACCCTTTGCTGTCTGTCATTTCCGGTTTTGTGCGCCGGCGAATCGCACCGCGTTGGCGACGGCGGAGTCGAGCAGGTGGAGCAGGGATTGGGTACGGTCGTCGAGTCAAGCTGAGCGATCGGCGGGGCGATACCCGTGCGAACCCGGTAGCCGGCGCGAACTTGCTTCCGGGGTTCACTCCCTTCCGGCACATCGCCGGACAGTCACGTATACAGCTAGCCCGGCGCGTCGGCGGCGATCCGTAGCCGTTCGAACCGAGCATCTCGCGGCATGTACGGGCCAATCGCGCAACGGTGTCAGTTTTCGGCGTCGATGATGAACCTCACCGCCACCGCCGGAAGGTTCAGTTCATGTCGTGCCGCGTGGACGAAGCGCTCGAATGCCTCCCGCGCGGGAACTCGCGCCGCGTTCCAGTCAGCCACTGTTAGCAGGTGCTCCTGGGCCTTCGCGGCAAGCTCCGTCAGCGCCTGGTCCAGCTCGGATGCTGTCGTAACCACATCGACCTCACCGTGCAGCCACACCGCAGCGCACGCGCTGTCCCAGGGTTGGAAGCTGCTGGTTCGTGCTTCTCGGATCATTTCGGTTGCGGCAGGGGATTCCGGGTCGGTGAGGGCAATGGCGCGAAGCGTTTCGTAGGTGATGCGGAACTGTTCGGCGAACCGTTGGTAGCTCGTGGTCTTCTGATCACGGTGCCATCGTGAAGACTCTGTTCTGGTGTCCCAGAAACGGCCGATTGCGATTCCGAGTATTCCGGCTATCGCCGCCATGATCGCTGGCGTCATCGTGCCACCCCCGTGTCCGTATCTGGTGCCGAAGGGTGAGCCTACCGATGAACAGTCTTGTTGCACACGGGAAGTGCGCGCTACTCGGTAATACCGCGCATCGTCGGCGTCGAGCACTCCGTCTACGTCCGCCACCGGCAGGACCTGCAGCCGGATGTCATCCTGGCCCGCTCATCGCCGAGTTGGAAGAGTGGGCTCCGTTTGTCCGGATCAGACAGCCAATAATTACACAGTTACCTATGATGTGGGACACAAACACCCGTCGTCCGCACCCCGGGGAACCCGTACCCGTGTTCGCAATGTCCCGGTGGGCGCTATCTCGATAAGCGGCATGTGCGGATATTTGATGAGTCGAAGATCCGGATAGGCTGAACGGGGTCGCACCGCGATCGCCAGCGGCAAGGAGGGCTGACCGTAGTGATGTACGACCGGGAGACCATCGTCGGTGAGCTACGAACACGGGCCCGGCACGGAGACAGTCCCGCAACAGTGGCCACATGGTTGGTGCGCGAGCTCGGGGCTGCCGACAGCCGCGATTTTCAGATCGCCGCCTACATGTTTCATGCGTTCGAAATCTCCATCAACGCGATGAAGGACGCCGCTGACTGGGTGGGTCTCGGACACGGCGGCACCAGGACAGACGACGAACTGAATCTATTACTGGGCCCACTGGTTCCCCGTTCGGGTGACCGCGAGTTAGTGCAGTATCCGGATGGTTCCTGGCGCACCCAGGGCCCTGACCACGAGCACAACCGGTGGACCGCAACCGAATCCGAACGCGGGTATATCCGCGCACGACTACAGCTCCTGACCACCGAGCAGGGTGGTCGCCGGGCTCCGCTGCACTCCGGTTACCGAGCGCACTGGGCCTTCCCGCCGGACATGCATGCCGAGAACCATGACGCTCCCTTGACGTTGGAGACCGTCAGGACTCTCGCGCCCGGTGAGGAAGCAATGATTCGACTGCACCCCCTCCGCCCCGATCTGTGGCCGACGATCACACCGGGGGTGCGGCTGTCGATGCTCGAGGGTGCCCGGCTGGTCGGATCGGCCGATGCTGTCGAAGTCGTCACCCCAGCCCTGTGAGAGCGCGTCCGGCTGGCAGTCTGATGGCCATGTCGTCCCTGTGCTCCGAAAAGCGCCTTGCCGCATATGGTTCCGTTGCGACGTCCCTGGCGCTGCTCAGCGATCGCACACTGCATCAGGCTCTGGACGCCGCGGAGCCGACTTCCCGCCGATGCCCGATCCGGCCCTGATCGCCCACGATCCCGTCGCAGGTTCGATCCACCGGCGGGGATACAGAGAACGTCCAACACCCCCCCACCGGAGACGGTGGCCGTCTCAGCGACTGGTCAGTAGTGCCGGGGTCAGACCGGGATACCGCAATTCTGGTTCGGTCCCCTCGGCGCTTGGCGTGGTGGCGCCAGGCTAGCTCGCTTTGTTGTATGCCTCGAGGACGCTGGCCTGGATTCGTCCGCGGCTGGACACGTCATAGCCGTTCTTGCGGGCCCACTCCCGAACCGCCTTGGTCTGTTCCTTATCCGCCACAGTGCGATTGCTGGCCTTGCTCTTACCTTTGGGAATCCGGCCGACCTTGCGGGCTGGCTCAGCCCACTGTTCGAACGCCTTCCGCAACTTGCCCGCGTTCTTCACGGACAAGTCGATCTCGTACTCGACGCCGTCGATACCAAACAGGACAGTTTCCTGCGCGGTGGACTTACCGTCGTAGTCGTCAATCAGTTCGACGGTGACTTTCTTGGCCATGCAATTCGCTCCCTTGTCATGATCGGAAATGCCGCAGCGGCAAGCGTAGAACGTCGACGGGCAACGCGCTCGACCGGCACACCCGCACGAGCAGCAGCGGGTACAACGCGGTCGAATGTAAACGATGACCGCACAAGGATTTACAACCGGTCCCGGAGCGTCGACAACAGCTCCCAGGTATCCGACTCGGGCTCTCCGAACATGAGCGTCAGCTTCTGCGTGACCCCCACCAGCACGAGCACAGCTTGTCCGTGCCAGAGACCTACTGGCGAGTGCGTGATCGCCCGCAGGGGGGTGTGATAGGTGCGTTCGATCGCGCCGATTGCGCCCCCGTTGTCCGAGGCGTTGCCCGCGGGTGCTTGCGGCGGCCAGGCGCTCGCGGGTGTCGACGATCAGCTCGCGGGTGAACTCGGGCGAGCGCAGCGAAGGGTGTCTCCGGGTCGCAAGGTATTCCAGGCAGCGCCACAGTTCTTCGCTCCCGACGTTGTTGCGGAACTTCTTGTCCGCGAAGGCCTGCTCTGTTGAGCGCTACGTCTCGTTGAGCGCCGCTGTGATTGTGCGACGTGCGGCCTGGATGTGGGGATCGCTCTCGAGGCGTGCGATTGCGTCCGTGACTGCGGTGCGCGCTTGGTCCAGTGCGGCGTTGTGGGCTTGGGCGATGGTGGCTGCCAGTTCGTCTGGGTTGGCGCGGCGTGCTCGATCGTTGAGTCGGATCGCGTGGATTCGGCCGTCTGCGCCGGATTCGACTGTGACGTTTTCGTTTCTCGGCCGGCTCCACTCCATCCAAGTCGCTGCTGAAAATTACTCACGTCGATGGTGATGGTGGGTGAGCTTCGAGCATGGCGAGATAGGTTGTGGCGGTGTCCGTTTCGGGTGCTCCGATTCGGCTGTAGATCTCGACGGCTTCTCGCAGGTGGGCGATAGCGGTGTGTGTATCGCCAAGGGCAGCGAGGCAGCGGGCAGTACCTTCCAGGGCGCGAGCCTGTTCGCGTTGGCTGTGAATGTCACTAGCAACACCGAGCCCCTCGGTGAACATCCTTAATGCACCGTCCGGAGCGCCAGTTTCGAGCAGGACTATCCCGATCTCGTTCAGGGCTTCGGTTTCCCCGAGACGGTGTCCGATCTTTCGGGAGATAGCCAGACCTTGCTGCTGCAGGTCGACGGCCTCGCTGCAATCCCCCATTCTCGAGCATGCGATACCGAGGTCGATGAGGGTGTTGGCCTCCCCGAGGCGATTTCCGATCTGCTGAAAGATGGTTAGGGCCTTTTGCTGTAGCTCGGCGGCCTCGCGGTAATCGCCGGTATCCCTGCGTACGATGCCGAGATTGTTGAGGGTGTTGGCCTCCCCGAGGCGATTTCCGATCTGCTGAAAGATGGCGAGGGCCTGCTGCTGCAGTTCGGTAGCCTCGCCGTAATCGCCGATGTTCCAGCGTACGATGCCGAGGTTGCCAAGGGTGCTGGCCTCCCCGAGGTGATTTTCGACCTGCCGATGGATCGCCAGGGCCTGGCCATACAGTTCGGCGGCCGCATCGTAATCCCCGATGTTCCAACATATGAGACCGAGGTTGACGAGGGCGTTGGCCTCTCCGAGGTGATTTTCGACCTCCCGGTAGATCGCCAGGGCCTGGCCATACAGTTCGGCGGCCGCACTGTATTCCCCGGTGTTCGTGTAGATGGCGCCGAGGTTGTTGAGGGCGTTGGCCTGGCCGAGGCGGTCGCCGAGACGTTCAGCGGCGTCGGCGGCGCGCTGATGCAGTTGTCGGGCTTGAGGCCATGGTCCGTCGCGCTCAAGCAAACCTGCCAGCAGCTCGGTCAATTCCACCATCCGCGCCGACTGGTGCACCGCAGTGTGCTCAAGGCAAGCCAGTAGGTTTGCCCGTTCCAGACGCATCCATGCCAGCGCTGCCATCTCGTCGGCGAAGTTCTGCGCTGGAGTGTCGGGATCCGAGGCGGGCTGATCGCGGGTGGGTCGGGTCCGGCGTGCGAGGTATCGATCCGCTGTGCTGGCGGTGTGCTGGTAGTAGTCCAGCAGACGCTGCATGGCGTTGTCGTTGTCGGCGGTGAGGGTGCGAGTGTATTCACGAAGCAGATCGTGCAGCCGATAACGACCGGGGCCGGTTTCGTCGAGCAGGTGGTCGGTGTAGAGCGCCTCCAGCTCACGTTGTGCCACCATCACTGGGAGACCGGCCAATACTGCTGCGGCGCGGGCGTCGGTGTCGGGTCCGGGATGCAACCCCAATTGGCGAAATATCTTCTGCTGCTGAGGTGTGAGGTCTTGGTACGAGAGTGTGAACGCAGCGCGCACCGCGCGGTGATCGACATCGAGTTCGGCGAGGCGGTCCGTCGCAGCTGCGAAGACGCTGCTCAAATAGGTGATGCTCCATGCTGGGTGATGAGCGAGGCGTCTAGCCAGCAGCACGATAGCTAACGGCAGAAACCCGCAACCCTCTACGAGTTCCGTGACAGCGGCCCGCTCCGCGTCGGTGTCGGGTGTGCGGTGGGCCAGGGTGGCGAACAGCTTGGTGGCCGGGGCGTGGGCAAGGACGTCCAGTGGCACCGGCAGCGCGTCGTCCAGCGCGATCAGCCGCCGTCGGCTGGTCACTAGTGCCACGCAACCATCGCTAGCAGGCAGGAGAGGTTCGATCTGGCGGTGGTCGCAAGCGTCGTCCAACACGAGCAGGACACGTTTGTTGGCGAGCCAGTCGCGCCACATGTTCTGACGCCCGGTCAGGCTATCCGGCAAGTAGCGCGGGTCCACATCGAGCTCGGCCAGCAAGCCTGCCAACACCTCGGATGGGTCGGCGGGGGCTTGGCCAGGGGTGTGGGCATGCAGCTCTACAAAGTACTGCCCATCAGGAAACTCCGATTTCAGTGCGTGCGCAGCGCGGAGAGCAAGGGCGGTCTTGCCGACCCCGGCCATTCCGTCGATGGTGTAGATCGACAGCACTCGTCCCGGACCTGCCGCTTGCAGGATCCGCTCCAGCTCCCTGTCGCGGCCGATGAACGTGCCCACGTTGCGGCACAGCGCAGCGGTCACGATCGGACGCGGTTGCCCGGTGTGGTGCATCGTCGTGATATTGATGGTGCCGGTACTGTCGCGGCCGATGTTGACTTGTTGGGCGTGGTCGCGGGCGTGATGTTCGGCCAACGAAATTCCCTCGGTTAGGTGAGGTTGATGGTGCCGGTGTTGTCGCGGTAGATATTGATCTGTCGTGCCTGGTCGAAGGCCTGGGCCACGAACAGGTCGGCGGCACGATCTTGCCGCGCCGCGGCGATCAGTCGTTCAATTTCGGCAGCGAAATGCGGGTCGGCTGTAGCAGCCGCCTCGATCCGGGCAGCCATCGCCGACATGTCCTGTGGCATCGGCAATGTGGTTGTGGCGGTATCGCATTCGGTACGCCTGCTTAGTCTCGCTGCCACTACTTCCTGTAGTCGTTTGATTGTGTTCCAAGTGCTCTCACCGGCATCCTTCGCGAAGCCCTCACCGAACTTCGACGCCAGCAAGGCCCCAGCAGCGATCCCCAACGACACCGGCTCCATAACCCCCACCTCGGCAAGACTCGGTTACCAGACCCCCTCATCCTAGAGGCGGCAACGGGTTCTGCCGCCGGAACACTTCTGAGTGGGCGGCACGTTTTAAGAGTCCTGCGGATTCAGAGAGCCCTGGAGCAGCACTCACATCGAAGCAAACGTGGCAGGTGCCATCGGGGTCGAGCCCGAACTCGTGGGCGAGCAGAGCTGTTCGGGCATCGAGTTGCCTCCCCCATCCGGCGGTCGAGAGTCGCTCGGCCCGTTGATCTTCCGTGCGCCAGTGCAGGCCGCCAGGCGTACAGGGCCGGGCCGCAGGTTCGGCGTCGCCGATGACCAGGCGTCGCAATCGTCGGTAGGCAGTGCTATCGGACTCGGTGACGAGCCGTGCTGCGGCGAAATGGCTACCGGGGTGCGGGTGATGTAGGGCTCTTCCGGGGAGCGGATCTCCTTGTCGGTGAGGCGGATTTCGAGCGCGGCGGCGGCGTCGGCGAGGTGGCGCGGTTTGGTGGCGCCGACAATCGGGGCTCAACAAATCACGCTCGCGGGCAACTTGATACGAGGCAACGGGGTGCCATCTGCCCCGTCGTCAACCGATCGTGATATATACGAGCGGGTTTCGGTATTCGTCTGGGGGGAGTTGGGCATGGCATCGCATGACGGGGTGTTCGCGGCGTTGGATCTGCGGTTCCGGGCCGCGCTACTCGAGCTCCAGCACGCCTATCATCACCAGAGTCGGGGGAATGAGTACGAGGAAGCCGTCCGTCAGTTGATGGCAAGCCTTGTCCCGCCGCCATATCGCGTGGGGACCGGACTGCTCGACGTGGATCGGGTCGACGGCAAGCAACTGGATCTGGTCGTTCACGCACCGATACCCAGCATTCTCGATCAGGGATCGGCGACGGTCTTTCCCGCCGAGGTGATTCTTGTTGCCGGCGAGGTGAAGACGAACTTGGCTGATCGGGAGGATATCGAGAGAACGGCTGCGAGGCTCGCGGCCCAAGTGTCGGGGCGATGTCGGCTGCCTTTCGTCATCGTCGCCGGTCGAGCGGAGGGCCACAAACCGTCCTGGGTTGCCGATCTTGTTGCTGCCGTGGGGGATCGGCATCCTGAGCTGTGGCCGGCTGCGTTCGTCCTGGATGGTCGGCCCGGCGGCCCTGCGTATGCGGTGCTCGCTGTGGACGTTCTCACACCGTTGACGGCGTACGACATCACCGGCAGGCAGCTGACAGGCGTGCTCACGGTGAATGTCGACGGGATGTCTCCCACCAGCCTTCTATATCTGTGGCTGTGGGCGGCCCTCGACGCCCAGGTGAGCCTGCCCACCTTGAACTATGCGTTCATGCGTAACACTATTGCCGAACTGACTGCCAAGGACCCTGTCTCAAGTCTGTTCCGCGACAGGGAGACTGGCGAGACCACCGACTTGCCGGTATCTTTCAGTCTCGCGTCACTGCCTGCGTCGCCTGTCAGGATCGAGCCCGATGAATCACCCGAGCTTTCGGTTCGACCGATCGCCGCCCAGCCGGAGCTGCTCGAGACGTCTCGGCGGGTGATGCTCATAACGCTCGGTGGGTGGGTGGAGCAACCGGACTCCTGGGACGAAACGCCTTGGGGTGGAGGACTTCACACCCGCTCCGGTCACGGATTCTTCGAAGGCATGACCCAGCAACAACTGCTCGACGCGGCCCGGGTGTTCTGGAAATTCAACCCGGACTCAGCCCGATGGCGGGATATCGACTACGCCGTCGTCGCACACAGCGGACTCACCCGTGCGGTAATCCAGATCGATCGCTACGTCGGGCCGTTGTGGGGACGATACGGCTTCCGTGGCCGCCTGGTCGAGGATCCCGAGCTGCTGTCCGAGCTGGTGGGCAAGATCGTTCCGCGGCGCCAGAATCCTATTACCACCTGGAACTGACCCAGCATCGTCGATAGAGTCCGGCGCTGGTCGGCGACGGACTTCTGCACTCCGTCAGCGATAAGTGACAGGCGCTGCCACCCCACGATCACCAGACGCGGAAATCGACAGGAGCCTAGCGGAGGGACACCATGACAGTGACGAAGCTTGAAGTACAGATCGGGAACGATGACAGTGTCGTCATGGATGAAGCCGTGCAGCGCCACCGCGACGAAATCCACAGTGCGTCCCAACCGCTGTTCGATCGTCTACACCGGCTGATCATCGACACGTGCCCCGACGCTGAGGTGGTGCTGTCGTACGGAATGCCCACCTACCGAGTTGGGCGCCGCCGCCTCAACCTCGGGGCACGCAAGCATGGGCTATCGCTGTATGTATCTCCCAGCCGTGACGGCGGCTTGTCCCTGCGTCACCCTGAACTGGCCGCAGGAAAAGGGACGATCAAGCTCGACATCGAGGACGCCGCGCGCATTCCTGACGATGAGTTCCAGGATCTGGTGCGCGCTGCACGCCGTAGCAGCGCCATCGCGAAGTTGTCGTAACCAAGCACGGCGGACTTGATATTGCATATTCGGACGAATGGCACATAATCGGCGATACCGCGCATCGCCGTATCACGCATCGCCGACGTCGTCGAGCACTCCGTCTAGTCCACCCACGCGACCTGTAGCCAGGGTGTCGGCCTCGTTCTGCTCATCGCCCTGCTGGAGGGATGGGTTTCGTTTGTCCGAATCGGGCAGCCGATAGTTGTACAGTGACCTATGGTTCCGGTCACAATCAGGCCGCTGCCCTGCCTCTGGGATCCGTTCCTGTGTTCACCGTGTCCCTGGCAGGACGCAAATATGGGTCTGAGATCGCGATCTAACGTGGGTAGGCCGACCGTTGTGACGGTGACTGGGTGGCCGACGAGGTGCGTGCAGGCCACCGCCCAACCGGGCCGGTGTGGCCGGTGGGAACGGCGTTTTCGGTGCCAGTGGTCGGTTTGGCGTGGGCCGCGCTGAGTGCGGCCCACTGAACGAAATTCCCGCAACGCCAGACGAATTCGCCCGGTCCGCAGTAGTGTCTGGCTCGGTGCTCGAAGTTGGCCCAGGCGATGCCGCCCATTCATCCGGTCGGCGCGTAGCGGCCATCACCCGATGTAGGAGTGATCCCCGGGGCCTCCGGGGGAGAACGTTAGGAAGAAAATGGTTCGTCAAGCCCTGGTCAAGGCGGCGCGAGTGCTCGTCGTGGGCGCCTTGCCCGTTGCCGCGATGGCAGTGTTCGCCGGT
>NZ_JAINZY010000034.1:0-16144 GCF_019890715.1 Nocardia coffeae | reverse complement strand
GGGGGGGGGGGGGGGGAGGGGGGGGGGGGGGGGGGGGGGGGGGGGGGGGGGGGGGGGGGGGGGGGGGGGGGGGGGGGGGGGGGGGGGGGGGGGGGGGGGCGGGGGGGGGGGGGGGGGGGGGGCGGGGGCCGGGGTAGCCGGTGGCTGGGCGATAGCTGGGATGGCTACCGAATAGCCCGCGGCGATCGGTAGGACGACAGCTGCGGACAGCGCCGCGAGCTTGAACCGGCGCGCACGGGCGCGTCTCGCACTCCCACTGCTCTCATACGCCACACCTGCCACAAAGGTTTTTCTACCGCTCGAATCACGTTTGAACGTGCCGACGCGCGGATAACACTATGAGTTGTCCATTCAACGACCGGGGATGTGCGGACAAACCGGCCGCAAACGACAACCGGCGCCGTGCACGAGGCACGGCGCCGGTCGGGGCAGTATCGCGTTACATGTCAGGCGTGCAGCGCGGCCAGGATGCCCGGACGGGCCTTGGCCAGCTCGTCCTGCCAGTTCCGCCAGATGTGGGTACCGGTGGCCGGGAAGTCGTAGGTGGCCGGGATGCCCAGCGACTGCAAGCGCGCCTGGAAGGTGTGCGTGCTGACCATCGCGATGGCCTCGAGCGCCATGGCGTTACCCGTATTGAACAGGCCCACAGCCGAACCCAGGTTGTCGCGCTGATCCGGCAGACCGCTGCCGGAGGAGATGAACATCGGCAGACCACGCAGCTGCGGGGCGAAGACCATCGGGTCCGAACGCAGCCACTGCGGGCTCCACGGCGCGGCCATCGAGTCGGCGTTGAAGCGTCCGGCGTCCAGCATCATGACGCGGATCGCCTCGCGCATACCCGGCGCGTTCCAGTTCAGCGGACCCGAGAACGAGGCCACGTACTTGAACTGGTTGCGGTGGAACGCCGCCAGGCGCAGCGCGGCCGGGCCGCTCATCGACAGACCCGCGACCGCCCAGTTGCTGTGCGAGACGCCGTAGTTCGCCAGGAAGTTGGGCAGTTCCTTGGTCAGGAACGTCTCCCACATGTAGGTGAACTTCTGGCCGTTGGTGTTACTCGGCCCCTGCCAGTCCGCGTACCAGCTGGACTGACCGCCCACCGGCATGACCAGCGTGACGTTGTCGTTACCGAACATCTGCTGCGAGTTGGTCTCGAACGACCAGGCGTTGCGATCGTCCCGGGCGCGCAGACCGTCGAGCAGCAGCAGCGCGGCATTGCCGCCGTGCCTGGCCCACTGCACCTGGACCTTGATCGGCCCCATGGAGGAGGGAACCATCAGCTCCTGGTAGCCGCCGGCCGGGGTGCGATGCACCGGGTGACCGACGATCGGGGACGCGGTGGCGACCGATGGAATTGCTGCTGCCGTCGCCAGCGGGAGCGCCAGCGCAGCGGCGCCGACGGCGAGAAGTCGCGCGCGCCAACCGAACCGAGCATTTCGCCGCCCTCTGGGGACTCCCGCCGAGGCGGGCGCCGAATCCGACGCCGGCGCTGCGGACCTGCCGAAACGCATGGATACTGCTCACTTTCTGCTGCTGTAGTCTGCTGTTGTAGGCGTACCGCATAACCGCAGTCGAACTGCTGCCGGCGGCACGGTACACACTCACCTCGGATCCCGATCTCCGAAGCGAGCGACGGCGCGTCTACGAGGTGGTCACACTTGCGCTCGCTGGACCATATTCGACCGATCCGCGGTTAGCAAGACGGGGGCGAACCCTTGTCCGAAATCCGCCCGAGACCTTTCGTAATCGTGCAGTGACCCTATCGCGTTCGCTCGGTTATGTCGCGGGAACCCTTCCCGGATCCAGGAATTCGCGGTAACTGCGAATCCGCTCGAACCACTCCGGCGTCGCCAATTCACCGATGCGAACGATCAGTTCCCAGGCACCACACAGTGCGGTCACTGTTTCCGAGGTGTTCACGTATCCGAATAGGCGCGCGGCACAACACAATCCGCACGCCTGCCGATCTCGTCGCGACCGGAACGGCATTCGGCCCGGAACCCACGAGTCCCGGGCCGGACGAACCTGATGGTCAGCCGATATTGCGCGACATGTCCGGAATCATCCGGTACGCCTCGTTACTCCAGTTGATCCAGTCGTGGATGCCGTAATTGGGGAAGGAGTACCCCACGTTGCGAGCGCCGAGAGTCTGCATTCGCACCTGGAACGCACGGGTGTTCAACAGCGCCAGGAATTCCAGCGGCATACCGCGAACCACGCGATCGGCCGCGGCGCCGACCGGCGGAGCCAGATCCGCCTGGTCGGGAATGGAGCTGCCCGCGGCGATCCACAGCCTCGTATTGTTCGCCACCAGCCGGGGTGCGAACACGAACGGATCCATCGCCAGCCACTTCGGACCCCACGGCGGCGCCATCGAATCCACGTTGTATCCGCCCGCGTCGACCATGGCGGTCCGGATCGCCTCGCGCATACCCGGCGCGGAAACGTTCAGATATCCGGAGTACGACCCGGCATAACTGAACTGGTCGGGGTGATACGCCGCGAGCATCAGCGCCGCGCTACCTCCCATGGACAGGCCGAAGGCGCCGTTGCGCGTGGCCCGGAAACCGAGCCGGTCGTGCAGCGCGTTGCGCAGATCCCGGGTCAAGAACGTCTCCCAGTCGTACCGGTAGGCCTTACCCGGTCCCGACATGAAGGTCTCGGTCGCACCCGATCCGGTGGCGGAACCGGTATTGGTCGGCGGCATGCCGAGGAACGAACTCGGCGCATTCCAGTCCGCGTAGAAGCTGGACTGGCCGCCGACCGGCATCACCACATTGATATTCCAGTTGGCCAGCACCTCGGCCACATTGGTCTCGATCTCCCAGCCATTGAGGTCCTGCCGGGCGCGCATACCGTCCAGGGCGTAGACGACGCGATCGGTATTACCGTCACGCGCCCGCAGGATCCGGGTCTTCACCGGTCCCATCTCCGCATTGTTCACCCAGAAGTCGAAGGCGTGCGGATCGAATGCCGCCGCGGCCCTGGGTACTTCGCCGTGTACCGCCAGACCGATGGGCATCGCCACGACCAATGCCGCCGCCATTGCCGTTCGGCCGAACCACTTCCGCGCCGAACGGCCGAACCGTCGGCCGGTGCTCGGTTGTCGGGCGCCGGGTGAACCGAATCCTGGCTTCGTGGGCGCAAATCGCATCGGGTCTCGCCTTTCGCTCGGGCACCGGTGCCCGCATACCCGCTCGCGGCCCGACACCCCATCTATTCGGACAACACAGACGAACTCCTCGGCGCATACGGTGCGCCGCCGTACTGCACAGATCTCGATACAGAAACGAGTATCGACCACGCTGTGTCCGATTGCCTCCGCTTCGCTCCGGCGTGTCAGTGTCTTTGGCCTCCGCTTTGCTCCGGCGGGTCAGTGTCTTTGGCCTCCGCTTCGCTCCGGCGTGTTCACGGCCCCCTGAGTCTCACCGGTCGGCCCCGTGTCGGGCACTCGTTCCTCGCACCCGCCACGCGTCCGACCGGCAAGACGGGCCGCGAACAGTATTTTTGGACTCCGCTTCGCTGCGGCGGGTTGACGTTGTCTGGCGTATCGGAACGAGGTGATGCTGAGTGTGGATCTCGGTAGGTGAGAGGGGGAACAGCACAATGGCCGCGTACGGAGAGATACTCCGTACGCGGCCATGTGCTGACCGGGGGTGATCAGCCGATGTTCGCGGAAAGGTCCGGAATCATCTTGCTGACCTCGGTCTCCCAGTTGTGCCAGTTGTGCACGCCGACCGACGGGAAGTCGTAGGTGACGTTCTGCGCACCGAGGCTCATCATGCGGATCTGGAAGGCCCGGGTATTGGCCAGGGCCAGCGCCTCGAGCGGTGAACCCTGGATGACGTCCATCGCGTTGGACACATCACCCGCGCCCGGAATACCGCTGCCCGCGGCGACCCACAGCCTGGTGTTGTTGGCCTTGAGCTGCGGCGCGAAGACGAACGGATCCATGTAGAACCACTTCGGGCTCCACGGCGGCGCCATCGAGTCGATGTTGTAGCCACCGGCGTCGATCATCGCCGCGCGCAACGCCTCGCGCATACCGGGTGCCGAGATGTTCAGGTAGCCCGAATACGCGCCCGCGTAATGGAACATGTCCGGGTGGTGCGCGGCCAGGGTCAGCGCCGCACTGCCGCCCATCGACAGGCCGAACACGCCGTTGCGCGTGGTCCGGAAACCGAGCCGGTCGTGCAGCGCGTTGCGCAGATCGCGGGTGACGAAGGACTCCCAGTCGTACCGGTAGCTCTTACCCGGGCCCTGTCCGAGAATCTGCAGTCCGCCGGAGCCGGACGACGAGCCCGAGGACGAACCCGAAGAACCGGCCTGCGGCGGAATGCCGAGGAACGAACTGGGCGAATTCCAGTCCATGTAGAAACTCGATTGGCCACCCACCGGCATCACCACGTTGATGTTGGCGCGGGTGAGCGCATTCGCGACGTTGGTGTTGATCTCCCAGCCGGACAGATCCAGACCGGCGCGCTCACCGTCGAGCGCGTACACCACGCGGTCGGTGTTGCCGTCGGCAGCGCGGAAGACCCGCGACTTGATCGGCCCCATGATCGATGAATCGACCCAGAAGTCGAATCCGGTGGGCGTGAACGCTGCGGACGCGGTGGTCGCCTCCGCCGCCGACATAGCCAGCGGCAACAACGTAGCCAACGCCAATCCGAGCGCCGAGCGCCTCATCCAGCCGGACCGACGCTCGTTACCCCGATTCAGCGACCGTCTCCGACGTCTTTCCTGCGCCCAACGCACAGTCACGCCTCGCATATCCTGTTCGGCCTTTCCCTTGTGCGGCCGGGCTCGGCCGCTTCGTGCGGGCCGTCCACCAGCGCAAGCATGCCTGCACCGCCGGACGGAAGTACTTCGGTGAGCTTATCGCGCGAACCATGCCGCAGCGTTACCAAAATGATACGAAGTGGCGGAAAACGCAGTTTAGAACCGATCGCCATCAGATCACGGCGTGCGCGTTCGGACAACCCGAGGTCACGATCGATGTCAGCGATGACCTGGACATTCGTCCGACCGGCCCGGTTCAGAACCGGGCCGGACCGCACGTCGAAATACACAGTCACTTCACAGCAACCGCAAGGACCGGACCTACTTCGGCGGTGTAAGCGCCGGCGGCGGCGGTGTAAGCGCCGGCGGCGGCGGTGTCGGCGCCGGATCGATCAGATGACAACGCTCGATCTCGTACTTGGGCACCCGATCGATGCGGTACTTCGAGAACGACCACGCCTGGATCAGGTTGTGCTTGAACCGCGAGCGCGTCAGCGGAGCCCGCGAGGAGGCCAGCAGATCCTGGGTGGCCGGGCAGGACAGCGCGGTGTGCGCCTGCATCGCCCACTTCTCGTCCATGTACCACGGCATCCACGGATGCCGGTCGACCATGCCGGTATCGGCCAGCGGCCAGTCCGGGTAGAGGTTCTTGTCGTGCCCGATGCGGCCGTCCGTCAGCCGGTCCGAATGCGCGGCCAGCGGATAGGCCAGGCCCTCCTGATCGATGACGCGCACGTCCAGCGGAACGTTCATGCTGGTCATGCCGAGGTTCAGGAAGTAGACGGTGTGACCGGCCCCGCCCTCCGGGATCGGCAGCGGCGGCGGTGCGATGTACCACATCATGAACGACGGCGAGTTCAGCAGCAGACCGCCGTCGGGGGTGTTGTCGATGTCGTCGACCATCGCCCGCATGCGCGGATAGTCCAGATAGTCCTCGGCCAGGATCGGATGATCGTGACCGCTGTTGAGCACGTAGTAGATCCGCTCGTCGACGATGCCGTCCGAGCTGATGCTCGCGCCCGCCTTGTTACCGGTGGTGTTCGAGGCGAAGAACGCCCAGGCGATCGTGGCCACCCAGACCACCGGCAGCGCGAACGCCCAATTCCGGTGCAGCGCACCGCGCGCGACCGCGCCGAACCGCCAGACCGGCAGCACCGACACCGGCAGCAGCAGCGTGAACAACTGCGGCAACAACATTCGGCCGTGCATGAAATCGCCGCCGACGCGCAGTTCGAAGGTGATCAGCAGCAGTGCGCCGACCAGGATCAGCGTGACCACCGCACGCGGGGTCCGCAACTGCTGCCGGATACCTTCGATCCGGCCGAGCAGACCCGGACGTCCGGCTGCCGCAGTCGATTCCGCATCGGTCTCGGCCGCGGACGCACGCTGCGCCCGGCGCGCGCGCAGGATCACCACCGCGACGATCGCCAGCACCAGCAGCGGAGCCCACAGGAAGTACGGCCCGCTCATATCCCACAGATATTTGAAGCCCTGCCCCCACTTCGCACCGCCCGCCTCCTTGGCGACCGCGGTGTTGGGCACCGGAAGTCCGTAGTACCCCATCCGCCAGATCTGATATCCCACCGGAACCAGACCACCGACCGCGACGATGCAGGCGCGCAGCAGAATCGGGCGCAACCGCGAGGCCGGCATCGGCGCGCAGAACACCAGCACCAGGGCCAGCCCGCCGAGAATGGTCATCTCCGGACGCACCACCCAGCACAGCCCGGCCCAGAACACCAGGCCGAAAAGGCTTGGCAGCCGGACGCGTTCGGCCTGGGACCAGCGCATCAGCAGATACCACAGCACGCCCAGCCAGAAGATGACCAGGCAGTTCTCCAGGCCGGAGGTGGCGTAGTCGCGGGCCGGGGGCATCGCGATGTAGACCACCGCACCGGCCGGGAGCAGCAATTGCGTTGCCGCACCGCCCCACAGCCGCGCCGCGCCCAACATCGCGAACACCACCGCGAGCAGCGAGAGCGTCAGCGCGGTGAACAGACTCACGTATTCCAGACGGGCGTGGGTGATCCAGCTGAAGAACCAGATCACATAGGTCCACGCGGCGCTGGTGTTGGTCTCCACACGGTCACCCACGTTGAAGACCGGGCCGTTACCGGCCATCAGATTGCGCACAGTGCGCAACACGATCAGGCCGTCGTCCGCGATCCAGCGGCGCGCCCAAGCGCCGCAGGCGAATACGACCACGGTGGTGACGATCCCACCGACGAATGCCAGGCGAGCGAACAGCGCGAAACGCCGTGCGGGATCACGTAGCCGGACGCGGTCGAGCGATTCGCTCGAACCGTCGGTCCCCTCGCGATCTTCCCCGTCTGCCAGCATCTCGTCAGGTGAGATAGACAGCGACACCTACCGCTCCGATCAAGGCGATGGCCAGGAACTGCAAAACGCGGTCGCCCAGCGCGATCTCTTCAGGTTCTCCGGCCTCGCCGCCATCGACGTCGACCGCGTAACGCAGGATTGCGATAGTAAACGGAATCATCGAGATCGCGTACCACAGGGTGCGTTTGTGATCGGTCTCGAACGCCCACAGGCCGTAGAACACCACGAGCGCGGTCGCCGACAGCGTCCAGACGAAACGCAGGTAGGTAGGCGTGTAGTACTGCAACGACTTACGGATCTTCGCGCCGGTGTCCAGCGCGATCTTCAGCTCGGCGTAGCGCTTGCCGGTCGCCATGAACAGCGACCCGAACGCCATGACCAGCAGGAACCACTGCGACAGATGGATATTCGCCGCCGCGCCGCCGGCCACCGCGCGCAGCAGGAAGCCCGAGGAGACGATGCAGATGTCCAGCACTGCTTGGTGTTTGAGCCCGAAGCAGTAGCCCAGCTGAATGCCGATGTACACCGCCATCGTGACCGCGAGCTGCCAGGCGGCGGCGAAGGAGATCAGCAGCGAGCCGACCAGCAGCACGACCGACAGCGCGAAGGCCAGATTGACCGGCACCACACCGGCCGCGATCGGCCGGAAACGCTTGGTCGGGTGAGCCCGGTCGGCCTCCACGTCCATCGCGTCGTTGATCAGGTAGATGCCCGAGGCCGCCATGCAGAAGACCACGAAGGCGACGCCGATATGCCAGCCCTTGGTCACATCGGCGATCGCGTAACTGCCGTCGGGCAGTTTGCCCGCCGCCAGCGGCGCCGCCAGCACCAGGACGTTCTTCACCCACTGACGTGGCCGCATGGTCTTGATCAGACCCCCGGCCAGGGTCTTGGGCGGGCCCTTGAGTACGGCTTCGTCGAGGTCGGTGCCGGTCGGCTCTTCACTCATTTCAGCGAGGGCTCTTTCCTGTGCGGTCACTGGCAAATCTCTTTTCGGCGGCTAGCACGGCGGCAGCTGACGCGGCGCCCAGCGCGGAGCCGGCGAGCACGTCGGAGGGATAGTGCACTCCCAGAACCATCCGGGAGAGCAACATCGGGGGCACGAGCACCGCAGGCAAGGGTAGCCCGGTCAGCCGTCCGAGCAACACCGCAGCCGCCGTGGTGGAGGTGGCGTGCGAGGACGGGAAACTCAATTTGCTCGGTGTCGACACGTTGACCTGCACCGACGGATCGTGCGGACGCTTGCGCCGGACGATCCGTTTGATGACGACCGAGGCCGCGTGCGAACCGAACGCGCCGACCGCCACACCCGCCCACTGCCGCCGACGCGGCTTGTCCACGAGTGCGCCGACCGCGCCGATCGCCATCCAGCCCAGCGCGTGCTCCCCGAAGTGGGACATTCCGCGCGCGGCGGAGATCACCGCCGGGTTGGACCCGATCGTGCCCTGCACGGCGTTGAGGACCTTGACCTCGGCCGACCTCGTCTGCGGATCGGGCACGACGTGCAGTCCGGGTGACCTACCGGTCACGTCGGAGGCTTCTGCGGTCATTTCGGATTCTCCTGTGTGCGCGCGGCCGGGGCGATACCGAAGGCATCCTCCCAAGCCGCGGTACTGGTCAGCTTCGCGTGCGCCGCACGATACTGGTTGCGCACCTCGGGGAAACGCTCGGCCAGTTCCCGACGCAACCGCATGGCTTCCTTGAACAGCTCGAGCGCCTTGCGCGGATCGCGCTTGCGGTACACCACGCCACGCCCGTCGGCGGTGGTGACGGTGACGCCGTCCACCTGCGAGAGCAGGAACCACCGCGCGTCGAGCGTGGGAACGTTCAGCTGCGGGGTGTCGTGGTGCTTCGGGTCGGCCTTGCGGACGTTGTGCAGCAGGCCCTTACCGAGCCGGGCCATCTTGGCGATCGGATTGCCCGGTTCGCCGACCGCGCCGACCTCGGCGTGCGAGGCCAGCGGCAGTTCGGTGGAGGAGGGCAGGACCACCGCGTCCGGATATTCCTTGCGCATGGCGTGCACCTTGCCCAGCGCGGTGGGCAGCAGGCCGAACAGCTTGTCGGGTCCGGCGAGGTAGTCGCGGATCGCCTCGTTCTGGATGGCGACCGTCGAATACTCCAGGCACAGCAGGTGTTTCAGGGTCGCCTTGATGGTGTTGACCACCATCGGGCGACCGTCGTTGGGCAGGTGCAGCGAGGCGACGACCAGCCGGTTGCGCAGATGGAAGTACGCCTGCCAGTCGATCGCGTCGTCCTTGTCGGACCAGGCCATGTGCCAGACCGCCGCACCCGGCAGGGTGACCGTCGGATAGCCGTGATCGCGTGCGCGCAAACCGTATTCGACGTCGTCCCACTTCAGGAACAGCGGCAGCGGCTGGCCGAGTTCCTCGGCGACCTTGCGCGGGATGACGCAGGTCCACCAGCCGTTGAAGTCCACGTCGATGCGGCGGTGCAGCAACTTGGAGTTGTCGCGGTCGCGCAGGGGGTTCTTGGAGAAGTCGTGGTCGTATTCCACGTTCGGGGCCGCGGTCCACATGAAGATGGAGCGGTCCACCACCTCGCCCATGGTGTGCAGGTGCGAACGCTCCTGCAGGTTGAGCATCTGGCCGCCGGTCAGGATGGGCGAGCGGGCGAAACGGGAGAAGGCCAGGGCGCGCAGGATGCAGTCCGGCTCGATCTCGATGTCGTCGTCCATGTAGACGATGTACTCGGCGTCGGTGGTCTTCAACGCCTCGTACATGACCCGGCTGTATCCGCCGGATCCGCCGAGGTTGGGCTGGTCGTGGAAGGCCAGCCGATCACCCAGCGGCACAGCGGCTTCGGCGAATCCGGGTTCGTCGACGACCTTGCGAGTGCCCTGGTCCGGAATGATGACCGCGCGGATCTTCTCCAGCACCAGCGGGTCCGAGCCCAGGGCCGCAATGGTTTTCACCGCGTCGCCGGGACGGTTGAAGGTGGGCATGCCGACCGCGATGGTGCCCGCGCCGGGCGCCTCGATCGGCGCGTACCAACCGCCGCTGCGCAATTCGACCGCCGAATCGGTGGTGATGTCGAACCAGATCCAGCCGCCGTCCTCGAACGGGGCCAGCTCGATCTCGAATTCCACCGATTCGGTGGCGATTGCGGCGGTCCGCTCGGCGTCCTCGTGTGCGGGATCCGCGGGCATCGTGCCGAATTCATTGCCCTGCACGTGAATTCGCGAACCGTCGGCCTTGGAGCGGTACACGTCCACCCGGCCGTGGCCGGAGAGCTCCAGCCGCAGCACCACCGAACTCAGCACACTCCAGCGCCGCCAGTAACTGGCCGGAACCGCGTTGAAGTAGGTGCAGAACGAGACCTCGGACTCCCCGCCGATCGACAGCGAGGTGCGCGAGATCGCGTGTGCGCGACGGGCGTTGGTCTCCGACTCCTCCAGGTAGAGGGTGCGCACGTCGAGCGGTTCGCCCGGACGCGGCAGGATGACCCGCTGTAGCAGCGAGATCGCGCGGGTGTGGGTGGGCATCTGTTCCAAGGTCGCTTGTGCGGTCATGTCACTTTCCTGCGGGCTTCTCGGGCACGGTTCACTGGTCCTGGGCGACCAGCGGTGCGCCGGATTCCAGGTGCGGGCCCACGATGTTGTCGAACATGCTCAGCGCGCTGCCGATCGCCATATGCATGTCCAGGTACTGGTAGGTGCCCAGACGTCCACCGAAAAGGACCTTGGCCGTTGCTGTTTCGTTCTTGGCCAGCTCGCGGTAGGCGACCAGTTTCTCGCGGTTCTCGGTGCTGTTGATCGGGTAGTACGGCTCGTCGCCGGTCTGCGCGAAACGGGAGAACTCGCGCTGGATGATCGTCTTGTCCGTCCGATAGTCGCGCTCGGGGTGGAAGTGGCGCGGCTCGATGATGCGGGTGAACGGCACGTCGCCGTCGTTGTAGTTCATCACCGAAGTGCCCTGGAAATCACCGGTGTTCAGCACCTCGGTCTCCAGATCGATGGTGCGCCAGCCCAATTCGCCCGCACTGTAGTCGAAGTAGCGGTCCAGCGGGCCGGTGTACACCACCGGGGCGTCCGGGCTCTGCGCGCGAATCTCCTCACGCACCTCGAACCAGTCGGTGTTCAGCCGAACCTCGATGAGCTCGGATTCGGCCATCTTCTCCAGCCACGCGGTGTAGCCGTTGCGCGGCAGACCCTCGTAGGTGTCGTTGAAGTAGCGGTTGTCGAAGGTGTAGCGGACCGGCAGGCGGGTGATGATGCCCTCGGACAGCTCCTTCGGATCGGTCTGCCACTGCTTGGCGGTGTAGTCGCGGATGAATGCCTCGTACAGCGGGCGGCCGATCAGCGAGACGGCCTTCTCCTCGAGGTTCGACACGTCCTCGGCGTTCACCTCGGCGGACTGCTCGGAGATCAGCGCGCGCGCCTCGTCGGGCGTGAAATAGCGGCCGAAGAATTGCGAGAGCAGGCCCAGACCCATCGGGAACTGGTACGCCTGCCCCTTGTGCATGGCGAAGACGCGGTGCTGGTAGCCGGTGAATTCGGTGAACTGGTTGACGTAATCCCACACCCGCTTGTTCGAGGTGTGGAACAGGTGCGCACCGTATTTGTGCACCTCGATACCGGTTTCGGGATCCGCCTCGGAATATGCGTTGCCGCCCAAGTGGTAGCGGCGTTCGACGACCAGCACCCGCTTGCCTAATTGGGTGGCGGCACGTTCGGCGATGGTCAGCCCGAAGAATCCGGAGCCGACGATGATCAGATCGAAGGGCGTTGCGGCGGTCACGGGTGCCCAGCGTATCGGAAGTCCGCGACGACGCCCGGTGGAGTAGCAGACTGCCTCCCGCCGACCCGCGCGACCGGCAGATTTCCGGCGTCCGACATCCGCATTTTGCGTGGAATTCGCGATCCGGGGAGAAATCGGTCATCCGGGCGGTATGACATGAGCGCCAATTGAACGGACGACCAGTTCACCCACCTTCGACGACGTCGTCACCTCCGCGGCCTCCGGGGTGCACACCGTGATCCCCGCGAACCGGCTCGCCGACTACGACCGTCAGGTGAACGACTTCCGCCGCACCATCGCCACGGTCCGCGTACACCGCGACGAACTGCCCACCGATCCGACGCACGGCACCGGACTCCTGGGGCACCTGGGGCACCTGGACGACCCGATCGTCACCTATCTGGTCGACGGGCTCGACGCGGTGCGCACCGGGCATCTCGACCACACGATGTCCGTCTGAACGGTTCGCTCGACGTGACCAGCCTGCTGCTCACCTGAGCGAATACGGTCGCCGGTTGGACCGGCGTCGCTTCGGCCGTACTCACCCCGCTCGGCATGGCCCAGAGCCTCGCCTTCGCCCCCGCCTTCTACGGTGCGCCCATCCGGCGTGGGTACTCCAGTCCATGTGCGCTGCATAGGGTTTCGCGATGTGATCGGTCCCGATCCCCGGCTGCGCACAACCGGGCCGGGATCATTCGAGCAGTCGAGCCCGGCGCGAAACCGACCGCATCAGTAGGGCGGGTACTGCTGCCGGCCGTACATCTGTGCGGGCTGCTGGTACTGGCCCGGGGAGGTCGGCTCGGCCGTGCGTGCCTCGATCCAACGCCGGGTCGAGCTCACCGCGGCCAAGCACAGCGTGAGGAACTCGATGGCGAACACGAGCAGGATCGATATGAGCAGACCGATCACGTCCCCCTGTGTGAGCGGGTTTACCACCAGGGAATAGATCATCCCGCCGATACCACCGACCAGGGTCAGCCCGCTCGTCCCGATGATCATGTACCGACCTGCGCGCCTGCGGAAGAAGAACAGTATCGCCGCGATGAGATACAGGCCGGTGAAGGTTGCCACGACAATCAATGCGACAACATCCCCGCTGCTGTTGTCGTAGCCTTCGTGCCGATCCGCACGGGTCGCAATGGTGCCCATGACGGTCACCGCCAAGCCGAGCAGCCCCTGGATGGTGGCGAGCACTCCGGCCGTGATCGCGGTGCCGCCAGCCGGCTTTCGCGCCGGACCGACCGGCTGTGGATAACCCGGTTGTGCATATCCGGGTTGTGGATAAGGTCCGTAACCCGAATTTCCGGGCTGACCGTACGGATATCCCACTTCTCCCCCTCTTGGTCCTCGAATGCGAACTGTACCGCGCTGATCACACCACACCGAGCGCCGAATTCGACACCGCCGAAGCATATTCCGCAGCACCGACACAGCGGTTGCCGATCTGCCCGCACCGGCGTCGGACGCAACCAGGGCACAGGATCGAAATCCTGTGCCCTGGTATATATTTCGCTGTCGAGCCGATCAGAAGCGAGGGTACTGCGGCTGCGCGTAATTGATCTGCGGCGGCTGCGGCGGGGTCACGCCACACCAGCGCTTGGTGCTCGAGGACAACGTCAGGAACAGCATGATCGCCACGATCAGCAGGCCGGGGATGGAGAAGGCCGCCGAGGCCGGGACGCCCGAGGCGAAGCCGATGATCATGCCGATCAGACCGCCGACCACACCGAGGCAGGACAGGGTGATCAGCAGGATCCGGCCGCCGTTCTTGTGGTTGAGCAGCAGGAATCCGCCGAGGAGGTACAGCACGGCGACGACCGCCTCGAGAATCATGCCGAAGTAGTAACCGCCCCCGTCGAAATCGCGGTGCGAGGCCGAGATGCTGGTCCCGTACTGGCTGTTCAGCGAGTCGACCGTGCTGTTGAGGTGGTCGATGGCCTCCTTGGCGACGCTCATGGCGTGCACGGTGTAGACGACGCCGCCGATGGCCAGCAGCGCGAGCACGATCGCCAGCACACCCGCGGTGATCGCCGTGCCGCCGCCGGTGGACGGCTGTGCATTACCGAACTGCTGGGGATTACCGATCTGCTGTGGAAAACCCTGCGGCTGAGGCATACCCGGCTGCTGGGGATAAACCGGCTGCTGCGGATGAGCAGCTTGTTGCGGATAGCCTTGCTGTGGATAACCTTGCTGCTGTGGATATCCCGGCTGTTGTGGATATCCCGGCTGCTGACCATAAGGCTGCTGGCCGTAGGGCTGAGGCTGACCGCCGCCATAACCAGGCTGGCCATATGGGTAGCTCATCGGGTTTCCTTTCCTCCCCTGATCTGGGCGCGAACTCTACCCCGCACGTCCGTCCCCGGGCGACCCGAAAAATTCCCGACCGGACCGCCGGACACCTCCCTTCGAACTGGGGTCGGCCGCACCCCTTGCCGCTGGTCCCGCACCCGGCGAACGCCGAATCCGGCTATCCCAGATGGGTTTCCGCGTAGGCGTACATCGCGGCACGAACGAATCGGTCGTGCCCTCGCCGTGCTTGTCGTAGTTCGCGGCGAAACGCGGGTCCGCGACGTACATATCGCCGAGTCCGGTGAATGCGCAGGCATCCGGCCGCCTGCCGCCCCAGCCGGCCGCGATCCAGTCGTAGTGACGTCGCGCGATCGCCTGCACCTGCGCACTGTCCGGTGTCAGACCGGCCGAATGCGCCCGGCCGTAGTCGGCGGCGATGTCGAGGTGGGTCTGCTCGAATGCCTTGCGGTCCGCCTCGCTCATCGAGCGCCACCAGGCGTCGCTGCTCTCGTACGCCTCCCTACCCCAGCGTTCGATCACCTCGTCCTTGTACCGGGTGTGGTCGAATCCGTCGAATGTCTCCTCCGCCATGAGCGGCTCACCTGCTTCCGTCTTGCGCAATGTTGTGTGCACCGACGCGATCTGCCGCGCGATCCGGTCCTGCTGCTGATGCAGCAGTTCCAGATGCGTACGCAATGCGGCCGTCGTATCCTGTTCCCCCGCAAGCACTTCGGCGATGACCGGCAGGCCGAGCCCGAGCTCGCGCAACAACAGGATGCGCTGCAACCGCACCAGGGATCCTTGGTCGTAGTACCGATAGCCGTTGGCCCCGACCCGACTGGGCGGCAACAACCCGAGCTGCCCGTAATGCCGCAGCGTCCGGCTGGTGGTCCCCGCCGCCCGAGCCAACTCCTGAATGGACCACTCACCCACGGCCACACCACCCGTTTTCCCTGATCACGTCGACGAACCCAGCATGCAAGTTGACGCTACGTCAAGGTCAAGGATTATTTCGCCGAACCCCACCGAACCCACAACCCGGCCCTCGAAGACGACCTCGAACACGCGAAGATCGCTACGCCGCAACGGATGTAGCTGAGGCAGCACCCGGAACGCGCAGGAGATGGACCTCCCGAAACGGACCCCGAACACGCGGAGATCGTCAGTCCGCCTACGGAGCAGGAGCGGCTGGAGCCGATGGAGCTGGGGCCTGCGCGGAGGTGGGAGCGGATGTCGCCTCGGCGGCTGGAGCGATGGGCGCCGCCGCGGCCGGAGTCGCCGCGCCGGGGTTCACGGCAGGTTCGATGTCGGACGGCGCCTGTGGAGACGGTGATTGCGCGGGCGCGGCCGGAGCCGCAGGTGTCCGAGTCGTCGCGGGGAATATCGGTACGTGCGCGACCGACGGTGAGGTTTGTGCCGAAGGGTCCTGGGCGGGAGCCGCCGGGGGGAGGTCGGCGACGGGGGCCGGCGACGGAGCTGCCGACGTCGTAGCCGGAGCCGCTGGGGTCCGAGCCGACTCTGCGGCTGGAGCGGGCGCCGGGACGGCTGGGGTGGGAACCGACGTCGCTGGAGCCTGTGCTGCCGAGGTCCCGCCCGACGCGGCGGCCGGTCCCGGAGCCGGAGGCACGACCGATGTCGCCGCGGGATCCGCTGGGGTGGGGACCGACGTCGCGGCGGGGGCCGGAGCTGCCGAGGTCGCGACCGGCGCTCCAGTGGGCGCGGCCGGGGTGGGGACCGACGTTGTGGCGGGAGGCTGCGCGGCGGGGGTCGCGACCGGCGCTGCGGCTGGCGGTGCTGGGGTCGGGGCCGATGTCGCAGCGGGATCCGGAGCTGTTGGTTCCGGAGCCGGTGCGCTACCCGGTGCGCGTGCGGGGACCTGCGCGGATGGGGCCGGGGCTGTGGCGGGGTGGGTTGGGGGGGGCGGGGGTTGTGGGGGGGTGTGCTGCGGGGGGGGGCGGGGGGGGTGGTCTGCCGGGGGT
>NZ_JAINZY010000033.1:0-18607 GCF_019890715.1 Nocardia coffeae | reverse complement strand
CGCGGTCAACGCTTTCGCGATCACCTTCGCCGACCGCTGGCCCAACGCCCAAACCTACTGAGAGACAACGCCGGAAACACCGTTAGCGAGATAGACCCTATGACGGCGCGGCGGGCGATCACGAGGTGTGAACTATGCCCTGGCTGAAGATCGTGGGATTCACTATGTCTCGTTGAGCGCCGCCGCGATCGTGCGGCGTGCAGCCTGGATATGCGGATCGCTTTCGAGGCGTGAGATCGTGTCCGCGACTGCGGTCCGTGCTTGGTCCAGTGCAGCGTTGTGGACTTGGGCGATCGTGGCCGCCAGTTCGCCCGGGTCAGCGCGGCGTGCCCGATCGTTGAGCCGGATCGCATGGATTCGGCCATCTGCGGCGGATTCGACTGTGACGCTGCCGCCTGGGGATGTCGCAGTTGCTCGCTGAGTGGTCAGCGCTATGTGTGCAGCCTGCAGGGGATCGCCGATTGGGTCCACTCTGTCTCCACCTTCCGATCGTCCTTCGTACCGTTCACTGTGCCGGATGCGGGTACGCTTGCGATGCATCAACGATGCCTACGCCGTTGGGGGGATGTGATCATGGCCGGTGAACTGCACGTTGAATTGGAGCGTCTACGCGAACTCGCAACGACGTTCGACCGTGCTGTTCGAGGCATCGACGGGCTCACGACCAATGCCAACACGCCCGAAGTTGTCGCGGCCCTGGGAAAATCGGCCACTGGCGATGCGTGTCACGCCGGGGCGCAGGTAGCCCAGGCGGCGCTTGCCAAAGTCACCGGTCACTACCGCACTCTGCACGCCGGGACGCATACCAGCGCCGACACGTATGAGACATGCGACAGCGATTTCGGTCGGCGGATCGAGGCATTGCGGAAGTCTCTGTAGTGGGAGCTCCCCGTCCCACGGTGTGTCAGGCCCGAGCCTGGGACGCTACGCCGCTGCTCCGGCAGGCCGGTGAATGGGAGACCGCCCACGATGAGATCGGACGCCACACCAGCAGCGCGTCCCAACTGTCGAACGAATCGCCCGACTTCTGGCGTGGAGATGCCGGAGATGCCATGCGAGGCCGCCACACCGTGGCGGCAACTGCCGCCAAGACTGCCCAATCCGCGTTCACCAGCGCAGCCACAGCAGCCCGTAACGGCTATCAACTGATCAGCAACGCCAATACCACTGCCCTGCAAGCAATCCACAACGCCGAGCTCGACGGCTACCACGTCGCCGACGACGGCAGCGTCACCGTCACCGCCGCACAGACGGCCACCGCACTCACGCTCGGGTCGAAACACTCACCCACCGCACTGGCCGTGCTGGACCGCGGAGCACAGACACACACCACAACCGTGACGAATGCTCTGACCAACCTCGGGTCTGCGGACACCACCACGGCGCATTACATCACCGCGGCGTTCCATCCGATGCACGCCTCACCTGAACTGAACGAACCCTTCAATGAAGGCGGGTCCGGGGAGGATGCGCCGATGTATCGCGAGGAGCCACCCCCTCGGGTGGAAAAGAAACTTCCCAATGGCGAAGAAGACGCCGGGCACGACAGCAAACTCGTTGCACCGAATGTGAAAACTGTCGCCAAGGTGCCGATGAATATCGACCAGAAACAGATCCAAAAGAAGTACAAGCATGCCTCTGATTTCGGCATCACCGAACCGTGGAGTAAAGCAGGAGCCGAAAAGTTCACGAACACAGTGCAGTTCGAGGTGGACGACCCACACAGCATCCACATCGACGGAACCTATCGCGGCGACCGGGCTATACTCAACTACAGCCCCAACGACCAAACGATCGTAGTCCAGAAACCCAACGGCGACTTCGTGTCCGCCTGGAAACTGAGCGACCAGCAGCGAGACCACGTCTTGAACCACGGAAAGCTAGGTGGTGGGTAAATGCCCCAGATCAACTCCGACACCAATCAGGCACTGTCGGCTTACCTCGAACTGATCGGACAGTTCGTCGACGGAAACCTCTCCGCCGAGAATTTCGAGTCGGCTTTCCTGTCCAGATTCAAGAACGAGACGACACATTTTACCGACGACGCCTTCAACATCCTCGACGGCTTGTTCGGCGACGTCGACGACTACGTCTCGGACCCTGAACTTCGCGCCGAAGCCGGCGGCCTGGACGACGAACAATTACGGACTTGCGCCCGGAACGCCTACACCGCGCTTCGCTCGATGTAGGCGGACGGTAACGGACGCCCGGTCCGGGGCAGGGCGGGAGGTGGGTCGCTGAACACGACGCAGCGCCGGCCTCTCCAGCGCGAACTTTCACGGCGCACCGCTCCAGGCAGTCGGATCCTGTTCCTGGGCATCGAACTTCACGAACCATGCATCGAGAAGGTTGTCGGCTGCCCGGTCACCGTGCGACTGACCGTACCGTCTCTGCGCTCCTGGTAGTCCTCGCCGGTCCACACAGTGCCGCGATGATCCTGAGCCCCCGATGTCATCGATCCATGGTCGCAGACCGGCACCGACAATGCCTGTCGGTCACCATGATTGACGCCGAGCAGAGCAGGGGGGAGACCCTCACGCGGTCAGGACTCGGTCGCTATTGCGAGGTCACGTCGCCGTGACCAGCGAGTTGATGTGGTCGATCGTGGCGCGCAGCGAATCCAGCGCGTCCGCTTGGCCGGTGGGATCACCCGGGTCCGCCACAGCGCTGACCGCGTCGGACAGTTCCGCACCACCAACGATCCACGCACCCGGGTCGATGCCCGCGGTCACGGGCGGGAGTGCCCAGATGTGCCATGCAGTGGAGTCTGCATCACGACGATGAGCATCGGAGGCGGGTGTCGACACGGTCACGTGCTCCTATTGATCGGCTCCGTCGACGTAGCCTTCCTGGATGGATCCGAGCTGTCGGGCCGGTGGCCGATTCGGTGATGATGCGTACTGCGAATTCGATTCCGTAAACCGACTATTCGATATCGGAGATGCAACGGTCGCGTAGCCAGTTGATCTTGATTCGTGGAATACCTGACCGCATGTCAGGGCTCACGGAATGTGCGGCGGCAGAAGATGGTTGGGCAAACTCGGTGCCGGGCTCGAATCTCACGACCCTGGGGCCACCGTCGAGCGGCACGCCCGTTACTGTTCGCGGGCAGTATCCGTGCGCCCTCGCCGAGGAGGCCCCGTAACGAGGGCAGATGGCCGGGCCGTCCCGCGTCCGGGCTCGCACCGCTACCCGCTGATCTTCATCGACCGATTCCTCCGACACCAGCGGCAGCACCCCCGAAATTGCCACGGCGGCAGGCACATTCGCCTCGCGCTCACCGCGACATCACCCCGCCACTGAGCATCACACCGAAAGTGTTGGGACAGAGCCGAATTTGGGACAGAGGAGCTATTCGTCCCCGATGAAGAGGCCGAACGGGTCCGGTCCACCGGTAATTGATGCGAAGATGGCGACCATGCGAAAGACCAGACGGGTTGTCGTTGTGGTGGTTTCGTTGTCGGCTGTGGGGGCTGCGGTAATTGTTGGCTCACGGATGCTCCATCGCGACAGCAGCGTCGGCCCCACGACCACCCCGCGCACTCCGGCCGAAGTGGTCGACGCATGGCACAGTGCACTGGTAGTCGGCGATGCCACGAGGGTGCGGAGTCTGAGCTGCGCTGAGGTCAGCACGTACATCGAGGGGTTGATCAGTAATACCCACCACGACCAGGAGTTGCGCGATCAGCTGAACCGACGTCATATCACCGGTGCATCGGCAGCGGCGGATAGGGCGTTGGTGACTGTCGTCTACGATCTTTGGCGTGACGGCAGTGTCCTGCATCGCAACGTGAGCTTCACACTGCAATTGGTTGATCAGAATGGCTAGAAATTCTGTGGTTACGAGTGAGGTGCGGGCGCCTACCCTGGCGGGGGCGGCGGCTTCAGCGGGACCGGCGCGTTGCACGATGTGTCGCACAGGGCCGACGTGGCGGACTCGAGGTCGGTAGTGGCCCACGAGGACGTATCCGTATCCGCGGCGGTGCTCCATCCCAGGACCTGGTCGTACGCTGCCGCGAATGCCCGTGTGTGAAACGGCTGCGCCCCATTGGTTACCTCTTGGTGAGTCGGTCGGCCATCGACGATGGCATCGATCACCAGGTCATAGGTCACGTCCGACTGTGTGGTCATGGCCTTGATGCCGAACGTCGCGACTTCACCGTTGGTGAGACTGACCGTGTGGTTGGTGTCGAAAAGGTGCTGGGTGGACAGATCACCGGTATCGAGCACTGTGCGTGCTCGTGGAGTCGTTTCGTCGAGATCAAGCCCGGCTTTGATCGTGTCGTTCAGCCCTTGGGGCGGATACACGACGACCGTGCCGCCCGATGCGGGTGAGGTCCGGTTGAGGATCTTGGTACGGATGTCGGTGATGACCACTGGGTGGCTGCGCCTGCCCTCGACGGTCAACAGCGTCGTCGTCTCGTACGTGTCCACCTTCGGACCTGTCAATCCCCTCGAAGTGTGGAGGGTTCGTTTATGCGGCCTCGTCTCGTGACCAGGTCGCGGCGGCCTCCGCTCGGACGGTGGCCATGTGGGTTTCGTAGTCGACCGGTGCCATTCCGCCGCAGAGTGAGTGTCGCCGGGTCGGGTTGTAGAACCCGGTGATCCAGGTGACGATCTTCAGTCTCGCTTCGGCGTGGGTGCGGAACCGATGCCGGTGCACGAATTCGACTTTCAGCGTGGAGTTGAACGCCTCGGCGGGGCTGTTATCCAGGGCCGATCCCACCCGGCCCATGGACTGCACCACGCCGGTGGCCTTGCAGAGCCGGTTGAACACCGCGGCGGTGTACTCGCTGCCCCTGTCGGAGTGAAAGATCACTCCCTCGACATTGCCACCGCGAGTGGCAACAGCCATTCGCAGTGCGGCACAGGTCAATTCAGCGTCGTGGTGGGCGCTGGTGGCGTAGCCGAGCAACCGGCCGGAGAACCGTTCCTCCACCGCCGCGATACAGTTTTCCCTCCTCGGTCGGTATTTCGGTGACATCCCCGCACCACAACACGTCCGGGGCGACCGCGGTGAACTGGCGGCGCACCAGGTCCGGTGCCACGGGCCGTTTCCCGGGCTTGGTGCAGCCACGTCTGTGTTTCACTTTCCGTGCGGCCCAGTTGTTTTCGGCCATGATCGCGGCGACGGTGTTGTCGGATACCTGCCAGCCGTGCTCGCGCAACTCGTCACCGATGCGGGGGCTGCCATAGGTGGCGCCGGAGTCTTCGAACACCACCCGGATCGCCTCGGTCAGCTGCTCGCGCCGCTGGCGGCGGGGTGTGGGCGGTCGGTCGTGCCACTTATAGAACCACGACTCGCTCACCCCCAAAGCGCGGCAGCAAACGGCGTGCGGGACACCGTGTTCGGTCCTCTGGGAGGCGATGAACCGGGCCACGCTCACTTGGTCGCCTCCTTCACCCACAGGACCACCGATCGCTCGAGCACGTCGCGCTCCATCGCGATCTCGGCGTTCTCGCGCCGCAACCGCAGCAGCTCCTCGCGTTCGGACTCGTTCAGCCAGCCACCATCGGCACCAGCGTGGCGCTGCCGGTCGCGCGCTACCCAGTTAGCCAGGGTGCCCTCGTGGATACCCAGCTCCCGGGCCACCTGCGCGATCGAGCGCCCAGTCTCGTGCACGATCCGGACCGCTCCCTCACGGAAATCTCGATCGAACTTACGTCTCTTCTCCGCCATCAGGCCTTTCCTCAATGATCAGGCCTCCACGGTACGAGGGGAATCACAGACCCGCGGACATGATCTGGGACAGTTGCGTTTCCGATATCGTGCTGCCCGATGTCACGAGTTTGCTCGGGAACCACCATGCTCCGTTGTCGTCGAGGGTGTCCTTGGTCTGAACGGTGATGCCGATCGGTGAGCCGGTGGCCAGATCGTCGGAGACATCACTGTTGCGAGTGGCGCAGAACGCCGCTGCCATACCCGTGAGAACTACCCCGCAGACTGCGGGAATCGCCCGCGTCAGCACCCATCGAACAACGGAATGCTTGGCTTGTGGTGCCGGATTCTCAGCGTTGGAGGTGGCTTGGGGACGGGGCCGAATGCGGCTGTCGGGAGCCACTCTTGGGCCAGTGCGTCGGTGAGATTTGCGAGTCTTGCCCTTGTCCATCGCCACCTCCAGTTGATTACCCCGTTTGATTCTCGAACAGGTGCAACACAATCGCCAGACCGTGGTTCCTGGGTTCCGCACTGGCCGAAAACAGAGCAACGTGGCGTCGTACCTGATCCACGAGTGGGAGCAGGGGGCGGTGATCATCCTGGCTGTCGGCGGCTGATGACTGTTTTCCGTTGTGACGCAGCGTTTTCGGGTGCTCGGAGGCACTCAATGAGCGACGGGGAGTGCCGCCGTCTGACAGCAGGAGCGCACCCGATGGCTGATTCGCCCGAAATCCGCCGACAAGTCCCCGCCATACGCAGACACGATCCGGGGGCTGCGAGAGCGATCCGAATCGTGTCCTGCGAGCCGAATCCGACTGGCCGCCTGGCGCGAGATCGCCTGACTCATGGGAGAAGCAGCGCGGCGCCGATCCGGACTACTGGATGAGGGAGGTCCGCAAGGCCGGACTCGATCAGGACCACGACGCCGTGGTAGACGGTCTGACCCTGCCCAACCAAGGGCGCCAACACCAAGACGAAGCTGGTCGAACTGGCGCTTAGTGGACGACACGCCGGTGGACACGCCATAGGCGCAGGTGGAGCGTCGAGAACGCGTTCGTGACACGTCGTTATTGGTTGGGAGACCGCGCGTCGGCGGTGTTGATGGACGGGTAAGAATGTCGTGGTGTCTATCGTCGTTGTGGACTCCAACGTCCTTGCCGCCTCGCCTGGATTGCGTCGTCCGGAGTGGTTGTCCCTGGTTGAGAAGAAGCACGACTGGAGTGTGCGGATTGTCGTGCCGGAAGTTGTGCTGATGGAGACGGTGAACGTGGTGCGTCGATTGTGGGCCGAGGAGCGCGACCGAGTTGCGTCGTTGAAGGTCCGTCAGTTTGGGCTCGCCGAGGCGCAGGACTCGATGTTGGCATCGATCGACAGGCATTCCGAGGGCTATGAGCAGTGGCTTCGTGGTCATCTCGATCAGATCGGTGTATTCGTCGTGCCGCCGCCGCAGGTCGACCTGATGGAGCTCGCTCGCCGCTCCTCGGCGAAGCTCGCCCCGTATCGGAAAGACAAGGACAAAGACTGCTTGCGGGACACTCTGATCTGGTTCACGGTCATGGCTGTCGCGCATGAAAATGCCGACGAGGAGGTGTGGTTCGTCAGCGACAACCACCAGGACTTCGGGCCGGTGGCGGGCAACTGGACCGGGGTGAAAACCGGTGAGCGAGACGACTGTCCGATCCTGTTCCACCACGATCTCATGGCCGATCTGGACGACGGCGACCTATCGGGACGAGTGCATTACGTGGTCAGTGTGAAGCGGCTGGAACAACATTTCGCAGCGCGGTTCGCGCCTATTGCAGACGCCGATCTCGCTGGACTGGTTGATCGAATCGACGTGGGGATGCTCGCGGAGCGGCTCGTGGAGGCTGCCTGGGGATTGGATCTCAGTCCTCGCCAGGCGGCACTGCCCCTGCAGGCTGTGGCCGCGCGGATCGCGGATGCACGGGAACAACGCGAGGGTTGGTCGTTCAGCGAAGGGGCAGGTCGTGGTGAGACGCGATGCACGGCGCGGTTCGTTGTCGATACCGAGATCGATATCGCGCTTGTCCGTGAGGATCTGACCGGCGAGACCGAGACCAAACAGCTCCGCCTGTTTGGTGATGTCACTGTCTCCATGGATGGGGAGCTCCAGGATCTGGTTGTGACCTCCGCTGAGGCGTTGCCGGATGATCCGATGCGTCCTCGGTGGGACGGACTCGCAGGGGTTGCATTCACCCGGCAAGATCGCCAGGGATGGACGCTCGCTGATGCGATCGCGAACCGTGAGTTGCAATACCGGCCGCCGGTTACCGGCCAGTTCGCCAGGCTGAGTACGCAGCTCACCAGCACGGTAGCGAACGTGCAGGCTGACACGAGCGCGACCTTCCGGGCCGAGCTGGCTGCCAATGTGTCGGAGTCAACGATCAACGACGTGTTCGCGAAGGCCACTGGAATTGACTACCTGATGGGGCCTTCAGGCTCCCCAGCGAGAAGGCCGCAATCCGGATCCGGCGCAGGACTGCGGCTGTTGACCGGGAATGACAGCAGGTCCCACAATCCAGCGAACGCCGAATCAGAAGAATAGAACGTAGAACTCGGCGAGTGACGCGTGTCGGAGGCGAACGGCCAGCTTCTTGGGCGATTGCCTCACTGACAGAAGATCTGGGTGACGTTGCGTTCACGTTCGCGCTTGACGTTGGCCCGGGCTCCGTCGAGAGATCGGCGGAGGGCCCGGTTCTCGCCGGTGGCCTTGGTGAGGTTTTCGTTCAGCGTCACGGGAAGCGTTCTGAGCTTGGCGTTTTCGTCGATATGGTGGTTTCCTTCGGGGTTGTAAAGTTGCCCGGTCACGTCGCTGATGCGGGCGTCTCGGTCCTTGATCGCAGCGCGTAGCGAGGTGACGAGCGCCTCGGCGTTGAGGGAGCGTTCGCGCCAGGATGCAGCGTCGGCATCGAGGGCCTGCTGGCGCGCTCGGCGCTGATAGCTTGGGAAGCGTCCCGGGCCGCCCAGCACTGTCCTGGTCAGCTCTGGGCGGCGTTTGTCGTAGATGAACGTACGGCCGACGCCTGCCAGGTCGCAGACGTTTTCAATGGTGAATGGCGCACCGTTCTTAGCGAGTTTGGTCAGGGCCCTCCGGACCCGTTTCTCGCAGTCGGTGCCGGTGCGGGACCGCTGGTCGATCGCTTCGACGGGCCGGCGACGTGTGCTGTGTGCCAAAGGGTTTAGGCTTTCTGGTGGTGGCGCTGTGGTCAGACGGTCTCGTCGGGCGAGTTCAGTTGCCCCAGACCGAATCCGGTGGAGAACAGTGGGTCGAAGTAGTCGTGGACAGGGCTGCGCAGATCGAGCTGGGCGGAACTCGTCGAGCAGGTAGGCGTAGAACGTGCTGATCATGTCATTCGAGACCGCGCGGATCACCCCGTCCGCCACGGTGTAACCGTCTCGGGCCGGGGTCGCCGGGACGTAGGACTTCGCGCGAGCCCGGTTGGGATTGTCGTCGCGTCCGACGACGTGGACATGCGGATCGGCGCGCTGCCCGCAGGGGTGATTCCGAGTCAGGTGCAGGTTACAGAACCGCAGCTCGCAGAGCCCACCGACGCGCAGGCCACCGTCGTGCAACCATGTCATCCCGGGCAGTCCTGAGAACCCCGGGCTCGAACAACGCCTCGACGACCTCGTCTGGCAAGAACCGCGGCCGACGCGAACCCTTGCGCGGGGCAAGAGGATTCGACTCGACCGACCGCCGACCACCACCAGCCAAGCTGCGGCCGGAGGTCAACGCCTCGACCAGATCCGGCCGGACCTCGACGGTCACCCGCAACGACAGACCACCGTAGCGACATTGCCCGCCGCCGACGGGCCCAGCGGCTTCTGTCCCGGCCTGCGCCAGACCATGCCGTAAACACTGTCGAACCCGTCCCGCCGTTCATGTAGCGGCGCAGATCATCGAAGGTGACCGTGTCCGGCCCACGGTTGTTCACATACAGCCAGTTCAGGTGATCGACCAAGCTGTAGGCGTAGGTCTCCTGCGTCGACGTCCCATACCTTGTCAGCACCGCGAGCGACGGACGGTGCACCTCCCCGGCCGGGGTGAAGATCCAGTGCGACAACCGACCGTCACGGTGGCGGACCTTCCGGACGGTGAACCGATCAAGATCCATGACCGCCGGTGTGGACGTGAGTGTGGGGAGTGTCGGATCTCAGACAGTCCCTGAGTGTGGCGAATGTATGCATCAAACTCTGTTCGCCACAGGGTGGTTCAGGATGGGTACGAATATCGCGGCCACCGGTCACGTGGGCGCCAAGCGCCAAATGTACTGCCGCGCAGGCCTTCCCCTACTTCGCCATCAAATCCTACTCGGGTAGAGCAGAACCTGTTTCCACCGAGTGTGAGCAGAGCCGTTACCTGGACAGACCCCGCAGCCGGTCGCAGTTGGGGTGCCGGCGTGTTACCCGTGATAGTTGTCCAGGGACAATCCTCCGGAAGTCGTGGGGGCTGAAGATCCGTGGGTCGCCGTTCGGAGCGAGGAGCCGGGTTGCGGCGAGGGCGTTGATGAGCAGCTTGCGGATCGTGGTCGGGCGAAGGCGCGGCGTTTGTTGCCAATTCCGCGTTGAAACAGCACCGGCATGGGCGGGTTCCAGATTCTCTCCGTGATGTCGTAGGAGACGATCAGCGGGATCGAGCCGTCCAGGGTGCGAGAGCGCTGCACGATGGGGCTGAGGATGTCGGCCAGTTCGGGGCTGACCAGGACTCTCTGAGCTGCCAGGTTCGGGACGCTTTGGCCTGGAACGGATCCCGTGCAGATACCCCGAATGCTTGGGTCACTTCGCCTTTCGGCAGTATGTCAACGTGAAACCGGCACCGGTAACGAGACCGAGGACGGCCGTAGCTGCTGGACGCCAGTATTTGATCGAGTTCGCAGAGGGCGGTGCGGGAGCGGGAAAACCTTCCTGGGTAGGGATTCTCGGGACTGTCGCGGGCCCCGACGCGATTGCCAGCTCGTACTCCTCGTCCGTTATCCGTGCAAACCGCACGTGTGTCCGGGTTCTCCCAGGTCCCTCCTGCAGCCAATGGTGCCTAGCCTCTGCCCAGTATTCGCGCCCCACTTCGCCACGGAACAGCCAGGCCAGCACGTCGCTCCGCAGGGCAAACTCATCGACGGCGCCAGCTTGGAAACCCAAGAACTGGTGTTGCATCCACAGGAGCGTGAAGAGTTGTTGGCGTGCCGCATCGGTCGTCTGTCCGTCTTTCGGCATGCCGAGGCACGGAAGATACGTCGTGGGCTCATCAGCCGCCAATTTGACAAGTTCCAGCCGGAACCTGTTTGTTGCTTCAGTCGCACCGGCACGAGACTGCCGAACCTGCAAGAACACAGAAACGGCAACGCCTACAAGCGCGAGTGCGGACAGTATCGTTGATGTCGCACCGTATGTCTGGCTAACCTGCTGGAGCTGGCTCCAGTTGACGCCCGGAGCCTTCGCCAGCACCCACAACACGAGTGGCGACAGCAGGACCACGGCCAGTCCGGCGGTGGTGACTGCAACAGCCATTCCAAGTGATGCAGCTGATCTGGAACCGCACCAACGTACGAGCCTTACGCCAGCGACAGAGATCGTTCTCCGCAGTCCTGCGAAATTCATGCCGATCGCCCCCAGTTCCTACCCGCTCATAGCAAGGGTAGGCGACGCCGCGACCAATCGACGATCATCGGGCCCTGCTGAAACCTATTCACCCGCACGGCTCACCACCGGGGGTATCGGCCGGCGCTTCGAGCAGCGGTAGTAGCCGGGCGAGACCATCGGATTCGCGCGACAGTTGGTCGACAGTGTTCGGTTGAGGCGAAGATCGGTGAGTCGTGGGTGTAGAGCCGGGATGATGCCGGCTATGCCGACGACTCATCCTGCAACAGCGCTGGACCTGCTGCACACCATGGTGGAGCAGGTCCAGCGGCTGACCCAGCGGATTCGCCTGCCACACTGCGGACCATCTACGAAGCGCTGGCTCTTACCGCCACCGTGAACCGACTGATCGATAAGGCACTGCTGGAATTCGAGTTGGAGGTGTACTGGCCCGGAGAGAATTTCCTCGTCGACGCGCCATCGAGGCCGGGCGTCGGCTGGCCGACTGAACCGCCCCACGCTACCGTCCGGCGCGTCTCCGGTCGAGTTGTTGAAGCATGCGCAGCGACAAGCGGATTCGGTCAATCCGCTTGTCGCTGCGGCTGACAACGACGTGGACGACGAGGAGTTGGCGCAGGTGCTGTGGACTCGTTCGATGGGTCCTGCCGTGCCGATCCAGGGCGTGGGCCGGTCGTCGGCGCGGCGTGATGTGCGATCGTATTCTGGTGACACAGCCTGCGAGCGGCACAAGGTCGGTGACCGCGCAGATGGTTTTGCGGGCTCCGCGGGTCGCGCTCGTGGTTCCCGGCGGCATGGACTGGCACTTGTCCGCACGGCGTGCGATATACGCTGCGACGCAGGCATGGGGCGGCGCCGGATTCGTTGTTGTCCCCTATGACGACGACGGCGTCGTGCCTGCAGCGGTGATGGCCGCGGTGCGTGAGTATGACCCGGACTATGTCCTGCAACTTCGTGATGATCTTGTCGCCAGTGCCAACGCCGGCGAGGTCGACGCCGGTGAGCGTGCTCGCCAGTCACTGTCGAGCACATGCTCGGATTACCGCATGCAGGAAGCGGAGTCGGTGCTGGTTCCAGAGCCAGGCGATGCACGGATGCCGTTCTACGAGCTGGGCGATGTCTCGCCATTGACTGCCATCGACGACCTCGGCCTGCTAGCCGCTTGGAATGTGGCGGGAGCCGCGCCCGGATTGAACGACGCACTGGGAGTTGCTGCGGCAGCCGCGTGGGGGCTGAGAATGGCGCCGACCGTCGCCGGTAACGCCGATATCGATGAGCGGACTCGACATCGAGCCATCTACGCCCTGCTCGGCGGGGCAGCGCCGATCGGGCTCGGGGGCGTCACCACTCTCGATTCCGGCGCGCGGGAGGTACAGACCGAATTCTCGCGGACCTCGATCGGGCTGGAACAGATGCGCCAAATCGGGCCCGGGCAGGTCCCAGCTTTGGTGGTCTGGGGCGGTAACGCACCGGATTTCGCGTTGGCGATGGCCTGGGACCGCACGTACGGTGAGGGCATATGGGTGCCAGAGCACTGGTGGTCGACAGAATCGACTCAGGAGTCGGTCGCCTTCGGACTGGAACAAGTGCTCTACCGCAACTATCAGGTCGCCCGGAAAGTCGTGGTCACCTCGACATCGCTCCAGCCGGATCGGTTGCGCGCCCTCGTCGATGAACTCACACAACGAATTACCGACGCCTACCCTGACGGGCAACCGATCGGTGCGGACGTCGGCGCCGTCGAGGTCGTCGCCGTGGACTCGCTGCCTTTCGGTCGAAATCACAAGTGGCAGTTCACTGTTCGGGGGCAATACGCGACGCAGTGGACGGCGGCCGTGACCGATAGCGCTGGCTCGCTGGTGTTCGAGACACTGCCGCCGATCCCAGCGATCGAACCCGACGAGCTGCGAAACATCGCCACGCTGTCGTGGCAGGTGGAGATGAGCCTGCCCGGTCACGACGTCCCGGGGTCGCGGCCGGTGGCGGCCGCTGATCTGCTGCGCGCCGGGGAGTCCGTGTACGCCACTTTCGTCCGGTCCAGCCGGTCCGGAATCTCTTTCGAATCCGGCCGTTTCGACTTCGTTGCCGCGGGTGCCGCTCTCGAATGGCGGCTGGCCAGGCCCAAACTCCGATTTCCGTCACTGCTGGATTGGGCCCGAGCTCGCGCACGTCTACACGAGATGACGGTGACGCTGTCGTCCCCGGGCGCGAACGCCGAGCTCCTGGCCGAGGTCCTCGGTAGCCGCAACGAGCTCGCCGAATTGTTCGCCACGCCACTGGCGCACGCGCTGCGGGCATTCGTGACCGATCGCGCCGCCACCGAATCTATCCCTAGGGACCAGGGCTGCACTGTGCACAACGAGACGTTCCTGACATTCCGGGGGATCTGCGAGCAGTCGCGGCAAGAAAGGGACATCGACCTCAGAGACCGCGTCGATCACCTGGTGGAGCGTGGGTTCCTCATACGAGGTCTGGTGTTGGGCTGCGCTTACTGCACCCACGTCTCGTTCGTCGCCATCGACAACATCGCTTCGACGGTCCGCTGCCAGCGCTGCCTGCGCGAGAGCACACTCACCCGAGCGCGATGGCGCGAGCCATTCGACGAGCCCCGGTGGTTCTACGACTTGCACCCCACCGCCCGGACACTGGTCGGCGCCAACGGCCATGTCCCGCTGCTGTTATCCCACCACCTACGCCGTGGGAGCCGCGGTTTCACCGACGTGGCCGAGTTCAACCTGATCGGCAGCGACAACTCCAAGCACAGCGAGACCGATCTGCTCGCACTGACCGATCGCCAGCTCGCGGTGGCCGAGGCGAAATCCAACGATAGACTCGGTGCCAACAAGGTCGAGCGGAATCGCGCTGTCAGCAAGCGGATCACCATCGCGAAAGTACTGCAAGCAGACGAGATAATCCTGGCCACTACGCAGAGCAGCTGGGACAGCGCCAGCATCACGGCAATGACCGCAGCGGTCGGATACCACAATCGTGACAACGCACGTCCAGTCCGACTACGCGCGATCACCGGCCTGGGCAGTGCCGAGGTCACCGACCAGATCGTCACCGACTAACGGCGATTCGCTTGTGCAGGTGAGGCCGTCGCTGGTTCGCAACCGTCGCACCGGTACACGAGTGGGTCCGATCGCCCCCTCGACGGCCGTGAGGGCGGTCGGACCGGGCGAAGCGCACGAGGTTCTGCCCCGAGTTTCTGCGGACGCCCCGCAGAGGTGCCGGATGCGGTGCAGTGCGGACCGCTCGGCCACGATGACCGCAGACTTCGCGCCGCCTACGGTCGCGCAGTCGACTACCCGCTTTCGCTGCCATCGAGAGCCTTCGACGATAAAGTCCTGCCGAAGCAGGCCCTGGATGAGCGGCGTGACGGCGGCTGAGATCAGCCGAGCCGACCCCGGAATTGTCATGTTCGGTGGACTCGCCACGCAGCGTTATTCCGCCGCGGCCGTGCTTGGACATCGCACGCATCAATACTTCGAATGCGAGGCGGTCGTTGATACCTGCGTCGATGCTTGCGGCGCTCCCGGGCGACCGGAGATGATCATTGGATCGTCGAGCACTACCGCGCGGGTACTGAACTGGGGCCGAAAAGCGTTGGTTACTGACAGGATTCGGTGATGTTATCTGTGATTGCCGCTGCGGACCAACCGCGTGGAGCCGCCCTCGTCGACTGGCTTCCGGTCCTTGCGCCGCTCGGGGTGATCGCGGCGGCGATCATCGCGGCCACGGTTGCTCGGTGGAATGACCACAAGGCGCCGCACGAGCAACTCGAGACGCTAGTGAAGATCTATCGGGACTGGCCGCAGGAGCTCGAGGGCAAGGACACGATCGAGCGTCAGATCGCTCTGCGGCTGGCCGAGATACGGGTGGCGGACGAGGACGGGGAACAGCCGGAAGCGTCCGCGGAAGAGCGCGCGGCCGAACAGCGGGTGCTCACGCGCGCCCGCCGGTTGCTGTTCAACCGCGCGTTCGGGTCCGGATTTGTCGCGTCCAGCTTGGTCATCGGAATACTTACCTCTCTCATCTGGGGAGAGCACACCCCGGTCTGGGTTACGGTGCTGGAGATGCTAATTCTCGTTACAGGAGTAGTCATCTACATGCTCAGCCCTCGAACCCGCGTGCTGTATCAGCTTTTTCGGCAATCCTGGGTGCAGTTCTCAGGTCACTCCCGAACTCGGTGATCGTGCCGAACACAGGCCGCGGGGTGGTGGGGCAGTTACTGGGATTCAGTCACAACGCACCTGTTATCTCTTGGCGCTCGGGTCGTGCTGCAGGGCAGCTGTGCCTGGTGGTCGTCGAAGCGGATCTCGAACTGGATGGTGATGCGGACGGTGTCGTAGCCGACGTTGATAAGGCCACCGCCGCGATGTCTGGTAGCTGGAAGCCCGAGGGGATTGCGAACTCCGGGTGCGGGTTCAGGCTCAGCCTGTACATGACTCGATCTCCGGTGAACGCGGTCCGACCGTGCAGCCAGCGATGATTGTGCAGGACGTAGCCTTGGCCCGGCTCGAGTGCGAACCGGATTGTGTGTCGTTCGATGGCAGCGGTCAGCGCTGGGAGCGACGGGGTGATTTCCGGGGAGTACCGGACGAGGCCGTCCATACGTAGGCGAATCCGTATCCGCCCGCCCTGGGTGTGTTCGAACACCGATCCCAGGTATCCGGATGCACCGCCGAAAAGTGCTGTGCGGGGCCGGGTTAGGGCTTGTGCCGCTCGCGGATTGGTGTGCGTCAGATCGGCGTAGACGCTGCGGCCGTCGACTGCGAGGCATTCACCACCCGATGCGCTCTTGTGGCCGCATACCAGTAGCAGGAGGGCGGGCGGGTCGATCACGCCTGAGCGGTCGGTGTGTGGTTTCAGGGCACCGGTGCCGAAGCCTGCGAACCCGAGACGCTGGCCGAGTTCTGCCCGGTTCTCGAGCGTGGTCACGCCGTCATCGTCGCTGTCACGGTGGGCGATGATCGCGCCTAGCGATGCGCTGAGCGTGACGAGTTGGGTTCGGGTACGGATGCCGTCGAAGCGAGCGATCCCGTCCTCGGTGAGCTGGGCTGCGATCTTGGCGGCCCAATCTTGTTGCAAGTCAACGAACATCTCTCAACGGTGCGCCGGTGTGTGCTGGGGGATCCACTGACAGATTGTCATCTCGACGCCGCGCCCTCGGGGTGTTTGGGCTGCTAGCGTCGCTGCTATGACTGCTTCCGGTTACGTGCCGCATATGTATTCGATTTCGATCAAGGGTGTGGTCGTCCGTGACGGCCGGGTGCTGCTGCTGAAGAACGAGCGTGAGGAGTGGGAGCTACCGGGCGGCCGGATCGAACCGGACGAGACGCCGGAGGAGTGCGTGGCCCGTGAGATCTCGGAAGAGACGCGGTGGCCGGTGACGACCGGGCCGATTCTCGATTCGTGGATCTACTACATCAACGAAGCCGAGAAGCATGTGTTCATCGTGACCTACGGCTGCTATCCGGACACTGATGCCGAACCCGTGCTCTCTCATGAGCACAAGGAGGTCGGGCTGTTCGCGGAGGGCGATATTGCCGGGTTGAACATGCCTGAGGGGTACAAGCGGTCGATCATGACGTGGTTCGCGCAGTTGCGCGCCGCAGAAAACGTCTAGGCGGCGGTGGTGGTCGGGCGCAGGTGTGAAGTCTGCGGCGTCGTGATCGGTTCCTATGCAGCCGAACTCGTGTGTCCTACCTGCGCCGCCAGCAACGGCACCACGGCCCCGGCCGTCCGGGCCGCCTCTATTACGTCGGCTGTGTGGCTGTGGGCCTCACCGGAAGCGGCAACCGCGCTCGCCACGCGCGACTTGCCGACCATCCTGCGCACCTACCGTCGCATCAATGGGCTGAATCAAATCGCACTGGCCGAACTGCTGGGCTACGACAGTTCGTATGTCTCGATGATCGAAACCGGCAAGCGCGCGATCACCGACGTGACCAGTCGACGGCACATCGCCGCACGGATCGGCCTGCCCGCTCACGTGCTGGGCGTCACCGGTATCGACGATGCCGAATACCGGGCGATGCTCCAATTCGGGGACAGCACCGTCCGGCTCGCCGAGATTGCCCGCCAATCCGGTCACGCTGTCGAAGCCGTCAACGAGCTGTGGCCCTTGGTGGCCCGTTTGGAGGCTCGCGCCGCCGAGGGGCATATGGAGCGCGACAGTTTGATTCTGCTGGCACAGGCCCGCACCGCTCTGGGGGTGTCGCTCGGTACCGTCCTGCCCGAAGAACGGCTCTGGGCGGCGGCCCGATGGACCGGCCAGGCGGTGACAGTGGCGGCCCACCTCGGCGAACCGGTGTTTCATGCGCACACGCTTCGAATGCACGGCAACGAACTGCGCAAGTCCGGACAACCCGGTGCGGCCGTTGCTCGACTGGAACAGTCGCTGGAGCTATCGGCCGACCCTGCCGACCGGGGTGGCTCGCTCGCGTTCCTGTGCAGGGCCGCAGGCGAACTCGGCGACGCCGACACCTTCGACAACGCCCTGAGTGCCTATCGCAACCTGCTCGACCGCCACCTGGGCAGCGGCCTACTGTTCCAGCCATTCACATTGCGCGAGATAGAGATTCGCGGACTGATGGGCACCGGCCGCATCGGTCAGGCGAGCCGACGAGTCAGCGAACCGGCCGGCACCCCGGCGGCACCGCAGTGGCATACCATCGAGCGAGTGACCACCGGCGAAGTCCTAGCTGCCATCGGCGAAATAGATACCGCTGCAACGGCATTCGCCGAGGCGGTGCAGTCCGCGGAACTTCACCATCTACCGCATCAGATTCAGCGGGCAATCAGGGCAACCGGCAAATCGGGGATGCGCGAATCGACTGTCGAGTGTTTCGCGGCACTCGAGCGCCTCCAGTCTCAGCTGTCCCAGCGCAGATGAGACGCGCCATGGCGTACTTCAGGCACCACCGACCAGATCGACCGGTTGGCTGATGCGCGGTCCGGGCCTCGCTATCCGGGTGGCGGCGAGCGTCGACTGTTCACCATCGTGTGTCGAGCAAATTGTGGGCTGAGGACCTGTCACCGAACCGGCTCTGTCGCACTTTCGGTGGTAACGAATTCTATTCTACCCCAGTAGGATTCGGTGTCGGAGGAGCTGGAATCCGGCGCGGCCGTACATTTGGCGTTTCAGGAATTTCGTTTTCGTGTTGACGCCTTCGCAGGGGCCGTTGGTGAAGGGCAGGGTGAGTCCGGCGACGGCGGCATCGTGGTCTTGGTCCAGGCCCCGCAGGAAGGGGCTGAGTTCGGGTAGATCGGCTGCACGGACCTGCTCGATCCATGCGTCGAGGTCGCTGCCGCGGCGTTTGGTCATGATCG
>NZ_JAINZY010000032.1:0-29803 GCF_019890715.1 Nocardia coffeae | reverse complement strand
GCCTCGCGCACGATGGAGCCGAGCGCCAGCGAGGTGGAGTCGTGAGCGAGGTGGATGCGAGCACGAACCTGATGGCGACGCAGAGCTGCTGCGGAAGTTCCTGCGCCGCACCGGTCGTCAAGGATGCGGCGTGGCATCGTGCCGCTCGGTGGGCGCGCGCCCTGGCCTGGGTGAGCCTGGTGTGGATGGTCGCCGAGGGCGTGATCGGGCTGTGGCAGGGGGTGGCGGCCGGATCGATCGCGTTACTCGGCTGGGCGCTGGGCAGCGTGGTCGAGGGGATGGCCAGTGTGATCGTGGTGTGGCGGTTCACCGGCGAGCGAACCCTGTCCGAGACCGCCGAGCGAACCGCGCAAAAGCTTGTGGCCGTGTCATTTTGGCTACTCGCCCCGTATATCGCCATCGAGTCCGTGCGAAATCTGCTGGGCGAGCACAGATCCGAGTGCACAGCGCTCGGAATGACGGTCACCGCACTGTCACTGGTGGCCATGCCCCTGCTGGGCCGCGCGAAACACCGCCTGGCCGTCCGCTTGGATTCGGCCGCGACCGCCGGGGAGGGAACCCAGAACTACCTGTGCGCGGTCCAAGCCGCGGCCGTTCTGGCCGCCCTGGCGCTCACCTCGGTATGGAGCGGCGGCTGGTGGCTCGACTCGATCGTCGGCCTCGGCGTGGCCGGTGCGGCTCTCTGGCAGGGTGTGCAGTCCTGGCGCGGCGACGACTGTTGCTGACCGTCGTCGGATCCGGCTGAAACCCCACCGCCGTCCACATTCGCGGCCGGAGCCGAAAAGCTCGAGGGCCGGACCGATACGCCGGTCCGGCCCTCACACACAACTGTCGCGACCGGGCGCTACCCCGCGCGAACCGAGGTGTCGATGAGACCGAACGTCTCACCCTGCGGCGCCGCGACCACCGCCATCCTGCCGAACGGCGAATCGGCCGTGGGCATCAGCAGCGTCCCGCCCAGCTCCGCCACCCGTTCCACCGCGGTGTCCACGCCGTCGAACTGGAACCAGGTGAGCCAGTGGGCGGGCACCGGCTCGCCGGGCATGAGGGTGTCGTCGTTCATGCCGCCCACGCCCTCGGTGCCGCCGGGCGGGGTGAACATCACGTATCGCATATTCGCGCCGTCGCCGACATCGGTATACGTGTAGTCGAAGACGTCGGCGTAGAACTGTTTCGCGGCGTCGAGCTGCCGCGTGTGCAATTCGTTCCAGCAATAGCTGCCGTGCTCGTTGTAGACGCCGGCGCCCTGGTGTGCGCGTGCCTGCCAGATGCCGAAAATACCGCCGGTGGTATCGGCGACGACCGCCATTCGACCCGCGTCCATGACGTCGAACGGGGGCACGAGCACCTGGCCGCCTGCCGCGGTTACCCGCGCGGCCAGACTGTCGGTGTCATCGGTCGCGAAATAGGTGGTCCACACCGAGGGCATTCCGGGCTGCGGCTTCGGGCCGATTCCGGCTACGGATTTGCCGTCCTTCGATGCCATCAGATATCCACCGGCTTCCGCTTCACCCCCTTGGATCTGCCAGCCGAACAGGGTGGAGTAGAACTCGCTCGCCTTGGCCGGGTCATCGACCTGACAGTCGACCCAGCACGGGGTTCCCGCGGACCATGGCGTATCGCGCACAGGCATAGATTTCTCCGTTCTGTGATTGCGAGTTTGCGTGCGACCGCTGAAAAGAAACGGCTGATACATCGCGCGGTCGAATATGTCGTCATCGCCACCACTGCGACGCCTGATCGAGCACGCCGTGTCAGCAGCGGTACCTCGGAGAACACGTTAGATCATATCTTCCCGGCGCCTCGCCGAGACAGTGTCGAATGTCGTCGAATCGTTCGAAAAACGGTGCGTCGACGGCGTTCACCATTGCTGTCCGAGGCGAAGGATCGAAAGCCCGTCATCTTCGTCATCGGCAACTCTCCGATCGAATCACCGGCAATGCCGTGAAACAACAGTCCGAGCATCGAACGGCCGCACGGCTGGATTCATCGGAAAATCAGACCCGTTGGCGCACAAGGACCTTACGGTCGATCGCTGGTCCCGATGCGATCCGCGCCGACGGCCACGCCGACGATGGTGCAGACCTGCGCACCATGGTTGCGCCAGGCGTGCCGAGTGCCGTTCTGGACGACCACATCGCCCGCCCGCAGCACGGTCCGCTCGCCGTCGTCGAGTTCGAGGGTGACCTCGCCCGAGACGATCAGGACGTAATCGATGCTGTCGGTGATATGCATGCCGGGGTCGCCGGGATCCATCGCGGCCATCGCACCCGGCATCTGTCGCTCGACCTCGGCCAGAGCCGCGGTCGTATCGAGGTCCGCGGCCGGGACCACCTCGCCCGGCGGAATCGTGTTGAGCATGAAGCGCGATCCGTCCGGGGGCGGGTAGTACGCCGTGGCCGCGCGGGGTGCGCCGTCGTCCGGGAAGGTGGGGCGCTCGTCCCGGCCCCACAGTCGGTGCACGGCGAAGCCGGGCATCAGCGCGGAGGTGATGGGCTCGACCTCGCTGTCCTGGACCACGCGAGACCTGCCCTCGGAGTCGTGTCCGGTGACCACGCGCCGAACATTCCTGTGCGCCATACGATCGCCCCTTTGATACTGTCGCGTATGGATACGGTAGCGTATTAATACGCCACCGTATCCCGCACCCGTAGTGCCGTCAATACCCCGGCGTATCCTCTTTCCCGTGGTGAACGAGTCGACCCGGCTGTCCGCGCGGGACTGGGCGCAGGCCGCGCTGAAGGCGATCGCGGACGGCGGACTGGCGGCGGTCGCGGTGGAACCTCTGGCGCGCACACTCGGCGTGACCAAGGGGAGTTTCTACGCGCACTACCGGAATCGGGACGAGCTGATCGAGGCGGCGCTGGCAGAGTGGGTGCGAACGCACGGCGAAGGCGGACTCGCCGAATTCGCCGCGATCACCGATCCGGCACAACGGCTGCGCGACCTGGTGACCGCGGTCGTCCAGGCCGTCCAGCCGCTGGCCCCCTCGGTGCATCTGAGCCTGCTCGGCGACCGCGGCGACCCCCGCGTCAGGGCGGCGGTGGCCCAGGTGAACCGCGTCCGCCTGGACCTACTGACCCGCACATACCGGGAACTCGGACTTCCTGCCGAACGCGCCGAATACCGAGCCCGCATCGCCTACGCGGCCATCCTCGGCCTACAGCACCTGGCACAGACCGAACCGGACTCCTCCAGCGCGACCGTGCTCTCCGACGAGGCCGCCGCAATCTTCCTGCCGTCCTGAGCAATTCAGGCTCCCCGCCCCAGCATTCGACGATCCGGCGGGAAACCGCTGACGTCCGGAGACAGCGCAATTCTGCTGCTGCCGAAGCGAATTCGCGACATTCCGGATCGATGCCGCCGGGAGCGCGCCCCCGGCGACGGATCAGGCCCGCTGGCTGCTGACCGAGACGACCTCGCCGGTCATGTACGAGGTGTAGTCGCTGGCAAGCATGGCGATGGTGGCGGCCACTTCCCAGGGTTCGGCGGCGCGGCCGAAGGCTTCGCCGGCGGAGAGGCGGTCCAGGAGTTCGCTGGAGGAGACCTTGTCCAGGAAGGGGTGGCGGGCGATGCTGGGCGCGACGGCGTTGATGCGAACGCCCAGGTCGGCGGCTTCCACCGCGCTGCAGCGGGTCAGGGCCATGACACCGGCCTTGGCGGCGGCGTAGTGGGCCTGGCCGTGCTGGGCGCGCCAGCCCAGGACGCTGGCGTTGTTGACGATGACGCCGCCGTGCCCGGCCTCGCGGAAGTACTTCAGGGCCGCGCGGGTGCAGCGGAACGTGCCGTTGAGGGTGATGTCCAGGACGCGGTCCCATTGCTCGTCGGTCATGTCGACGACCGGCGTCTCACCGCCGAGTCCGGCATTATTGACCAGAATGTCGATGCGCCCCAACGCTTTCGCGGCCGCGGCGATCAGCTCGTCCACCTGCTCGGAACTGGTGACGTCGCAGACCGCCGAGGCCACCCGGCGCTGCGGATAGGCCGCGGCCAACTCCTCCTCGGTCTGCTTCAGACGCCGCTCGTGCCAATCGGACACCACGACGTCCGCACCCTCGTCGAGCATGCGGCGCGCGGTGGCCGATCCGATCCCGGTCCCCGCCGCGGCGGTGATCACCGCAATCCTCCCGGCCAGCAGCCCGTGTCCCGAAACCGGCTGCGGCGCAACAGAAAGATCGGTCACTGTGATTCCTCCAGGTCTGATCGGATCTTCGCATCCGATCGGTCGATCCGGCCGGGTGCGGCCGATCCGGTCAAGGGTTAGCGGGCCTCACGCGGGAGGCCGAGCACGCGTTCGGAGATGATGTTGCGCTGCACCTCGTTCGAGCCGCCGTAGATGGTGTCCGCGCGGCTGAACAGGAACAGGCGCTGCCATTCGTTCAGGTCGTCCGGCAGGGCGATCAGTCCCGGTGCGCCGAGCACGTCCATGGCGAGTTCTCCGAGGTCGCGATGCCAGTTGGCCCACAACAACTTCGAGACCGACGCCTGTCCGGCGGCGGTGCGCGGGTCGATGTTGTCGTGCCCGGATGCCAACGTGCGCAACGCATGTGCGCGCATTACGCGCAAACCGACCCAGGCTTGATCGATGCGTTCGGCGATGACCGGATTCTCCAGCGCGCCATTCGATTTCGCGACAGACTCCAGGTCGGACAGTTCCCGGGCGAACCGGATCTGCTGTCCGACAGTGGAAATACCACGTTCGAAGGTGAGGGTGCCCATGGCCACGCCCCAGCCCTTGCCCGGCTCCCCGACCACCAGACTCGCCTCGGTCCGGGCGTCGTCGAAGAACACCTCGTTGAATTCGGCCGTGCCGGTGAGCTGGATGATGGGCCGAACCTCGACGCCGTCCTGCTTCATCGGCACCAGCAGATAGGACAGGCCGTGGTGCCTGCTCGACCCCGGTTCGGTGCGCGCGATGACGAAACACCAGTCGGCCAGATGCGCCAGCGAGGTCCAGATCTTCTGACCGTTGATCCGCCACTCGTCGCCCTCGAGGCGCGCCGACGTGGTCACCGCGGCCAGGTCCGAACCGGCTCCCGGCTCGGAATATCCCTGGCACCATAGTTCGGTGACCGAGCGGATGCCGGGCAGGAAGCGCTGCTTCTGCTCCTCGGTGCCGAACGCCAGCAGCGTCGGGCCCAGCAGTTCCTCGCCCAGGTGCGACACGCGGCTGGGCGCGTCGGCCTTGGCGTACTCCTCGTGGAAGATCACCTGCTGGCGCAGGGTCGCGTCGCGGCCGCCGTACTGTTCGGGCCAGCCCAGGCAGGTCCAACCCGCCGCGGCCAGGTGGCGGTCCCATTCGAGCCGCTCGTCGAACGCCTCGTGCTCGCGACCGGGCCCGCCCAGTCCACGCAGCTCACGGAACTCGCCCTCGAGGTTCTCGACCAGCCATTCGCGCACGTCGGCGCGGAACTTCACATCCGCGGACGTGTCGCTACCGGCCGCGGCATCGGGGGTCTGGATCACACTCACTCCGGTAGAGTAACCTACCAAGCACTTGCTTTGTAGACCCACAGTTTCGAATCGCGGCTCGCCGCGGGAGGACGCCCGTGACCACCCTTTCGCAGACCACCCCCCGGGCCCTGCACGATGCGGCGCGCGCCTACGGCGACGCACCGGCCGTCCACGACGGCGAGGTGCAGCTGAGCTGGACTCAACTGCTCGACCAGGTACAACAGGTCGCGGGCGCGCTCATCGCCCGCGGTGTGCAACGCGGCGACCGGATCTCGATCTGGGCGCCGAACACCTACCACTGGGTCGTGGCCGCACTGGCCTCGCACTACACCGGCGCGGCACTGGTTCCGCTGAACACCCGCTACGTCGCCGACGAGGCCGTGGATGTGCTCGAGCGGGTGCGCGCCAAGGCACTGTTCGTCTCCGGCCCCTTCCTCGGGCGCGATCGACTGGCCGAACTGCGTACTGCCGCTCCGGATCTGAACATCGAGACGATCATCGTGATGCCCGCCGAGGCGGACGCCGCGCTCCCCGAGGCGACCGGCACCGTCGTCCGCTGGCCGGATCTGGCCCGGATCGCCGAGCAGACCCCGGTCGCGGAGGTGCTCGCGCGCGGGGAATCGGTCGACTCCGAAGACATTTCGGACATCCTGTTCACCTCCGGCACCACCGGGCGCAGCAAGGGCACGCTCGTCGCGCATCGGCAGGCGCTGAGCGTGGTGCGCGCGTGGGTGGCCTGTTCGACGCTGAACAGCGAGGACCGGTACCTGGTCATCCCGCCGTTCTTCCACAACTTCGGTTACAAGGCCGCGATGCTGGCCTGCCTGGTGACCGGCGCGACCATCGTCCCGCAGGCGAGTTTCGATGTGCCGCAGGCGATGCGGATGGTGCACGAATTGCAGATCACCGTACTGACCGGTCCCCCGACGATCTACCAGACCATCCTGGACCATCCGGCCCGCGCCGAGTTCGACCTGAGCAGCCTGCGGGTCGCGGTCACCGGCGCGGCGACCGTTCCCGTGGTGCTGATCGAAAGAATGCGCGGGGAACTGGAATTCGACGTCGTGGTCACCGCCTACGGCCTGTCCGAATCGGCCGGATTCGGCACCATGTGCCTGCCCGACGACGATGCGCGGACCGTCGCCAACACCTCCGGCGGCCCGATCGCAAACTTCGAGGTGCGCATCGGCGAACACGGCGAGGTGCTGCTGCGCGGCCCCAACGTGATGCTCGGCTATCTCGACGATCCCGAGAACACCGCCAGGACGATCGATGCCGACGGCTGGCTGCACACCGGCGACGTCGGCGTCCTGGACGAGCGCGGTTATCTGAAGATCACCGATCGGCTCAAGGACCTCTACATCAGCGGCGGATTCAACGTCTACCCCGCCGAGGTCGAACAGACCCTGGCCCGCCTGGACGGCGTCGCGGACTCCGCGGTCATCGGCGCGCCGGACGAGCGCATGGGCGAGGTCGGCAAGGCATTCATCGTCCGACGTCCGGGCTCCACACTCACCGCGGAGGACGTGGTCGCGCACGCGAAGCGCACACTCGCCAACTTCAAGGTCCCGCGCTACGTGGAATTCCGCGATGAACTGCCCTACAGCGCCGCCGGGAAAGTGCTCAAACGGCAACTACGCGAGGAGAATTCGTGACCAGCACAGATATTCCCGGCGCCGTTCCCGACGAGGGTGAGGTCGTCACCTACGAGCGGCGCGGTCCGATCGCGGTCGTCACGATGAACCGGCCGGACTACCGCAACGCGCAGAACTCGGTGATGACCTACGCCCTGGACGCGGCCTTCACGCGCGCGGTCGAGGACGTCGAGGTGACGGCGATCGTGTTGGCGGGCAACGGAGAACACTTCAGCGCCGGACACGATATCGGCACCCCGGGCCGCGACCACCACGTCCAGTACGAGAACAAGGCCGCGCTGTGGTGGGACCACCTCGACCGCCCCGGCGGCGATCAGCGGTACGCCCGCGAACTCGAGGTGTATCTCGGCATGTGCCGCCGCTGGCGGGAGATCCCCAAGCCGACGATCGCGATGGTGCACGGCGCGTGTATCGCCGGTGGGCTGATGCTGGCCTGGGTCTGCGACCTGATCGTCGCTTCCGAGGATGCGTTCTTCTCCGATCCCGTTGTGCGCATGGGTATTCCGGGTGTGGAGTATTTCGCCCACCCCTGGGTGCTCGGACCGCGCCGGGCCAAGGAGGTGCTGTACACCGGCGACCGTTTCAGCGCCGCGCAGGCGTACGAGTGGGGCATGGTGAACCGGGTCGTGGCCCGCGAAGAACTCGAGACCGAAACCTTCGCCCTCGCCGAGAAGATCGCCACCATGCCGCAATTCGGGTTGGCACTGACCAAGAAGGCCGTCAACCAGTGTGAGGACCAGATGGGACTGCGCTCGGGAATGGATTCGGTCTTCGGACTGCATCATTTCGCGCACGCCCACAATGCCGAGGTCGGCGCGGATTCGCTCGGCGGCATGAACGCCAAGTCGATGAAGGCCACCGCCACCGCATCCACTGTGTCCGATGGCGGCACTCGCGGACCCGCCGTGGTTACGCAAGCTGCCTCCTCCGGGCCTGACGCGACTACCGCAGAGAACAAGGCGAACTAGATGGATCTCGAACTCGATTCCGCCGCAGAGCAATTCCAGCTGGAGGTGCGCGAATTCCTGCGCGCCAACGTCCCGGCGACGCCGTTGCCGTCGATGGACACCGAGGAGGGCTTCGAGGCGCACCGACGCTGGGAGGCCGGCCTGGCCGATGCCCGGCTGTCGGTGGTCGCCTGGCCGCGCGAATACGGCGGACGCGATGTCTCCCTGCTGGAATGGGTGCTGTTCGAGCAGGAGTACTACGCGGCCGGTGCGCCCGGACGGGTCAGCCAGAACGGCATCTTCCTGCTCGCGCCGACGTTGTTCGAGCACGGCACCCCCGAGCAGCTCGACCGGATCCTGCCGAGAATGGCCCGGGGAGAAGATATCTGGGCGCAGGCGTGGTCCGAACCCGAGGCGGGCAGCGATCTGGCCGGTATCCGGTCCGGCGCCAAACGCGTCGAGGGCGGCTGGGTGCTCAACGGGCAGAAGACCTGGAGTTCGCGAGCCTCGTTCGCGGACTGGGGATTCGGGCTGTTCCGCAGCGATCCCGACGCCGAACGTCATCGCGGGCTGACCTACGTGATGTTCCCGCTGTCCGCGGACGGGGTCACGGTGCGGCCGATCCCGCAGCTGGACGGTGAGCCCGGATTCGCGGAGATCTTCCTGGACAACGTCTTCGTGCCCGATCACGACGTCATCGGGGAGCCGAACGACGGCTGGCGGGTGGCGATGGCGACCTCCAGCAACGAGCGTGGCCTGTCGCTGCGCAGTCCGGGCCGGTTCAACGCGACCGCGGACCGGCTCATCGAACTGTGGCGTGCGAACAGCGAGGCTGGTGACACCGCGGCGCGAAATCGCGTGGTGGACGCCTGGATCGGGGCCGAGGCGTATCGGCTCAACACGTTCGCGACCGTGACCCGCCTGTCCGAGGGCGGCAAGCTCGGCGCGGAATCCTCGGTCAACAAGGTGTTCTGGTCCGACCTGGACATCGCGATGCACGAGACGGCCCTGGAACTGCTCGGCCCCGCCGCCGAACAAGAGAGCACCTGGACCGACGGCTACCTGTTCTCCCTCGCGGGCCCGATCTACGCGGGCACCAACGAGATTCAGCGCAACATCATCGCCGAACGCCTGCTCGGCCTGCCCCGCTGAACTCGCCCGACCCGGATTGGACCGATCGATGAGATTTGCACTTTCCCCCGAACAGCGGGACTTCGCCGACAGCCTGCGCAAGATGAGCGATGCGGCCGGGACGCCCGGCATCATCCGCGCCTGGGGCGAGGGCGACCACCACGGCGGGCGCGGACTGATCCGCCAGCTCGCCGGTGCGGGCGCCCTGGGCCTGGCGATCGACGAGGCGCACGACGGCATGGGCGCGGAGACGATCGACTCGGTGGTCGCCTTCACCGAATTCGGCAGGGCCGCCGTGCCCGGTCCGCTGGTGGAGACCGCTGCCGCGATTCCCGCACTGCTGCAAGCACTTCCGGACAACGAGCTCGCCGGGCGCTGGCTGGGCTCGTTCGCCGAAGGCGCGGCCCTGGGCACTGTGGCCTTGTCCCCCGACCAGCCCGCGGTGGACGCCGACACCGCCGAGGTGATTCTGCTGGTCGATGGCGATCGGCTGTACACCGCGCATCGCACGGCGAGCATCCGGTCCGTGGACCGCGCGCGCCGGTTGTTCCCCGTTTCGCCGGATGAGCTGGTGGCCGAGGGTGATTCGGTGCGCGAGGCCGCCACGGCGGCATTCGACGCGGGCGCCCTGGCGACCGCAGCGGTGCTGCTGGGTGCGGGCCGGGCGCTGCTGGACACCAGCGTCGCCTACGTCAAGCAGCGGCACCAGTTCGGTAAGCCGATCGGCCAGTACCAGGCGATCAAACACCACCTGGCCAACGCCTTGATCGGCCTCGAGATGGCCCAGCCCCTGCTGTTCAACGCCGCCCTGACGTCCACGTCGCGCGACATCTCGGCCGCCAAGATCGCCTGCGCCGAGGCCGCCTACCGCACCGCGCGCATCGCCCTGCAGGTCCACGGCGCCATCGGCTACACCGCCGAATGCGACCTGTCGCTGTGGCTCACCAAGGTCACCGCCCTGCAATCAGCCTGGGGCACAACCGACTTCCATCGTTCGCGAGTGGCCGCGGCGCTGCGTGATCCGGACGCCGCATGAGCATCGACGCCCAGAAATCAGGAGGAACACCGTGAGCAGCACGGCCGAACTGCAGGAACTGGCCGGCACCGTGCGCGCGGTGCTCGCCAAGCACGGCGATCGCGCCGCGCTGCGCCGGGCGATCGACGGCGAGGCCGGATACGACCCGGCGCTGTGGACGCTGCTGTGCGAGCAGGTCGGGGTGGCCGCACTGGCCGTTCCGGAGGAGTACGGCGGGATCGGCGCCGGACTCGTCGAGGCGCTCACGGTGGTCGAGGAACTCGGCCGCACGCTGCACACGCCGCCGATGCTCGGCTCCGCGGTGCTGGGTGTGCAGGCGCTGCTGCTGGCGGGCGATACCGAGGCGTGTGAACGGCTGCTGCCCGACGTCGCCGAGGGCGGCCGCACGCTCGCGGTCTGCTGGGCGAGCGCGTCCGGCTGGGACGAGCCCGGTGTTCGGGTCGCCGACGGAAAGCTCAACGGCACAGCGCATTACGTTCTGGACGGCGACACGGCCGACACCCTGATCGTGGTCACCGCCGACGGCATGTACGAAATCGACGCGGCCGCACCGGAACTCACCCGCACCACCGCGCCGGTGATGGATCCGACCCGCCGCCTGACCGAGATCACCTTCACCGAAGCCCCGGCGCGCGCGCTCGGCGGCGACTCGGCCGCGATCACCCAGCTGCGCGAAATCGCCTGGGCCGCAATCGCTGCCGAACAGATCGGTGCGGCCGACGCCTGCCTGCAGATGACGGTCGAGTACAGCAAGTCCCGGGTCCAGTTCGGCCGGCCGATCGGCAGCTTCCAGGCCCTCAAACACCGGATGGCCGATATGTACGTCCTGGTGGAATCGGCCCGCTCGGCCGCCTACGCGGTCATCGCGGACCTCGCCCGGGGCGCCGCCGACCCCCTGGACATCGCCGCCGCCCGCATCCACTGCTCGCACACCTTCTCCGCGATCGTCGGCGAGACCGTCCAGATGCACGGCGGCATCGCGATCACCTGGGAGCACGACGCGCACCTGTTCTTCAAGCGCGCCCACGGCGACGCCCAGCTCTTCGGCCAGCCTGCGCGCCCCCTGGCCCGCCCCGCCTAGCCTCGGCCCGGACACGAGCGAGGGGTGTACCCACAGCTGTGGGTGCACCCCGCGCTCGGTTGACGGAAGCTGTCGCCTTTGCCGGCAGCTGGGTGAAGGCCGCCTCTCATTGCGGCACACCCGGGTCCTGCGCGTCAGGGTTGCGGCTGGGCCCGGCGCGAGGTCCCGGTTCCGGACTTCCCGGGCGTGGCACGATCGAGATCCCGCCGAGTGGCGGTGACCTCACGCCGAGACCGGCGCAGCTCGCGGCGAGTCGCCCAGTGGCGGCGGGTCGTCGTCAAAGACCCCGCCAGCAGGAGCGCCAGCCCGACCGCGCCGACCGCGCCCACGACGATGCCCGCGGCGAACACCGCACCCGCCGAGCCCGTGTAGTGCTGGTTGAAGATGGTGAAATCCGTTGCCAGAAGATGACTTTGACCGATATTTCCGGTGACTGCCGCGACTCCGGCGACCACGGCAGCAATCAATACGATCAAACCGACGAGTGCAATCATGGGATATCCCAACGTTGTTGGATGCAGTGAACTCGCAATTCCCGGGCTTCCCATGTTCAAACAACGTTTGTCGATCCTGCCGTACGGGAACGCTCACCCCGCCCAAGCGCGGCGCCGGAACGCCGCAGGGCCCGTAAACGGAAGCCGACCTGGCCTAACCGGCTCCACATCGGTGGACCATCGGGCACCGCAGTCGTTCCCAGCGCCCTGCCGGAGACGTATCGCCCCCTGGACACGAACCAACCGTCGCGATGCGAGCTCGTCGGTGGGGGATCTCACAGCCATTTACATAGCCAACCTATGTACATAGTTAGTTAGCCTATGTAAGTTAATAACTGTGCAGTTGAACCAGGCAGCCGAATCCGAACCCCTCACCGAGGGGAACAAGCACGTGGTCGACATCGTCTCGGCCGCGGCGCAGCTGACCCGGCTGGCCCGCACACTCCGCGAGGACGACCTCCCGAACGCGATGTTGCGTGCGATGTCGGTCCTGGACGAGCGGGGTCCGCTGCGGGTCAGCGAGTTCGCTCGGATCGACGGCTGCTCGCAGCCGACAGCAACGGCGCTGATCGGCAGGATGGCGACAGCCGGATTGGTCAGCCGCACAGCAGATCCCGGCGACTCCAGAGCCGTGGTCGTCGCGCTGACGCCGGCGGGACGCGACCGATTGGCCGTGTCCCGCCGCGCGATCGGCACCGCCCTCACGACACGATTGCCCGACTTCGACACCGCCCGGCTCGCGCATCTGCGCAGCGAGCTGGACGAGTTGCTCGAGGCCCTGAAATCGGCCGCGTAACAAGCAGATCACCCAGGAGCGTCTCTGATGAGCATCACTGTGTCTCCGCGCGCCAACATCGCCGACGCACCGAACACCACCCGCCCGAATCGCGCGAAACAGCCCAAATCCGTGTGGGCCGTCGCCTTCGCCTCGGTCATCGCCTTCATGGGGATCGGCCTGGTGGATCCGATCTTGAAACCGATCGGCGAACAACTGCACGCATCCACTTCTCAGGTCACGTTGCTGTTCACCAGCTACATGCTGGTAACCGGCGTGGCCATGCTGATCACCGGTGTGGTGTCGAGCCGCTTCGGCGCGAAGAAGACGCTGCTGGCCGGTCTGGCGATCATCGTCGTATTCGCCGCGCTGGCCGGAAGTTCCGGCACCGTCGGCCAGATCGTGGGCTTCCGCGCCGGATGGGGCCTGGGTAACGCGCTGTTCATCGCGACCGCGCTGGCCACCATCGTGGGCGCGGCCACCGGCGGCGTCGCCCGCGCGATCATCCTCTACGAGGCCGCACTGGGCATCGGCATCGCGGCCGGACCGCTGGTCGGCGGCGTCCTGGGCGGAATCAGCTGGCGCGCACCGTTCTTCGGTGTTTCGGTGCTGATGGCCGTGGCCTTCATCGCCATCGTCGTGCTACTTCCGCAGGCTCCGAAACCGACGCACCACACCTCGATCACCGCGCCGTTCAAGGCATTACGGCACCGCGGCCTGCTGCTGGTGAGCATCACCGCGCTGCTGTACAACTACGGCTTCTTCACCCTGCTGGCCTACACCCCGTTCCCGCTGAACATGGGCACCTATTCGATCGGGTTCATCTTCTTCGGCTGGGGTCTGATGCTCGCGCTGGCCTCGGTGTTCCTGGCTCCGAAACTGCAGCGCCGGTTCGGCACCGTCCCGATGATCGCGCTGGCGCTGGCCCTGTTCGCCGCCGACCTCGCGGTGATGGCGATCTTCGCGGACCAGAAGATCGTGCTGATCGTCGGCACCGTCCTGGCCGGACTGTTCCTGGGCGTCAACAACACCCTGATCACCGAGGCCGTGATGATCTCCGCACCGGTGGAGCGTTCGACCGCCTCGGCCGCGTACAGCTTCGTCCGGTTCGTCGGCGGCGCGGCGGCTCCCTACCTGGCCGGCAAGCTCGGCGAACAGCACATGGCCCTGCCGTTCTGGGTCGGCGCGGCGTGCACCGCGGTCGGTGTGATCGTGCTGCTGGCCGGACGGTCGTACCTGGCGCACGTGGACGATCACGAGCCCGAGCCGCACAGCATCGAGGAGGCACAGGCGATCAGCGCCGGGGAGGACTGATCCCGATCCATTCGTGAGGCGCGAATCCGTGGGCCGCTCCATCTCGGAGCGGCCCACAGCGAATTCATGGCACATTTGCGACAACCACTGGACGAGAACGTCGATTGGCGCGTCCGTGGATCCGGACATTGTGTCACCACCAATTTACATGCGGCCGGTTTCCACATAGTGTGGGCGCAATGTCGAACGGGGCCTAAGTTTTTTCTCGGGGCGTCCTTTCGCCATGACCCGACAATCTTTAGTGATGTAAGGAATCCTCGTGTCAGTTTCGATCCAGACCCTCGGCCGCAGCATGGCCCTCGCCGTCCTCACCGCGGGCGCGGTGATGATCGGTTCCAGCACCTCGGGTGCGGCCCCGGTCGCCAAGCAGCCGCAGAACGTCGAGACCCAGGTGGTCTCCGCGACGAACGACACGTCCGCGCACACGATCACCGCGACGCTGCCCGCGGGTCGTTTCATCTCCAATGCGGCCGCCCACACGATCGACATCGTCAACACCGCGGGTAAGACCACCGAGTCGATCCCGATGACGGTGCACGGCAAGAGCATTCCGGTCGCGGCCGACATCAGCAACAACGGCCGTTCGATGACCCTGAAGCAGATCGGCTTCACCGACACCGGAAACCAGCTCATCAACGAGTGGGTCTGGGGCGTGCAGCACGGCGGCGCGGTCGGCGCGATCATCGGCTGCCTGCTGGGCTTCTGGTTCTTCGTCCTGCCCGGCTGCGCGCTCGGCGCGGCCATCGGCGGCGCAGTCGGCAGCCCCAACAGCGGCCAGATCAACTCCACCTTCTTCCGCCTGCTCCAGGGCAACTGACCCGGTAGCCACAGACGCGGCCGCCGCGGCATCTCCTTCCGAGATGTCGCGGCGGCCGTTTTCGTTTCCCAGGGGTGGGATTACGTATCGGCCGGTACCGGCGAATTCGCTGCAGCCCACGCCTTCTCCGCATCGCTGCCCGCCTCGGGTGGCCACAACCCGTCGATCATCCACAGGTCCCGCGCGCTCTCCTCGATGTGGAATTCGCAATGCAGGCCGCGATCACCGGTGTAGGGCAAGGTGATTGCGTTGACGAATTCGGTCATGCGCCTGCGTCGCGGCGCGTCGTCGATTCGTCGGGCCAGATGCGAGACGACGATGCGCACGGTGTTCGCCGACGGTTTGCCACCGACCAGAAAATCGGCCTCGGCCAGTTCGTGGAAATGCACGACAACGTAGAATTCCGGAAGACCGACACCGGCGTAATGCTTGGTGATATCGGCGGCGAAATCCTGCTTGTCCCGGTCGGAATAGACCCCGACCGGATGATAGATCTGCCACAGCGGCATGGGTGAATCCTTACTGTGCGGATTGCGAATGGGTAGTGCTCAGCCGCCGATCGGCAATGCGAGATTTTCCACGGGACCGGACAGCGCGGCTTTGACGCGCCTGGTCAGATCGTCGACCAGCACCTCGTTCTCGCCCTTCTCCAGACCGTCCGCAACGGCCTGGGCAACGTGGCGGGGACTGATCTTCTCGGCCTGCAACGTCTTGACCATGTCGGTATCGGCGAATCCCAGATGCACCCCGACCACTTGGGTGTGCTGCGCGGCCAGTTCGGTGCGCAGCGAATTGGTCAGCGACCAGAACGCCGCCTTGGACGCGCCGTAGGCCGCCGCGCCCGATCCCCAGGACAGCACCGAGTGGATGTCCACCAGCGCGCCGCCGCCGTTGGCCGCCAGAATCGGCGCGAACGCCTGCGCGATGCGCAGCGGGCCGAACACGTTGGTATCGAAAGTCGCTGCGACATCGGCGATCTCGGCCGTCAGCAGCGGAGCCGGGCGCAGCATACCGGCGTTGTTGATCACGATGCTCACCTCGCTCGCTCGCGCTGCCACGGCCGCGACGGAATCCTGATCGGTGACCTCGAGCGCGAGCGGCACGATGCGGGGATCCTCGGCCTCGACCGGACGACGTGCGGTGACGTAGACCTTCCGCGCGCCACGGTCCAGCAGTTCCTCGGCGAATGCGCGGCCCAGACCGCGCTGACCGCCGGTCACCAGCGCGGTCGCCCCTTCGATCCTGGTCATGCGGTGTCCTTCCGATGTGGTTCGGGTGCGGTGAGCCCGTACCCGCTACGCTTTAGATTATTGTCATCATCTATTCTGATGCGCAAGACTGGTGAGGCGACACACAGCACACGGAAAGGGGACGCCATGCCGCGGTCATCGCGAGCGCAGGCCGAGACACACCGCCGAGAGGTCCTGGACGCGGCCTCGGCACTGGTGCGCCGCGACGGGGTCGACGGCGTCACGGTGCCGGAGGTGATGGCCGCGGCCGGACTCACCCACGGCGGCTTCTACCGGCACTTCCGATCCAAGGAAGACCTTGTGGCACAAGCCTGTTCGGCCGCCTGCGCGGAGAAGGAACGCGAGCGTGCGGATCTGCTCGAAGCCGGGCCCGACGAACGCGCCGCACGACGCACCTTCCTCGAGCGCTACCTGTCCACCGCTCACCGCGACACCCCCGCCCAGGGCTGCGGCATCGCCGCTCTGGCCGGCGACGTCGCCCGTACCGACCCCGACAGCCCCCTGCGCGCGGCATACCTCGAGGGCATGCGGCAGATGATCGACGATCTCGGTCGCCTGAATCCGACTGCCTCCGAAGACAACCGGGACATCCTGATCGAAATCTCGGTCATGGCGGGCGCGGTGATGCTCGCCCGAGCCGCCGCGGGCGACGACCTGTCCGAACAGATCCTGACCGCGGCCCGCGACTTCCTGGTCACCGACTGACCCCGCTCGCGGCGACACCGCGATGTCACCGTCCGGGAGTACCTTGGGCGGGTATGAGCGACAGGAATCGGGGCCGGGTCGGAACCGAACCCGGACACAAACGTGTGCGCGCCTACGCTGCCGGTCGGCTCGTCGCCGACACCATCCATCCCACCCTGGTCTGGGAGATTCCGTACTACCCCGCCTACTACGTGCCGCTGGACGACGTGCACGCCGAGTTGAAGCCGACCGGCGAGACCAAGCACTCGCCCAGTCGGGGCGACGGCCTGATCCACGACGTCGTCGTCGATGGCATCACCAAATCCGCTGCGGCCCTGCGTTATCCGGATTCACCGATTCCGGAGCTGCGTGATCTGGTGCGCCTCGAGTGGAGTGCGATGGACGAATGGTTCGAGGAGGACGAACCCATCTACGTCCACCCGCGCAACCCCTACACCCGCGTGGACATCCTGAGCAGTTCCCGGCACGTGCGGGTCGTGGTGGACGGCGTCACCGTCGCCGATTCGCACTCTCCGCACATCCTGTTCGAGACCGGCCTCCCGCCGCGCTACTACCTCCCCCTCCCGGACACCCGCCAGGACCTGTTCACGCCGTCGGACACGCAGACACACTGCCCCTACAAAGGCACCGCGGGCTATTTCAACCTCGACATCAACGGCGCCACTCACGAAGATCTCGTCTGGATCTACCGAACCCCGCTGCCCGAAAGCCAGAAGGTGACCGGACTGGTCTGCTTCTACAACGAGAAGGTCGACATCTATCTCGACGAGGAACTCCAACCCCGTCCGAACTCGCCCTTCTCCTGAAACCCGCCCTGCGCGCCGACACGGCCAACAGGTCTCCCCTGGTCAGCGCGCAGGTAGCCGTGGTCGTCGAAGCCCGGCCCGCCTACGAGTCGGGTCGGGCCAGCAGCTCGGCGACCAGGTCCGGCAGCGCGGTCCCGATGGGATCGCGGACGACCTCGGTGGCCATCGAGTCGTAGGGAGTGGGCTCGGCGTTGACGATGACGAGGTCCGCACCGTGCTCCGTGGCGATGCCGCACAGCGAGGCGGCCGGTTCGACCTGCAGCGATGTGCCCACGGCCAGGAAGATGTCCGAGGTTTCGGCGACCAGCTGGGCGGTGAGCATACTGCGCAGATTCAATTGCTGGCCGAACATGATGACCGCGGCCTTGAGGATGCCGCCGCATTCGGGGCAGGGCGGATCCGGCTCACCGGCGGCCACCCGTTCCAATGTCGCGGACATCGTCGTGCGGAAATCGCAGACGGTGCATTCGACCTCGAACATGTTGCCGTGGATCTCCACCACCGATTCCGGCGGCGATCCGGCGCGCTGATGCAGCCGATCGATGTTCTGGGTGACGATGTTGACCGTGCGCGCCTGCGCCAACCGGACCAGCGCGCGATGCGCCGCATTGGGTCGCGCCTGCCAGGCCGGATTGTCCCGCCGCGCGATCCAGGCACGTTGTCGCAGTTCGGGATCGGCCATGTAGTTGTCGTAGGTGGAGAGCAATTCCGCGATCGGATCCTCGGTCCACACCCCGCGCGGTCCGCGGAAATCCGGAATTCCGGAATCGGTCGAGATTCCCGCGCCGGTCAGCACCCCGACCGAGCCGCCACGTCGCCGCCAGCTCATACCGGACACCCTAACCGCCGACCGGTCCCATCGCGGGCCCATCCACCGGCATCAGCCGAGCAACCAGCGCGGACCCGAAGTTTGATACGGTCGTGTATCCATTGAGCGGGAGGTGACGATGTCCGTGCAGGCCGACGAGACCGGCGCGGCGGCACCGCGTACGCCCCGGGTCACCAAGCGGCGGGCCGAAACTCGCCAGCGGCTGCTGGACGCCGCTTTCGAGGCCTTCGCGCAGGAGGGTTTCGGGCGTTGCACCGTCGAGCAGATCTGCGAGCGAGCCGGATATACCCGCGGGGCGTTCTACTCGAATTTCACCTCGCTCGAGGAATTGTTTCTGGCGATGTGGGAGCAGCGGTCGGCGAATATGCTGCGCGATTTGTCCGCGGTCCTCGACGAGGTCGCGAACGTGGACGATCTGCATGCCGGCGTCGAACGGGTCCTGGATGCGATCCCCTTGGAGGACAAATGGTTTCGCATCACCTATGAATTCACCGCGCACGCCCTGCGCAATCCCGCGCTGCGCCGGGTGATGGCCGCACGCGAGGAGGCGATCGTCGCCGCCCTGCTGCCGGTGCTGGGCGCGCTGCTGGACCGCGCGGGCCGCACGGTGACCGATCCCGACGCCCTGGGCCGCGCGCTGGTGGCCGTCCACGACGGCACTGCTACCCAATGCCTGCTCGAACCCGACAGCGCCACCGCCCACGCCCAGCGCGTCGACCTGTTCACGCACGTCGCCCTGGCCTACAGCCGACCGCACGACACCGACCGATAAGTCCGCGGCCGATTCGCGTTCGCCCGCGCGACCCAGCACGATCGTCTCGATGGACCGCATCCGCAAGCCCAGGAGGCACACACCGTGACCGACCGTCCCGAACTCGCCCGCGCACTCGACCTGCAACCGCATCCCGAGGGCGGCTGGTTCCGCGAAACCTACCGCAGCCCGGTGGAATTCGAGCCCGAAGGCTACGACGCCCCCCGCTCTTCCGCGACCGCGATCCACTTCCTGCTGCTGCCGCACGAGCACTCCGCACCGCATACGGTCCGCTCCGACGAGATCTGGCTGTGGCAGCGCGGCGGCCCACTGCTGCTGAACATCGGCGGCGACGAGATCACCCTCGGCCCGGATGTCGAAGGCGGACAACTGCTCCAGGCCGTCGTCCCCGGCGGCGTGAGCCAGTCCGCCAAACCCGCGACCGACGAATACGTCCTGGTCAGCTGCATCGTCGCCCCCGGATTCGACTTCGCCGACTTCCGCCTCGACTGAGGCGTGCCGGGGTGGACGCGATGATGCTCGTCGACGTATCCGAAACACCCGGTAGGTCCCCACCCACCCCGGAGGGTCGAGGTTCACCGCGTCAGTCGTGAAGCGCCCGTGGTGGTGCGCTCATCGCGTCCGCCGCGCCGAGGGTTGCGCCCACACCGGCCCCGATTGCGGCAATCGGAACTTCCATGAGCGCGGCGCCGTATGCGGCGCCGATGGGAATCGCGGCGAGGCCGATCGGCGCGAATGGAATGCCGATGACAGCGCCGAGTGCTCCGCCCGCGACCCCGCCGATCACGCCGAAGGGACTCGCCGCCACCGCGCCCGCCGTCGCACCGGTCACGGCGCCTGCGACGGTTTCTCCCGCGACGCGGTCGGATCGACTGCGTTCCATTCCAATCGAATCGAGAAAGGTTGCGAGTCCGGCTTCGGTTTCGGCGGCACCGTCATTGAGCTGAATCGCCTGCTCCCGACCGAGCCATGCCGGTGAATCGACTTGCAGGTCACCGAAACGCATTTTGCCCGGCGGAGGTGCGATCGGTGGCACCGGCGCGACCTGAGCCGGCGCGGTGAACGGCCCCAGGGGAGCCAAATACTCTTCGTCCGGAACCGGCCGCGCCCACTGCAACGAACTCAACGTGTCATCCGGAATATGCGCTCCCCGGTACGGATGCACATTCGGTGCCACCGCCGAAGGCCATTGCTCCGGCTGGTCAGGGCCGGATTGGTCGCCTTGTTCCTGATCGGCCCGCGATACCGCGCTGCTCTTGACAGGCTGGGCGTTCACGGTCCCGGCATTTGCCAGAATGAGCGCAAATGGAACGGCAGTCAGAACGGCGGACGATGGCATCTTGTATCGACGCTGACGCACAGCGCGATGTTTGCCTGTTCCCACAGATCACCTTTCGCATGGAAGAAGAATTTCAACCCGAGCGCATATCTGGTGAAGAACAGCAGCGAGGATACACCAGGGATGCGAGGCAAATTCATCGTTCCGCGATCGACGATCACGGCCGATCATGACAAAACGCACCCCGCCCGAAAATTCGGGCGGGGTGCGTTCCGGCGCAACGGATCTGCCGCTACTCCTCGACGGGGATGATCCCCTCGTGCACGGCGTGCTCGATCGCACGTTGCAGGTTCGGGCACCCCTCGGGACGGCCCGGCCCGCCGGCCAGTTGCTGGAACACCGGGCAGTGCTGGGCCGGATCCACCGTCCACTGCACCGAGGTCTGCTGCGAACTGGACTTGCGCACAAGGACTTTCGTCCCACAGGTCAGACAGGAGAGCGGAGTCATCCCGTCTTCGAGATAGCGCTGCTTGTCCACGACCGTCTGGGCGCGCACCTGCGCCCGCCGCTCCGGACGATCCGCGAAGTCCGGTGCTTTCGCCCAGGTGGTCATCAGACTCCCGCCTCCGCGGCGGCCGCCTCGTCGGATTCCCGCTTGCGGCGCAGGTTCTCGGCGACCTCCGCCTCCCACGCCTCGTTCGCCTTGGTCGTGTCGACCTCGAATTCGAAGCGCTGGGTGCTCTTGGGATCGACCTCGGCGACGTCGACGTAGAACTGGTCGTACCAGCGACGCAGCTGATAGACCGGCCCGTCCTCCTCGCACAGCAGCGGATTCTCGATCTTGGACTTGTGCTTCCAGATCTCCACGTCCTGCAGGAAGCCGACGCCGATGCCCTCGGTCATCTTCGCGGCCAGCTTCCTGGAGGACTCGTCGTCCAGGCCCTGGGGCTTCTGCACCGTGATGCCGTACTGCAGCACGAACGAATCCTGCGACACCGGATAGTGGCAGTTGATCAGGACGCTCTTGACCTCGAACCCGCCGTAGAAATTGTTCAGCGGATTGATCATGTAGGAGGGTCCGTAGTACGCGGCCACCGACTTGAGCAGCGAATCACCGTACTGCGAGCCCATACCCACGTCCGGACGCGACTTGGTCTCCAGGAACTGGGAGGCCACATGCCCTTCGAAGACGTTCTTGAAGAACGTCGGATAGGCGAAGTGGATGTAGAAGAAGTGCGCCATGTCGACCACGTTGTCGATGATCTCGCGGCAGTTGGCGCCCTCGATCAGCATCGAGTGCCAGGTCCACTCGGTCCAGCCGTCGTCGAGGGTCTCGGTCGCGTTGCCGTCGGCGTCGGTGTAGGGGCCCTCGATGTGCGGGATGGTGACATCCTCCGGCGGCGGGTTGCCCTCGTGGTCGTGCCAGACGAACAGCTGTCCGTTGCGCTCGAGCGTGGTCCACGAACGGGTCCGGGCCAGCGGAGGCACCCGGCGGCCGTACGGAATTCCCGTGCAGCGGCCGTTACCGCCCCAGCGCCAGTCGTGGAACGGGCAGGCGACCGAATCGCCCTTGATCTCGCCCATGCTCAGGTCGCCGCCCATATGCCGGCAGTACGAGTCCAGCACCTGAAGCTCGCCGTTGCTGTCGGCGAAAATCACCAGTTTGGTGCCGAACACCGAGATGGCGTGCGGCTTGCCGTCCCGGAACGGTGCGGCCAGGCCGAGGCAATGCCATCCCCGCGCATACCGGGTGGGCGCGGTGCCGACATCGATCTCGCGGACCTTACCGCCCCGCGGTGGGGTTCCTGCCATTGCGATCCCTCCTCTACGATTACTAGAACACGTTACAAAATTGTCCGGCCCTGCGCCAGTTATTCCCCCGACTACCAGGCACGGGCTACCTGTCACCCTCGGCGAACACCCGTTCTCGACATGAACAAGAACGTGTTCTAGTCTCAGAGTAAGTATCAGTCCCGGGGACACATCAGCCCCAGGACGAAGGATCCCCGCACCGACCGAGCCAGGAGCAGCCACCGAGATGACGCAAGAAGTGACCGAACGGGTCGAAGCGCTGTTGCCGAAGCTGCGCGAACAGGCGCAGGAGGCAGAGGATCTGCGCCGCATCCCCGACGAGACCATGAAGGCGCTACAGGAAACCGGTTTCTTCAAGCTGCTGCAGCCGCGCCAGTGGGGCGGCTACGCGTGCGATCCGGTCATCTTCTACGACACCGTGCGCAAGATCGCCAGCGCCTGCGGCTCCACCGGCTGGGTGTCGGGCATCATCGGCGTGCACAACTGGCATCTGGCGCTGTTCAGTCAGCAGACCCAGCAAGAGGTCTGGGGCGAGGACACGTCGGTGCGCATCTCCTCCTCCTACGCCCCGATGGGCGCGGGCGTGGTCACCGAGAGCGGCGACGGCTACATCGTCAACGGCTCCTGGGCCTGGTCCTCGGGCAGCGACCACGCCAGCTGGACCTTTGTCGGCGGCCCGGTGATCAAGGACGGCAAGCCGGTCGACTTCGGCAGCTTCCTGGTGCCGCGCACCGACTACCGCATCGACGACGTGTGGAACGTGGTGGGCCTCAAGGGAACCGGCTCCAACACCCTGGTGCTGGAGAACGTCTTCGTGCCGCGGCACCGGTTCCTGAGCTACAAGGCCATGAACGACCTGACCGCGCCCGGCCTGCGGGAGAACACCGACCCGGTCTACAAGATGCCTTGGGGCACAATCCATCCCACCACCATCTCCACCCCGATCGTCGGCATGGCCTACGGCGCGCTCGAAGCGCACGTCGAGCACCAGGGCAAGCGCCTGCGCGCCGCCTACGCCGGTGAGAAGGCCAAGGACGACCCGTTCGCCAAGGTCCGCATCGCCGAGGCCGCCAGCGATATCGATGCCGCGTGGCGTCAGCTCTCGGGCAACGTCGCCGACGAGTACAAGCTGCTGGTCGCGGGCGAGGAGATCCCGTTCGATCTGCGCGTGGCCGCCCGGCGCGACCAGGTCCGCGCCACCGGCCGGGCGATCGCCTCGATCGACAAGATGTTCGAGAGCTCCGGCGCCACCGCGTTGGCGAACGGCACTCCGCTGCAGCGCTTCTGGCGTGACGCACACGCCGGGCGCGTGCACGCCGCCAACGATCCCGAGCGCGCCTACACGATGTACGGCACGCACGCGTTCGGCATGCCGGTCACCGACGGGATGGTGTGATGACGACGGTTTCGGAGATCACCTTCGAGTCCACCTCCCGATACGCCCAGGTGCGGCCGGATCTGAAGCTGCACTATCACGAGGCGGGCGTGGGCAACGGCCCCACGATCGTGCTGCTGCACGGCGGCGGTCCGGGCGCGTCGTCCTGGGCCAACTTCGCGCGCAATATTCCGGTGTTGGCCAAGGACTTTCATGTACTGGCCGTGGATCAGCCCGGATTCGGCCTGTCCGACAAGCCGACCGAGCATCCGCAGTACTTCGTGCACAGCGCCTCGGCGCTGAAGGATCTGCTCGACACCCTCGAGATCACCGACCGAGTGCACGTCCTGGGCAACTCGCTCGGCGGCGGCGCGGCGGTGCGTTTCGCGCTCGACTACCCCGACCGCGCGGGCAAACTCGTGCTGATGGGTCCGGGCGGAGTGAGCACGAACCTGTTCGGACCCGATCCGACCGAGGGCGTGAAGGCGCTGAGCACCTTCGTCGGCGAGCCGACCCGGGAGAACATCGAGAAGTTCATCCGGATCATGGTTTTCGACCAGAAGCTGGTCACCCCGGAACTGATCGACGAGCGGTTCGAACTCGCCCGCACCCCGGAGTCCCTGGCCGCCATGCGCGCGATGGGTAAATCCTTCGCCTCGGCCGATTACGAGAAGGGCATGCTCTGGCGCGACGCCTACAAGCTGCGTCAGCCGGTGCTGCTGATCTGGGGCCGCGAGGACCGGGTCAACCCGCTCGACGGCGCTCTGGTGGCGGTCAAGTCGATCCCGCGGGTACAACTGCATGTGTTCGGTGGCTGCGGTCACTGGGCTCAGGCGGAGAAGTTCAACGAATTCAACCGTCTGACAACCGACTTCCTGCTCGGCCTCAAGGAGAGGTGACAATGAGTATTCGCGCCCTCGGATACATGCGCATCGAGGCCACCGACATGGCGGCCTGGCGCGAGTACGGGCTCAAGGTGCTCGGCATGATGGAGGGCGAGGGCTCCAACCCCGACGCCCTCTATCTACGCATGGACGACTTCCCCGCCCGCCTGGTCATCGTGCCCGGCGAGCAGGACCGGCTACAGGTCTCCGGCTGGGAGGTCACCGACGCCCCTGCGCTGCAACGCCTTCGGGAGACGCTGTCCAAGGCGGGAGTCCCGTTCACCGAGGCCACCAAGGAAGAACTCGCCGACCGCCGCGTCGAGGGCATGATCCGCTTCCAGGACCCGGGCGACAACACGCTCGAGGCGTTCTACGGTGCGCAGTACCTGGCCCGCCGGTTCGTCAGCCCGTACGGGCACAAGTTCGTCACCGCCGAACAGGGCCTCGGCCACGTCGTGCTGACCTGCACCGATGATGCTGCGGCACAGGCGTTCTACCAGGACGTGCTGGGCTTCCGGCTGCGCGACTCGATGCGGCTGCCCCCGCAGATGGTCGGGCGTCCCGCCGACGGCGATCCGGCCTGGCTGCGGTTCTACGGCTGCAACCCGCGCCACCACGCGCTGGCGTTCCTGCCGCTGCCTAATCCGACCGGCATCGTGCATCTGATGGTCGAGGTGGAGAACTCCGACGACGTCGGGCTGTGCCTGGATCGCGCGATGCGCAAGAAGGTCAAGATGTCCGCCACGCTCGGTCGGCACATCAACGACAAGATGCTGTCGTTCTACATGAAGACCCCCGGCGGATTCGACATCGAATACGGTTGCGAGGGACTGGAAGTCGACGATCACTCCTGGATCGCCCGGGAGTCCACCGCGGTGAGCCTGTGGGGTCACGACTTCTCGGTGGGATTCAAGTAGAGGGCCGCGCACCATGACCACGAGTGAGCAACCCGTCATCGACCCGCGCCAGTTTCGGAATGTGCTGGGGCAGTTCTGCACCGGCATCACCGTGATCACCACCTTCGGTGAGGATGCCGCACCGATCGGGTTCGCGTGTCAGTCCTTCGCCGCGCTGTCGCTGGAACCGCCGCTGGTGCTGTTCTGCCCCACCAAGGAGTCCCGCTCCTGGAAGGCGATCGAGCGCAACGGCAGCTTCTGCGTCAACATGCTCGCCGAGGAACAGCAGCCCGTCTGTGCCCGCTTCGGCTCCCGCGAACCCGACAAGTTCGCCGGAATCGATTGGCACACGACGGATCTGGACCTTCCGGCTCTGGACGGCGCGTTGGCCACGATCCAGTGCACAGTGGACAACGTGCTCGACGGCGGCGATCACTACGTCGTGATCGGCCGAGTACAGGCCCTGTCGGAGTCCACCGACTCCGACAGGCCGCTGCTGTTCTACCGAGGTCAGTACACCGCCATCGAACCGGAGAAGACCACCCCGGCTCCCTGGCGCGCCGACCTCGAACACTTCCTCACCACAACCACTCTCGACACCTGGTTGTAGTCGGCAGTCCTGCTGTGGGCGGTATCGGTGCGTGCCGATACCGCCCACAGTCGTCCGACTGATCGCTTCAGTGTTCAGGTGGGCGGGGCCGCGCGCCAGGTTCGGGGTGATACGCCGAAGGTGCGGCGGAACTGACGGCTGAAATATCCCGGATCGGGAACTCCGGTGCGACGGGCGATTTCGGCGATCGGGAGGTCGGTTCCCGACAGCAGCCGACGAGCCTGGTCCATCCGGCGCTGCAGGATCCAGTCCTGCACCGTGCGGCCGGTACGCCGACGCACCACCGTGGTCAGGTACCCGGGCGTCATGCCGACCGCCTGCGCCACATCACGCAGCGACAACTGCTCGGCATAACGTTCGTCGATCACCTCGAACACCTCGGTCAGCAGCGGCTCACCACTGCGCCGCACATCGCCCACCGCCTCGGCGGCCAACCGCGCGAGATCGATGAGCAACAGCGTCAGATGAGTACAGGCCGCCAGCCGATAACCGTCCTGCTGCTCCGACAACTCGGTCTCGATGGCCTCGATCGTGCTGTCCCACATCGGACGTCGCGCGGCAGGCACGGTGAGCTCCAACAGCCCGTCCCGCTGCGCGTGCAGGAACGGATAGAGCAGCGGATGCGACCGCCACACCGGCCACGACGCCCGCGCATCCTCGCCCAGCGCGGCCGGATCGAAGAACACGCCCACACCCGAGCGGACGGAGTCGATCATCGCACCGTCGACCACCTGCCCCGCCGCGACCACATGCACCGAACCGGTCCCCGGGACGTACCACAGCGCCGGGAAATCGTGGATATGCCGACGTCGGGTGGGTGCGGAGGCCGGGGCTCGCATGGTCGAAACGGGCGGCGTCACCGGATCGCTCCGATAGTCGTAGACCGGCACGCCACCCTGATGGCGTACCACCCGCGTCGGCTCGCTCATGAACCGAAGATAGTCCAATTCCTGCCGACTATCACCCCACTTCCAGGTCTGATACGCGCCCACCATGGACCTCATGAGCGAAAATCGTCCACATTCGGTTCTCCAGTCACACGACTACCTCCCGGCGGCCGGGCACGACATCCTGCTCCCCGCCTTCGACCTGCTCTCCCGGGCACTGGGCACGCCCGCACTCCACGACCGCCTCGTCGCGCAAGCCGAACTCCGACCCGGACATCGCGTCATCGAAATCGGCTGCGGTACCGGCAATCTCGTCATCAAGGCGATACGAGCTCAACCGGCCGCCGAGGTGATCGGCTCGGATCCGGACCCCAAGGCACTGGCCCGTGCCGAACGAAAGGCGAAGGGACTGAGCGGACTACGCTTCGAGCGCGGTTACGCCCAGAACCTGCCCCATCCCGACGGCGAATTCGACCGGGTCCTGTCGGCCCTGATGCTGCACCACCTCCCCACCGACATCAAGGCCGCGGCCCTCACGGAGGCCCGCCGCGTCCTGCGCCCCGGCGGCCGCCTCCACCTGGTGGACGTCGGCGGCGACATCACCCGGGCGAACACCTTCCTGGGCCGCCGGCTGCTCCGCAACGGCCACGTCGAGGCCAACCTCGCCCTCCCGCACCTCCTGGAAACCGCCGGCTTCGACCACACCCTCATCAGTTCCGAATCCCACCCCCGCATGGGCCACATCGTCTACTACCAGGCAACCCGCCCGGCATAGCCGCGGCCCCGTGAGCGCGGCCCAGCATCACACTCACCGATCAAGTTCCCCACGTTGCCGACCGGCAGCGCGTGCACGACGTGGCGATATTACGATCGCGGTGCCGTCGAGGTGATGGGCGGCATCGATCCGGCCCGTGATCTGATCGGCGCCGCGCACACCACGGTTGAACGACCCGAACATCATCGTTGCCCGGACTCGATCGCGAAGCACTGTGCGGCAGTGTGGAATCCGCCAGCGCATAGCGGGCGGAACACCCACGCTGTGTGTGAAGGCAGCGCGACACAGCCGGGGAGGGGAGTTCGATGAACGGTTGTCGAGCCAGTCGGCGGGCCTTGCCCGAGGCAGCGTTCGGGCCACCTCGGGCAAGGCCGCGAGCGTCACGCGGTCGGGGCGTAACCGACGGGGCGAGTGGTGAAGGTCCCTCGCCCCTGCGTTCGACTGCGCAAACGGGTTGCGTAGCCGAATATTTCGGCCAGTGGGACCTCGGCGGTGACGACTGCGGTAGCGCCGGTCGTCGTCGAGCCACCGATACGTCCGCGGCGGGCCGAGAGATCTCCGAGCACCGCGCCGAGAGTGTCGTCGGGCGTGGTGACCGTGACCTCCACGACCGGCTCCAACAGGCGCACCGCGCTCATGCGCAGTGCCTCCCGCAGTGCGAGCCTGCCCGCGGTACGGAACGCGGCCTCCGAGGAGTCCTTCACATGCGTCGCACCGTCGATGAGGGTGACCCGCAGACCCGTCACGGGATGACCGCCGAGCGGGCCCGCGGCGAGCGCATCGCGACATCCGGCCTCGACCGCGCGAACGTATTCGCGTGGTACGTGGCCGCCCGGCACCGTCGAGGAGAATTCGAAACCGGTTGTGCCACAATCGCCCAGCGGCGCCACATCCAGCACGACGTGCGCGAACTGCCCTGCACCACCGTCCTGTTTCACGTGCCGGTACAGCAGCCCCGACACCCCGCGCACCACGGTCTCCCGATAGGCGACCTGTGGTCTGCCCACCGCGACGGCGATCCCGCGCTCCCGGCGGATCTTCTCCACCGCCACCTCCAGATGCAGCTCACCCATACCCGACAGCAGGACCTGACCGGTCTCGCGATCGGTACGGACGACCAGAGAAGGATCCTCCTCCACCAGTTGCGCCAGTGCCGTCGAGAGCCGCTCGGCCGCGGCACTGCTCGACGCCTCCACCGCCACCGAAACGACAGGTTCGGCCACGATCGGCGGTTCGAGCAACACGGGTGCTTCGAGAGCGCACAGCGTCGCGCCTGCCCGCGCCGATTTCACCCCGACGACCGCGACGATGTCACCGGCCGATGCCCGCATCACCTCCGTTCTCCGATCGGCCTGCACCCGCAGGATCCGGCCGATGCACTCGGTCCGCCGGGCAGTGGCATCCAGCACCACGTCGCCCTTACCGAGCGTTCCCGAATACACCCGCAGGTAGGTCAGGCGGCCCGTGGGCGTCGCCTGGACCTTGAACACCAACGCCGCGAAGGGCTCCGCCGGATCCGCGAAGCGCCGTCGCGCCGGGTCACCGACATCGCACACCGGCGGACGATCCAGCGGTGCGGGCAGGTAGTCCACCACCGCATCGAGCAGTGGCTCGACCCCGCGGTTGCGGTAGGCCGCCCCGCAGAGCACCACCACGACCTCGCCGCTACGAGTCAGCTCCCGCAACGCCTCGACCAGGGTGTTCGCCGATAATTCGGACCGCACGACGTACTCCTCCAGGGCAGCCGGATGTCGTTCGGCCACAAGCTCGTCCAGCTCGGCGCGTCGACGCTCCGCCTCGGCGACCAGGTGTTCCGGAATCGGCTCCTGCACGAACAGGCCGGCATCGTCCGCCCACACCAGCGACCGCATCCGCACCAGATCCACGACACCGGTGAATCCGTCCTCCCGGCCGATCGGCAGCTGCACCACGACCGGAATCGGATGCAACCTGCGGCGAATGGAATCCACGGCAGCGTCGAGATCGGCTCCAGCACGGTCCATCTTGTTCACGAAGGCGATTCGCGGCACGCCGTAGCGATCGGCTCGCCGCCACACCGATTCGCTCTGCGGCTCGACACCCGCGACCGCGTCGAAGATCGCGACGGCGCCGTCCAGCACCCGCAGCGATCGCTCGACCTCATCGGAGAAGTCCACGTGCCCTGGCGTATCGATCAGATTGAGCCGGTGCCCGCGCCAACCGCAGCTCACGGCCGCGGC
>NZ_JAINZY010000031.1:0-32285 GCF_019890715.1 Nocardia coffeae | reverse complement strand
GTTTTTCGGCGCGGCTCGTCGTTCAGCCCTCGAAGCGCATGGCCGAAGGCCGAGTCTCGAGGGCTGAACGACGAGCCATAGGGCGCCGAAAAACCCGCCGGAGCGAAGCGGAGGCCAAAAACACAGCTCAAGCCCAGAGCTGACCTTCGAGTTTGTCCTCGGCCTCTTCCAGCGTGCCGTCGTAGGCACCCGTCGACAGATATTTCCATCCACCGTCCGCGACGACGAATGCGATATCCGCGCGCTTACCCGCCTTGCGAGCCTTACCCGCCACCCCGAGTGCGGCGTGCAGGATCGCACCGGTGGAAATCCCCGCGAAAATCCCTTCCTGAAGCACCAATTCACGCGTGCGACGCACGGCGTCGTAGGGCCCGACGGAGAAACGCGAGGTGAGCACGGATTCGTCGTAGAGTTCCGGGACGAATCCCTCGTCGAGATTGCGCAGCCCGTAGACGAGTTCGCCGTAGCGCGGTTCGGCGGCGACGATATCGATGGCGGGAACCTGTTCGCGCAGATAACGTCCCGTACCCATCAACGTGCCGGTCGTTCCCAAACCTGCCACGAAATGCGTGATCTCCGGCAGATCGGCGAGAATCTCCGGCCCGGTGCCCTCGTAATGCGCCAGCGCATTGGCGGGATTGCCGTACTGATACAGCATCACCCATTCGGAATTCTCCGCGGCGATCTTCTTCGCCAGTGCCACAGCCTGATTCGAACCGCCCGCGGCCGGTGAATCGATGATCTCCGCACCGAACATGGTCAGCAGCTGACGACGTTCCACCGAGGTGTTCTCCGGCATGACGCAGACCAGCCGATATCCCTTGAGCTTGGCCGCCATCGCCAGCGAGATACCGGTATTGCCGCTGGTCGGCTCCAGAATCGTGCACCCGGGTTGCAGCAGCCCCTGCGCCTCGGCCTGCTCGATCATCTTCAGCGCGGGCCGGTCCTTGATGGAACCGGTGGGGTTGCGGTCCTCGAGTTTGGCCCACAGCCGCACGTGGTCATCGCCGTCCCACTGCGGGGACAGCGTGTGCAGACCCACCAGCGGCGTGTTGCCGAGGGTCTCGATCAGCGATTCGTAGCGCGCCACGGGAAGTCAGCGCGCGCCGCCGGCGACCGCCGGCAGGATGGTCACGGTGCCGCCCTCGGGCACCTCGGCCTCGAGGCCGCCGGTGAAACGCACGTCCTCGTCGTCGACGTAGATGTTGACGTACCGGTTCAGCTTGCCGTCCTTGAGCAGCCGATCGCGCAGGCCCGTGTGGTTGGCCTCGAGGTCGTCGATCAGTGCGGCCAGCGTCGCGCCGGTGGCCTGCACACGCTTCTCACCTCCGGTGAGGGGACGCATGATGGTCGGGATGGACACGGTTACCGACATTGGGTGACTCCTTGTTCTTCGTAGCTCACGAACCGGCGTAGGCGGGCACGATCCGGACGGGTTCCTCGGTGACCTCGCCCTCGAGGATCCGGTAGCTGCGCAACTCGTGCTGCTCCGGATCGCGGGTGGAGATCAGCACGTAGTGGGCGTTCGGCTCGGAGGCGTAGGAGATGTCGGTGCGGCTCGGGTACGCCTCGGTCCCGGTGTGCGAGTGGTAGACCACGACCGCTTCCTCGTCGCGATCGTCCATCTCGCGCCACACCCGCAACTGCTCACCGGAGTCGAAGCGGTAGAAGGTCGGCGAGCGTTCGGCGTTGATCATCGCGACGAACCGCTCGGGGCGGTCCGAACCCTCCGGCCCGGCGATGATCCCGCAGGCCTCGTCCGGATGATCGGCGCGCGCGTGCGCCACCATCGCGTCCACGAGATCGGCCTCGATCACCAGCACTGTCGCATCCTTCCGTTCACGCCCGGCCATTTCCGCGCCGCGGCGCCGGAACGCTGTCCTCAACGGCCAACAATATTCGGCTATTCCCAGGTCCGATGCCGCAGCCCCCGCATTTCCCGCACCGCCCCGGGAAATGCGGTGGTGGTAGGAGATGTCAATACTTTCGCGCAGTGAGATTCGAATCAGGAATTGCTACGGGGCCAACGCGCTCAGGAGCGAGTCCTGCATCCAGGTGAGCCAGTGATAGACGTCCAGATGCGGAGCGCGCGGATCGTCCGGGTGCAGCCGATCGGGCGTGTCTGCGTCGATGCCGATGGCCGTGCCCAACGCCAGCCGCACATCGTTCAGGGCGTTCAGCCAGGCGTCGGCCTGTTCCGGGGTGAGCAGGATCTTGCCGCCGCGGGCGGGCAGCGTCTCCAGCACCACCGAGCCCGCGGCCACCTTGCGATCGATGATGTCCGGCTCGTGCAGGCTGCGCAGGGCACTGTTGAGGTCGGCGCGATCGGCGTCGGGCGAACCGGATTCGGGGCGATGGAAGTCCGGCAGCAGGCGAGCCAGCCGGGGGTCGTCGGGAGGGGTGGCATTGCCGATCCGTAGCCCGGTCAGCGCGGCCAGCTCGTCGTCGGGGCCCGAGGAGGCCCGTTCGGTGAGCAGTCCGGTGACGGCTCCGACCAGCGAACGCAGCACGTCGGCCTCCCGCGCGTCCATCTCCGACCGCAGCTTGAGCCCGCTCAGCGAGTTCTTTCTGCTCCACTTGCGCACGGGATTACGGTAGTCGCCCGCCTCATTCGTCACGTTGCATGGTCGCCCAGAGGCCCGCGGCGTGCAGACGCTGCACGTCATGTTCCATCCTGTCCCGCGAGCCCGAGGACACCACCGCCTTTCCTTCGTTGTGCACCTGCATCATCAATTCGGTTGCTTTGCCTTTGCTGTACCCGAAGAGCTTCTGGAAGATGTAGGTGACGTAATGCATCAGATTCACCGGGTCGTCCCAGACGACCGTCACCCACGGCCGATCCTCGGCCTCGAGGATCTCGGTGGCCTCGACCGCCTCGGGCACGGCCTGCCCGGCCATCATCACCCCCGGGCCCGCCCCGTGCGCCGCCGTCGTGTTCACTCCGCCCGAATCGGCGGCGACCCGGACGGCGTCCTTCATGCACAAGCCCATAACCTTCAGGGTACGACTCGGCTCCGGAGAAACAACACCCGACCGATGTCGTTTCCGCGCACTCACCGCGCGATCCGCGCGCCGATTCTGTCTACAGTGACGACGTGGACACCGCACATGTCGCAACCAGTACCGCGCTGCTGACCGACCAGTACGAACTCACCATGCTCGCGGCCGCGCTCGCCGACGGATCGGCGCATCGGCAATGCACGTTCGAGGTATTCGCACGACGATTGCCGCACGGCCGTCGATACGGCGTGGCCGCGGGTGCGGGGCGAATGCTGGACGCGCTGGCCGAATTTCGTTTCCGGGAACCCGAGCTGGCGGTCGCGGAGAAATTCCTGCCCGCCGACACGATGAACTGGCTGCGCGATTACGAGTTCCGCGGCGATATCGATGGTTACGGCGAGGGTGAGCTGTATTTCCCGGGTTCGCCGATTCTGTCGGTGCGCGGCAGCTTCGCCGAATGCGTGGTGCTCGAGACGCTGATCCTGTCGATCCTCAATCACGACAGCGCGATCGCGTCCGCGGCCGCGCGCATGGTCAGCGCCGCGGGCGGACGTCGGATGATCGAGATGGGTTCGCGGCGCACGCACGAGTTGGCCGCCCCGGCCAGTGCGCGGGCGGCCTACCTGGCCGGATTCGACGCGACGTCCAATCTGGAAGCGGTGCGCCGCTACGGAGTTCCGGGCGCGGGGACCAGCGCGCACGCGTTCACCCTGCTGCACAGCGGTTCGGACGGCGCGCACGAGGCCGCGGCGTTCCGCAGTCAGATCGAGGCGCTGGGCGTCGGCACGACCCTGCTGGTGGACACCTTCGACATCACCCAGGGCGTGGCCACCGCGATCGAGGTGGCCGGACCCGAATTGGGCGGTGTGCGTATCGATTCCGGCGATCTGGGCGTGCTGGCCCGGCAGGTGCGCGATCAGCTGGACGCCCTCGGCGCGACCCGCACCCGCATCGTGGTCTCCGGCGATCTGGACGAGTACGCGATCGCCGCACTGCGCGCGGAACCGGTCGACGCCTACGGCGTGGGCACCTCCCTGGTGACCGGATCGGGCGCGCCGACCGCCGGGATGGTCTACAAACTGGTCGAGGTCGAAGGGGTTCCGGTGGCCAAACGCAGCAGTCACAAGGAATCCCGCGGCGGCACCAAACGCGCGGTGCGGCTGTCCCGGCACACCGGGACGATCGTGGAGGAGATCGTCTACCCGGCGTCCGGGCCGGCGCCGGAGACCGACGGCTTCGATGCGCGTGAGCTGCTGACCCCGATGGTGCGCGGCGGCAAGATCATCGAGGACCGCCCGCCCCTGCAGGACAGCCGCGTCCTGGTCGCCCACGGCCTGGTCAGCCTGCCCTGGGAGGGGCTGAAACTCTCGCCCGGCGAACCGGCGATCCCGACCACGTTCATCCCGTAACGTCTCGGACCGGGCCACCGGTATCGACATGCGAAATCGAGGTACGACAGATGACCAGGGCACTCATCGTGGTGGATGTGCAGAACGATTTCTGCGAGGGCGGCTCGCTGGCCGTCACCGGCGGCGCGGCGGTGGCCGGGCGGATCAGCGAATACCTGGGTGCGAGCGAGTACGCCGCGATCGTGGCCACGCGGGACCACCACATCGATCCCGGCGCGCACTTCTCCGATGATCCCGACTACGTGGACACCTGGCCGCCGCACTGCCGCGTCGGCACGCCCGGCGCGGACTTCCACCCGGACCTGGACACCACCCCGATCGAGGAGGTGTTCTCCAAAGGCGCCTACTCGGCCGCGTATTCGGGTTTCGAGGGCAGCACCGACGCGGGCGCGTCACTGGTGGACTGGTTGCGTACCAAAGGAATCGACACCGTCGATGTCTGCGGCATCGCCACCGACCACTGCGTGCGCGCCACCGCCCTGGACGCCCGCGCGGCGGGCCTGCACACCCGGGTACTGTTGGACCTGACCGCGGCTGTGGCACCCGCCACCACCGAGACCGCGCTGGCGCAGATGCGCACCGCCGGAATCGAACTCGTCGGACACGCCGAATCATGAGTGGGCATTCGCTCTGCGGGCAGCCCCTCGCACGGCTAGTTTGACGGTGTTGAAGACTGGACCAGGTCCACAGGCCGGTTCCAACACTACGGAAGACGAGGTCGATGTCCGACACCAACTACTCGACCGACCGACATCGGGTCGGGCGCGCGATCGCCGATATCACCGGCGAACCGGCCGAGGCTGGGATGCTCGGATACGGCATGGCCGATCAGAAGAGCACCGGTATCCACACCCGATTGCGTTCGCGCGCCTTCGTATTCGCCGATCCGATCACCGATCACCGGGTGCTGCTGATCATCAACGATCTGCCGCTGATCTTCTCCAGCATCACCCAGGAGGTGCTGCGCCGGCTGGCCGGCCGGTTCGGTGACACCTACGGCGAATCCAACGTGATGATCACCGCCACGCACACCCACTGCGGGCCGGGCGGCTATTCGCATCACCAGCTCTACAACAAGACGACCGACGGATTCCGGCCCGCGACGTTCCGCGCGATCGTCGAGGGGATCGTGGAGGCGGTCGAACGCGCCCACGAGGATCTGGCCCCGGCCACACTGCGCCTGGCGCACGGTGAACTGCGCGACGCGAGCGTCAACCGCTCGCGCGCCGCGTTCGACCGAAATCCGCAGGCGGACAAGGATTTCTTCCCCGACGCGATCGATCCGCAGAACACCCTGCTGCGCATCGATCGGGACGGCGAGCCGGTCGGCGCGATCGACTGGTTCGCCGCGCACTGCACCTCGATGACCAACCGCAACACGCTGATCAGCGGCGACAACAAGGGGTACGCGGCCTACTACTGGGAGCGCATCGTCGAGGGTGTGGACTATCTGGTCGACTCCGAGGATCCGGATTTCGTCGCCGCGTTCGCGCAGACCAATGCCGGTGACGTCTCACCGAATCTGGACGGCGCACCCGGTCACGGTCCGACCAACGACGAGGTCGAGAACACCCGGCAGATCGGCACCCGGCAGTACGAGGCCGCCGCGAAACTCTCCGACGGGTACATGCCGCGGATGGCCGGGGACATCGATTGCCGGTTGATCCACGTCGACCTGTCCGCGATGACCGTGTCCGCGGAGTTCACCGGCGACGGCAGCGAACACCGCACCGCCAAGCCCGCCGCGGGCGCATCCGCCTTCGCCGGTGCGGGTTTCGACGGCCCGACGAATTGGAAGACCTTCCACGAGGGGCGTAATCCGCTGTGGGACTGGATGTCCCGACTCGCCTACCGGTTCAACTCGAAACTGCGCGACGCGCAGTCGCCCAAGGCGATCGTCGCCCCGAGCAGTCTGCTCAACCGTTTCGGCGGACCGTACGTGCAGGAGATCGCGCCGGTCCAGCTGATCCGGATCGGCGAGCTGTTCCTGATCGGCATCCCCGGCGAGGTGACCATCACCGCCGGTCTCCGCCTGCGTCGCGCGGTCGCCGAGATCATGGGCGCGGAGTTGCCGAACGTCCTGGTCGCCGGATACGCCAACGCGTACATCCACTACATCACCACCCCCGAGGAGTACGACGCACAGCGCTACGAGGGCGCCAGCACGCTGTTCGGCCGGTGGGAGCTGCCGGCCCTGCAACAGGTGGTGTCCGGGCTGGCGACCGCGATGCGCGACGGGCAGCCCGTCTCGCCCGGCATCGCCGCCCCCGATCTGGCCGAACAGCAGAAGCCTGCGAAAACCACACTGCCGCCGGACTTTCCGCCCGCGGGCAAACACTTCGGCGATGTGGTCACCGAACCGGAAGACTCCTATCGGGCGGGCCAGAAGGTCGTCGTCGAGTTCGCCGGCGCCCACCCCAACCGGGATCTGCACCGCGGCGGCACGTACCTGATGGTGCAGCACTACGACGCGGGCCGCTGGGGGATGATCGCCGACGACGGCGACTGGGCCACCACGTTCCGCTGGGCGCGCGGCGCGGCATCGAGTTCGCTGGTCACCATCACCTGGAACAGTCCGGCAGACACCCCCGAGGGCAGATACCGGATCCGCTACTACGGCGATTCGCAAAGCCACAGCGGTGAACGCGTCCCGTTCTCGGGAACGTCAGCGGAATTCCAAATCCTTAGTTAGGGGGTATTTTTGGCCTCCGCTTCGCTCCGGCGGGGTTTTCGGCGCTGTAAGGCTCGTCGTTCAGCCCTCGAGACTCGGGCTTCGCCCATGCGCTTCGAGGGCTGAACGACGAGCCCGCGCCGAAAACCTTGGAGTTGGTGTTGTTGAGCCTTTCGCTTCGCGGGCGACTACCAGCGGGAGAGAGACGTTTCGCCGCTGGGCACGCGGGAGGTGGCCGGGTTTGCTCGGGCTCTCACGTGAGCGCGGGGCTCGCCTGCGGCATCGGGGAGTGTGGGTGGTCTGGGGAGTGTTTCGAGGTGTGGGCGATTACCAGCGGAACAGGGACGCTGCGCCGCTGAGCACGCGGGAAGTGGCCGGGTGGGCTCGGTCTCTCGCGGCATCGGGGAATGTGGGTGGGACGAGGTTGTGTTTCGTCGGCGGGTGCGTGAGCCTGCAGAATCGTGGGCCGGGCGACCATGTCGTTGGTTGCCTGTCGGAGCCTGGCGCTAGTCTGCGGGGGTGCCCGAACTCCCCGCTGTTCCGACTCTGTTGACGACCGCCGTCGAAGCGCTCGGCGGTAAGGCGCGCAAGGGGCAGCAGACCATGGCGGCTGCGGTCGCGCACTCGATCGACACCAAGGAGCATCTGGCGGTGCAGGCCGGCACCGGGACCGGCAAGTCGCTGGCCTACCTGGTGCCGAGTCTGCGGCACGCGGTGCAGACCGGGCGCACGGTCGTGGTCTCCACCGCGACGATCGCGTTGCAGAGGCAGTTGGTGGACCGGGATCTGCCGCGGTTGGCCGAGGCGCTGGCCGGGCCTCTGGGGCGTCGGCCGAAATTCGCGATCCTCAAGGGCCGCAACAACTATCTGTGCCTGAACAAGATCAACAGCGCGATTCCGGACGAGGAACCCGAGGCCGAACTGTTCGACGCGTTCGCCATCTCGCGCCTGGGCCGCGAGGTGCAGCGGCTCAACGACTGGGCCTCGGACACCGAGACCGGCGATCGCGACGAGGTGGCCCCGGGCGTCACCGATCGGGCATGGCGGCAGGTGAGCGTGTCCTCCCGGGAATGTCTGGGCAAATCGCGCTGCCCGTTCGGCACCGACTGCTTCGCCGAGCGCGCCCGCGCCGAATCCGGTCAGTCCGATGTGGTGGTCACCAATCACGCGCTGCTGGCCATCGACGCCATCAGCGGTGTGCAGGTGCTGCCCGAACACGACGTCGTGGTGATCGACGAGGCGCACGAACTGGTGGACCGGGTCACCGGCGTCGCGACCGCGGAACTGTCCACGAGCGCGATCAGCGCGGCCGCCAAACGCTGCGCCAAACTCGTCGACGAGCAGGAGGTCGACCGGCTCGAGGGCGCCGCGGAAGCGTGGCACGAACTGCTCGAGGATCTGCCGCCCGGCCGCTGGGATCAGCTGCCCGGCGGCGCGGGCCCGGTGCTCGCGCTGATCCGCGACGCGGCGTGGAACACCCGCACCGCGCTGGCGCCGTCGGGTTCCGGTGCGCCACAAGGCGATCCGGAAGACGTGGCGGCCCGCAACATGGCCTTGTCAGCGGTCGAGGAGGTGCACGACGCCGCGGTCCGCGCGCTGACCACCTTCGAGGAGTCCGATCCCGCCGCGCGTCGCGACGTGATCTGGCTGGCCGCCGACGAACTGCGCGGCATCGCCCGCCGCACCCTGCACATGGCCCCGCTCTCGGTCGGCGGCCTACTGCGCAGCCGCCTGTTCGGCACCGCCACGGTCGTGCTGACCTCGGCGACGCTGCAGGTGGGCGGTTCCTTCGACGGGCTGGCGATCACCTGGGGGCTACCGGCGCAGTCGGCGAACCGAGTAGACGCCGCATTGGCCAACGGTGGTGAGGCGCCGTCGGATTCCGATGTGGTGCGCTGGAATTCGCTCGATGTCGGCTCCCCGTTCGACCATGCCAGATCCGGCATCCTGTACGTCGCGAAACATCTGCCCGCCCCTGGCCGCGACGGGTTGTCCCCGGCGTATCTGGACGAGATCGACCGGCTCATCCGCGCCGCGGGCGGACGCACCCTGGGCTTGTTCTCCTCGATGCGGGCGGCCAAGGCGGCCACCGAGGCCCTGCGCGAGCGCCTGGACACCCCGATCCTGTGTCAGGGCGAGGACGCCACCGGCGCACTGGTGCGCAAATTCGCCGACGATCCGGAGACGTCGCTGTTCGGTACGTTGTCGCTGTGGCAGGGCGTGGACGTCCCGGGCCCGTCGCTGAGCCTGGTGATCCTGGACCGCATCCCGTTCCCCCGCCCGGACGATCCGCTGCTGGTGGCCCGGCAGAAGGCGGTGGAGTCCCGCGGCGGCAACGGCTTCATGGCGATCGCGGCCAATCACGCCGCGCTACTGCTCGCCCAGGGCACCGGCCGCCTGCTGCGCAGCGTCGAGGACCGCGGCGTGGTCGCCATCCTGGATTCCCGCCTGGCCACCGCCCGCTACGGTTCCTACCTGCGCGCCTCGCTGCCGCCCTACTGGGAGACCGCCGACCCCGAGGTCGTCGTCAAAGCTCTGAAGCGCTTGGACGCCGCCGGGAAGTAGGAGTCACTTCACGGCGAGCGTTATCGCCGCCGCAACGGCGCCCAGGACCACGGCTCCCAGGCCCCAGACGGGTCCCCGGCGATGCCAGGGACGATTGTGGTCCAGCGAGATCCGGCCCGGTCCCGCGAAGCCGAGGGCGGCCGCGGCGACGATCAGCAGCACCGCCGAGGAGGCGGCGACCAGGCCGTTCGGCCAGGTCACGTGTACCGCGTTGATCATGGTGCCGATGACGACGGCCGCGGCGAGCGGAGTCAGCAGCCCGAGCACGAGCAGCGCGCCCCCGCCGAATTCGCAGAGCGCGGCCAGGGTGCCGAACACCTTGCCCGGTTGGTAGCCCATCCCCTCGAAGCTCTCGGTGGTTCGCTGCCATCCGGCGCCGTTGAACCAACCGAACAATTTCTCACTTCCGGTGACGAACAGCAGGCCGCCGGAGCCGACCCGGAGCACGAGCAGGCCGATGTCCGTGCCCGCCGTGTCGGCGGCGGAAATGTGTGGCGCGGTGGTGGTCATATCGATGTCCTCGTGGTCTCGGTGCCGATGATCGGCGGGAGCAACGTTGCGGACCGCGTTCGATGAGACCACGATATCGGACGCCCCTCGGTTCGCCCGACCGCGAGAATTACCTGTTGACCAGTGAAATTACCTGTTTGCCAGGAAGAAGAAGTAGGCCAGGAAGATCACCGCCAGCACCCAGACGACCGGATGGACCTCGCGGCCGCGACGCTTGGCGACCATGACGATCGGGTAGAACAGCAGACCCATCGCGATGCCGTTGGCGATCGAGTAGGTCAGCGGCATCATGATCACGGTGATGAAGGCCGGGATAGCGTATTCCAGTTCGCCCCAGTCGATTTGACCGAGCGAACGGGACATCAGCACGCCGACCACGATGAGGGCGGGTGCGGTCACCGAGGGTGCGCCCGCGACGACGTCGAAGACCGGAAACAGGAACATCGCGATCAGGAACCACCCGGCCGTCGAGACCGCGGTGATCCCGGTGCGTCCCCCGGCGCTGACGCCCGCGGTGGACTCGACGTAGGCGGTGGTGGTCGAGGTGCCGATGATCGCGCCGGCCGCCGTGCCGATGGAATCGGAGGCGAACGCCTGCGCCGCACGCGGCAACTTGCCCTCGGAGGTGAGCAGCCCGGCCTGGTTGGCGATGCCGATCAGGGTGCCCGAGGCATCGAAGAAGTCGACGAACAGCATGGTCAGCACGACGATCGCCATCTGTCCGGTGAACGCGTGCGGCAGATTGATGATGGCCTGCCCGAAGGTCTTGTCCAGTCCGTGCGGCATGGCCACCACCGCATGCGGCAGCGAGACCAGCCCGCTGACGATGCCCACGATCGTGGTCGCGACGATGCCGTACAGCACCGCACCGTGCCAGCCCAGCACCAGGAAGATCACCGTCACCAGCAGACCGAACAGGGCCAGCAGGGTGGTCCCCTTGGTGAAGTCGCCGAGATGGACGAAGGTGGACTCGCTGGCCACCACCAGACCGGCGTTCTTCAGCCCGAGGAACGCCACGAACATGCCGATGCCCGCGCCGACGGCCAGTTTCAGCTGCATCGGAATGGCGTCGATGATCTTCTCGCGGATCCTGGTGATCGCGAGCACGAAGAAGATCACGCCCGACAGCAGCGTGCCCGACAGCGCGACCTGCCAGTGGATGCCCATGCCGAGCACCACCGAATAGGCGAAGAAGGCGTTCAGTCCCATTCCGGGCGCGAGGGCGATGGGATAGCGCGCCCACAACCCCATCACGAGGGTGCCCACCACCGCGGCGACGGCGGTCGCGGTGAACACCGCCTGGGTGGGAATTCCCTTGGCCCCCAACGTGCCGTGGTCGCCGAGCACCGCGGGATTGACCGCCAGCACATAGGACATCGCGAGGAAGGTGACGGTGCCGGCCATGATCTCGCGCTTCACGGTCGATCCGAGCCTGCTGAGACCGAAGTAGGCGTCCACGCGCCCCTTCACACCCGACTGGGCATCGATTGTCATCTACTTCTCCACCTCGGCCGGACGGACGTGCCTGCCGAGCACGCTATATGCCACGTCGCGGTTGCGCATCCCCGGTCCCGCGAACGAGCGGCAATCGATTGCGGCAGTGCCGATCCCACCCAGCGAACATATGGCTGGCCGGTCGATCACCGAATTACTTCGGATATTCGACAGACGCAACCGGCGGGCAATTAAATGCATAATTCCCCTCGTATATGCAAGTTATTGACCGTTCCCCAGTGGGCCGTTACAAATACGTTATCCGCCGAACCGAGCCCGTCGAACCGGCCACGTGAGAATTGCAAAGTGAGTGGTTACAGAAATCGTCGATGCGAGTGCCGATCTCGCGATCGCCCCCGGGGTCCTGTGGGATCTGCTGACCGATCCGCGTAACTACGCGAGGGTCTTTCCCGGTATCGGCGCGTGCGATGTGCACGAGATCGTCGACGGGCGCCCCGTGTGGCGCATGCGCATCGGCGGCAGCGACACCGAGATCCACATCCTCGACGTCCGGGTGATCGCCGATCGCGCGGCGGGCACCCTGGAGTTGCAGTGCACCGAGCGACGCAGTTTCGCCGCGGTGGCCCTGTCCGGCAGCGCCGATCGCACGCGCGCCACCATCACCTGCGTCGCACCCGACCGCGTGCATCCACTCATGCCCAGTCTGCCCAATGCCGCTGCGGCGGAATGGATCTCGTTCGGACTGCATCGACTTGTCGATCTCGTGCGCGGCGCGCCGACCTCGATGGTGCTCAACGGCGAGGATTCCACGGTGCGCACCCAGGCCGGGGTCGCGATGCAGATCCTGTCCACCGGCGTGCTGCGCAGCATCCGGCCCGACCGGATGTACAAACAGATCAACGGCCTGGCCACCTACGGATTCACCCTCGCGGGCGGCTATGCGGCGATGGCGGGACATACCCCGAAACGCATTGCCGTGGTGGACGATCGGGGTGCGAGCAGCTTCGGCGACATCCACGCCCGCTCGGGGCGTCTCGCGTCGGCACTGGCCGAGCAGGGCATCGGCGCGGGCGATGTCGTCGGCCTGCTCGCGCGCAGCCACCTCGAGATGATCGAAATCGTCACGGCCGTGGCCAAACTCGGCGCCGATCTGATCTTCCTGACCACCTGGCTGCCCGCGCAGCGGATCGCCTCCCTGGCCGAGAGTCACCGGATGGCAGCGATATTCGCCGATCCGGAGTTGGAGCAGCTGACGGCGTACGTACCGCCGGACGTGATGCGCTTCAGCACGTTCAGCGATCCGGCCCGCCCGGACCAGATCGGCGTGGAGGAGCTGATCGCTTCGGGCAGAGGCGATGTCGGCAAACCGGATCAGCCCGGTCGGCAGATCCTGCTGACCGCGGGCACCTCCGGCCCGGCGAAGGTGGCAGTCCGCCCGCAGCCGCGCGGATTCTCCTCGATCGCGGCGCTGCTGTCGCGCCTGCCGTTCGTGATGAACGAGACCATGCTGATCGCGGCGTCGCTGTCGCATTCCTGGGGCCTGGCGGCCATGCACATCAGCCTCCCGCTGCGAGCCCAGGTGGTGCTGCTGGATCGCTTCGACGCCGCGGAGTGCCTGCGCCTGATCGCCGAGCATCGGGTGCGCACGCTGATCGTCGTGCCGATCATGGTGGAGCGCATCCTCGATCTGCCCGCTTCGGTGCGGGCGCGGTACGACCTGTCCAGCCTGGAGGTCGTAACCTGCGGTGGCGCACCACTGTCGGAGGCGACGGTGCTGCGGTTCACCGAGATCTTCGGCGAAATCCTCTACACCATCTACGGATCGACCGAGGTGTCCCTGGGCGCGATCGCCGAACCGGCCGATCTGCGCGTCTCGCCCACCACCGCGGGAATTCCACCGCTCGGTGCGAAATTCGCTGTGCTGGATCATGACTCGCGGCTGCTGCCGGTGGGCGCGATCGGGCGGATCTTCGTCGGTCACCATCTGCTGACCGAGGGGTACATCGACGCGCCGCCGCCGGAGGAGGTGGACGGCATGATCGACACCGGCGACGTGGGGTACGTCGATGCGGTCGGACGACTGTTCGTCCTCGCCCGCGCCGAGGAATTGATCGTCTGCGACGGCCAGACCGTCTACCCGCGCCCGGTGGAGGAGGCGCTGGCACACCTGCCGCAAGTCAGCGAGAGCGCGGTGGTGGGCGGACCGGATCGCGAATCGGGCCAACGACTCTCGGCCTTCATCGTCGCGCGGCCGGGCCACGTCATCGACGCCGATGCGATCCGCGATTACATCCGGGTTCGACTCGGGCGCGCCTGGGTGCCGCGCGATGTCGTGGTCATCGACGCACTCCCCCGAAACGCCAGCGGCAACATCCTCAAACGCGTACTGACACAACAACCTGTCCGACGGTGAGGCGTGGCGAGGCGGGCGGATATCGGCTTCCCGACGCCTCGCCGGCGAATAGTTGACAACCACCCCCGCCGGGGGGTATCTGTGACGTGTGAACACATGCAACCTACCCGGAATTTAATGCATGATTCACCTAATATTTAATTCGCCTTGACCAATCGTGTGCGGCCCGTTACAAATACGTCAGCCGCCGAACCGAGCTGTCGAACCGGCCCAGCCAGAAGTGCAAGTGTGTGGTTACCGAAATCGTCGATGCGAGTGCCGATCTCGCAATCTCTCCCCGAATTCTGTGGAAGCTGCTCGCGGATCCGGAGACCTACCCCCGACTGTTCCCGGGCATCGGCGCCTGTGATCCGGTGGAGACCATCGACGGCCCACCGAGTTGGCGCATGCGCGTGGGCGGTGCCGATACCGAGATCCGTGTCCTGGACGTCCGGCTGGTCCTGAACCGCGAGGCGCACACCGTCGAGCTGCAGTGTCCGGCCCAGGGCAGTTTCGCCGCGATCCGGCTGCGCGGGGCGTCCGCGGGCACGCAGGTCGTCATCACGTGCTTCGCACCCGCCCGGGTGCATCCGCTGGTGCCCGCGCTGTCGAATTCGGCTGTCGTCGAATGGATCACGGCCGGGCTCGAGCGCATGGTCGACCTCGCCGACCGCGTCCCGACCTCGATCCTGGCCAACGGCGAGGAGTCCTCGATACGCCTGCAGGCCGGAGTCGCTCGGCAGATGGTGGCCACGGGTGTCGTGCGCACCCTGCGCCCGGACCGGATGATCAAACAACTCAGCGGCCTGGCCGCCTGGGGTTTCACCCTGGCGGGCGGCTACGCGGCCGCGGCCGCGCACTCCCCGCGCCGCACCGCGATCATCGACGACCGGGGCGAGCGCACGTTCCGCGAGGTGCACACCCGCAGTCACGCACTCGCGAGCGCGCTGGCCCGCCTGGGCCTGACGGCCGGAGACGCCATCGGCGTGCTGTCCCGCAACAGCGCCGAGATGGTCGAGGTCATGTCCGCCGCAAGTAAACTCGGCGTCGAGGCGGTGCTGTTCAATACCGGTCTACCGGCCGGACGAATCGCCCAGATCGCCAAAACCCACCAGTTGGCAGTGCTGTTCGCCGATCCGGAGCTGGAGGATCTACTGCGGTTCATCCCGCAGGATCTGCCGTGCTACCACACCGTGGACGACGGAATGCTCCCCGACCGCCGCACGGTCGAGGATCTGATCAACTCCGGCACAGGCGATTTCACCAAGCCGAAGGATCACGGCCGACTGGTCGTGCTGACCTCGGGCACCAGCGGCAGGTCGAAAGGCGCTGTGCGACCGCATCCCAAGGGATTCGGCACCGTCGCGGCGGTGCTGTCCCGCATCCCGCTGCGGATGAACGAGACGATGCTGATTCCGGCGCCGGTGTTCCACACCTGGGGTCTGGCGGCCCTGCAGATCAGTACGCCGCTGCGCGCGACGGTGGTCCTGCCCGAACATTTCGACGCCCAGGACTGCCTGCGCATGATCGCCGAATTCCGGGTCACCACACTGATCGTCGTCCCGGTGATGGTGCACCGGATCCTGGACCTGCCCGCCTCGGTGCGGGCGCGTTACGACACGTCGAGCCTGCGCGTGGTGGCCAGTTGCGGTGCACCGCTGCCCGGCGCGGCGGTGCTGCGATTCATGGACACCTTCGGCGACATCCTCTACAACTTCTACGGATCCACCGAAGTGTCCTGGGCGAGCATCGCCGATCCGGCCGATCTGCGCATCTCACCGACCACCGCCGGACGTCCCCCGCTGGGCACGAAAATCGCTGTGCTGGACGATGATCTGCGCCCCGTCCCGATCGGTGCGACCGGGCACATCTTCATCGGCAACCACATGCTGTTCGACGGCTACACCGATGCCGATCCGCCCTCGGAGGCCGACGGCATGCTCGACACCGGCGATGTCGGCTATCTGGACGCGTCGGGACGACTGTTCGTGGCCGGACGCGACGACGAGATGATCATCTCCGGCGGCGAGAACGTCTTCCCGCGGCCGGTGGAGGAGGCGCTGTCCCATCTGCCGCAGGTCAGCGAGGTCGCGGTGATCGGCGTCCCCGATCGCGAATTCGGCCAGCGCCTGGCCGCTTTCATCGTCACCCGCGACGGCTTCGCCCTGGACCCGGACATGATCCGCGTCTACATCCGACGCCGCCTGGGCCGCTTCTCGGTCCCCCGCGACGTCATGTTCCTGGACGCCCTCCCCCGCAACGCCACCGGCAAGATCCTCAAACGCACACTCACCCAACCGATCTGAGCGCCCGGTCACGAGGCAGGAACCGGCTCAGGGACTCGGTGAGACCATCAGGCCGAGTTCGGCAGGACCGGACAACAACCGATGCCGCGGCAGGATCCGGACGGTGAAGCCGACCGCGCCCGAGAGCGGAACCGGGGTCTCGACGGTGAAGATCTCCGTCCCGGAATCACTTCCGACGTGCGTCATCTCGAAATCGGTGACCTCGGACAGGTCGTCGTCCGTGTCGACGCGGCCCAGCACCGCCTGCACGGTGACATCGGCGGGGGTCAGGCCCGCGAGATCGATGCGGGCGCGCAGGGACAGTTCGTTGCCGATGACCGGGATGTCGGCCAGACCGGAGCTGTCCACCTGGAGCACCTTGACCTGCGGCCAGGCCGCCTCGATCCGGCGGCGGTATTCGGCCAGCTCCCGCGCTCCGGCGAAATCGTCCTGTGCCACTGCGGCATACGAGGCCGCGGCGGGTGCGTAGTAGCCGACCGCGTAGTCGCGGACCATGCGGGAGGCCAGTACCTTCGGCCCGAGGGTCTGCAGCGTGTGGCGGACCATCTCCATCCAGCGCACCGGCACCCCGTCGTGGTCACGCTCGTAGAAGCGCGGCAGCACAGCGCGTTCCATCGTCTCGTACAGCGCCGCGGCCTCCAGATCGTCGCGGCGGTGCTCGTCGCGCACGCCGTCCGCGGTGGGGATGGCCCAGCCGTTCTCGCCGTCGTACATCTCGTCCCACCAGCCGTCCCGGATCGACAGGTTGAGTCCGCCGTTGAGCGCGGCCTTCATCCCCGACGTACCGCACGCTTCGAGCGGACGCAGCGGATTGTTCAGCCACACATCGCATCCCCAGTACAGGTACCGGGCCATCGACATGTCGTAATCGGGCAGGAAGACGATGCGATGCCGCACGCCGATGTCATCGGCGAAGCGCACCACCTGCTGGATCAGCCCCTTACCGCCGTCATCGGCCGGATGACTCTTACCGGCGACCACCAGCTGCACCGGACGATCGGGATCGGTCAGCATGCCGCGCAGCCGTTCCGGGTCGCGCAGCATCAGAGTCAGGCGTTTGTAGGTCGGCACCCGGCGAGCGAACCCGACGGTCAGCACCGCCGGATCGAAAACCTCGTCCACCCAACCCAGTTCGGCCGGAGCCGCACCCCGCTCGAGCCACGAGGCCCGCACCCGACGACGCACCTCGTCGACCAGGATGCCGCGCAACGCATTACGCGTCGACCACAGCTCGCGCAGATCGACGTCGTGCAACCGTTCCCAGCCGCGCGCCTCCTCGACCAGTTCCGGGCCGACGAATTCCCGTGCCTTGTCGATCCACTCACGCGCGGCCCAGGTCGGCGCGTGCACGCCGTTGGTGACCGAGCCGATCGGCACCTCGGCCGGATCGAATCCGGGCCACAGCGGCGCGAACATGCTCCGGCTGACCGCGCCGTGCAGTTGTGAGACGCCGTTGGCGCGCTGAGCCAGTCGCAACCCCAGATGCGCCATGTTGAACACCGACGGATCGGCCTCCCGGCCCAGCGCCACGATGCGATCCACCGAAACCCCCGGCAGCAGCGGAGATTCGCGTTCCCCGTGATCCCCGCCGAAATACCGCCGCACCAGCGCACCGGCGAACCGGTCGATCCCCGCGGGCACCGGGGTGTGCGTGGTGAACACCGTCCCGGCCCGCACCGCGGTCAGCGCGGCATCGAAATCCATTCCGCCGGACATGAATTCGCGAATCCGCTCGATCCCCAGGAATCCGGCGTGCCCCTCGTTCATGTGGAACACATCCGGATCGAGCATCCCGTGCGCGCGGGTGAACGCCCGCACCGCGCGCACTCCGCCGATTCCGGCCAGGATCTCCTGCTTGATCCGGTGGTCCTGATCGCCGCCGTACAGCCGGTCGGTGACCGCGCGCAACTCGGGATCGTTGTCGGCGATGTCGGAATCCAACAGCAGCAACGGAATCCGCCCCACCTGGGCGATCCACACCCGCGCCCGCAACACCCGCCCCTCGGGCATCGGCACGTGCACCAGGACCGGAGAACCATCGGCGCCGGCGAGCAACCGCAGCGGCAACCCCTGCGGATCCAGATCCGGATAGTGTTCGCGCTGCCAGCCGTCGGCGGTCAGCGACTGCCGGAAATACCCTGAGCGGTACAGCAAGCCGACGCCGATCAGCGGAAGTCCCAGATCCGAGGCCGCTTTCAGATGGTCCCCGGCCAGGATCCCCAATCCGCCGGAATAGTTCGGCAGCACCTCGGTGACGCCGAACTCCATCGAGAAGTACGCGATGCACCGCGGGCCCTGATCCTGTCGGCCGAACCAGCGCGGCCTGGTCAGATAGTCCTGCAGATCGGCCGCGGCGGCGTCGACCGTACGCAGGTACGCCTCGTCGGCGGCCAGTTCGTCCAGGCGTTCGGCCGGGACCTCCCCCAGCATCCGCACCGGATCGCGCCCGAGCTCCACCCACAGCCGCGGATCCAGTTCGGCGAACACGTCCTGCGTCGGGGCATGCCAGGACCAGCGCAGATTCGTGGCGAGTTCGCCGAGCGCGGACAGTCGCTCGGGCAGATGGGCACGGACGGTGAAGCGACGCAATGCCTTCATTGGGTAGAACCTACACGGCGAGGATGGCACACGCGGCACCGAACAGCGCCGCCGCAGGGCTCTGACCTGTACTCATCGAATTCCCGGGCCGCCGCATCGGTCCTACGCGGCGGCCCGGGAACTCAGGCGGAACTACTTCGAGCCCAGCGTGCGATCGAGCAGCGCGAGCAGATCGCGGTAGTGGCGCTCGGCCGCCTCGGCGCTGTACGCCTCGGTGTCGGCCTGGGTGTAACCGTGGATCGAGCCCTCGTACACCTCGGAGGTGTGCGTGACGCCCGCCGCGTCCAGCGCCTTGCCGAACGTCTCGATCTGCGCGGGAGTCGCGCCCTGGTCGTTGTCGGCGTAGCCGAAGAACAGCTCCGCGGTGATCGGCTCGACCATCAGATGAGTGCTGTCTGGGCCGTCGGTGACCAGCCCACCGGTGTGGAAGCAGCCACCGGCGGCGACCCGCTCGGGATGCGCGGCCGCGGTGAACAGCACCAGCCGCCCGCCCATGCAGTATCCGGTCAGACCGACCGGACCGTCGCTGACCAGCTCCGATGCCGCCATCCAGTCCAGGTACGCGGCCGAATCGGACTTCACGACCTCGGGCGTCAGCGCCTGCATCTGCGGCCGGATCTTCTCGAAGATCTCCGGCCGCGACTTCAGATCGATCGGGTCCGGCAGATCGAACAGCGGTGCGCGGCCCGCCCGGTAGAAGGCGTTCGGCACCAGAACGGTGTAGCCGTGCGAAGCGATGCGATCGGCCACCGCGCGCAGTGCGGGCCGCAGGCCGAACGCGTCCTGGTAGACGATCACGCCCGGATGCGCGGCGCCGTCGTCGGGATGAGCCACATAAGCATCGGCAACGCCGTCGGGAGTCTGGATGTCTACCGACACGCCGTGCACTGCGGTCATGATGGATCCTCCTGTGTATTCGCCGTCGTCGTGCCCGCCGCGAAAGAGAGGCGAGCGTTCCGCTTCGGTCCTACCGTCCCATATCGATTCCCGCCACCCGGCAGCCACCCGTCCGCCGTCATCGGCGCGAACATGTCCGGATTACCGGTACGGTTGACGCCGTGACCGGTCGCATCGCCATCGATGACACCGCCCCTGCCCTAGGACCGGGGCGATACCCGGCCAAGGCCGTGGTCGGTGAGGTGTTCCCGGTTCGCACCGTGGTCTGGCGCGAAGGGCACGACGCCGTCGCCGCGACCCTCGCGGTGCGCGCCCCGGGCAGTTCGCGCACGCAACGCATCCGCATGTCGCCCGACTACGAACCCGATGTGTTCAACGCCGTGTTCACTCCCACCGAACCGGGTGCGTGGACCTACCGCATCGAGGGCTGGAGCGATCCGATCGCCGGATGGCGTGCGGCGGTGGAGGCGAAACTGGCCGTCGGCCAGAGCGCCGCGGATCTGGCCAACGACCTCGAACTCGGCGCACGCCTGTTCGACCGTGCCGCACAGGCGGTTCCGAAGAAACAGTGGGAACGTCTGCGCGCGGCCGCGACCGCACTGCGCAGCGACGACCAGCTGCCCGCGCGGGTGGCCCCGGCGTTCAGCGCCGAGGTGGCCGAGATACTGCGCGCCCACCCGCTACGCGAATTGGTCACCCGCGGACCGCAATTCACCGTCCAGGTGGAACGCCGCCGCGCCCTGTGCGGCTCGTGGTACGAATTCTTCCCCCGCTCCACCGGCGGCCGGGACGCCGACGGCGCTCCCGTGCACGGCACCTTCGCCACCGCCGCGAAGGAGCTGCACCGCATCGCGGCCATGGGCTTCGACGTGGTGTACCTGCCGCCGATCCACCCGATCGGCGAGGTGAACCGCAAGGGCCGCAACAACTCCCTGACCTGCGAACCCGACGACGTCGGCTCCCCCTGGGCGATCGGCTCGGCCGCGGGCGGCCACGACGCGATCCATCCGGATCTCGGCGACGTCGCGGATTTCACCGAATTCGTCGACGTCGCACGGCAACTCGGGCTCGAAGTCGCATTGGATCTGGCGCTGCAGTGCGCCCCGGACCATCCCTGGGTCATCGAACATCCCGAATGGTTCACCACCCTGCCGGACGGCACCATCGCCTTCGCGGAGAATCCGCCGAAGAAGTATCAGGACATCTACCCGATCAACTTCGACAACGATCCGGACGGCCTCTACGCCGAGGTACTGCGCGTGGTCCGGTACTGGATCTCGCTGGGCGTCACCATCTTCCGCGTCGACAACCCGCACACCAAACCCGCCGACTTCTGGGAATGGCTGATCGGGCAGGTGCACCGCGACGACCCGGGCGTGATCTTCCTGTCCGAGGCGTTCACCCGCCCCGCCCGGATGTACGGCCTCGCCCGGCGCGGGTTCACCCAGTCCTATACGTATTTCACCTGGCGCACCGGCAAACACGAACTCGCCGAATTCGCTCTGGAACTGGCCGCCAAGGCCGACGAGGCGCGACCGAACCTGTTCGTCAACACCCCCGACATCCTGCACGAGAGCCTGCAGCACGGCGGTCCGGGCATGTTCGCCGTCCGCGCGGTGCTGGCCGCGACGATGGGCCCGGCCTGGGGCGTGTACTCGGGTTTCGAGCTGTTCGAACATCAGGCGGTGCGGCCGGGCAGCGAGGAGTACCTGGACTCGGAGAAGTACGAACTGCGCCCGCGCCCGTTCGCCGAGGCCGCGGCGCGCGGTGAATCGCTCGACCCCTGGCTGACCAGACTCAACGAGATCCGCCGCGCCCACCCGGCCCTGCAGCAATTGCGCTGTCTGAGCGTGCATCACGTGGACAACGACGCACTGCTGGCCTATTCGAAGGTGGATCCGGCCACCGGCGACGCGGTACTGGTCGTGGTGAATCTGGACCCGTTCGGAGCCGAGGACGGCATGCTCTCGCTCGACATGCCCGCGATCGGCCGTGAATGGCACGATCATCCGGTCGTCGTGGACGAGGTCAGCGGTGAGGAATACCACTGGGGCCAAACCAATTACGTACGGCTGGACCCGGTCCGGGCCGTCGCGCACATCATCGCCCTGCCGCCGGTCTCGGCGGCCGCCCGTGCGGAGTTGGCCTACCGCAGGACATTCCGGTGAACCGGCGCGATCTGCTGCTGCTGGCCGCGGGCACCCACCCGGATCCGCACGCGGTGCTGGGCGCGCACCCGCATCCCGACGGCACCGTCGTCAGAGCCCTTCGGCCGCATGCGGATTCGGTGTCCGCCCGGATCGGCGACCAGGATCATCTGCTGAAGCACGTGGAGCACGGCCTGTTCGAGGGCGTCGTGCCGTATCCCGAGCTCTCGGACTACCGCCTGCTGACCTCCTATCCCGGCGGCCGCACGGTCCTGGACGCCGACGGCTACCGATTCCTGCCTACCCTCGGTGACCTGGATCTGCACCTGATCGGCGAGGGCAGGCACGAACGGCTCTGGGAGGTGTTGGGCGCGCATCCGCGCCGGTACACCACCCTCGACGGTGAGGTCGCGGGCACCTCCTTCGCGGTGTGGGCCCCGAATGCCCGCGGCGTCAGCGTGATCGGCGATTTCGACGGCTGGAGCGGCAACACCGCCCCCATGCGGCGGCTCGGCGGCTCGGGCGTGTGGGAGGTGTTCGTCACCGGGCTCGGGCCGGGCGAGAAGTACAAGTTCCGGGTGCACGGCGCGGACGGCGGCATCGTCGAGCACGCCGACCCGCTCGCCTTCGCCACGGAAGTACCCCCCGCGACAGCCTCGGTCGTCACCGAAAGCTCCTACAGCTGGCGCGATCAGGAGTGGATGCGCGCACGAGACGCCGCCGATCCGACCCACGCCCCGATGAGCATCTACGAAGTGCACCTGGGCTCGTGGCAGCCCGGACACGGCTATCGCGAGATGGGCGCCAGACTCGCCGAATACGTTCGCGCACAGGGCTATACCCATGTCGAACTGCTGCCGATCGCCGAACACCCCTTCGGCGGCTCCTGGGGCTACCAGGTCACCTCGTACTACGCCCCGACCGCCAGATTCGGCGCCCCCGACGACTTCCGCGCCTTCGTGGACGTCCTGCACGCCGCGGGCATCGGCGTGCTGCTGGACTGGGTTCCGGCGCACTTCCCGCGCGACGAATGGGCCCTGGCCCGCTTCGACGGCGCACCCCTGTACGAGCATCCCGACCCGCGTCGGGGTGAGCAATTGGACTGGGGCACCTACGTTTTCGACTTCGGCCGCAACCAGGTCCGCAACTTCCTGGTGGCCAACGCGCTGTACTGGCTCGAGGAATTCCACATCGACGGCCTGCGCGTGGACGCCGTCGCCTCCATGCTCTACCTGGACTACTCACGCCCCGAAGGCGGCTGGGAGCCCAATATCCACGGCGGCCGGGAGAACCTCGAGGCCGCGCAGTTCCTACAGGAGATGAACGCGACGGTGCACACCCGGCATCCGGGCGTGGTCACCATCGCCGAGGAGTCCACCACCTGGCCGGGCGTCACTCGTCCCACCGACGTCGGCGGCCTGGGCTTCACCATGAAGTGGAACATGGGCTGGATGCACGACACCCTCGGCTATCTCGGCCGCGATCAGGTGCACCGCAGCTGGCATCACAACGAGATCACCTTCTCCGCGGTCTACGCGTGGAGTGAGAACTACGTCCTGCCGATCAGTCACGACGAGGTCGTGCACGGCAAGGGAACGCTGTGGACGCGCATGCCGGGCGACGATTTCGCCAAGGCGTGCGGCGTGCGAGCGCTGCTGGCATACATGTGGTCACATCCCGGCAAACAGTTGCTGTTCATGGGCCAGGACTTCGGACAGTTCCGCGAATGGTCACACGATCGCGGGCTGGACTGGCACGAATTGGACAATCCGCTGCACGCGGGCATACGCACCCTCGTCGCCGACCTCAACACCGCCTACCGCGCGCACCCGGCGCTGTGGACCCAGGACACCTCCCCCGGCGGTTATGCCTGGATCGAGGCCGACGACCGGGACCACAATGTGCTGGCCTTCCTGCGCTACGCGAGCGATGGCTCGCCGATAGCCTGCCTCTACAACTTCTCCGGCTCCGAACACCGCGACTACCGCGTCGGCCTGCCCGTTTCGGGCCATTGGCGCGAAATCCTGAATACCGACGCGATCCCCTACGGCGGCAGCGGGATCGGCAACCTCGGCGGCGTGGACACCGCCGAGATCCCGTGGCACAACCGGCCCGTCTCGGCCACGATCACCCTCGCGCCCAACAGCGGGATCTGGCTCGCCCTCGAACAGACAGCGGACGTGAAAAATCTCACGCCCGGCGTCTAGTACAGCGCGGTCGCCAGCTTGCGGCGGGCCGCGACCACCACCGGGTCCCCGGTGTCGAACAGCTCGAACAGCTCCACCAGCCGCGTGCGCACACGATTGCGGTCATCGCCGGCGGTGCGCTTGATCAGGTTGATCAAGCGGGAGAAGGCCACATCGGGCTCGCTGTTGAACAGTTCCATATCCGCAGCGGCGAAGGCGGCATCGATATCGGCCGGATCCGCATCGGCGCGGGCGATCGCATCCTGCGGCAGCCCCTGCGTGCGCGAGTAGAAGCGAACCTGCCGCAGCGCGGCCTTGGCCTCCGCATTGGCCGGTTCGGTGGCAAGAATCGCCTCGTACGCGCTGATCGCGCCTTCGACGTCCCCGCGGTCCAGCGCCTCCTCGGCCGCAGTGAAACGCGGATCCTCGGGCTCGGGCTGCGGACCGTCCGGCGAATCGGGCAACTGCCCGCGCACGGCCTCCATCACAGCCGTGAGCCACTGCTTGACCTGCGGCTCGGGCTGAGCGCCCTGGAAGTCGGCCAGCGGCTGACCACCGGCCACCGCGACCACCGTCGGAATGCCCTGCACACCGAACGCCTGCGCGATGCGCATATTCGGCTCGGCCTCGACCGTCGCCAGATCCCAGCCGCCGTCGGCCTCGCCGACCAGCCGCTCGAACAGCTTCACCAGCTCCACGCTGCCCGGACTGCGTTGCGAGTACAGCACCACGACCACCGGCACCTGCATCGAGCGCCGCAGCACCTGGGTCTCGAAATTGGCCTCGGTGACCGCGTGATCACTCGGAACATCCGTGGCAGCAGGCTGTTTCAAGCTGGACAGATCCACCGCGCCGGACATGGCGGCAGCAGCGGCGGGCGAGGGACGACGTGCAGCTGGTCGAGTCACAGCTTCCAGTTTGTCACGAGCCCGCGGCGGCAGGTGCCTGGGTCGGGCTCAATTCGCCCAACTGTCCGGACCGGATGGCCCACCGCTCGAACAAGAACGAGGTGAACGGGATCACCGTCGAGACGAGCCCGAGCAGGATCGTGCGCCCAGGCCACTCGAACTCCCGCCACGCCATCAGCAAGCTGAACGCGTACGCCAGGAAGATGATGCCGTGCACCATGCCGAAGACCATGAGAGGCCATTCGACCGGTGGTGTCACCCCGTGCTTGAAGTACATGCCGATGAACAGGAGCACCCACCCGAACACCTCGAGGATGCCGAAAAGCCGCACCCGCTTGGCCAGGGTGCTCACATCGAAGATCTCGCCCATGACTCCCCATTGTGCCCAATGGCTACGACGCTTCGTAGTGGGTGTGCCCATTCTCTCAGGAAAACGCGATCAGCGGCCGCAGTGCACGTTGAACTGCTGCCAGAGGTCGTCGCCGATGAACCCGCCCCAGTCGATGCACTTGCCCTGCGCCTCGACCTTCGCGAAGGCGAAGTCGGTGAACTTGTGCCCGTCGTTGATGACCACCGCCGAGTGGTCCTTCGATTGCCGGACCGCAGCGCCCATCGAGATCGCCGCGCCCGCGTGGTCCCGCACGGTGACCACGCAGTTGGTCCTGCCGTTGTAGGTGAGGAAGATCGTGCCTGCCTTCAGCTCATGCTTGTCCACGACGTTGAAGCCCGCACCGCACTGGCCGCCGTACGGCGCCGCCGCGGAGGCCGTGGCCGGGACGAGTGCTGCCGCACCCGCGGAGATCCCGATCGCAGCGGTACAGACAGCGATGAACTTTCGGGTGTTGATCAAAATTGAGCCTTTTCTCTCTCATGTCGCATCCGGCGCGCCGAGTTCCCCCCACACGCCGGACACCGTGCCCCACCGAACCTAGGGGCAGTCGGCGACAGAGGATTTCGCAACTTCCCACATCCGGGAAGTCGTACCGCCGGGCTACACCTTCACGATCAGAGCGTCACCCTGGCCGCCGCCACCGCACAGGGCCGCCGCGCCGACACCGCCGCCGCGACGCTTCAGCTCGAGCGCCAGATGCAGCACGATGCGAGCGCCGGACATACCCAGCGGGTGGCCGATCGCGATCGCACCGCCGTTGACGTTCACCTTCTCCGGGTCGATGCCGAGCTTGCGGGTCGAGGCCACGCCGACCGCGGCGAAGGCTTCGTTGATCTCCACCACATCCAGGTCGGCGGGCGAAATACCTTCGCGCGCACAGGCTTTGGCGATCGCGTTGGCAGGCTGCTCCTGCAGGGTGGAATCCGGCCCGGCCACCACACCCGCCGCGCCGATCTCCGCGATCCAGCTCAGACCCAGTTCCTGCGCCTTGGCCTTGCTCATCACGACCACCGCGGCAGCGCCGTCGGAGATCTGCGAGGCCGAACCGGCGGTGACCGTGCCGTCCTTGCGGAACGCCGGACGCAGCTTGCCCAGCGACTCGGCCGTGGTGTCCGCGCGAATGCCCTCGTCCTGCCCGAACAGCACCGGCTCACCCTTGCGCTGCGGGACGGCGACCGGCACCACCTCGTCGTCGAACACACCGTTCTTCCACGCCGCGGCCGCCTTCTGATGCGAGGCAGCGGCGAACGCGTCCTGATCCTCGCGGCTGATGCGATCGACGTCGTTGCGCTGCTCGGTCAGCAGGCCCATCGCCTGATCGGTGAAGATGTCGTGCAGCCCGTCGAAGGCCATGTGGTCGCGCAACGTCACATCGCCGTACTTGAAGCCCTCCCGGCTCTTCTCCAGCAGATGCGGCGCCTTCGTCATCGACTCCTGCCCGCCGGCGACCACGATCTCGTACTCACCGGCCCGAATCAGCTGATCCGCCAAGGCGATCGCGTTGATACCCGACAAACACACCTTGTTCACCGTCAGCGCCGGAACGTCCATCGGGATACCCGCGGCCACCGCGGCCTGCCGGGCCGGGATCTGCCCGGTGCCCGCGGTCAGCACCTGGCCCATGATCACGTAGTCGACCGATTCGGGGGCTACTCCGCCCTTCTCCAGCGCGGCCTTGATCGCGAATCCGCCCAGGTCGGAACCGGAGAATCCGGCGAGGCCACCGAGCAACCGACCAACCGGTGTGCGGGCGCCGGAGACGATGACGGAGGTGGTGGTCACGATTGGCCTCACTTCTGGGGTCGATGCAGCGTGCGGGCGGGATGCAACCGCTCGATACTCCACGGTAACCCGGGCACTCTCGACAGCACCACGGTGGTGCGCGCTACCGTTCGAAAGGTGAGCACTTCCGAAAAGACCGAATTCATTCCCGCCGACTATGTGATCGCCGTGGACCATGTCGGCATCGCCGTCCCGGATCTCGACGCAGCTGTGGCCTGGTACTCCGAAAAGCTCGGTATGATCGAGACGCACCGTGAGGTCAACGAGGGCCAGGGGGTGCACGAGGCAATGCTGTCGCTGCCCGCTGCCGGAGACAGGTCGACTGCTCTGCAGTTGCTGGCTCCGCTCAACGAGGAATCGACCATTGCAAAATTCATCAATCGCAACGGTCCGGGGCTGCAGCAGCTGGCCTACCGCGTGACCGATATCGACGCCGTCTCGAGCAATCTCCGAGACCGGGGCGTACGCCTGCTCTACGACGCACCGCGTCCGGGCACCGCGGGCTCGCGCATCAATTTCCTGCACCCCAAGGATGCTGGCGGTGTGCTCATCGAGCTCGTCGAGCCGAACGCGAATCCTACTCACTAGTACCGCAATCCGACCGCGAAAACCTTTCGTAACGACATTCGCGGTCGGGTCACCATGGCACGCGCGCAAGCGGTAGTTTGTGGGGCATGTCGTCCACTGAGCCCGATCGCAATCGCTTCGTCGCGTTGCCCTTTACCGTGGTCCGGAAGGGGTATGACCGCGATGAAGTTCGCAATTACTTCGACCGATTCGATGCCGAACTGAGGGTCACCGCCACCGACCGCGATGCCGCCGCTGCCCAGGCCCGGAACCTGGCCGCCCAGCTGGAGGATGCGCGTGACGAAATCGATGAGCTGCGTAAGGAAGTCGACCGTCTGTCGGTCCCCCCGACCACCGCGGAGGGCATGAGCGACCGTATCTCGCGCATGCTGCGCCTGGCCTCCGACGAGGCGTCCGAGGTCCGCGCGCAGGCCCAGGCCGAAGCCGCCGAGATGGTCTCCATCGCCGAGCAGCAGGCCACCGAAATGCGCGGTAAGTACGAATCGCTGCTTGCCGAGACCAAGGAGAAGCGCGAGGCGCTCGAGATCGAGTTCGAGCAGACCCTCGCCAACGCGCGGACCGAGTCCGCCAAGATCGTCGAGGCCGCCACGGCCGAGGCCGATCGCCTCACCAAGGAGGCCGAGGCCAAGCGCAAGGCCGCGCAGCAGGACTTCGAGGTCAGCATGGCCGACCGGCGCACCAAGCTCACCCGCGCCATGGAGGAGCTCGAGGCCACCAGCCGCTCCGACGCCGCACAGCGCATCAAGGATGCGACCGACGAGTCCAACCGTCTGGTCGGAAACGCCACCCAGCAGGCCGACCGCAAGATCGCCCACGCCAAGGAACTCGCCGAGGAGATGCGCGTGCTGCGCGGCCGAGTTCTGGCTCAGCTCTTGGGAATTCGCGGCCAGCTCGATTCCGTTCCGGCCATGCTCGCCGCGGTCAACCGCGAGAGCGAACTGCTCGACGGCGCCCCCGAGCCGCGGTCGCTGTCCAGCAAGCAGTCCGGGTCCGGACGCCAGCAGAAGGCCATCCCCGAGATGCGTGATGCCGAGGATGAGGTCGTCGACGAAGAGCAGCGCGAGAGCGCGGAAGTCGCACACTAAAAATACTGCACCCACCCGGGCGACAGCTATCCGTTCCAAGGTCGCCCCCTCGCATGAGGGGGCGACCTTCTTTATGTCGCCGGCAGGCTGCCCGATCCACGGACCTGCGCAACTACTGATCTCGCACGCACATGGGTAACTCATCGGGGACGCCCAGGGCCCGACCACGTTCGCAACCGTCGGCCCGAAGGACAAGTCTCCAGGCACCCGACGACACGATGAAGTCGCGGAGAGGCGGAGGAGCTACCCTCGACATGTCATGCCTCGCCGGAAACCGAGTCCCAGGAAATCCTCGGCGCGGTCCTCCAGGGAGCCGCGTCCGATCGGCGACGTCTTCGGACGCACCGAAAACGGCCCCGGCGACGCGGAAACCTATGTGGTGCGCACGATTCCGGGCTCCCGCGCGGTGAAGTCCTACCGCTGCCCCGGCTGTGATCACGAAATCCCCCCGGGCACAGCACATATCGTTGCCTGGGCCGCAGTAGGCGGCGAAGACGATCGCCGCCACTGGCACACCGGCTGCTGGCGAGGCCGCCACACCAGAACCATCACCCGCCGCTGGAGCTGAACTCCCCCGCCTCTCCGGGACTTCAGCGTGCCGTGAGGCGCGGGGAGACTTGCGTTGTCGGGCCGACGGTCAGGTATCCGGTTGCGTTGCAGACGTTCCCAAGGAGTTACCCATGTGCGTACCAGATCAGTTGTTACGTAGCGGGTTCAGAGAATTTGCCCTGGGAGGCAACAGAACTCGTTGAGGTGTAACGGAAATCACTCACCTCGTCAGAAGAGGCGGAACTCGTCGCTTTCTGTACCACGCAGGGCGTTGTAATCGAGTGTCACGCAACGAATCCCACGATCCGTCGCGAGCGTACGAGCCTGCGGCTTGATCTGCTGGGCCGCGAAGACGCCACTCACCGGAGCGAGCAGCGGGTCGCGATTGAGCAGTTCGAGGTAGCGGGTGAGCTGTTCGACGCCGTCGATCTCACCGCGACGCTTGATCTCCACCGCGACCGTGGCGCCGTCGGCGTCCCGGCACAGGATGTCGACCGGACCGATCGCGGTCATGTACTCACGACGGATCAATGTGTAACCGGCGCCGAGGGTTTCGATGTGCTCGGCCAGAAGCTCTTGCAGATGCGCCTCGACGCCGTCCTTCACCAACCCGGGATCGATACCGAGTTCGTGCGAGGTGTCGTGCTCGATCTCCTCGACGGTGATGCGCAGTTCCTCACCGGCCTTGTTGGTCACCACCCACAGCTTGGCGGGATCGGCGACGCTCACTTCGGCGTCGGGAGCAGCACCGTCCGCGGACACGGAGGCGCCGCCATCGGACGCGGCATCGCGCTCCTCCAGCCAGCACGGCGGACTCATCCAGTTCAGCGGCTTGTAGGAGCCGCCGTCCGAATGTACGAGTACGGATCCATCCGCCTTCATCAGTAGCAGACGTCGAGCCATCGGGAGATGAGCGGTGAGCCGACCCACGTAGTCGACCTGACAACGAGCAATCACGAGGCGCACCCCAGGCACTCTAGGCGACCGCCGCACAGCCCCGATCAGCAAGGGCCACCTACGATCCGCGACGGCCGGGTCAATTCAACAGAAACGACACCGCCAGCGCCGAAGCAGCCACCAGCGGAACCGGATCGAACCAGCTCATCCGACGTTCCAGGTACCGACCGCGGGCGATCATCAGCACCCCGATCCCGGTACCGATCAGGTAGGACAGCAGATGACCGACACTGGTGAAATCCCGGGTGTCGACCACCCCCTTCACCGCGATCACCAGCCACACCGCGGCCCACGGGATCCGCCGCCCCTTCGGCACGATCACGACGAGCGAGCCGAACAACGTCATGACGCCGTAACTGATCCCCACATCCTCGGAATCACCGATGCTGCCGGGCAGCCAGTGCATACCGATCCCCACCCACAGGCCGACCGCCACCAGCAGCGTCGCGCCGATATGACCGGCCAGGAAGGTCCAGATCGCCCGCAGCGCGCCGAATCGCAGCTCCACCAGCGCCAGCAGACAGGCCAGCAGCGGGACATTCGTGATCGTCGAATCCGTATCCCCGATGACGAACGCGCTGGACAGCAACGTCCCGAGACGGCCGTGCCGAAGATTGTCGAGATTCGTACTGGTGCCGGCGAGGATTCGATCCTGAACATCGGGCCCGACCCGCGCGTAGATCACGGCAACCACGATCAGCGCCGCCACATAACCGACGGTGACCGGCAGCCAGTGTCGCCGACGCAGAACTGCGATGACAGAGGACATTCCGCGCTGTGCCCGCTCGGCCGTCATCACCCCGACCCTGGACACCTTCCTCAGCTGTGCGCTGTTCAGCCCACGAGGATCGTGTATCCGAGCAGGGTCGCGATGACCAGCAGCACGATCTCGATCCGCTTGAAACGCTGCGGAAGCGTCCGGCCGCCGCGGATCAACCACAGGCCCACCAGCAGGCCGATGGATACGGACACCAGATGCCCGACATTGGTGAAGGAGCGTCCCATCGCCACACCGGCCACCGCGACCGCGAGCCAGGTGATCGCCCAGGTCGGCCGCCAACGCGACGGCATCAGGACCAGGAAGGCCCCGATCAGCGCCATGGAGCCGTAACTGATACCGACGTCCTCGGCGTGCGTGATCTCCAGCGGCAGCCAGTGCGCCTGGACCGCCACCCAGAGCCCGAATGCGACCAGTAGCGTCGATCCGAGGTGTCCGGCGAGGAATATGCGAATCAGGCGGCTCGCGCCGAATTTGAGCTCGGCAAGCGCGAGCAGACAGATCAGCAGCGGCAGAACCAGCAGCGAGGTGTCGGTATCGCCGATCAGCAGCGCGCTGGACAGCAGTGTGCCGATGTGGCCGTTCAGCAGGTTGTACAGATTCGTGCTGGCGTGCAGCATCACCCGAGTCTGCGCGGAGTTGCTCAGCACCGATACCAGCACAGTCACCAGGATGAGCAGCGCCCCGTAGCCGTAGGTAGCCGGTAGGAACAGCCGACGCCAGCGGAAGCCGGACGTCGTAGCCGAAACGGTCGGCGTCGTCGTCTCCTGGTTGGGTGCGGTGAGCACCACCATGGGGATCCCTTTCGTCACTGCTCCGGGGGCAGCTCCACCGGCGTACCCTCCATCATCCGGATTCTGGCTGCACAACGGCTAGCTGTGGGTTGTGAAAGTACTGTGAACTCGCCGACGGCAGAGAGTCCGGTTGCCGATGACTCAGTCGCCCGAGCCGCTGGCCAGAGCAGAGATCATGGTGCTGATGTAGGTGGCGAGGCCGCTGAGGATGTCCATCTGGGGTGTTCTCCTATTCGGGGGGTTGTAACCGGCCGAATCATACACAGGTCAGGGAAACAGCGAAGGCCCCCAGCAGATGCTGGGGGCCTTCGGAAAAT
>NZ_JAINZY010000030.1:0-39131 GCF_019890715.1 Nocardia coffeae | reverse complement strand
CGTTCTGTCCACAAAAATTCCGACACTCCCGGTCCCGCCAACGATAGTGGCGTCGAATTGTCACCGGCCCACGAACACAGCGGAGATCGCGCTGCGAGATATGTTCGCAGAGTTAGCCTTTGGTGTAGGGGCGGGCGCGCCTTGACCCGTGACACGGTTCGCGTGCGGTGTGTCATGGGGTCGGGGTGAAAGTCAGCGTGACCGGGTTCGCGGGACTGCTCATTACCATGGGAGAGCTGAAGAATTCGTCCATGGCCGGTCCGCAGCCGGTGAACCGGCCCATGTCGAATGCTCCGGTCGCGGTGAAACCCTGCCGTGGATCGGTGACGCCGGGCGCTGTCAGCGTCATGAGCGATTCGTCCGCGGTTCTGCAGGTGGGGGTGGACATGTTCCAAAACGGGAGCCAGTCGGGCCGCACCTCGGGGACTTCGAGGTGGAAGCGCTGGGTCATGGTCAGCCCGTGCGCATCGACGTGGCCGGTGGCCGGGGCGTCGGGGTGAATGCGAATATTGCTGCTGGTGTAGGGGAAGAGACCGAATTGGTGGCCGTGGTCGACCAGCGGGGGCAGCCACATGGTGCCGGTGATCGCGCCGGTGGCCGGGTCGAATGTTCCGGTGAGGGTGCCCGGGTCGATGGGTGCGTCGATGTTCTGGGTGTTCATGTGGGCGGTGCCTGCGATCGTGCCGTGCAGCGGCCGCGGTTGGGCGACGGCAGCGGGTGCGATCGCGGCCAGGACGGTGGTTGCAGTGGCTAGGAGGGGGGCTAGTCGGAGAGCGGAGGTGAGCATGGTGATCCTCGTGCGGGCCGGGGTGATCCGTTGCTGGATTCCGGTGTCGTGGTTGGGGGTTGGGTGACGGTGTTGGTGATGGCGCCGAGGTCGTCGATAGCGACGGTGATGGTGTCGCCGGGCTGCAGGTAGCGGTGGGTGGCGCGGCCGGTGCCCGCGGGGGTTCCGCAGGCGATGATGTCGCCGGCGGTGAGGGCGCAGTAGTGCGAGAGGCGGGCGATCAGTTCGACGGGGGAGGCTCGAAGGTCGGCGGCCAGGTGGGCGTGTTGGCGGATGTGACCGTTGACGGTGGTGTGCAGTGTGAGCCGGTCGAAGTCGATGTCGTCGGGGGTGGTGAGCCAGGGCCCGGTGGGGCCGTGGCTGGGGTAGCTTTTGGCCAGCCCGATCGCGACGGGGTTGTCGTGCCATTCGTGGACGGTGAGGTCGTTGGTGATCAGATATCCGCCGATCGCGGCCGCGGCGGTGGCGTCGTTCGCGGCGTGCAGATCACGGGCCAGGACCACCGCTAGTTCGCCTTCGTAGTCGAGGGTGGTGACTGCGGGTGGGTGGATGATCGGGTCGTGGGGTCCGCTGATCGCGGTGACCGCTTTGGCTGCGGCCCAGGGCAGTTCGGGGTGTGGGTGGGCCAGGCGGTATCCGGCGCCCATGCGCAGCAGCTGCCGGTCGGTGCGTGCCGCGCGGGTGAGTTCGCGCCGGTGTGAGTGGCTGTTCAACCCGATCGCGAAGAATTTCTGCGGGGTGGGCACCGGTGGGTGCAGTCGCACGTCGGTCAGGTCGTAGCGGGGAGCGTGGGTGAGCGAGCGGTGCAGGGTGTCGGTGGGAACCGACAGCAGTTCGTGCACGCCGCCGGCGCTACTCGCGGCGGCGGACAGGTCGGTGATCTCGGTGCCGGTGACGATCCCGGGCCGCGGGGTCTGGTGACCGGTGGGGGTGAATCGGGCCAGTCGCATGGTGTCTCCGGTGTCCTTCGTGATTAGCGGACGGCGTTCAGGAACTCGTCGATACTGGGCTGGCCCTTGATGACCCAGGGCATCGCGGACCATTTCCAGAGGAATCGTTGCTGCCCGGCGATGAGGTCCATTCCGGCCCAGCACGAATACACTCCGGTCTGGATCGCGCGGCATTCGTCGGTTTGTAGTGCGGCGGCGACGCCGGGGATCTGGACCTGGGCCGGGAATGCCTGCGGGCCACGCCAATCCATGAGGATCGCCTCGCGGCCGTCGATCACCGAAGGGCCCCGGAAGATCAGTCCTTCACGGGTTTCGGCGTTGGCTTGGCCGCCGGGACGGTCGGCATAGGGGAACGGCCGGATCGCTTGCAGGCCCGGGATCTGGTTGATCAAGCGCGCGAGCGGCTCGAATCCAGGTTGCTGGGTGAGGGCGGGGAAGAACTGGTTGGTGATCCGGCCGCCGTCGCGGTCGGTGTAGAGGCGTTTGCCGGCCCAGTAGTAGCGCATCAGCGCCTCCCAGACCGGCCGCAGTGTCGGGCCGCAATCCTGTTGCGGGGCAAGGGATGCGCCGAATCTCGAGGCAGCGCCGTTCGGGTCCCGTGCCGCAGAGCTCAGCCAGTCGGCGAGCTGGAGTTCGGCGGCCCAGTCGGTGCACATCGGCAGGGTCATCGCCAGGTTGCCCGTGCCCGGCGAGGGATCGGTCGACATCGGGGCAGGGGATCCGCCCGGCATCGGCCCGGATTGGCCGAGATATTGGAACACCTGCCAGCGCACCGAATCGGGCAGATCGATATAGGCCTTGGTGGTGCGCATGTAGTTGCCGTCGTATCCCGAGCACGCCTGTCCGAGTTGGGCGTCGTCGCGGAACGCCGCGCCCGGGTGGGCGGCTTTCCACTGCCGCGACAACGCCGCGGTGTCCGCGGGCCCGATCGGGGCCGCGGCGCGGGCCGGGGCCTGGTCCGGGTTCGGGACCAGCAGGCAGTTGTCGCGCCAGTTCTGTACGCCGTCGTGGTCGAAATCCGCCCAGGCCAGCGCGTCCTGGGCGGGTGGGGGATTGGCGGCGGTCCACCCGCCCGGCGGCGGTGGCACCGGATCGCCCAGCGGGGGCGTCGGCGGCGTCATGGCCAGCCGGGGCGGCACACCGAATCGTGGCGGCGGACCCCACGGCCCGTCACCGGCCCAGATGTTCGCGGGTTGCGCGGCGGCGAGAGATGGATCGCACAGGCCCGCCGCCGCGGCGCACACCAGCAGCACACCGAGTACAGCTTTCGGGCAGCGCACCATTGCGGCCCTCCTTCGTGTCCCCTCCCAAATGGATACGGGTTCGTACACTTCCGGAGAGTACATTCCCGTATCTGCTGTGGTCAACACCACACACTGGGCACGGCAGAGCGAGCGCGAATCACCGCAAGCGAACCAGCGGCAACACGGGAAGGGCGGCGGGGCGATCCGGGGGTCAGGGCTGAGCTGGAATCCCTTCGCGCAGTAGCTGTTCCATCAGGTGCGCCGGGACCAGAACGTGGTGCCATCCGGGAACGGTGGGGGTGTTCGGGCAGGTCTCGGCGTCGACGAGTCCGGAAATCAGCGAGGCCATCGACTCGCGCATATCCTGCTGGGGTGTGCCGCTGTCGAGGGCGTAGATCGCCGCTTCGCGCACGCCACCGAGCAGGAACACCGACTCGAACAATCCGACCGGGCGAGCGTCTCGATCGCGGCGCAGCATGCTCAGCAAGCTCGACGCGAACTCCAGTAGCACCGTGCGCTGCGCGTCGTGCGCCTCGGGGCCGAGCGCGGGCAGTTCCCGGAACACCGCCAGGGCGACCTGCGGGTCGCTGTAGACCGCGTCGACCCAGGCCATCAGAGCCTGTTCGGCCTGTTTGTGAGCGGGCGAATCCGGATCGACCGCAGCGGTGACATGGGCGAGCATGTGCTGGCTGTAGACCTCGTACATCGCGAGAAACAGGCTGCCGATATCGTCGAAGTGCTTGTAGAAGGTCTTTTTGGATGCCTTCGCCTGCGCGCACACCTTCTCCGAGGTCATTCCCTGATACCCCGCCCTGGCGCGAATCTCGGCCGCCAGCGCCGCGATCAGTCGAGAGCGCGGATCGCGCCCCTCGGGAATCAACACGATCGCCTCGTCATCGCGCACCGGAACCGATGCCTGACCACTTGCTCCACTCATATGGGTACGATACCGTATCGTCAGATGTGTACGGATCTGTACTCAACTACCCCTCAAGGAAGCACCTCGTGCGAATCCAGCCGTTCACCCATTTCACGCAACTCACGCGATTGCGGTTCAGCAACTGCTACCTCGTCCGCGAGGACGACGGATACACCCTGATCGACACTAGCCTGGCAGGCTCCGCGGACGCGATCTTGACTGCTGCGCACCAACTCGGGGCCACCATCGCCCGGATCGTTCTCACACACGCCCACCACGACCACGCCGGATCGCTGAGCGCCCTGCGCACGGCGCTGCCCGCCGCCGAGATCATCGTCGGACACCGCGAAGCGCGCCTGCTGACCGGCGACCTGAGCCTGGAACAGAACGAACCGGCCGGGCGGAAACTGCTCTCGCGCACCTACATTCGTCACCGGCGACCCCCGCATCGCACCGTGGTCGGCGGCGACCGAATCGGCTCCCTGGAAGTGATCGACACCCCCGGCCACACCCCCGGGCACATCTGCCTTCGCGACGTGCGCGACGGCACCCTGTTCGCCGGAGATGCCTACCTGGCCATCGCCGGAGTTTTCGTGTGCACCCAATTCCGCTGGCAGTACCCATTCCCGTGGCTGTACGGCACGTGGCACAACGAACTGTCACTGCGATCGGCTCGGTATCTGCTCGACTCCCGCCCGACCCGGCTGGCCACCGGTCACGGGCCCGTCGTCGACGACCCCATGCGCCGCATGGCCGCCGCATTGGAGAGCACCGGGCTCACCACCCAGTGCGGTCGGCCCGCGCCGAACCATCACCATTACGACCAGCGATGAAAAATCCCCAGAGCAGTCACCCCACCTGCGGTGACCCCAGCGTCGGGCCTGGATGTGGGCCTCGCGGGGCCACCCACTGCGAGAGTCTTCACTGTCCAACACGAGCGTGAACCAGGGACGTAAGGACGTACCCGGCCCAAGATCCGTTGCCATCGGGGCCCGTGTTGGCTCGACGCGCACTGACCCCGAACAAGAAAGGCGAGCTGGAGATCGCCTGCTACCTCTGCTACGGGCCCGCTTCGTCCAGGCTGGTGGACCTGGCCTGGATCGTTGGGTCCAGATGGCATGTGGAAGAAGCGTTCCAGCAGGCCAGGAATGAGGCCGGGCTCGACCACTACCAGGTCCGCGACTGCTGGGCCTGGTACGCCCACATCACCTTGTCGATGCCCGCCCCGGCCTACCTCGCTGCCTCGAAAGCCATTGCCGCAAAGGGGGACTCGGAGAACTGGCCGCAGACATGATTGCCCTGACGTTACCCGAGATCCGCCGCGTGCTCGCCGCACTCGTCCTCATCACCTCTGATGGCGCCTTGCCGGACACCGTGGCTTCACTGCCGCCTATCTGGTGAACTGGCTGCTTACCGCCCCCTGTACGGGCTCAGGCAGGAGGACCGGGAGGCGCGCGCCGCGATGGCGCGCGTTCTCCGAGGGCAAACCGCCGGAGGACATTCCGGAGGAGGCCGCCGCGATCCTCACTCGGCACGCCGACCGCCGTGGCGATGTCCGCGTTCATGCGTGCGTTCCAGCAGGAGAGCCGCCCCCATACCCGGGCCCGGAGATCCGCCGCCTGCTGGGCGGCCAGGCGGCTGCGCTCGCTCAACCCGTGTGACCGACCGGAAGCGGTTGGCCTCGGTGGCAGTAGCAGATGCCCTGTGCGGCAATATATTTCGGGCCGATCTATGCTCACTCGGCAACAATGCAGCGCGTTTCGCGGACCGGAAGTCTATGTTGGCCGATGGCCACTCAGCTCGGCAATACCATGGCAGCCGGGCTGGAATCCGGTGGCAGCGCAGGCTTTCGCCAGTTCCGCCGCGGGAAACGGCACCGCGCGGTCCTCGTCGCGTAGCTTTGCGTAGAAATTGTTGAGCACGGCGGCGATCGGCGCGTACCGCTCGACGATCACCCGCGTCTTCGGCGGCAGCGGATCCGCCGCGTGCCCTTCCGCGACGCGCCGGATGTAGGCGATGCGCCCGTCCTGCTCGGCCAGCGCGTGCACCAGCCAGTTGACCAGGTGCGTGACGACGTAGCAGCCGTCGTGCGTGCGGTTGAGGTCGCAGAAGGCTCGCTCGTCCGCGGAAAGCGTGAAGCGGTCGGAGGTGGCCAGCCCGAAGTCGGCGATGTGGATCCGCGTGCCGTCGGTGACGAAGTTCCGGAAGTGCGTGTCGCAGTGCAGCAACCCGTCTCGGTTCATCGCAAGGACGGACTCGACGACCTGCGTTTCGACGTCCTCGACGACGTCGTCGATGGTGCCGTCGGCAATGCGGTCGTAGAGCCAGTCGTGCAGGTTCATCGGGAAGTATTCGCAGAACAGCACGACGCTATCGCGGGCGTCCTCCAACTGCTCGAGCCGTTCGCGCACCTGCGCCGACCCGCCCCAGAACGCAACGTCCGCTTCGCGATCTTCAGAGGACAAGCGGCCCGGCAGCGACAGCACGCGCCAGTGGTGCAACAGCGGAAAGTGCGGGTTGCGGCCTTCGAGCACCCAGTTCGTGGTCATGACATGTGCGGCCAGTTCCCGCCAGACGGTCCCGCCACCCAGCACCCCGAGCCCGTAGTGGCAGTAGGGCGGCACGTCGAATATGTTCGCGGTCGACCGCCGGTGCTCCTTCCGCAGCTCCAGTTCGGTCGCCGGCGTCCGTTTGGCGAACACCGGGATCCCGTCGACGTCCAGCCGCACAGCCGCCCCGCCGATCCCATCGCTCACCAACGGCGCCGAGTCCAGCCTCGCTTCGAGCTCCCGGTCGCTGAGCAACCCCAGCGCCGTCGACACCGCAGCGTGCCGCTTGATCCGTTCCCCAGAACGAGCCACTCCCGCCACGCTACCCACTCAGGCAGAGGCCTCCGGCTCGCTCATGGACACCGTGACAGCGTGGTATTCGAAGTCCGCGACCAACCACATCCGCCCGCCCAGCGCACGGATGTCAGAACACTGCGTAATAGTCATGAGCGCTCACGCGTTCCGGGGGTGGCCAGTGCGCGAGGATGAGCCTACGGCCGGACCGGCTCCGACGCAGTTGCACCAGGATCCATGTGCGCCGGTTGCACCGCCGTATACAGCCATGAGCCCATCCAGAAGCCTTGCACGACCTGCCGCTCGGCTCCAGCTGTGCAAGCTGCAGCATGGAAATGGTTCGGATAACTACTCATATGCAAGAAAGCCGCAGGTCGTTGACCTGCGGCTTTGTCGTTCTGTGGAGCTAAGGGGACTCGAACCCCTGACTCCGGGTCCTTAACCTGCACTACAGAGAACTCAACACCTGGTCTACCAGGCGAAACAGCAACGTCAGAGAACTTGGCGGAAGTTGATAATCGGAACCGTACCGATCGTGTGCTGACGCCGTCAACACACGGAGATGGTCTATTGAGGGAGACGTCAGGCTGAAGTTGCTGGCCGCCGGATTCGGCACCACGGCTGATTTCGGCTACTAGTGAACAGTTACTGCGTGCGGTTGCTCGGCTACGACGACCGTAGGCTCACGGAGTAGTAGCACTCGCCAGTCTCGTTGGCGTGCCGCTTTTTTCGTGCGAACATATCTTCCAATCGAATGCGTCCTTCGAGGCCGCAGTACAGGTCCGGGCCGTCCATGAGTTGCTCATACCACGGTCCTGGCCAAGATGCGTGAACGTGGAGTTCCCACGCGTGACGTTCATCGACGACCGCGAGCATAAGCCGGAGCAGCACATTCCCTAGCGTGAATGCTGTTGTCGCAGGTTTGTGCCCTGGGCGCCAACAAACTACGGCCGCAAGGTGCTACGAAGATGGCAAACCACGGCAGAACGGTGGCTGCGTTCTGCTGGCAATATCCATGTTCCCCATGTTCCTCGGCTGCTGGCCCGAGTCTGACTAGGTGTACTGACCATGGACGCCTAGGTGTGTGTTGGTGATGAGGTGGTCTTGTAGCCGGGCGTGGCGGAATTGGTAGACGGCCCCCGGTTGTCGGAGCACGCCTCGCTTGTAAGCGTCGGTTAGGAATGCTTGGACCCGCCAGGGGAGACGGCCGGTCAGCGGCAGCCATCCTCGCACCAGAACCAGCCAATAGATCCATGCGCTGGTAGCGCGCACGCTTAGAAACATCGCCACGAGCGCGACCGGAAGCGCGGCTTCGAACGCGCTGAGCGCCGTCCAGGCCCCAAGCCCCCCGAGAAGCGCGATGGTGAGCATCTTACGGAGCGCGTTTCGTCGGTCTCTTTCCAGCGATTGTGCGACGCTGGTTACGTCAGAGGCGTCTGTGGGTGCCTCCAACCCGAACGCAAGCGCAAACGCGGGTCCGCCCACTAATCCGTCCAGTATCCAGTCCCAGCGCAGGGAGGCAAGCCCTTGCGTGATGCCATGCGCGTCATGCATGGATGTGAGCCCCTGTATTACGTTGGCCGCGAACCCAACGGCAACACCAGTCGTGAGGCCGACCGCGAATCTGCTGGCGATGAAAACGGCCCGTCCGCGGATCTGAGGGCGGGTACGTGTTGGTTGAGGACCTTCTTCGCGAGGTCCGATGAGACCAGCCGCAAACCCGGCCGCGAACCCGAACAGTAGACCGGTACTGAGCCCTATCTCGACCGCAAGCATTGCTGGCGAGTAGATCTGGGCCAAGAGCAATCCCACGGTCAATATAAGGCCAGCGAGGAGGCTGATTATGAGTCCGACCGCGAGTCCGCGGGTGACCGCGCCGAAAACGGATCGCGTAGTGCCGCGAGGACGTTTGCCGCGGAGCGCTCTGGTGAGTCCTACGGTCAGCACGCTCGAGAGTCCGACCGCAAGCGCGTACACGAGCCCGATCGTGAGCATGAGGCCGAAGTCGGCTTCTTTGTAGAGCACGCCAGTGAGCACGATTGCCAAGCCGACGACCATTCCATCGATGAGCGCGAAGGCAAGGTTGCGGTGGAATCGGGGGATGGTGTCGCGCAGTTGCCACCAGGCCAGGTCGCGGGTGCCTGCTTGCTGGAGGTGGCTAGCGAGATAGGTCAGATACTGGTGGGCGCGCTCAACGGGCCACCGCCGGGTGCCGCCTAATTGGTCGGCTTCGTAGATGGCGGGCACAAACGCGTCCAACAGGCGGTGCTCTACAGCGGACGTGGTGGAGAAACGGTGCGTATCGAGCAGTTCTGTGGGGTCGTTGCCGGGGGTGTCGCTGTAGATGGTGCGAGCCAAAAACACCATCAACGGGTTGGTCAACACCCGGCGCAACATCGCCGGGCCCGCGGCATCTACCTCGGCGCGCATCCGCTCGAGTATCGGGTCCCAGATTCCGGTGCGATGTCCGGCTGCGGTGCGGGGGAGGTAGCCGGACAGATCCTCCATGGTCAGGTTGTCGAGTTCGACGACTGCGGCAGCGGTGAGCACGTCCGCGGCATGCACTGCGGTCGTGTACTGCTCGACTCGGCTGGTGATCACCATCGGAGCTTGCGGGCTTTTGTTGAGCTGGCGTAGTGCGGCCGGATGTAACCCGGCGTCGATTTCGTCGAATCCGTCCAGAATTGGCATGACTCGGTGATCGTCGATCAATGCTGCTGCCCGAGTGGGCCCGCCCTTTTGGACGCGGGCGGCAAGGCCGGGGTGGTCACGTGCAAGTTGCTGGGCCAGCCATACGGGGAGCTTTGTGGTCTCGGGGTTCCAGGAGCCGACGTTGACGATAACCGGCACCCGCTGGCCAGGGTGGCGGGCTTCCAGTAGGTCTAAGGCCAGGCGGCTGGCCAGCACGGTTTTTCCGGCTCCGGCCGGGCCGAGAAGGACCAGCCGATGAGATGGGATGCTGCGGTAGACCTCTCCCAGCTGCTCGATATTCCCGGTCAGGACTAGAGGTTCGGCGGTGGCGCCTGCGGGAAGGCGGCGGATGTTGGCCCAGTGATCGGTCAGCTCGGCAGCGGCCGGGTGCCAGCGTACCGGCAATGCGACCGGGTCATGTATCCGGCGATGCCCTTCTTCTCGTTGCCACAGTTCCTGCATTCCCCGAGCCAGGCCCTCGGTCCACTCGTCCATCTCGGACGGAGTGGGAGTGCTGGTGGCGATGAGGACATCACCGTGGATCGAGTGGGCCTGCACGACCGGACCGCGAACCACGCCGCTGACCTCGTTGCGCACGGTCGGTGACGGGAACTTCGAGTCACTATCACCGTGCTCTCCCATACTCTCATGATCTCAGAGAATAGGGCACACGTGGCCGAATTCGTCTGCGCTCTCAGCCAATTCGGTCCCTGCACGTCCCCCGCGTGCTAAACCGTAAGTGTCACAACCAAGTCCAAAGGCACGGGGTCGATCCACCCGCAAACACTGAATAAGTAAAAATGCCGTATCTGGGCGTTGGTTCTTGCCGATAACGGTTGGCTGACAGGCGATCTCGAAGAGCGTTTGGGGCGGCCGTCCATCGAGGTGTCCGCGGTTTGCGGGGGCTTTTCCCGTACCGGTTGGCCGCGCCTGGAGGCTGCGAGGTTGGAGGGCTCGGAGGCGTTGTGGACGTCTACTGTCCCGTGATGCCTGCTGGTGCGCAGGAGCCAGGTGAGGATCTCTGCAGGACAGGGCGTTCCAGGTGTGGACACGATCGGCCAGGATCGCGGCCTTGCGCTGGGTGGAGGGATGCCCCCGAACCGTGCGACCCGGGGGCCCTGCCGTTGTGACGGCAGCGGACCGAGCTGAGCAAACGTCGACGAGTCAGAAGGTAATGTTGCCTTGAATATCCCTAGCTTGCACTACGTTTCCGGATACGGAACCAGAAACGTCGTTGGTGAGGCTGCCGTCGCCGACTCGCCCGTCGATGGCCAACTTCGCCCATTCGGCACGCAGTCTGGTTCCGAACTCTGTATCAGTCTGCTCGGCACGTTCGAGAGCTTTCGCCAGATTCAGAACTTCAGTCGAGTCCTCTGGTGCGCCTGCTGCTTCATCGAGTACTGCGGTTGTCTCTCTGGTTTTGGCGAACTTCTGGCGCACCAGGTCGTAGACACCACCGGCCGCCTTTGCGGCAATGGAGCTAGCGATGGAAATCAGAACCGGCTCAACCATTTTGGTCCCCCAAGCTCGATGCGTCTCCTGTCTACCGTACACGACTGGCAACCTCGACTTTCGATCTGCGTGGCCTCGTCTTGCACGTACCGGGCCGTCATGGACTACAACTGAGGCAGTAGATTCGATGGAATGGGGGTGCCACAGTTGGCTTCATGGCTGTCCAAGTTCAGGGCGCGATGGAAGCCGAGCCCATCGACGGGCGAGGCTGCAACAGCAGAACGTGGCCCTGCGTTACACAACCAGGTTGTCGGGAACATGGCAGGCGGGGTTGTGCAGGCACAAGAAATCCACGGCGATGTCACCTTCGGCGCAGAGGGCTCCCCGAGGCTTCTCGATCTGCCGATCGTGGTGAGCGTGCGGCGCCTTCCGGGCACGGATGTGGTTACGGAGTCCGTCTCGGACGACGATCCGTTCCCGGCCACACGTCTGCCGGTCGAGGACAAGATCCGGGTGTTCCTGGAAGCACGCAGTGCTCAGGCCGTGATCTTGCACCGGGTGAGGGCCCGTGTTCTCTTCCGGCGTCCGCCACGGAGACCGATCGAAGGACAAGCCTACTTTTACGGCACGATGCAGCCGCGGGCCTTCAGAGTCGATCTCGATACCGATGTGCCCCGGGTTGAGGCACTCGGTGTCGATCTGCCGTACACGATAACGGCGAGCGACCCCGAACTGTTCGAGTTCTTCCCTAGGACAACCATCGATGAGGTGGTCTGGCGTTTAGAGCTGCACTGGATCTACGCAGGCGAAAACGGAACCACCGTGATCCCTGACGACGGGGGCGTGTTCCAGACTTACCCATACATTAAAATCGGTGATTTCGGCGAGCTCCCGGAAACGCTCCCCTGGGAGAACGACTAAGTTTGCGATTCCCTGGCACCAGGGCCTTGCGTAACGGTTGTCGGGCTTGCTCGTCAAAGGAGGCATCTTTCATAAATGAAGGTAAGACCACGGCCTAAACGACGTTGGCCAACGGCGGACTTGAGCGTGCTGCGTGCCTTTATGGACGAGCTGGCTGCGCAGACTTGGTGGAAGTACCGCGACGGCCATCACCTAGGGTTGGCACCTGGGGAAGAGTCGGTAACGGACGCCAACTTGCTTGAGCTGCATAGGCGATTTCCACAACTAGCTGTCCGACGCCTCACAAAGGCTGCGGAGAAGCGAGTGGGCGCAGACTGGGAATGGTGGGTCGGCTCCGCCTCAGATGGGTGGCTGTGCCTGCGGATACAAGCCAAACGTATCAATGCCTCTGGCTATCCTATGCTGGACCACCCCGGGTTCGAGGACAACGACCACCAGTACGACACTCTCATCGAAGCCTGTCGAGATCCGCACTTCCTCCCATACCACGTCTTCTACAATGGCTGGGAGCGGACACGATTCCAGGCGCCGGATGGTGCGCGCGCTGACAGCCTCGCTCTGGAGAGCAACCCATTTTTTCCTCACGCGGAACCGCCGCCTTTCCTCACCGCCGATGTTGATCCTCACCGGCGTCCAGAAGTACGCATGGTCCGCCCAAATGGGCACGAGCCGGAGTGGTGGGGATGCGCGGCGATATCGACATACCGAGTAGCCGAATTGCATTCGGCACCGAAGAAACGGAATTACGCGCCGCGCTACCTCGCTCACGCAATGCCCTGGTCACGGTTATTCGCGACATGGCCAGACGAGAGGCTCCACGATGCCAGCCCCCTCGCGTTCGAAGAAGCGGGACTACTCGACCGAATCCACTATCTGCTGCTACGCGACACTGTCGCCGCTGGCCAGCTCCAAGACAGCAACAAAACCCTGGCCGGTCCCGAAAGCATCGCGGACCTACAGCGTCAACGCGCTTCCGTGCTGCCGGACTATGCAAGGGCAATTCTACGTGGCCGCACGACTCCTCAACGGTTCGACGAAGCGTTCTTCGAAGCAGAATTCGCTCCTGCTACCCACACAATCATTACTGACCTCACGCAATTCACCGAAGGACATGACATCGCCCGCCAGTGGTAGGATGCGATGCGGTGATCGAATTTAATTTCTCCGCTAACAGGCCAAATTATATTGCAATGCATCAGTGATCAAGCAGCGCGCAAGACGATTGAGAGGGGACTCAAGGATCCGCGCACATCAGACGAGCACAGGGTCGATATCAGGGTAAATTTGGAGCAGCCCCAACCAATTCTAATCCTCATCGCAAACTTGTGGGCCCGGCAAGGCAGCCGGTGCTTCATATGACCTGGTCCGCACGAAGTTCGCGGCGAGTCGGCGCGACACCGTCACACTCCAGGCCGCGGCGGCGCCGACGAGGGCGCCCAGCAGATCTCACGCTTGGCCGAAGTCTTAGAACAGGCTGAAACCGATGACGCCGAGTTCAAAGCTCGATTGCGTACCGAGTGGGCGCAGATATCCGGCACTGGCTATTCCTGGGATAATGCTGTCGCCAAAGACATTTCGGGAGCTATGTCCGGAAATGCCGTGCAGGGCCGCAACATACAAGGCGGACACAACTTCTGAGGAACTCCCCGGCGACTGTGGTGATGGTCCGAGCAACAGATCGGGGAGGAGAAGTGGCCGTACGTCTTCCTGCGCGGTGCCGTGGTTCCCTGTCGAAACTGACCTGGCCTGCGCTACAAGTTCAGGCGGGATCTTGTTGGGGCGGAGGTCGTTTCGCTAGTGCGGCTTGTTGCAGAGACACTCCGATGGAGTCGCGTAATGCTGTCGCTCCAGGGTCGTCGAATTCGCTGATCAATGTCAGCGCTTCGTGCCAATAACGTGTCGCGTCGGCGTGTGTGTGGAGATCTGTCGAGGCTCGAGCGAGATGATCGAGGGCAACGGCCATACCCCATGTGCTGTCGACGCTTCGGTACAGTTCGATCGCTTCGAAATGGCAGCGGACCGCTTGCTCGGGCTGGCCGAGGAGCATGTAGGCGGTTCCGGTGGCGTCGAGTGTTTCTGCTTCTCGGTTTCGGTCGCCGAGTTGGCGGTGGATGACTGCTGATCGCTGGTAGGTGGCTAGTGCCGAGTTCAGATCTCCGCGGTCTCGTTGGATATTGCCGTAAGCGATGAGGATGTAGCCTTCCCAGAGTTTCGTCCTCGCCATCGGAAGCGCTGTTTGGGCCCAGTGGGCAGCCTCGTCGAAGTGACCGAGTCCGTGGGCGGCGCGCATGAGATTGACCAGATGTGCGTATTCGGACGGGGCGGATTCGTGCGAGCGGATCATGTCGAGAGTGGAAATGGCATGATCGTATGCTTCCTGATGCTGGTCGGCGGACAGGTAGACCCAGGAGCGGTTCGTAGTGACTACCGCGAGAAGGTCCCTGTAATTGTTTGCGCTGCTAAGTGTTTCGGCTTCCTGAAGGTAGGCGTGGGCGAGGTCGGGGCGCCGCGCGAGACCGTTGATCAGTGCCAGGAGATTCAAGATGATCGCTTCCCCTCGTGGGTGGCCGGTTCGCCGATACAGTGCGAGTGCCTCGCGGCCTGTGGCCTCGGCTTTGTCCAGGTGGTGGACTTGCCGGTACGCCATGGTCAGCGATTCCAGCAGAATCGCTTGTGCGACAGTGTCGTTGAGTCGTCGCGCGGCCTCAAGCCCTAGCTCGGTGGTGGAGAACCAGTCGTCGAAGGTGTTGAACGCGCTGTAGGGCCGGGCGAGGAAAGCCGGTATCCGCCATGCGATCCGGTCGTTGCCGGTCTCGACCGCCACGCGCACGCAGGCGGTCAGATTTGCGCGTTCGATGTCGAACCACGCGAGGGAAGTGTCGGGGTCGGCGAACGTCAGAGGCTCGATATCGGGAGGCGGTTCGGCTGAGGCGATGTGCCGCACAGTCGATTCGGTTTCGGGAATCGGAAACTCTTTCTCCCAGTTGTCGAGGGTGTGCATGTACCAGGCCAGCACACGTGTGATTGCGGCGTGGCGGTCCTGGGCGGTGTCTTGGTGGCGGACCCGGTCTGTGGCGTAGGCGCGTAGTAGGTCGTGGAATTGGTAGCGATCACGCCCGATCTGTTCGAGCAGGTGCACTCCCACGAGTACGTCGAGCAGGTTGCTGGTGTCACGTACTGATCGTGCGGTGAGGGCTGCGGCGGCGTGGGTGGAGAATTCCGGGCCTGGATGTAGTCCCAGGAGCCGGAACAGGCGGGCAGCTTCGGGTGGCAATGCCCGGTAAGACCAGGCGAACACGGTGCGTACCGCGTCGGCTTCCTCGCCGTCCTCGGCCGAGAGTGCGGACCACAGGCGCGATTCGTCGTGGAGGTTCTCGATCAGCTCGCTCATCGGCATGTGCGGGCGTACCGCGGCACGTTCGGCCGCCACCCGCAGAGCCAGCGGTAGCCGGGCGCACAGGCGGGCGAGTTCGGCGATGTCGTGTTCGCTGTCGCCGCGGCGGTACCCGGCCACGGTGCCGGCGAGCAGCTCGATCGCGGCGGGTTCGTCGAACAGCTGCAGGTGCACGCGATGGGCGCCGTCACGGGCGACCAAACTCGACAGACGCGAGCGGCTGGTGATGAGCACCAGACATCGCCCCGCACCGGGCAGTAACGGTCGCACCTGTTTCACGGTGGCGGCGTTGTCCAGCACGATCAGCGTCCGACGCTGCGCGAGCAGGGTACGGAACAAAGCGGCCCGCGTCTCCAAATCCAGTGGCAACGACCCGGGTGCGACACCGAGGGCGAGGAGGAATCGTTCCAGGGCTTGGCCGGGGGTGATCGGTTCGCCGGTGTCATAGCCGCGCAGGTTGACGTACAACTGGCCGTCGGGGAACCGGTCGCGGACTCGATGCCCCCAGTGCACCGCGAGGGAGGTCTTTCCCACTCCCGCTGTGCCGATCAGCACACACACTCGTCCCGCCCCCGGACTACCGGCCTTTTGTTCGAGCACACTGTCGAGGCGGTCGAGGTCGGCGACGCGGTTGACGAATCCGTGCACCGCGGCCGGGAGCTGTGCGGGAACAGGAACACTCTCACCGGCCGGGCGGTCGCGGCTAGGGGAGTGGAAGTGGACTCCACCGGCAATGTCCCTGGCCTGCACCACATCTGCGGCACTGCCGGACAAGTCCGACCGGGTACCACCCTGGCCGCGACCGAACTGCCCATCCTCGCCTGCGGTCATCGCACCCCCACACATCCAATATCAGGATTATGCGTCGAATCGAAAGCCGTTGCCAGGTAATGCTCAACAGCTCACGCGATCCCCAATCAGCCCTGTCTTGACTAGCCGCGACGGCTGCCCAGGTGATTCTGGCGCAGTCGCTGCACCTCATGGGTTGTGCTGCAATCGTTTTCGGCCCGTGCGGTCGTCCGGCCAGATGACCAGGCGGGGACTGGAGGATGTATCGGTGCATCGGGCATGGTGCGCGCACATGCAGCTCAGCTCTTGGCTGGCAATACAGCACTGCGCGTGAGGGTCTCATCGGGTGGTGACTCAACGAAATTCTGACCTCTGGGGGGCTCAGTTGTAACGGGAGGTTTCGTGGCAGGGACATGCACGGTGCTGGTCGGTGCAAACACGTCGTTGAGGGGAGATTGCTGTGGGAGATCGTTTGAGGAGTGAGATCGCCGGGCATCTGCAGCGGTACGTGTACGCCCTGGTCGATCCACGAGACGGTGTCCCGTTCTACATCGGTAAGGGCACCGAGAGCCGTGTGCTGCAGCATGGTTTGGATGCCGCGAACTGGGCCGAGGACGAGGGCTCGGAGGAGCGCGACCGGAAGTTGGCCCGTATCAGCGAGATTGAGCAGGCGGGTCATGAAGTGGATGTGTGGATCTTGCGGCGGGGCCTGACCGTTGCCGAGTACAGCGCCGTCGAAGCGACCGTCATCGATCTGCTCAGTACCTTCTCGATCGCGCCTTCGCTCGACAGGACCGCACGCACGCCTCTCGTGGCCGGTACGCCTTTGACCAACAAGGTGCGTGGCTCGAACGCTGAGTTCGGCATCGCGCGGTTGCGTGACATCGAAAGAGACTTTCGCGCACCGGACCTCACCACCCGCACGCCGCTGCTGTTGGTGACCCTCGGCACCTGGGTCGACGGTACCGAACGGCTCCCCGGCGGTGGCACCCGTGTCGGCTTCGGTTTCAAGCCCGAGTGGGCTGATTCTCAGCGGCTTCAACACGAGATCGTGGTCCTGGGGCAGTCGGTCTGTTGCTGGTGGACTCTTCAGCCGGCGAGTGTAGAAAAGCGGGGTGTCGAGCATATGGTGGCGCTGTACCGCGGGGTCACCCGAGGCTTGTTCAAGATCGTGCCCGGCAGCGCTGAGACCGTATCCGCAGTGACAGCCGAGGGAAAGCCCTTCAAGCGTTCGGGCTATGTGGTCGAACCGGTCATCTCGGGGGCGTTGTGGGAGGACGTGGTGGGCCGGTTCGGTCACCGTGTCCCGAAAAAACGCGGCGAACGAGCACAGTACCGGTACTGGCCGTATAGGTGAGGCCGGAAAACAGGCTCACCCGTATGGATCGTGATGTGATGGTCAACGCATGTCGGATGCCACGAGTGGTCGAATCGTGATCGACGGAGCGCGGGTGGCTCAGAGATCTGCTGACCCGATATTCAGGTCCTGTCAGGCCCGCTGTTGGCGGATCTGGGCACGCGCACCGCAGAGTGCCCTTAGCCAACCGGGAGTGTCACGAGTTGTGGAAGCCCGTGGTCGGAAAGGTCTTTCGGGAGCCAGTCGGGCTCTGTTACATAGGCGGCAACCCACCGCTCCTGCTGCTCGGTCGCGTCGTCGCGTAGCGCAACCACGACCGTCTCGCGGACGGTGTGTGCACTGACGAGGCGCCGCAGTCCGTGTCCGCTTGTCGAGTGTGTCGCCTGGTTCTCAGCTTTCGGGTTTGTCGCGCCGAATGCTACGGCCGGGCCGGAGGAGAGGACGACTCCTGCCAAGTGGCTGGAACCGGCGAGGTCTTCGCGGAGGTTGGCCGCGACTCGTTCGACGCGCTCGGTCCAGTCCAGCGTGGCGAACTCCGTGAATTGGAAGAAGCCGTCAAGTGCGTCGACACGCAGCCAGACCGGCAGCGGCCCTGCACTTTGGCGGGCCTTCCCCTGGAGGGCTCGGCCGAGACGCCGCCAGCCGTCTCGTGCCGCGATCGCACCGACGAATGAGCTTTTCGCCATCGCGGAACCTGCTCGGCGGACCTCTGCTCGCCCTGTCGGCGACTCGACACACTGAACTTCGTGTTCGCTGCTGGCTGCCGCTGTTTCGATGGCATCGAGCCAAGCCGCAATTTCGGTCCTGTCGTCGTGGTCGATCAGTTCCGCCGCTATGCATACGTTGTGGCGAAGTTCGAGTGCGGTCACTGCTTGCCAAACCTCATGGTTGGACTTCTCCCATACTTGGTCGACATCGGCGCGAGCAAGAGAGGTGATTTCCACTAGGAACGCTGCTCCTGTCGAAGGTGCAACCATCACATCAGCTTTGCTTCGGCTGCCCTTGATCTCCGGCTCGAACGTGATGGCCCAATCGGGACTCCCGAGGGCGCGAGCAACTTCGAGCTGCAGGAGGGCATGTCGCCAGTCCGCGGGGGTGACACCTCTCTTGAGCCCCCGTAGCACTGACGCGAACGTTGGCTCCTTCGCTGCGGCTTCCAACCGCAACACCAGCGCCAGGAATTGTGGAAGTGCCGCGGTATGGAACATGAGCATGTTGAACTCGGGCGGCCACCAGCCCATGCGCTCGAACTGACGCTCCGGCCAGGTCGGACCGAGCACGCGTTCCACTCGATCAATCGCTTGTCCGACCGCAGCAGATACGGCTGGACTCGAGTCCGCCCCGGTGAGTCGCTGCCGCAGTGCATTCCAACTCGGCCTTTCATCGTTCACCGAGAAATAGTCGCAGCTGGGCGAGCAGTTGTCGTGCTCGTTTCGCACCGTGTTCAGGGGGGAGCCGTTGGGTGCTGCAAGAGCAGGCTGCGTGGAGTTCGGTCAGAAGAGGGAAAGTTGGTCTGGGCTGGGAGTCCGGCGACTTGTGGTAGATCGGTTTGGGCTAGGCGTTTCGGGCGGTGCAGGCAGTTGGGAGGTTGATGATGTTGGTGTGCGATGGATGTGGACCGGCTGTTGTGGTGCCTGCGGTGACCGAGGGTGGTCGCGCGACGTGATGGGGTGCGGTGCGCAGGTGGGGATATCGGTCGGGGTGGTGTGCGGCGAGAGTACGTGTCCGCAGTTGATGCATTGCACAAGTTGATGTTTCGTGCTCGGCAGTCGGAGACGTGGTGCGTCTTGGTACGCGGGGACGTGGCCAACCTCCATGAAATGGTTTTGGAGTTCAAGCCAATTCAGATGCGCGAGTGCTTGCGCGTCGATGGCGGGGCGAGATGGGGCAGGAGCGGCGGCCTTCGCGGCGGACCGGGCGGATCCGGTAGGGCGTGTGCGTGGCGGGATGGCACGTTCACTTCGGTTGTGATCTTGCTGCCGGAGTTTGAGTGTTCGGGTTCTGTTGTATTCGCGTGAGTTCCGCGGCCAGTGAGTCTTGCAGGGCTGCGGGGATCGCGATGCCGTGCGGGGTCAGAGTGAGGTCATCCAGTGAGTACTGATGGGGTATCAGCGCGTCGTGCATACACGGCGGCAGGTGCGGAACTCGGTGAACGATGTCGTCCTGGTCTGGTGGCGTGGGCCACAGGGGCCGGTGTGGTGCGCCAACCATGAGGGTGACGGATCGCTGGTCGGGGTCGAAGGACCACAGTTGCTGTTGGTGGTCGGGGTCGCTGAGGACGATCCGGTGCGGTTGGCTGGCAGGGTGCCATAGCCAGATATCGACGACGCCGTTGTGTTGGTAGTCGTGGTGCCGGTTGATCCATTCCGTATCGGTCAGGGGGCAGCCCTGCACCTCGATGGCGACCTCGCGCTCGTCGGCGAACACGATGCGAACATCGGCGCGGCGTTCGTGGTTGGGCAGCCACACCTCGGTGCGGGCGTCGATCACGCTGGGCTGTGTTCGCGCCCATGTCGCGAGCATCGTTTTGCTGGTCAGGTGCCATATGGTTTCGGGGTTGTGCCGACCGGCGGGCGGTGCCCAGCCTGATGGGTGGGCGAAGTGGGGCCGGCGTTGGCCGCCCACGTGGGATCTGACGACGACCGGAACACTGCAACCACGTTCGGCGTAGCAGAGAGCGCACACCAGCGACCGGTCACCTGCGATGCTCTTGTCTCGGAGTTCTTGCGTACGCGGATCGGCAGGATCCGTTGGCACGCAGACATATTGGCCACACGCGAGATCGAGCGCGACCATGAGCTGGTTGGAGGAACCCACCTCGAAACACCCCTGTCGAATAGGACGGCAAGCCTTCCGGCAATGGCCGGAAGGCTGTGACGGGCCGCGCTATTCGAAGAGATTTGGGGTTCGGCTGAGGTGAATTCAAGGAGCCTGAATCGGCTGAAGTATCAGTATGGGTATGTATCGCCGAGTGAGTACGAGAGCTGAGTTGTGTGTGCGGTGCGGTCCGTACCGACAGGGTACGGCTACTTGAGCTGCTCGTCGACATCTGTTGTGTGCGGACTCGTTTCGTCAACACGAGTGCGTGGCCAGACCGGCTCCGCCGTGGTCAGCTGGCGCACGTCGTGTCGCGTTTCTACTCAAGGTCGCGCTATGGAACCTACAGGCAATAGACACCTAGCTATCGCACTCGATTACGCGTCAGATCGGCAATATTCGTCCACTTGCGCTGCCAGTGCTCCAGCAGGACATCGGATCCGAACCGTTTGGCTTGTTCTGCTTCAGTCCCGATGAGGGGTAGCAGGGTCCACAGGTTGATGATCGGGTTGCTCGAGGTATCGCGAACGTTGGTGAATCCGGATCCGAAGTAGGGATGGTGGGAGAGGAGCACGCCGCGAACCTCGGCGCTGTCGAGCAACGATGTGCGGCTGATAAACCAGTCCCCGAGCTCAGGGGCACTGGCATCAACGAGCAAGGACACCGCAATCGTGTCGAGCAACTCGCGACCGAGGTGGCCTTGCTCAGGGGAGACCGACAGTGCGACTTCGGTATCGGGCGCTGGTAAGGCGAACCGCAGGCCGGTGGTGACGAGGGTGAGCAGTTCAGTGGTGCGGTGGTTGCAGACCAGGATGCTGTAGCCGCCTGTGTTCCCCGATAGATCGGGCACTGAGATGCGGTCGACGACCGGCCCGGCGTACCGCTCCACGTGCGCCGCTAGATCGCGCGCGCCCGGCTCAACGTCGGTGGGGCTCGTATAGGCAGCCCCGATCAGGATTTCGGCGACTACCGGTCTATTGAACCGCAGCGACGTCGTGGCGCTGTCGCCTGAATGCGATGGTGCTGTCCGGCCCTGTTGGCCACTGGCAGTCCGATTGAGTTGTTTGAGGTAGTCGAAGATCCAGTCCAGGCCCGCGGGATCAAGTCGTTGCCTGGCGCGGGTGATAGCGACGTAGGCAAGCATGGCGTCGGCTGGCGGGATGGGCCCGGGATTGCCGTTGTTGTCTGGGGCGGGTTCGGGGAAGTCCTCGGCGATTGTGACCGTATCCCATTCTCGCCCTTTGCTTTTGTGTGCTGTGGAGATGACGACGTCCGCGTCGTCCTCGGTGTCAGCGAGACGGTCGACGGTATCGAGAATCGTCTCGACGCCGTGTTCGTCGATGAGGTCGACGAGGGGCCGAAGATCGCGTCCGCCGTGGTCGTTGTCGACGTAGTCCTGCAGCTCGCTCCATGTGCGAAACGCGAATAGCTCCCGGTGGCTGGGCTGCTTGCCGCGCTTGAGTTGCTGTGCTGCTTCGGCCAGGCGTTTGATCGCGTCGCCACCACCGACTAGGGCGGGCTTGCGCCCGTTGTTCAGAACGTCCATCACCTGCTTGACGGCCTCGGCATTGGTCCGACACAAGATGGCGTGCGGGCGATGGACATGCCCGACGGATGAGTCGAGGCCGGGATTGCCGAGAATCTGCAGGTCGGTACCGATGAGGCGGAGCCAGAAGTTAGCTTCGTCGGCGATAGCTTCACCGAACCGCCAGGATTGGCGCAGGGTGAGGCGTTCGTCGGCGTGCCAGTTCTCCAGGGCGTCTACTGCGCCCCGCCAGGAGTACAGCTGTTGGTTGGAGTCGCCCACCAGAATCTGCTGGGAACTTTGGGTCGCGACGACTCCTGCTAATGCTGGGTTGGTGTCTTGTGCCTCGTCGAGCATGATGACGTCGTAGGGCAGGCGCGGATTGGACAGGGCCCACATCTTGAAATAGTGGTCATGCTCGAATTTCAACTGGCCGTCGATGTTTCGGATGTCTGTCCATGCGTGCCGCGCGTATGGCAGTACTGCCTCTGCGAGATAGATGAGCTCGTCGTCGGTGATGCCGACCTGCTCCGGGAGGTGCTGATGCCCGATTTCGGGGTCGTCGGAGTGGCAGTAGCGGGTGACCGCTTCCATGGCCATCCGTGCCAGGTCCCGGGGGAACAAGACGGTCTTCGTGAGCCCGATTCCTTGGCTGATGCCGAGGATTTGGGCCTGTTCTTCGGCCCGCTGCCGCTGCGCGTTGTTGAGTCGATGTTGGTAGCGCTGCCGATGGCTTTTGGCTAACCCGTGTGCGGTAGCGCAGTGGACGTGGGGTGGGAATCGGCGCTTAGCCTCGTCCTTGGTGACCCGGTTGTAAGCGATATAGGCGACTTTCCGACCGGCAAGCGCGTGCCCCACCATCTCCAGGGTGCTGGTCTTGCCCGCGCCGGCACCGGCTTGGACGACGAGATGCTTTCCAGCCCCGGCTGCCTCGATCACCGCGTGCTGTTCGGGAGTCGGCTCGTACTTCATCCGCGATGGGCGTGGCGAGGTGGTTGCAGTGCGGGTGGAATTCACGTTCTGCGGCCTGGGCCCGCGGCCGGAGGATGCATTCCGCAGTTCGGAGTAGGACGTGACGCCGACGTCACGCATCTCGTAAGCATGAGCGCAGTCGAGGCAGATCAGGGCGACGTAGCGGAGCTGTTTCCCCTTGTGTTCGAACGGCTTCCGTGCAACATGGACGGTCGTATGCCCGTTCGGACACGGCAACAGGAGGGTCTCTTCGTATGACCAACCTGGCTGAGCGAACCGCTTGGCCGCGAGAGTGCAATCTCGTACTCCCCACAGGTCGGCAAGCTCTGGGATCGACTGTTCGGTCACTAAGCACCCCTCCTCGCTATGTCGCCTCTTTCCACGGCGCGAATTAGTCTCGCTCCCACGGTATCTGGCAGTACTGACATCAGTGCCCGGTTGGATCTAGCTCCTCAGGTGCGGCAGCGCGTGTGCCGTCAAACGCGTGGATGGGCGTGTGTCTGGTTCGGCCACACCGTGATCGGGTCGGACGCGGTGGTTGACGGCGCTGAGTCCTGCCGTATCGCTCTGTGCCGCAATTGAAGTGTAGATCTGACGGAGATGTTTGACACTCAGATCCTCTGAACCGTAGGGAGATTCGGGTCGGCGCTGCGGCAGATAGGGATGTGAATCGCCGACAGAGGCGAGTAGTTGATGGCATCCTCGAAGGAGGCGATTGCAGTAAGGGGGTAGATCATGAGCAGCGCGCCCGCGAATTGGTATCCCGACCCGCAGAATCCAGGCTTTCTTAGATACTGGAACGGCGTCGACTGGACCGGCGACCCGGTACCCGCCTCGGTGGCTGACGTGCCGAGGCAGGCTCCGCCGAGTGCGCCCGTGTCCGCGAAGGTGCCGATGTTCGGCACTCGCGGCTATGCGAAACGCCAATCTCAGGATCTGGCCGAGGCTTTAGCCGAGATTCAACGGCTTCGCGCCGAGCTGGCCGGCTTCGGTGGTCTCGAGGTTGCCGAGCTCCAGCGGTACCACGAGCAACTCGCTGCCCAGGTCACCGCGGAGCAGGCGCGCCTGGAGAGTGTGCGCAGGGAGGTTATCAACACCCAAGAGGAGCAGGTGCTGCAGGAGGTTGGTATCTACCGATACCGGCATCCGCTGTCGGACGTGGTCGCCTACCGGGCTGCGCTCGATCAGCTCCAAGGCGAAATCAAGTATGCCGCGGCCCGCGACGGCGGCGCGATCGAAGCATCGCAAAGCTGGGAGGTCAGCGGCTCGGTTGCCCAGGGCCGCAAGATGATGCGCGAGTACTCGAAGCTGATGCTGCGTGCCTACAACACCGAGGCTGACAACCTCGTTCGGAGCCTCAAACCGTACAAAATCGACACAGCGCTGCAACGCCTCGACCGATTGGCAACGACCATCGAACGACTCGGCGACACCATGAAGATGCGCATCACGCCGTGGTATCACCAACTCCGACGCCGTGAGCTGGAATTGACCGCCGACTACCTGGAGAAGCTCGCCCGCCAGAAAGAGGCCGAACGCGACGAACGCGACCGGCTACGGGAGGAGCACAAGGCCCAGCAGGAGATCGAACGCGAACAACAGAAACTCGAGAAACAGCATCAGCAGTACGCCTCCGCCTTCGCCGCGCTCGAAGCCACAGGCAACCCCGACTCCCCGCAGGGGCGCGATCTGCAGGACAAACTTGCGGACCTGGAACAGAAACGAACCGCGCTCGCGGACCGGGCGGGCAACCTGCGCGTTGGCCACGTGTATGTCGTCTCGAATATCGGTGCGTTCGGCGAGGACATGGTCCAGATCGGTATGACTCGCCGACTAGACCCGGACGGGCGCATCAGTGATCTGAACAACTCGTCGGTACCGTTCAAGTACGACGTGCACGCTATGCATTTCGCTCTCGATGCCGCCGGTATCGAAGAAGAACTGCATCGCCGCCTGGCGCACAAGCGGGTCAACTTGGTCAACTCCCGCCGCGAATTCTTCCGCGCCAGCCCCGCAGAGGTGCGCGAACACCTCCAAGAACTCGCCGGAGAACTGTTGGCATTCACCGAGTTCCCCGAAGCCGAGGACTACCGCCGCAGCCTCGCCGCGGCGCGGCACACCAACCAGCAGTGAGTCACGAGACAAGGATGTAGGGCATGACAGATCACCAGGGCCAGTTGATGATCCGCACCGACGGCAGCGCCGACGAGCTGTTCGGGCTGCTCGAGTGGTTCAACGACGACGACGAGTTGCGCGGCCGGGTCGACATGCCGACAACGCCGATTCGCCCCGGCCAGATGGGCGACCTTGCCGATGCACTCGTCGTCGCCCTCGGTGCGCGAGGAATCGCGCCCGCACTGATCCAGTCGCTGAGCACATGGTTCACCCACCGGCGCTCCGACATAGCGGTCACCCTCACCCTCGACCACACCGAACTCACCCTCGACGCCAAACGCGTCAAAACCCCCGAAATCACCCAGGCGCTCCAAACACTGCTCGACCAGGCGAACAAACCCCAGTGACCCCCGCACCGAACCGCAGCGGGTGGCGCGCCGCCCTGATCGGGGTGAGCCGATATACCCACCCCGGCCTTACCGATATTCCCGCCGCCGCCAACAACATCCACGACCTCGAGCGACTGCTCACCGCACCAACCGGTGCAGCACTCCCCAATGAGTACTGCACCACACTCGTCGATCCCGAAAGCCCCGCCCAGGTCGGTGCACTCCTCGCACACGCCGCCAACCAAGCCGACGACGTTTTGCTGGTGTACTACGCCGGACATGGCCAGCTCGACAAGCCCGGGCGACTACACTTGTCCCTGACCGGCACCGACCCTAAGCACCTCAAGTGGAGTTCGATCCCGTTCGCCACGCTGCGCGACGAACTCGCCACAGCCCGCGCCCGCGCCCGCATCCTGATCCTGGACTGCTGCTTCTCCGGACGAGCATTCGAAGCCATGAGCGCCCCCGACACCGTCGTCGACGGCCAAATCGACATCAACGGCACCTACATCATCGCTTCCTCGCCCCGCAACGAAACCTCCGTCGCACCCGAAGGACACCGCCACACCGCGTTCACCGACGCCCTGCTGACCGCCGCCACCAGCCGCACCGGCCTCACACTCGACCAGCTCTACGGAAACATCGACCAGATCCTGCACCGCAACGGCCATCCCCGCCCTGTGCGGCGCAGCGTCAACATCACCGGCAACCTGCGCCTGTTCAACCCACCCGGCCACCGGCCCACACCCAACAACACCGTGACCCCGCTGGTCATCGACCCACTCGCCACCCCGGATCACACCACCGAGCAGATCTTCACAGACGGCCAGCATGCCGCCGAACAAGGCGACCTCACCGAAGCCGAAAAAGCCTGGCGCACTGCCGCATCGCAAGGACACCCCGGCGCGATGAACAACCTCGCCCACCTGCTATACACCCAGGGAAAACTCCGCGCAGCACACCCCCTCTACCTCGAAGCCGCCCACCGCGGAAACACCACCGCCATGGGCAACCTCGCGGACCTACTGCACCGAGCCCGCGAAGACACCGAGGCCGAGTACTGGTGCCAACGCGCCGCCGAGGCCGGCGACACCGACGCCATGCACAACCTCGCCCTCCTGCTCGACAAATCCCGACGCTACGACGAAGCCCTCACCTGGTACCGGCACGCCGCCGACGCGGGCCACCCCGACGCCATGCACAACCTGGCCGTCCGCCTGCGCTACCGCGGCAAACTCACCGAAGCCACCACCTGGTGGCAGCGCGCCGGCCACACACGCCCACAACGCACCACCGAAAAGCTCCGCGGCCTCGTCCCGCACAAGCAATCACACTGAGATGAGCGAGGACAGAGTCCCTTCCATGAGTGTCGGCTTGGCTCTGCCCATCGCCCTGCCGGAGAAGTGGGTTTCGGTTGTCCGGATCAGGCAGCCAATAGTTACAGTTTACGCAGCGAACTATGGCGTGGGACACATGCCCGCCCAGAGGTGTCCCGTCCTATGTCACAGTCCCTGCCTGGCAGGATCGCCCACCGCCGGGCATCGCCAAGTGCGACGGACTCCTCCTATCCGCATCGAGGCATCGCGGCGTGCAGGGACCGGGTGCGCGGTTTTCGCGTGACCGAACGGAGGCAACTGGTTCTACAGAACGCCTCGCAGTAACCCGGCACCCAGCCCTACCTGCGTATCTCGAGGTTGGGGACGATGCCGCGAGTACATGGTGTGATGTCCATGCCACAGATCGTGGAGATCCTGCAGTTCACCGGGACCGGGCCGGGGCTGTGGGTAGTACTGCTAGTGCTGATGGTTTCGGGTATGACCCGTCTCCTTGTTGGGCGGGTGCGAGATTTGCAGCGGCACTTTATGACTCAGATGGTTCTGCGTGAGTCGAAGCCCGGCAACGGTACTGTTATCCGGATCATCGATGAAGGCCGATGGTGGCGCGCGTCCGCATACTCCATCGAGGTCGACTCGGACCCGTTCGAGCCAAACGTACCCGCGATGCCTGACCAGGAGGGGGAAATCCAGTGAGCGCGTGGGAATCGCTGCCCTGGTCGAAGCAGGTCGAGGCGTTGTTCCGGCAGCACGCCGAGAAGGTTTACCGCTGCGCTGTTCGAGGACTCGACGGCGACATCGACCAAGCCAAAGACGTTGTGCAGCAGGTCTTTCTGGCAGTCTGTAAGAAGTACATAGCTGATTTTCAGGATAAAACCGACGACCATCAGGAAGCGATGATCATGACGATCACCCATCGCCGGGTGATCGACTACTGGCGCGACGTCTCCAGGACTCGGGAGACTCTGTGCGGGGAACTGGAAGGATTCGATCAGCCGCGCGAAGAACTCGCGGCCGTACCTACCAGTGGTACGACCCGTTCGGACCGGATCGCGGAGGATGGTCAGCTCAAGCGATTTTGGGAGTCACTAACTCGCGATCTGACGCGCATGGAATATCGAGTGGCGCTGATGAGTTGGGAGATGGGACTGTCGGCTGAGGCGATCGCGAATGCACTGAACACAAGCGTCCCCGCGGTAACCACTCATCGGTCCCGAGCCAGGAGGAAAATACAGGCGGCGCTGACGCAACAGCGCGCTTGGGAGAGAGGGGGTGACATATGAGCTCGCAGGAACCCAGCGAGAGATTGCGACGACTGTTCCGGGAGTTGGACGGCTACCTCGCAGACAACGACCCCGCGTACCAGTTCGACGTGGATATCGGCCTCGACCGGCTAAAAGCTGCCTATGAGTTTGACGTGGACGCAGGCCTCGACCGGCTCAAAGCGGCTGTCGACAGCAACGAGCTCGATATTGCCCCTAGCGGCCCGGAAAACAGCTCAAATGCGCGGCGTACAGAATGGGCCGAGATCGCCGTCCTTATCGACACGAATGGAGACCTTCCGACCGTAGCTGAGCTAGATCCCTATCAACTGGGCGCGGTCCCAACCAGATTTGGATGGGCCGGGCACCACGGGCCCGATACCGATCCGTACGTACCGCGCAGTGAGGTTGACGCCCGACTGTCCGCTGCGTTGGTCGAGTCGGCGATGGTTGTGGTGATCGGGCCTTCCTTGGCAGGTAAGACTCGTTCCCTCTTCGAAGCGGTCCGTCGTGAGCTTCCAAGTGCCCGAGTTTTTGTGCCGAATCACGCGATGCTGCACACGATCCTGCAGGATCCGTCATGTCTCATGGGCGACGAAGCGATGGTCGTCTGGCTCGACGACTTGGACCGGTACCTCACTGGGGCGCAGGCATTCTCGACACGTACATTGACCCGATTGCGCACAGCTAGGTCAGGCCGCACCGTCATAGTGGCGACCCTGCGACCGGACCCATACATGCACAGGCGCGGCGACTTGGGAGCGCTGAGCACTACTGCCCACGCATTACTGGATGATGCAATACAAATCCATCTTGAATCGACTGCCACCGATCCAGTCGAGCAACTGGCTGCTGTTACATCCTATCCTGACGTGAGCCTGTCCGGTCGATCGGGTTTTAAATTGGGTGAGGCCCTTGTTGACGACTCTAACCTTTTCGGACGCAGCGAAGACGCTGATCAGAATGCAATCACATTGATTGACGCGCTTGCGGCACGAAGTGTCCAGCGATCGGTTGCCATGTTCAATGTCGGAAACATTTACGATAAGCGGGGAGATCAACAAAGAGCGGAAATCTGGTGGCATAAATCCGCTGACGCCGGATATGTGGCTGCAATGATCAATCTTGGTGAATTGTTCCGAAGGTCTGGCCATTTCCAGGAATCTGAAATTTGGTGGCATAAGGCTGCTGATGCCGGAAGTGAGGCCGCCATGGCAAACCTTGGCGACCTGCTTCGAGAGGCCGGGCGGTTCGAGGCAGCTGAAATGTGGTATCGGAGGGCTGTTGACGCTGGTTACACGTCTGCCATGATTAACCTTGGCGACTTGCTTCGAGAGGCTGGGCGCTTCGGAGAAGCTGAATCCTGGTACATCAGTGCATATGACACCGCTTCTCGACCACCGATCGGAGGCTATTTCAAGCGTGCGTTACCGGGGTTGGTAAGGGAACAGTACTCAGCTGTGGTTGGCCGCCGCCAGCCGGTTATGTTGTTCTTGATGGTCGACCAGTCGTCGTCCATGAGTGAGGTGTGGCCTCGACTTGACCAGTCGAAGGCGAAAGTGGCGTCGGACATAGTGAACAAAGCCTTGTACAACGTGGCGCTAATGTGCAGTAGGGGAGGAGGCAGGCTTTACGACTACTTCAACATCGGCGTGTTTGGATATGGCGCGGAACTCGGGCCTATATTGGGCGATGTCAGTGCGTCCAACTCCATTGTTTCGGTAAATCAGTTAATGATGACGGCAAGGGTTGAAGAGCACAAGGCGGTCGTTAAATGGGGAGCTGGAGACATCATGGACGTCACTAAACGTCCGATATGGGTGGAGCCTGTTGCCGATGGTGATACGCCGATGACTGAAGCTTTCCTGTCGATCGAGTCCATGATCGCGGCTTGGTGCGAACAGCACCCTTCGAGCTTTCCGCCCATTGTTGTGAACATTACTGACGGTGAAAGTACCGACGGTGACCCAAGTGCCGCTGCGAAGAGAATTTGTCTAACTGGCACAGACGACGGACCCACTCTGTTGTTCAATCTAAATTTGTCAGTGAAGTCTGACTCGCGGCTTGTTTTTCCGCATGCGTCAACTGGCTTGCCTGACCGCACTTCAAAATTGTTGTTTGAGTTGTCCAGCGAGCTACCCGAGACGGTACTCGCATCAGCAGCAGATGTCGGTTACCCTGTTAAGGCAGGTGCTAGAGGATTCCTTTTCAACTCTGACCTCAATGCGATCCTTAACTTGCTCATCACTGGTACTCGCGCCGTCGCTCAGAAAGCGGTGGCAGGGCTGTTGTCCGACCGAGAATCGCTAGAGTAGCTAGCGGAAGTACGTTAGGCGGTCACATGGTCGTCTAGCCGAGTTTGTTGTCGCGCAACGAACTTGGACCAGGCCGAACTGTTGATCGCCGCTGTTCGTCGGGCGGCAGTCGAGCTCGGGGAATCAGTATCGGTCTCTGACCGGGCGCCAGAGGTGGACCTCGGTCAGCCGATAGCGGGCTGCAACGCTCCCTCACGACCGGACCGAAAGGGGCTGCTGCACGATCGGGTGTCAGTCTGACACCTCTCCGTGCAGCAGCCCCTCTCGATCATCCGCTCCCCTGCAGTTGACTGATTTGTTCAGGGTAGTCAAATGAACTGGGCTGTAAGGCATTGCGGGACAAGCTGCTCGATCACGCGATCGGCGATCGGCGCTGCCGCCCTTACGGACGATCTTGGTTGCGAACGAGGAGTCGTGTCAGGAGGCACGTCGATTTCGGCCAAGCCGATCTCGGTGATCGCCATCCACGATTGAGTTCCATTGCGGGAGAAGATGACGAACCGAGGGAGTTTGCCGGGACACGCAGTTCAAGCCGGCAACCACAAGAAGTGTGCTGTATTGCTGGTCAGCAACGATTTCGGGTGTGCCAACAGTGTGCGAAGACCGACCGATCCGGGACAGACGCGGCGATATCGGAGGTGCGTTTTGGCAACAGTGCGTGCCCGTGCCAGTGATGCCGCTCGCGGCGGATTCTCATGACGGACGGCTCCGTCCCGCTGTTGGCAGGCGCCGTGCCGATATCCTTGCGCACCCAATCCACGGGAACCCGCGTGTCTCGAGTGGGCGCGGTATAGGCTCCACGCGACATTCCGAATCGTGTTCTGGGGGTAGGTCGCGTGACCAGTGAAGAGAGTGCCAATTCGATTGCGCTGCAGGCGGTTACGGTTCGCTCGATGGTTGGCGATATTGTTGCGGAGGTCGCACCCGAGGAGCTTCCTCTCATTGATCGCATGGGTGGACTCGATGATCGGGTGATAGTCAGGCAGTTGCGGCGTAGGCGACCTCCCCGCGAGCCTTTGGGTTTCGGTGTCGACGAGGTTGTGGCGTTGGTGACGCCGGTGGTGTGGCTCGTGTTGGACAAGGTGGCAGAGCACGCGGTGGATGCGGCAGTAGATGGCATCGGTGCGCGTGTTAAAGCCTTGCTGCGCACGATTTTCCGCAAGTCGACACCTTCAGTGGTGACTCCGCCGCTGGCCCCGGGGCAGCTCGAGGAGGTCCGCCGCTGGGTGCTGGAGCTGGCCGAGCAACGCGGGATCGACCCCGACCAAGCGGTCGAGATCGCCGAAGCGGTCGAGAAGCGATTGCAACGCGGAACCTCCGACGGCTCTGACAACAACACCACCACCGAGGAACATCTACGGTCGACGGAAAACGAAGGTGACCACGGCACCGAGGAGTAGTGGTGGACTCGACACCGGCGCCGAGGCCGATCGAGTACCGATTCCTCAGTGCCGGAACGACCACCCGGTTCGGGCTGCTGCTGATGCTCATCGGCGTGGCGAGTATCGCGATGACCTTCGACATCGTCGCAGGCTTCACCCATGCGAACGACTACGACTGCGTCCTCGCTGCGGGCGGTGATCCGAATCAGGACGGGGCCGCGAATGCGGTACTGATCGATAGGTGGGATCTCGTCGATCAATGCACGGCCCGCCACCAGCCGTTGCCGCCCGCCTGGCTGCCCTTGGTATGGACGGCGATGGTGTTCGCGGCCGCAGCGGGGGTGTTCTTCGTGCTCCCGGCGTGGAAAAAGCGTCGCGGCGCGATGGTCTCGCTGGCTTCGGTCGACAAGGACAAACAAATACAACATCACCTCGACGAGCTGATCGAGAGCACCGGGGTGCCACGGTCCCGCGTCGATTTCGTGGTCGCTCTACCTTTGTTGTCTCGCGGAGCGGTGGTGTTCGGGCGCACCAGACGGCCGACCGTCTGCCTGCACAATGGTCTGTTGGACGTCAGGACCAGTGCGCCGCAACGTTTCTCGGCGGTGGTATTACACGAATTGGGACACGTCAGGAATCGGGATGTCACGATCACGTACCTGACCGAGGCGCTGTGGCGAGCGTTCCTCGTCGGGATTCTGCTGCCCTACATCGTCTACTACGTCGACTATCTGGCGCTGAAGCCGGTGTACTGGCGTGACGATACGCCGGAGGTCGTCTGGAAGGTCGTTGTGGCCGTCCTTCTCGTTGCGGTGGTTTATCTGGCGCGCGCGGATGTGTTGCGCAGTCGCGAGCTGTATGCCGATCTCGCCGCGCAGGACTGGGGAGCCGACCGCAGCCGCTGGGTATCCTCCTCGCCCGCCGCCGCGACCGGCTGGGTCGCGCGCACAGTCCGAAACGTCGCGGAGCTGTGGCGCACCCATCCGCGGAGGGAAATCCGCGACGAGAATCTGAAAGACCCCGGCGTGCTGTTCGGTGTTCAGGGGTTGTCGATGGTGCTCGCCGGGGCCGCGGCCGGGCTGGGTAATCACATGATCACGGGTTTTCTGCCCGGTGCCGGCTACAGCGGGTCGGTGATCCCACGGGTCGTCGAGTTGGTCGAGGCGGGCATGATCGCCGGGGTGGTCGGATTCGCCCTCTGCCGTGCGGTGTCCTACGCGATGGTGACCGCCCGTGCGATACCTTCGGGAATCGGTGCAGGGGTGTGGCTCGGGATCGGGTTGGCCCTGAGCGAAGTGGTCACGGACGATATCTCCACTGCCCGGTGGCTGCCGAGGCAGCCTGTGTTCCTGCTGCTGATGGTCGCTGCCGCTGTGGTTTTCGCCGTCTGGACCACCCGCTGCGCGCTACTGCTGGCTCGGGTGTGGTCCGGGCGCACGATTCGGCCTCTGATCCCGCTGATACTCGTGCCCGCTGCCGCGGCGCTGGCGGCCTGGCTCATGTGGTGGGACAGTGAGGGCACCGTTCTGCTCATGGGGGTGCGGACGGACTCCGCCTTTCTCCGCCGGACGTTCTGGGCTCCGGTTGCCGGGCACACGGGCGAGATCTGGCTTGCGGACAGACTGTGGGCACCCGCGCTGAATCTGCCCGATTTGTGGCTGGCTCCGATCGCGGTCGTGCTGCTGTGGACCATTCCCTTGGCGGCATGGTTCGCCCGCTCGCGCGAGGCCACGCCGCGGTGGATCCGGATCCTCTGTGCCACAGCCGATACGCCCGCACCGCAGCCGAGTCTGCCACCGTTCCGCTCGATCCTGCGCCCCGGACTGCTGAGCGGCGTTGCAGGAATCGGCGCGGTGATCGTGGTCCTGGCCTACATGCACACGTGGCGGCCGCCGGCGCCCGAGCTTCGGCGCGGCGAATACGACATGATCTACGAAACATTGCTGCTGGCATCCCTCACGCTCACCGCCGCCCTCGCCGCGCTCATCACCGGCGCAGCACGTCATCCGTTCCGAATTGTGACCACATTGATCGCCGCGCAGACCGCTTCGCTGGTCGCCATGACCGGGATCGTGGTCCTGACCTGGCTCGACGGCTGCATACCGCCGCTGAGCACGCTCGCATCCTCATGCCGATGGCACCCGACTGCGATCGATTCACTCCTGGAACTGATCCCGGGTGCAGTCATCTACTGCGCACTCGCCGCGTTCGTGACCGCGGCCGCCGTGGCGGGCACGGACCTCATCCGCACGCAAATCCTGAAGCGACCTACACATTCGCCGTCGGCGCGGCCTCGCCCGAGACCCTATCGAGTCGCCGCCGATGCGTGGTGTTGCTGTGCAGCGCGGCCATAGGCGTGACAGCCGTGACCGGCTGGTGGCAGGCAATCGGCGCGAACTGGCACCATGAACGACCCCAAGCCCTGCCGAATCCGATGAGAGTGATGACAGTGGCCGTGGCACCCATCTCTCCGCACACCAGGACCATGCAACTGGTCGCGTGGAACCTGGTGGGTGGCAAGGATTTGCTGATCAGAACAACTCACGTGGAGGGCGAAATAGCCAAGACCCTCGAATCGTCCGGCGACGGAACCCGGGATGCCGACCGCAAGATGCTCGACCTCTGCACCGACCTCGGAAAGATCGCCGATGACGCGGATAGATTCTTCCGCGTACCCGTTCCAGCGGTTCAGGTCACATGGCAACGATTCACCACCCAGGCGCACGCTGCCAGTTCGGACTGCATACGTGTCGTCCACGACGGTGATCCGCCGAACAAGACCACTCCACCACCTGCCCCCAGCGGTTCGTCGATCAGCCCGGCCAAGGCTGTCGAGGAAATCACCAGTGCATTCGAAACTTTCGGCGCTGTCATCGGCCAGATGTTGGCAATCATGCCTCCGAATCAAGGCAACACCCCCGAGCACCATTAGCTGCCAGATGTACGCGCAGCCGACCATCGTGGCTCAGAAACGGGCGTCCGCCAACTGACGCGATCCGTTCCACTGCTCGCTGCGCAGACCGCCCGCTCAGCGGCAGTGGCGGATATCGTGCAGGACCCGGGATTCGATCACTCGGTCAGTGTCGCCAGCATCGCAGAAGTATCGTGGTAGTACGGGCGAAACTCGGTGATCAAGCCGTCTCGAAAGCTGATCCATTGCAGCAGTGACGTTTTCAATGTTCGGCCGGTGCTTCGTGCGCGCAGGCGGCCGCGGCTGTAGACCACGACGCGATTGTGGTCGCTGAGGAACTGCTGCTCGTCGAACCACAGTCCGTCCCAGTTCTCGCCCATGGCGGCGATGAACTTCCGGAAGCCCTCGTGCCCACGCCATTCGCCGCCGTAGGGCAGGCTGGACGCCTGGTGCATAACGACGTCGGAGGCCAAATGCACTGCCATCTGCTCGAACTCGGCGCCCTCGGTGAGGTACGCGGCCTCTGCCGCATAGAAGGCCCGCAGAGTCGTCATCACATCGACTGTCATTTTCCCGATCCTCACAGCGGCTGGTTCGCCACGCTGGCGGGATTCTGACGTTACGATTCGAGACCGGTGTCAGTATCCGGGTTCACGCCCATTGGCTAGTTGAGACTGGTGGCAGGGCTCGAGTTGGCGACGGTGACATGCGTGGGGTCCACAGATTCGTGTTCGAAGCCAGCAAGGCTCCTGGCTGCGAGTGTGTACGGGATTGCCTTGGCGGACAACACCTCTCTTCCGGTAGTCCGTTGTCCTACATCAGAACCAAGTCCAGCTCCGTGTCCGGATCGACAACCCACACCCGCGGCTGCCCCTGTTGAAGCCGGTTTTCGAGACGCTCGGGCCAGGATTGGCGTCCGATCCGAAACGTGCGGGCGATATCGTGCTGGTTGGGCTTGGCTTGTCGTAACGTGGTCTATCTACCGATTGATCGATTCGATTGGGGGAGTACAACATTGTCGCGGGTACCGAATCACGGAGTGTTCGTCCGCGCATGGGAGTTGCCGCCCGATGTCGAGGTGACAGCGCCGAACGTCAGGGTATGGACGGTGGCGCCACCGCCAGGGACCTTCATCGATCGAGCGGGTCTCGTCGATGAGGTGTGCACGCTGGCCGCTGCGGATCGGGACGGGCCTGCGATCATTGTGATCGGCGGGTTGTCAGGGATGGGCAAGAGCGCCGTTCTGCGTCGCTGCGCCGCTGTCTTGCAGGACCGGTTCGATGTGGCGTTGACTGTTGATTTCGCGCCGTTGCGGCACGACGGTGCGGTTGCCCTGGGTGATGTGGTGGCGGGGCTTCTCGGTGATCTGCGAGTCGATGAGCGCTGGATACCGGCGGACCTCGCGGGTAGGTGTCGGCGATATCTGGAGGTCACCGAGCGTCGTCGGGTATTGCTGTTGCTCGACGGGGTGTTCGATGCTGCGCAGGTGTCGATGCTGGTACCTAATTCGGCCGCGGCTCTGGTGATCGTGGCGAGTGAACTCGACCTCGACGAGTTGGTGGCCGATGGGGCGTTACCGCGCCGCCTGGAGGGTCTGAACGCCGAACATGGCGCCGAATTGTTGATGAGGATCTGCGCCGATCGTCCGGTCGTCGCCGAGCCTGCACAGATTCGTCAGCTCGTGGCGATGGTCGATGGGTCGCCCAGTGCGATCCGAATACTTGCCGCCCAGTTGCGTTCTCGTCGTGGGCCTTCGGCTGGCCAGTTGATCGCGGAGCTCGAGGAAGAACTCGACGGCGGCACGTCCACGCGGCCGCACACCGTGGTCGGCGATAAGTTGACGGAGCTGTTCGATGCTGTCTATCGCAGACTGGCACCGGACGTGGCCCGGCTGTACCGGATTGTGGGGAGTCTTCCGGGCCGTTGCTGGTCGGAACGCGCTATCGCCGCGGCGTGTGGGGAGACCGTCGATGAGGCGAAGCTTCAAATCGCAGACCTGGTGCAGGCAAGCCTGCTGGAGGAGTCCGTCGGCGACGAATATGTGATGCCGGATCTTGTCCGGCTGCACGCCCGGCGAGCCGCTGTGGCGGACGAGACCGATGCTGACCTCGACGCTAGTGCTGTGCGGGCGATGGCTGTTGTGTTGGACGATGCGGTGGCAGCCGATTTCGCTCTAGTGCGTGACCGATTCCGGGTGGGTGAGCCGCGAATACCGTCGCGTGCCAGAGCTTTTGCGTCGCCGCAGGATGCGATGGGCTGGTTTGCGCGGCGGCACGGTGAACTCCTCGTTCTCGCGCGGCAGGCATCGGCGCAACGGGTGAAGGGGTTGGTGTGGCAGCTGTTTCAGGCGATGTGGCCGTTCTACAGCAACAGCCCCGTGTACCTGCAGGAATGGCTGGAACTCGCGAACCTGGCGGTGGCCGACGCGGACGGTGATGTGTCGGCGGAGGCGCGGATGCTGTGCCAACGGGCACGCGGGCATATCGAGAACGATGATTTCGACTCGGCTGATGTGGACCTGGTCCGCGCCATGGAGCTCGCTCGTGCCGAGGGTGTTGAGCTCTTCGCGTCAGTGCTGGATTTCGTAGGCCAATTCCAATACAGGCAAGGGCTTTTCGGCGCTGCTCTGGCGAATTTCGAAGAGTCGCTGGCGATCAACGAACAGCTGGGTGATCGGCGCGGCGTCGCGTTGCAGTCGCAGTTCTGTGGACGGTGCCTGGGTCGGCTGGGGCGGAGCGAGGAGGCCTTGGCGGCGTTAGATCGTGCGCGAGATTTCGTGCCGTTCAACGACTTCCGCACTGCTTCACGGATCGCCTACAGCCGGGCCGAGGTGCTTGTCGCGCTCGATGAGTACGCCGATGCCGTCGCTAGCCTGCACGATGCCATCGACCTGGCCGCCGGTCTGGGACAGACGATGCTGTTCGCCAGGCCACTGGAAATGCTCGCCGATGTCGCCGACCGGCTTCGGGATCGTGACGCGGAGTTGCGTTATGTCGAGAAAGTAGTTGCCCTGCACCAGGAGAGTGGCTCGCCCGAACTGGAGAGGTGGCAGCGCCGCCTCTCGGTGCTATTGCGTTGATTCGAATTCAACCATGACCGCGGTGGTGCCCAGGGTTACCGCTACGGGGTCAAGGCTGGATGGCCGGGTGCGCACTAGTCGGTAGTGAAGGGCCGAGGCGAGCAAGCCTGGATCGGGATGTGCCCCGGCGCGGGTTCTGGTGCTCGCCCGGATTCGCCGACCGTCCCGCAACATGGCGTGGATTGTGTTCTCGCTGACGGGCGCGGCCGCGATTCGGCAACCCGGCAGCCGGCTCAGGGTCGCCGTGCCCCATTCTTGGGCCGCGGTCTCGGTCATATACTGGTCGGCGACGAGGATTGCCGCGTTCTGGGCAAGTCGCTCGTCCGGTTCGCCTTCGGTGACGACCAGATGGCCAAGATCCTCGTGGCGGACAAGATCCGACAGTGCCGCGGGCAAGCGCCGGATCGTGGCCGCATCACCGTTGGACTCGATCACAGCGCGCAGCGCGCGGACACGGGGGACCGACAACGGCTCGGTCAGGGATGGCTCGGGAACCGGTGGGAGGGCCGATGGCGTCGATGCCATCATCTTGTACATCAGTCCCTGCAGCAGGGCCAGCGATTCGCCACGTCGAGCGAAGACCTGGTCGGCGAGGCGATCGAGCTGGGCGCGGTCGACCTCGACGATCGCCCGCCGGATCTGGTCGCTCAGCGGTTGGTCCCGGTCCAACCGGGGCATCTGCGCACCCAGTTCCGCCATCGACGTGCCAGCCGCAACCTCGGCATCGCCGAACGCGGCCAGCACCAGTGGAATCTGCAATCCGGCGGCATAGGCTGACAGGCTGCCGTGGTCGCCCAGGACACAGCAGGCTGCCGCCAGGACCGAATGCCATGGCCCCGTCGGTGGGATCAGGATCAGCCCCGCCGACCGGGCCCTTTTCAACCAGTGCTCGATCTGCCAACTGCCGTGGTATGCCCAAACATTCGGGTGCAGGATCGCCGCGACACGAAACTCGTCGTACGGGAGTTGCGCCAGCAGATCGGCAGGCAGCGTCGGCCAACGGCCCATGGTGGATTCAGGACCCCAGGTCGAAGTCACCACGACCAATGCCTGGCCCTCCCGCAGACCCAACAGACGCCGCTGCCGGTCACGGTCGCGGGCCAACATGCTCAACCGATCCAGACACGGGTCTCCGATCACTACTGCTCGATCGGCCAATTCCGGTGCCGCACGATTCAATTGGGTCAGCTGGTTCCCGTGTGACAGGCCGATACGGGCCGGAATCGGACGGTCGCGGTCCCACAGTGCCGCGGCGGCGAGCCCGGACAGTTCCCGATCGAGTCCGGCTGCAGGGGCAGAGTACGGCGAGTACTTCTGGTATCCGGCGCCGTGAGGTATCAGCAGCACGGACCCTTTGAGCTCGCGCAGGTCGCTGTTGTCGCTGGCGGCGATCACGAGATCGAATGCTGTCGTGGTTGCGTCCGACCAGGGGATCATGCGCGCGCCGAGGGCCCGCACGCGATCTGCTACGCCAACGCTGAATTCAGACCCCTCATCGATCGTGAACGAGACCTGGATACGAGGATCGTCGGCCAGTGCAGGCAACACATCCAGAATCCGATTCAGCGAGGTAATCGTCCTGGTCACCGCGAGCACGCGATGGCTGTAGGGACTGCTGCAGGATGAGGTGACAGTTTCGGTCACGCGGCCTGACTGGCCGGTGGGGTCATGATTGTCTCGTAC